>JBGAOA010000095.1:0-11892 GCA_044222065.1 Candidatus Eiseniibacteriota bacterium
TGGTGCGCCCCTTCCGAATCGAGTTCGTCGTCCCCATTACGCCCGATTTCTACGAGGACGTCGTCTGGGAGGATCGGGTCCTGCCCCGATTGGAAGGGGCACCGCCGAACGTCCTTTCGATCTGCAAGTTCGGCTTCACGGAGATGCTGAACAACGTCGCCAGTCACTCTGAATCGCCGCAGGCGGCGATCGTCGTGGCGGCGGATGACGCCGCGGTCTCCATCGTGGTCATGGACTGGGGAGTCGGCATCTTTCGCAAGATCCGGGACGCGCTGAGCCTCTCGACGAATCACGAGGCCGTCCTCGAGCTCACCAAGGGGAAGTTCACCACGGACCCGGAACGCCACAGTGGAGAGGGCATCTTCTACACGGCTCGAATGTTCGATGAATTCCACCTAATGTCCGGAGAGATCTTTCTCCGTCTTCGTGCGAACGAGCACGACTGGTGGCTCGAAGGAGTCGATCGTCTCGACGGCACTCACGTCGAAATGGAAATCGCTCTCGGCTCCCCTCGCACGACGCTTGAAGTCTACGAACGCTTCGCGCACCAGAAGGGTGACCTCAGCTTGGACAGGACGACACTCGCAGTCCGAATGCTCGAACCTCAGGGCGGCGGTCTCGTCTCGCGCTCTCAGGCCAAACGGCTTGTGGCGCGATTGGAGCAATTCCGAACCGTGGTCCTGGACTTCGGGGGTGTTTCCGAGATCGGGCCGGCTTTCGCAGATGAGGTGTTTCGAGTCTTCACGCGCTCACATCCGGACGTTCGGCTCGTTCCAATGAACACGGAGCCGGCGGTCGAAGCCATGATTCGAAAGGTCACGGAATCAGCCGCGAACGGAGCGCGCCGCCCCGACCCGTCGGGCTAGCCGGCTCCGTCGGCGAAGTCTGGGAGCAACGGGACTCCCGGAATCTCGCGTTGCTCTTCCCGACGATCCGTCGCGCGCCCGCGTCGCGCCGCCCCGATCACTCCACGGTGCTAGCATGCGGGTCCCGGCGCACCGCCGGGCCCGAAGTGCATCCGCAGACCTTTCGCTGAACGTGGAGTTTTCGATGCCGGACGTCACCGTCGCCACGCCCGCGTCGCCCGCCGCCGCGCCGTCCCAGGCCGGCCGCAGCCTCGACGCGATCTTCCGCCCCCGCTCGATCGCCGTGATCGGCGCCTCTCGCGACCTCACCACGGTCGGCGGCGCGATCTTCCACAACCTGCTCGAGCACGGCTTCCAGGGCCCCGTCTATCCGATCAACCCGAAGGCCTCGAACGTGCAGTCCGTGCGCGCGTACGCGTCGCTCGACGAGCTGCCCGAGGCGCCCGAACTCGCGATCATCGTCGTGCCGGCCGTGCACGTGCTCCCCGTGCTCGAGGCGTGCGGCAAGCGCGGCGTGAAGGGCGCGGTCGTGATCAGCGCGGGCTTCAAGGAGATCGGGCCCGACGGCGCCGTGCGCGAGCGCGACCTCGTCGCGTGCGCGCGCCGCTACGGCATGCGGCTCGTGGGCCCCAACTGCCTCGGCGTGCTCAACACCGAGGACGGCGTGCGCATGGACGGCACGTTCGCGCCGCCGTACCCGCCGCCCGGGCGCGTCGCGTTCTCGTCGCAGAGCGGCGCACTCGGACTCGCGATCCTCGACACGGCGCGCGCGCTCGGCATCGGCATCTCGCACTTCATCAGCGTCGGCAACAAGGCCGACGTGTCGGGCAACGACCTGCTCGAGTACTGGGAGCAGGATCCGGGCACCGACGTCGTGCTGCTGTACCTCGAGTCGTTCGGAAATCCGCGCCGCTTCCTCGAGATCGCGCGCCGCGTCGGACGCAAGAAGCCGATCGCCGCGGTGAAGAGCGGCCGCACCGGGGCCGGCATGCGCGCGGCCTCGTCGCACACGGGCTCGCTCGCGGGCGCGGACTCGGCCGTGAGCGCGATGTGCGCGCAGGCGGGCGTGATCCGAACCGACACGATCGAGGAGCTGTTCGACGTCGCGATGCTGATCGCGAACCAGCCGGTGCCGCGCGGCAACCGCGTCGGCATCGTCACGAACGCGGGCGGCCCCGGCATCCTCGCGTCCGATGCGTGCGAATACCGCGGCATGGTCGTGCCGACGCTCGACGACTCGACGGTCGCGGCGCTGCGCGCGTTCCTGCCGGCGGAGGCGAGCACGCGCAACCCCGTGGACATGATCGCGTCCGCGACGCCCGCGTCGTTCGAGAAGGCGGTGCGGCTCATCGGCGCCGACCCCAACGTGGACTCGCTGCTCGTGCTCTACGTGCCGCCGATCGTCACGAACCCGGACGAGGTCGCGCAGAGCATCGTGCACGGCTACGAAGCCGCGAAGCAGGAGTGGACCGCGAAGGGCATCGCGCCGAAGCCGATCCTGTCGTGCTTCCTCGGCTCGCACGGCGTGCCCGAAGCGCTCGCCGAGAGCCACGTGCCGAGCTACATGTTCCCCGAGTCGGCCGCGATCGCGCTGTCGCGCGCGGTGCGCTACGGCGAGTGGCTCGCCAGGCCGGACGGCGCGACGCGCACGTTCACCGACGTGGACGCGGCGCGCGGAGGCGGGCGACGGCGCCGGGACGAAGGCCTCGTGGCTCTCGCCCGAAGAGGTGCGCGAGGTGCTCTCGGCGTACCGCGTCGCGCTGCCCGAGACCGCGGTCGCCGCGACGGCGGACGAGGCGGCGGCGATCGCGAAGCGCGTCGGCTTCCCGGTCGCGATCAAGCTCGTGTCGGAGCGCATCACGCACAAGACCGACGTCGGCGGCGTCGTGCTCGACGTGCGCGACGAGGACGAGGTGCGCGAGGCGTTCGACGCGATCCACTGGCGGCTGCGCGAGAAGGGGCTCGCCGACGACATGGACGGCGTGTCGGTGCAGCCGATGATCCGCGACGGCATCGAGACGATCGTGGGCGTGACGCGCGATCCGTCGTTCGGCCCGCTGCTGCTCTTCGGACTCGGCGGCGTACAGGTCGAGCTGCTCAAGGACGTCGTGCTGCGCGTCGCGCCGCTCACCGATCTCGACGCGCGCGCGATGATCCACGGCATCAAGGGCGCGAAGCTGCTCGCCGGCTACCGCGGCGCGCCTCCGGGCGACCTCGTCGCGCTGGAGGAGGCGCTGCTGCGCGTCTCGCAGCTCGTCATGGACCATCCCGAGATCGCCGAGATGGACCTGAACCCGCTCAAGGTGCGCGAGCCCGGCAAGGGCGCGCTCGCACTGGATGCGCGGATCGCGGTGAAGGGCGTCTAGCGGACGGGCGCGACGAGTCGCCGTCGACCCGTCACGTCCCGCGCTTCAGCTCCGCCGCGCGCTTCGATTCGGCGCGCGTCAGGAACCACACCGCGACGAGGATGAAGCCGAGCGAGGCCCAGTCCTGCGCGGCCGGCGGCTTCGTGTGCCAGACGAGCGCGAGGATCACGGTCGCGGTCGTGCCCGCGAGCAGCGACGTGAGCCGGTTCACGACGCCGGCGAACGTCGCGGTGCGGCCGTGGAACATGAACAGGAAGACCGAGAAGAACGCGACGAGCGCGAACGGCACGCCCGAGGCGAACGCGGCGAAGTCGGGCTTGTTCACCGACGCGTGCACGATCTCGAAGCGGTGGTCCGTCCAGCCGAGCGCCGGAGGCGCGAAGTAGAAGAACGCGAGCATCGAGAACATCACGACGCTCGCCGTGAGCTGCTCCCACGCGAAGAACCCGCGGTTGTCGAGCGTCGAGACGCCGTGCCGCGCGTTCTTGAACCAGTTCATGATGTAGAGCCGGATCGCGTACGACACGATGTACATCGTGAGCACCGTCATCGCGAGCGGGTTGTGCAGGAAGTCGAAGCCGCCCTTGAGCGAGCCCGCGGACACGCCGATCACCGACTTGGCCTCGATGCCGCGCGACTCGAGGAAGCCCGCGAACGGGATCAGCAGCAGGTTCGTCGCGAGCGCGAGCAGCGCGAAGGCGACCGCCCAGTTCTCCTCGGGCAGCACCTTCTTCTTCAGGAGCCCCTGGCGGATCTGCACCGAGTCCACGATGCGGCTCACGATGATCACGCTCGCGCGCATGATGACCATCGCGACCATGACCGAGATCGGCAGCGTGTAGAGCAGCGTCGTGCCGGGAATGATGATCGCGGTGCAGATGCCCGACGGCACGATGACGCCGAGCTCGGAGGGGCGGTGGAACGTCGGCGCCGCGCCCGGCGCGGGCGGGGAGCGCAGCCAGCCGAGCAGCACGACCGCGAGCAGGCACAGCAGCGAGCTGCCGACCGTGTTGTTCACGAGGTATTCCATGTCGGACATCCGCGGTTCGCGGATGCCGCCCGTGAACACCTTCACCAGGATGCCGGTGCCGACGTAGCTGAAGAAGTAGGCGACGCAGAGTTCGATGAGATGGGCGGTCGAGCCTTCGCGGGAGTTCTTCATCCGAAAAGTCTACACCCCTGCACCGGGCGCGGCGCCAGTCTCAGCGCCCGGCGAGGGTCACGTCGACCGCGGTGACCTTGTATTCGGGACAGCCCGAGACCCGGTCACGCACCTCGCTCGTGAGGTCGTTCACCGGCGTCTCCGGGAAGTGGAAGGTCGTGAACACCGTGCCTTCGTTCACGCGGTCCGTGACGTGCGCGACCAGTTCCACCGCGCCGCGCGCGTTCGAGACCCGCACCCGCGCGCCGTCCTCGATGCCGCGCGCGCGCGCGTCCACGGGCGAGATCTCGAGCACGTCCGCCGGCGCGATCGCCGCGTTCGGCGTGCGCCGCGTCATCGTCGCGGCGTTGTAGTGCTCGAGCCGCCGGCCGGTGACGAGCGTGAGGCCGGGGCGCAGCTCGGGCGACGGCACGTACTCGACGCGCGACAGCAAACCCTTGCCGCGCGGGAACGACTCGCGGTGCAGGATCGGCGTGCCCGGATGGTCGGGCGCGGGGACGGGCCACTGGAGTCCGTCGCCCTCGAGCCGCGCGTACGAGACGCCCGTGAACGACGGCGCGACACGCGCGATCTCGTCCATCACGTCGGACGGCGAGCCGTGCGGCTGCGCCCAGCCGCACGCCGCCATCAAGTCGAGCAGCACGCGCCAGTCGGGGCGCGCGCCCGGCACCGGCGGCAGCGCCTCGCGCACGCGCTGCACGCGGCGCTCGCCGTTCGTGAACGTGCCGTCCTTCTCGAGGAAGCTCGCGCCCGGGAGCAGCGTCGTCGCGTACTTCGAAGTCTCCGACGGGAACAGCTCGATCACGAGCACGAACTCGAGCGAGGCGAGGAGCTTCCGCACGCGCCGCGCGTCGGGGTCGGTCTGCGCGACGTCCTCGCCGAACAGGATCAGCCCGCGGATCTCGCCGCGCTCGATCGCGTCCCAGATCTCGGGCAGCGTGCGCCCGATCGTGCTCGGAACGGCGCGGCCCCACACGCGCTCGAAGCGCTCGCGCACGGCCGGGTCCGCGACCGGCTGGTAGCCGGTGAGCAGGTCGGGCTGGCAGCCCATGTCGGCGGCGCCCTGCACGTTGTTCTGGCCGCGCAGCGGGTTCACGCCGACGCCCTCGCGCCCGATCGCGCCCGCGAGCAGCGCGAGGTTGCAGATCAGCATCACGGCCTCGCTACCCTGCAGGTGCTCGGTCACGCCGAGCCCGTGCGCCAGGAGCGGGCGCTCGGCGCGGGCGTAGCGGCGCGCGGCCTCGCGCACGAGCGGCGCCGGGACGCCCGTGACGTTCGCGACGCGTTCGGGCGCGAAGGCGCGCACGAACGACGCGTAGGCGTCCCAGCCCTCGACGCGGGCGGCGACGAACTCGCGGTTCACGAGGTCTTCTTCGACGAGCACGGCGGCGATCGAATGCAGCAGCGGCACGTTCGCTCCGGGCTTCACGGCGAGGTGCAGGTCGGCGATCTCGGCGAGTTCGGTGCGGCGCGGGTCCGCGACGATCAGCGTCGCGCCGCCGAGCGCGGCCTGCCGCATGCGCGCGCCCGTCACGGGGTGCGCCTCGGTCGGGTTCGCGCCGATCACGAACAGCAGGTCCGCGCGTTCGAGGTCGGCGAGCGAGTTCGTCGCGGCGCCGGTGCCGAGCGCGGCGCGCATGCCCGCGGCGCTCGGCGCGTGGCACACGCGCGCGCAGCAGTCGACGTCGTTCGTGCCGAGCCCGCCGCGCAGCCACTTCTGGAACAGGTAGTTCTCTTCGTTCGTGCAGCGCGACGACGACAGGCCCGCGACGCGGCCCGAGAGCCGCGCGAGTTCGGCCGCGACGTGCGCGAGCGCGTCGTCCCACGACACCTCGACGAGCGATCCGCCCTGCCGGATGCGCGGCGATCGCAGCCGTTCGGGGTGGCGCGCGAAGCCGTGCGCGTAGCGGCCCTTCACGCACAGGTGCCCGCGGTTCACGGGCGAAGTCGCGACGCCCTCGATGCGCGCGACCGCGCCGTCGGCGGCGTGCACCTCGAGCTGGCAGCCGACGCCGCAGTAGCCGCACGTCGTGCGCGTCACGCGCGTCTCGGGGCGCGCGCGTTCGAGGTCGGCGCTCGTGAGCGCGCCGCTCGGGCAGGTCGAAACGCACGCGCCGCAGGCGACGCACGCGCTCTCGGCGAACGAGCCGCCGCCCCACGCGAGCCGCGTCTCGGCGCCGCGCCCTTCGAGCGCGTAGACGAACTGGCCCTGGATCTCTTCGCACGCGCGCACGCAGCGCCGGCACAGGATGCACGCGTCGAGGTCCACGTGGACGTAAGGGTGCGACGCGTCGCGAGCGCCGTCGTGCGCCGGCGCGAGGCACTCGTAGCGCTCGCCCGTGACGCCCCACGACTCGAGCACCGCGCCGACGCGTCCGCGCGGCGTCGCGCTCGTGCGCATCAGCTCGCCGAGATCGCGCCGGTAGGCGTCGAGCGCCGGACTCGACGTGCGCACCTCGAGCCCGTCCTTCGCCGGCGTGCAGCACGCGGCGACGAAGCGGCCGTTCACCTCGACCATGCAGCTGCGGCAGTGGCCGCCCTTCGAGAGCCGCTCGTCGTGGCAGAACGCGCGCACCGTGGCGCCCGCCGCCCGGCACGCGTCGAGGATCTTGCCGCGCGCTTCGACCTCGCGTCCGTCCACGCGCATCATGCGAACACCTCGTCGCCGTAGTGCTCGAGCAGATCGCGGATCGGTCGCGGAACACCCTGGCCGAAGCCGCACAGGCTGCCGATCTCGAGCGTGTCGAGCAGCCGCTCGAGCGACGCGCGGTCGCGGCGCGAGGCGAGCTGCGCGGTGCCGAGCCGGCACGGCGCGCAGTTGCCGCACGACTCGGCGGCCGCGAACGCGAACAGGTGGCGCGCGAGATCCGAAGGCCGCACGGTGTCGTCGAGCACGACGACGCCCGCGTGTCCCATGCCGGGCAGCGCCTCGAACGACAGCGGCGTGTCGAACGCGCGCTCGGGCAGCAGCCGGCCCATCGGTCCGCCGACGAGCGCCATGCTCCAGCGCCGCCCCTCCGGTGCGCCGCCGCCCGCGCGCGTGAGCGCGTCGCGCAGCGTCGTGCCGAGCGCGATCTCGGCGACGCCGGTCCAGCGCAGCGCGCCCGAGAGGCTCAGCGCCTTCGTGCCGGTCGGCCGCGCGTGCTTCACGGCCCACGGGACGAGCGCCAGCGTCTCGACGTTCTGCACGACGGTCGGCTTGCCCCACAGCCCGGACTCGGCCGGGTAGGGCGGCTTCGCGCGCGGCTCGCCGCGCAGTCCCTCGATCGAGGCAAGCAGCGCCGTCTCTTCGCCGCACACGTAGGAACCCGCCCCCGAGATCACCTCGATCGCGAAGTCGTCGCCGAGCAGGCCGCGCGCACGCGCCTCGTCGATCGCCGCGCGCACGACCGCTTGCGCGCGCGGGTACTCGTAGCGCACGTACACGAAACCGCGGCGCGCGCCGATCGCGCGCGCGCAGTGCTTCATGCCGGCGAGCACGGCGTGCGGATCCTCTTCGAGCAGCAGCCGGTCCACGAACGAGCCCGGGTCGCCCTCGTCGCCGTTCGCGACCACGTAACGTTCGTCGGCCGGCGTCGCGCGCGCCGCGCGCCACTTCGCGGCGGTCGGGTAGAGCGCGCCGCCGCGCCCGCGCAGCTTCGCGGCTTCGATCGCGCCGAGGATCGCGTCAGCGGACGGCGTGTCGTATTCGGAGAAGTCGGGCGTCGCGCCGCCCGGGGCGAGGTGCCGCAGCACGATCGGTTCGGGCGCGAGGTTCACACGCGGCACGGCGACGAGATCGGGGAGCGGCGAGGCGCCTTCGCCCCACGATTCGATCCACGCGCCCGCCGTCTCGCCGCGCGGCCGCGCGTAGACGACGCCGCCCACGAGGTAGCTCGGCGCGGCGTAGCAGTGCCCGAGGCAGCGCACGCGCTCCATGGGGCCGAACTCCGAAAGGCGCGCGTGCAGCGCGTCCGCACCCTGGAAGCGGCACGCGGTGCCGTCGCAGACGCGCGGGCGACGTTCGAGGCCGTCGTAGAACGTGCGCACGCCGCGCGCCGCGGCGAGCGGCAGGCCGCGGCGAGCCGCGACCTCTTCGTCGGTCGCGCCCGCGAGGAAGTCCTGCACCGCGTTCCCCGGGGCGCCCTCCGCGCGCCGGGCCGCGAGCGCGAGCAGGAGGGGCGTGGTGCTCCGTCCGGGCGCCTCTTCCGTTCCCATCCCTCGATCCTCCCCGCGCGCTCGTCCCCGGGGCCGATGCCCGGCGACTCCCGTCACCTGCGGCCTCGAAAGCGGAACCGCGAAGGCCGCATCCTGCCATCATCGGCAGGAGCCGTGCCACGAGAGTCAACGTCAGGGGCACGCCCGCGTGTCTGTCAGATGCGCCTTGTCCGTGGGATTCCGTCGTGCGGGAGGAAGTTAAGCTCGGCCGGGACCTCAGGTGACGATTTGGCATTCACGCGCAATCCTGCCAAGCTGACAGCCGTCTGGGTCCGCTGTCACTCGAGGAACGCGATGACTTCACCACCCGAACCCGAGCGAATCGAGTTCGTCGCGCCGAAGCCGGGCGCGAACGGACGGATCGACGGAGACGCGCTCGGCGCCATCTGGCCCGCTTTCGTGGATTCGCTCAGCGACGCGATCGTCGTGCTCGATCGCGAGCGCCGCGTCGTCGCGGCGAATCGCCGATATGTCGAAGAGTTCGGCGCGCGGCGCGACAGCGTCGTCGGCGCGATCTGCCTGCAGGGATTGCGCTGTCCCGAGGCGGAGGCGACCGATCGCCGCGGCGCGTGCGTGGCCTGCCTCGCGTTCGACGGCCAGTCGGATCAGAAGGTGATCCGCACGCTGCCCGATGCGCGCGGCGTGCAGCGCCGCTGGGAAGCGAGCTTCAATCCGATCGTGGACGGTGGCGGCCGCGTGACCCACGTCGTCGAGGTGTGGCGCGACATCACGGACCGCTCGACGCTCGAGGCGCAGTTGTCGCACAGCGAGCGACTCGCGTCGGTCGGCGCGCTCGCCGCGGGCGTCGCGCACGAGATCAACAATCCGCTCGCCTCGGTGCTCGCGGGCGTGGATTCGTTGTCGCGCGCGATCGCGCGGCGCGAGCGCGATCCGGCCGCGCTCGACGATGCCAGCGAGCTGCTCAAGCTGCTCGAGCACGAAGTCGGCCGCTGCCGCGAGACGACCGCGAAGCTCATGCTGCTCGCGCAGCCGTACACGACGACGCCCGGGCGCGTGGATTTCAACCGCGCCGTGCACGACACGATGTCGCTGCTCCAGTTCCACACGAAGAAGCACGGCATCGAGGTGCAGGACCAGCTCGACGCCGACCTGCCGGAGGTGTGGGGCAGCGAGTCCGGGCTGCGCGGCATCTGCATGAACCTGATGATGAACGCGGTGCAGGCGATGCCGAACGGCGGCACGCTGCGCGTGAGCACGCTCGCGCGCGGGCCGCAGATCGTTTTGACCATCGAAGACAGCGGCCCCGGCATTCGCGAGGAGCATCTCGTGAAGATCTGGGAGCCGTTCTTCACCACCAAGCCGGCGGGTCAGGGAACCGGGCTCGGTCTGTTCGTCACGAACGGCGTGGTGACGCGCCACGGGGGAACCATACGCGTCGAGAATCGGGCGGAAGGCGGTGCGCGTTTCATCGTCGAGCTGCCCGTGGAAGGAAGCGGAGGGCAATACCGATGAGGGGCAACGAGGACACCGCGGCGGCCGAGCCCCGCGAAGCCGACGCTCCCGACGCCGCGGCGGCGATCAGCCTGCTGCTCGTGGACGACGAAGAGACGTTCCGCCGCCTGACCGCGCGCGAACTCGCGCGATCCGGCTACGAAGTGACCGCCGCGGGGTCGGTCGAGGAGGCGCGCGGGCTGCTCTCGAAGCAGCACTTCCACCTCGTCGTCCTCGACGTCCGGCTGCCCGACGGCAACGGGCTCGACCTGCTGCCCGAGATCCGCGAGATGTCGCCCGGCTCCGAGGTCGTGCTGCTGACCGCGTACGCGACGGTGCAGGAGGCGATCAAGGCGATGAAGCAGGGCGCGCACGACTTCCTCACGAAGCCCTGCCGACTCGCCGAACTCGAGGCCGTGCTCGAGAAGGCCGTGCAGAAGCAGATGCTCCAGCGCGGCAACACGGCGCTGAAGCGCGACATCGAGCGCCTGGGGCCGGGCGAGAACTTCATCGGCGCCTCGCCGCAGATCAAGGAGATGCTGAAGCTGCTCGGACGCGTCGCCGAGACCGAGGCGACGGTGCTCATCCGCGGCGAGAGCGGCGTGGGCAAGGAGCTCGTCGCGCGCGCCGTCCACCGGCTGAGCCGCCGGGCGCACCAGCCCTTCGTGGTCGTGGACTGCGCGACGCTCCACGAGAACCTGCTCCAGAGCGAGCTGTTCGGACACGAGAAGGGCGCGTACACCGGCGCGGTGCGCCTCAAGCACGGCCTCTTCGAGGTCGCCGACCGCGGCACGATCTTCCTCGACGAGATCGGCGAGATCACGCCGGCGCTGCAGGTGAAGCTGCTGCGCGTGCTCGAGACCGGCACGTTCCGCCGCGTCGGCGGCACGGCCGACATCAAGGTCAACGTGCGCGTCATCGCGGCGACGAACCGGCCGCTCGAGACCATGATGAAGGAAGGACAGTTCCGCGAGGACCTGTACTACCGGCTCAACGTGTTCTCGCTGCACATCCCGCCGCTGCGCGAGCGCCGCGAAGACCTCGTGCTGCTGGTCGAGCACTTCGTGCGCAACTCGAGCATCGTGCCGAAGCGCGGCATCGCGCTGGCGCCCGCCGCCATGGACGTGCTGACGCGCTACCACTGGCCGGGCAACGTGCGCGAACTCGAGAACGTCATCGAGCGCGCGCTCATCCTGTGCGACGGCGGCACGATCGAACCCGAGCACCTGCCGCTCGGCGTGCGGCTCGAGCCTTCGCTGCCGGCGGGCGAGGACTCGGACCGGCTGACGACGCTCGACGAACTCGAGCGCCGCTACATCAAGCGCGTGCTCCGCGAGTGCAAGGGCCACCGCCAGCGCGCGGCGCAGATCCTCGGCATCAGCGAGCGCAACCTGTATCGGAAGCTCAAGGAACTCGGCGACCCGAACACCGACTGAGTCCGGGCCGTCCCGCCCCGCCGCGACCTTCGCTCCCAGGACGCGGCGGGGTTCGCGCGTCAGATCGTCCCGCCGATCTCGCCGTCGCCGCGCTCCTGCCTGTCAGCACTACAGAGACGCGTGACGCTTTGACAGCAGAGCCAGGCGCCCGCGCGCCTGCCGGTCCGGCGGGTCCGAATCGTCCGGTCATTGCCGGACAACGGGTTGCGGCGCATTTCGTCGTTCGTCGTCATGGGGCACGCGGCTTGCCCTAGCGAAGGAACGCGCGCGGTGGCCTTCGCCACGAACAGTGGCGGACCCCGTAGGTGAGCGAGCCTCGGTGGGTGTCGGTGCGCTGCCGCGCGCAATTTCTTCAGGGCGCGTCCCTTCGGAGCGCGAAGTGCGTGAGGGGAACGGAGCATGAAAGTGCTCGA
>JBGAOA010000096.1:0-11231 GCA_044222065.1 Candidatus Eiseniibacteriota bacterium
AAGAACTACTTCTATCCCGACATGCCGAAGAACTACCAGATCACGCAGTACGACCGGCCGCTGTGCGAGGGCGGCGCGCTCGCGATCGGCGAGGGCGCGAAGCGCCGGGCGTTCCGGATCACGCGCGTCCACGTCGAGGAGGACGCGGGGAAGTCGTTCCATCCCGAACGGCGCGGCGACCGCAGGGTGTCGCGCGTGGACTTCAACCGCGCCGGCGTTCCGCTGCTCGAACTCGTCACCGAGCCGGACTTCCGCTCGGCCGAGGACTGCGCGGCGTTCCTCGTCGAGCTGCGGCGGCTCGTGCGCTGGCTCGGGATCTCGGGCGGCGACATGGAGAAGGGCCAGCTGCGCTGCGATGCGAACGTCAGCCTGCGCCCGTCGGGGGACGAGGCGCTCGGCACGAAGACCGAGATCAAGAACCTGAACTCGATCAAGGGCGTCGAGAGCGGCGTGCTCGCCGAGGTCGACCGTCAGACGCGGCTGCTCGAGCGCGGCGAGCGCGTCGTGCAGGCGACGCTGCTCTACGACGCCGATCGCGACCGGCTCGCCGTGATGCGCACGAAGGAGCGCGCGCACGACTATCGCTACTTCCCGGAACCCGACCTGCCGCGATTGCGCGTGAGCGGCGCCGCGATCGCCGAGGCGCGAGAACGGCTGCCCGAGCTGCCGTGGGTGCGGGAGCGGCGGTTCGTCGAGTCGTACGGACTGCCCGCGTACGACGCCGGAGTCCTGTGCGCGGATCGCGTGCTCGCCGACTACTTCGAGGCGCTCGCCGGCGCCGCGGACCCCAAGCTCGCGAGCAACTGGGTCATGGTCGAGGTGCTGCGGGTCGTTCGCGAGCGGGGGTGGACGCTCGAGGAGTGGCAGCTTCGAGTGCCGCCGGCGCGGCTCGCCGAGCTGCTCTCCGCGATCTCGGCGAAGACGCTGCCGGGGCCGCTCGCGAAACAGGCGTTCGGCTGGCTCGCGTTCGAGGAGGGAAGCCTCCACGTTCTGCTCGAGCGCCACGGCGTGAGCGTGATGGGCTCGGAAGACGAACTGATTCCCATCGTGCGCGAGGTGCTCGACGAGAATCCGGGCCCGGTCGCGCAGGTGCTCGCGGGCAAGACGCAGACGTTCGGCTTCCTCGTCGGCCAGGTCATGAAGAAGAGCGGCGGGCAGGCGGTGCCGCAGACCGTTCAGGAGCTGCTGCGCGCCGAACTCGAGCGGCGCCGGACGTGAGCGCGGTCCCGAACGCGTCCGCGCGCGCGCGCTTCGAGCGCGAGGTGCGGGAGCGCGTGGCGCCGGGCGCGATCACCGCGATCGCGATCGATCCGCGCCCCGCGGGCGTCGCCGCCCGGGCGCTCGGGTTCGCGCTCGCGACGCTCGCGCGCCGCGGCGTCGCTTCCGGACGCTGCTTCGTGCTCGTGGCGGACGGCGACGAGTCCGCGCGCTCGGCGCTCGCGGCGCACGGGCTGCCAGTGGTCGTCCACGATGCCGCACGCTCGCGCGCCTTCCCCGCGGGCCGCGTCGCGGGGCACGCGGTCGAGCTCGACGACGAACTGCGCGAGGCCGAGGCGATCGTCGCGCTCGGCCCTTCGCCGGACCCCGCGGCGCAAGACCCGTTGCCCGGCGCGATCGTGCCCGCGCTCGCCTCGAGCGCGACGCGCGAGTTCTTCGCCGCGGCCGGGGCGAGCGAGCGCGAGGCCGCGCGCGCGCTGGTTCGCGCCGACGCCGTCCTCGCGTGGCCCGAGCCGGGTGCGGTGCGCGCCGAACCTTGACCCTCGTTCGCGCGCCTCGCTAGATTGCGGACGTGAACGCGCTGCGTGTCCTCGTGATCGGTTCCGGCGGGCGTGAAAGCGCGCTCGCGTGGCGGCTCGCGCGCGATCCCGAGTGCGCCGAAGTGACGCTCGCCCGCGATCCCGACGGCGCCACGGCGCCCGAGCCGCGCGTGCGCTTCCGCGCGCCCGACGCGCTCGACGAACTGCTCGACCCGGCGCGACTCGACCTCGTCGTGATCGGTCCCGAGCAGCCGCTCGCGGACGGCCTCGCCGACCGGCTGCGCGAGCGCGGCCTCGCCGTGTTCGGCCCGGGCCGCGGCGCCGCGCGCCTCGAAGCGAGCAAGTGGTTCGCGAAGGACGTCATGCGCGCCGCGCGCGTGCCGACCGCGCGCGCCGAGCGCGTCGAGTCCGCGGATGCGCTCGATGCGGCGCTCGGTGCGTTCGCGCCGCCCTACGTGCTCAAGGCCGACGGACTCGCCGCGGGCAAGGGCGTGCTCGTCACGGCATCGCGCGCCGAAGCGCTCGACTTCGGACGGACCGCGCTCGAAGGCGGACGCTTCGGCGCGAGCGGCCGCGCGCTCGTGATCGAGGAGTTCCTCGCCGGGGAGGAAGCGTCGGTGATGGCCGTGACGGACGGCGAGCGGTTCGTGCTCCTGCCGCCCGCGCGCGACTACAAGCGGGCGGAGGACGGCGACCGCGGTCCGAACACCGGCGGCATGGGCGCCTACGCGCCGGCGCCGCTCGGAGCCGCGCTCGAGGACACGATCGGACGGACGATCGTCGCGCCGGTGCTGGCCGAACTCGCGCGCCGCGGCACGCCGTTCACGGGCGCGCTCTACTGCGGACTGATGATCGACGGGCCGTCCGTGCGCGTCGTGGAATTCAACGCGCGCTTCGGCGATCCCGAGACGCAGGCCGTGCTGCCGCTGGTCGAGGGCGCGTTCGCGCGCCTGCTCCGGAGCGCCGCGACGGGCGCGCTCGAGCCGGCGCTCGTGTCGCGCGTCGCCGGCGCGTGCGTCGCCGTCGCGATCGCCGACGAGCGCTACCCCGAGGCGCCCTCGGGCGCGGGGCGGATCGCGGGACTCGAGGCGCTCGCCGCGCGCGGGCTCGTCGTGTTCCACGCCGGCACGCGGTTCGAAGACGCGGGCTGGCGGATCACCGGCGGACGCGCGGCGTACGTCGTCGCGCGCGACGACACGCTCGCCGCGGCGCGCTCGCGCGTCTACGAGGGCATCGAGAGCTTGCAGGGACACGGCTGGCGCGCCCGCCGCGACATCGCGGCCGCGGCCGGCGCGCTCGCAGCCACGGGAGGAAGGACGTGAAGCGACCGACGAAGTCGAAGCCCCGCGTGGGGATCGTCATGGGCAGCGAATCCGATCGCGCGATCCTCGAGGAGGCGGGACGCGTGCTCGACGATTTCGGCGTCGGGTACGAGATCGCCGTGCGATCGGCGCATCGCACGCCCGACGCGGCGCGAACCTGGGCGCGGGGCGCGAAGGCGCGCGGCATCGAGGTCGTGATCGCTGCGGCGGGCGGGGCCGCGCACCTCGCGGGCGCGATGGCCGCGCACACGGGACTGCCGGTGCTCGGCGTGCCGCTCGCGAGTTCGCCGCTCGGAGGCTTCGACGCGCTGCTCTCGACCGTTCAGATGCCGCCCGGCGTGCCCGTCGGCACGCTCGGCGTGGGGACGTGGGGCGCGCGCAACGCCGCGCACCTCGCCGTGCGCATCCTCGCGCTCGGCGATCCGCGGATCGCGCGCGCGCTCGAGCGGCATCGGGAAGCGCTCGCCGCTCCGAAGCCGCGACGGGGGAGATGACGTGGAACTGATCCGGGTGGATCCCGAGCGCCCCGAGGACGAGGCGCTGAACGCGGCCGCCGAAGCGGTGCTGCGCGGCGGAGTCATCGCGTTCCCGACCGACACGCTCTACGGACTCGGTTGTTCGCTCTTCGACGTGTCCGCGGTCGAGATGATCGCGCGGCTCAAGCGCCGGCCCCCGTCGCTCGCCGTCATCTCGCTGATTCCGGAAGCCGACCAGGTGTACGGCCTCGCGATCGGCGTCGGCGACGTGGCGGAGCGCCTCATGCAGCGCCACTGGCCGGGGCCGCTGTCGCTGATCTTCCGCGCCGCGCCGATCGTGCCGCCGCGCGTGCGCGGCGCGGGCGGGACCGTGGCGCTGCGCGTGCCGCGCGACACGCTCTGCCAGCGGCTGCTCGAGCGCATCGGCGGCCCGGTCGTCTCGAGCAGCGCGAACCTGTCGGGCGCCCCGCCCGCCGAGAGCGCGGCCGAAGTGCTGCAGGCGTTCGGCAACCAGCTCGACCTCGTGCTCGACGGCGGTCCGCGCCGCGGGGGGCTGCCTTCGACGCTCGTGGACGTGAGCGGTCCGAAGCCGCGCCTCCTGCGCCGCGGCGCGCTCGACGTGACGGGCGACCTCGGAGACTTCGACGAGCCCGAACCGGGGCCGCGCGGTTGACCTTGGGTCCGAGCGGCTCCTATCCTGACCCGCGAATGTCTTCCGAATCCGCCGTGTTTCGAGTGCTGTTCGTCTGCACGGGGAACACCTGCCGCAGTCCGCTCGCGGAGGCCGCCTTCCGGCAGGTGCTGGGCCCCGAAGCGGCCCGTTTCGAGATCGGATCGGCCGGGGTCGCGGCCCGCGACGGGGATCCGGCGAGCGACGGCACGCGGCGAGTCGCGCGCGCGGCGGGGCTGGACGTGAGCGCGCACCGCGCCCGCCGCCTCACCTCGGCGCTGGCCCGCGGAGTGGATCTGGTGTTCGTCATGGAGCGTAGCCACCGCAACGCGGTGGAGAGTCTGGGCGTCGAGGGCGAGCGCGTGCACGTCGTCAGCGAATGGCCCGAGCCCGGGGAACCGGGATTGCCGGTCTCCGATCCGTTCGGCGGATCGGAGGAAGCGTACGAAGAGTGCTGGCGCCGGATCCGGCGCCACGTCGAACGAATCGTTCCGCGAGTGATCGAGCAGTCGCGCGCGCGCTCGCGTTGAATCGAACACCAGCCTGAAGAGGTGCGTCATGGCGATGCAGAAGGCCAAGCAGATCTGGATGAACGGAACGATGGTTCCGTGGGACGACGCCAAGGTGCACGTGCTGTCGCACGTCCTGCACTACGGGTCGGCGGTCTTCGAGGGCATCCGCGCGTATCAGACTCCGAACGGTCCGGCGATCTTCCGGCTCGAAGACCACCTCGACCGCCTGTTCTACTCGACGAAGATCTATCGCATGAAGATTCCGTTCGACCGCGACACGCTGCGGCGCGCGTGCCTCGACATCGTCGCGACGAACGACCTGCAGGAGTGCTACATCCGCCCGCTCGTCTATCGCGGCTACAGCCACGTCGGCGTGGATCCGACGGGGACGCCGATCGACGTCGCGATCGCGGCCTACCCGTGGGGCAAGTACCTCGGTGAAGAGGGGCTCACGAAGGGCGTCGCGGTGAAGATCGGCTCGTGGTCGCGCATGGCGCCGAACACGCTGCCGGCGATGGCGAAGGCCGCGGGCAACTACCTCAACTCGCAGCTGCTGCGCCTCGAGGCGAACGCCGACGGCTACGCCGAGGCGATCGCGCTCGACGTGCACGGCTGCCTGAGCGAGGGCAGCGGCGAGAACCTGTTCCTCGTCTACAAGAACGAGATCCTCACGCCGCCGACGGGAAGCAGCGTGCTGCTCGGCATCACGCGCGACACGGTGTTCACGCTCGCGCAGGAGCTGGGCTACCGCGTGCGCGAGACCGTGCTGCCGCGCGAGATGATGTACATCGCCGACGAGGCGTTCTTCAGCGGCACCGCCGTCGAAGTGACGCCGATCTCGTCGGTGGACCGCATCCCGGTCGGCAACGGCGAGCGCGGACCCGTGACGAAGGCGATCCAGGAAGCCTTCTTCGCCACGGTGAAGGGGCAGACGCCGGATCGTCGCGGCTGGCTCACTCCGGGGCTCGCGGGCGTGCCCGCCGGCGCCGGCGCGCGGCGGCCGTAGCTCCGTGCGCGTCGCGATCGGATCCGATCACGCCGGGTTCGAACTCAAGCAGCGCCTCGTGGCCGAGCTGAAGCAGCACGTTGCGGACCTCGGCACGAACAACGGCACCGACTCGGTGGACTACCCGGATTCGGCGATCGCGGTCGCGGAACGGGTCGCGAGCGGCGGCGCCGAGCGCGGCGTCGTCGTGTGCGCGACCGGGATCGGCGCGAGCATCGCGGCGAACAAGGTCCGCGGCGTCCGCGCCGCGCTCGTCACGAACGAAGAGGCCGCGCACCTCACGCGCGAGCACAACGATTCGAACGTCATCGCGTTCGGCGGGCGCGTGCACGCCGACTTCGACGACGCCGCCCGCTGGCTCGCGATCTGGCTCGGCGCCGGGTTCGAGGGCGGCCGCCACGCGCGGCGGCTCGACAAGATCCGCGACTACGAGCGCGAGCACGGCGCCTGAGGAAAGGGTCATGGACGAACTCCAGCGCACCGATCCCGCGATCGCCGAGGCGATCGCGGCCGAGGAGCGGCGCCAGCGCGACACGCTCGAGCTGATCGCCTCCGAGAACTTCGTGAGCCGCGCCGTGCTGCAGGCGATGGGCTCCGTGATGACGAACAAGTACGCCGAGGGCCTGCCGCGCAAGCGCTACTACGGCGGCTGCGAGCACGTGGACTCGGCGGAAGAGCTCGCGATCGAGCGGCTCAAGCGGCTGTTCGGGTGCGATCACGCGAACGTCCAGCCGCATTCGGGCGCGTCCGCGAACGTCGCCGCGTACCTCGCCGTCTCGAGCCCCGGCGACACGCTGCTCGGCATGAGCCTCGCGCACGGCGGTCACCTCACGCACGGCCACGCGGTTTCGGTGACGGGCCGGCTGTGGAAGGCGGTGCAGTACGGAGTGCGGCCGGAGGACGGCCGCATCGACTACGACGCGGTCGAGCGGCTCGCGATGGAGCACCGGCCGCGCATCCTCGTCGCGGGGGCGAGCGCCTACCCGCGCGTGCTCGACTTCGAGCGCTTCGGCGCGATCGCCCGCGCCGCAGGCGCGGTGCTGGTCGTGGACATGGCGCACATCGCCGGGCTCGTCGCCGCCGGACTCCACCCGAGCCCGGTGCCGCACGCCGACGTCGTCACGACGACGACGCACAAGACGCTGCGCGGCCCCCGCGGCGGCGTGATCCTGTGCCGCGCCGAATGGGCCGAGAAGGTGGACAAGAGCGTGTTCCCCGGGCTGCAGGGCGGCCCGCTCATGCACGTGATCGCGGCGAAGGCCGTGTGCTTCGGCGAGGCGCTCGCGCCGGCGTTCACGGAGTACCAGGCCCGGGTCGTCGAGAACGCGAAGACGCTCGCCGAGACGCTGCTCGGACGCGGCTTCGACCTCGTCTCCGGCGGCACGGACAACCACCTGCTGCTCGTGGACCTGAGGCGCCGCGGCATGACGGGCAAGCTCGCCGAGGAGGCGCTGCACCGGGCGCACATCACGGTGAACAAGAACGCCGTGCCGAACGATCCGCAGAAGCCGTGGGTCACGAGCGGCGTCCGGATCGGCACGCCGGCGCTCACGACCCGCGGCATGGGCGCGGCGGAGATGCGCACGATCGGGGCGTGGATCGCGCGCGTGCTCGAGTCGCCGGAGGACGCGGCCGTGACCGCCGCGGTCGCGCACGAGGTCCGGGCGCTCGCCTCGGCATTCCCGCTCTTCCCGGGCGAGGCGCGCGCGTCCTAGCTCCGCTCGAACGACGGAGCCCGGCCGCGCCGTGCAGGCTGAGTCGCGGCGCACTTCATCCTGCACGGTCGCATCGCGGCCCCGGGAGCCCGCGCGATCTCGGAGGCCCGGATTTCGCGGTGCTTTTCGCGCCGGCCTCGAGGCCGCGAGTGGCACCGAACCTGCAGCGTCCGGAGGCGGCCCGTTCCCGGGGGATTTCGCGCATGTCCGCTTCGACGCTGCTCCTGCCTCTCGCCCGACACCTGCCGTCGCTGTTCGGCGGCGCGCGCTTCCATCGCGCGGCACTCGCCGCCGCGGCCGGCGGCGATGCGGAATCCGCCAACGGACTGTTCGAACTCGCGGTCGCGTGCTACCGCCGCGAGTGGCGAGTGGAACCGCTCGCGCGGCTGCGCGTCCACCAGGCGATCGTGCGCCTCAAGGCCGGGCTCATCGCCGATCCGACGGGTGAGGAGGCGCTCGAGGTCGAACGCCGTCTCACGCGACTCACCCGCATCGAATCGCTCGAGCCCCCGTTCGAACTCATCGACGCGCGCCAGATGCTCGCGAGCTGGACGGCCACCACGCAGAGCGGCGACGCCGAGCCCGTCGAGCGCGAGTCGCTCGCGGCCTGACCGCCCTTCACGAACGGAGCCCCGGCCCCGGCGGCCTTGCCGGACCGGGGCTCCTCGCTATACTCGCGCCGGCAACCGCCGCCGGCCGTGCGGTGAACATCAACGGAGACCAGGGATGACCGTCGAGACCAAGGAAGCGGCGCGCCGGATCGAGCGTGCCGGAGCGGTGCTGGCGAAGGTGCGCGACGAGGTGGGCCGCGCGGTCGTGGGGCAGGCCCACATGGTGGACCGGCTGCTCGTCGGGCTGCTGACCGGCGGACACGTCCTGCTCGAGGGCGTCCCCGGACTCGCGAAGACGCTCGCCGTGAAGAGCCTGTCGGACGCGCTGTCGCTCAAGTTCCGCCGCATCCAGTTCACGCCCGACCTGCTGCCGGCCGACCTCACCGGCACCCAGATCTACAACCCGCGCGACGGCAGCTTCACGGCCAAGCCCGGCCCGCTGTTCGCGAACCTCGTCCTCGCCGACGAGGTCAATCGCGCGCCGGCCAAGGTGCAGTCCGCGCTGCTCGAGGCGATGCAGGAGCGCCAGGTCACGCTCGGCGACAAGAGCCACGCGCTCGAAGATCCGTTCCTCGTGCTCGCGACGCAGAACCCGATCGAGCAGGAAGGAACGTACGCGCTTCCCGAGGCGCAGAGCGACCGCTTCATGCTGAAGGTCAAGGTCGGCTACCCGACGCGCGGCGACGAGAAGGAGATCCTGCGGCGAGCGGGCCTCGCCGAGCTGCCCGAGCTCAAGCCCCAGGCGTCGCGCGCCGACGTGCTCGAGGCGCGCTCGGCGCTCGCGGGCGTGTACGTGGACGACAAGATCCAGGAGTACGTCCTCGACCTCGTCAACGCGACCCGCCGCCCGAAGGAGTTCGGTCTCGCGCTCGACGGACTGATCTCCTTCGGCGCGTCGCCCCGGGCGACGCTGTTCCTGATCCGCGGCGCGCAGGGACTCGCGGTGCTGGCGGGCCGGCCCTACGTGCTGCCCGACGACGTCAAGGGCATCGGCCCCGACGTGCTGCGCCACCGGATCCACGTGAGCTACGAGGCCGAAGCCGAGGGCCTCGACGGCGAGGAGATCGCGCGCCGGATCCTGGAGCAGGTGCGCGTGCCCTGATGCAGACCTCCGAGCTGCTCGGCAAGATCCGCCGGCTCGAGATCCGCAGCCGCCATCTCGTCGAGGACCTGTTCGCGGGGCAATCCGAGAGCGTCTTCAAGGGCCGCGGGATCGAGTTCGAGGAAGTGCGCCCGTACGTGCCCGGCGACGAGGTGCGCGACATCGACTGGAACGTCACCGCGCGCCTCGGCGGCCCGTACGTGAAGCGCTTCGTCGAGGAGCACGAGCTGACGGTGCTGCTCGCGGTGGACGTCTCGCGCTCGATGCGCTTCGGCACCGCGGGCGCCGAGAAGCGCGAACTTGCCGCCGAACTGTGCGCCGTGCTCGGGTTCGCGGCGATCCGCAACAACGACCGCGTCGGGCTCGCGCTCGTCGGCGAGCGCGTGCTGCACTTCGTGCCGCCGGCGCGCGGACGCACGCACCTGCTGCGCATCATGCGCGACGTGCTCGCCGGTCCGACCGCGCGCGAGCTGCGGACCGCGGAGGCCGCGCGCTTCCTGCTGCACACGCTGCGCCGCCGGAGCCTCGTGTTCTGGCTCTCGGACTTCGAGGAGCCCGTGGACGTGCCGACGTGGCGCGTGCTCGCGCGCCGCCACGACGTGACGGCGATCCACCTGCGCGACCCGCGCGACGAGTCGCTGCCGGCGGCGGGCTGGGTCGAACTCGAGGACCTGGAGCGCGGCGGGCGGCGGCTCGTGAACACGTCGTCGCGGGGCGTGCGCGACGCCTACCGGCGCGACGCGCTCCAGCGCCTCGGAGCGTCGCTGCGTTCGCTCGAACAGGCGCGCGCCGCCCGGCTCGAGCTGCGAACCGACGTGTCGTACCTCCCGGCGCTGCTCGGCTTCTTCGCGTCGGGCCGCAAGCGCGGGCGGGCCCGATGAAGCGACGCACGCCGTGGGTCGCGATCGCGATCGGCGCGCTCGTGATCGTCGCCGTCGCGGCCGGCCTGTTCCTCGCGCGGCGCGGCCGCGGCGGCGAGAGCGGGGCGGCGCTGCCGGCCGCACTCGAGCCCGCGACGGGCGGCGCCGCCGGTGACGCGCGCGGGCAGGGCGGCGCCGCGATCGAGCCCGCGAGCGCGGGGCTCGGCGAGCGTCTCGCGTACACGGGCGTCGTCACGTCCGCCGCGCGCGTGCGCGTGCGCTTCGTTCCGCCGCGCGACGACGGGGCGTTCCACTGGGGCAAGCCCGCGACGCGCGTGCTGCGGCCGGGCGACGCGCGCCCGCGCGAGGCCACCGTCGCGCGCGACGGCTGGCTCGAAATCGAGCCGGGCGTGAAGGCGGTCGTGAGCGTGCCGCTCCAGGTCTTCGCGTACGGCCCGGTCGCCGTGCCGGGCGTCGACCCCGAGACCGAATCCGCCGGCGCGCGCTCGCGCTCGCGCCTGCCGGTCGCGAACGTGACGATCGTGCCGGTGATCGCGGCGAACGACTCGACCGCCGACTTCCACGCGCTGCGCGGACCGCTCGCCGCGCCCTGGTGGGAGCGGGTGCCGTGGTGGATCGTCGGCGGCGCGGTCGCGCTCGTCGCGGCGGCGCTCGGGTTCTGGCGGTGGCGCCGCCGCCGCCGCGCCGTCGCGCCGGCGAGCGCACCCGTCGCGCGTGCTCCGCGGCGCGACCCGACGGCCGAAGCTCTCGCGGAACTCGCCGCGCTGCGACGGCTCGGTCTGCCGGCGCAGGGCCGCTTCGCCGAGCACGCGTGGCGGCTCACGCGGGTGCTGCGGCGCTTCTTCGAGGACACGATCGGCGCGCCGCGGCCGGGCGACACGTCGTCCGAACTCGTGCAGCGACTCGGCGCGTCGCTCGACGCCGAGGACGTGAAGCAGGTGGACGGGCTGCTGCGCGTGTGGGACCGCGTGAAGTTCGCGCGCGCGGCTTCGAGCGCCGAGGAAGCGGAACGGGCGGAGCAGGCCGTCGAGGCGCTCGTGCGCCGCCGGTCGGCGCCGGCCGGTCCGGAGCGGGCGGCCTGATGCGCTGGGAACAGCCGTGGCTGCTGCTGCTCGTGGCGCTCCTGCCGGTGTTCGTCGTGCTCGCGCTGCGTCCGGTGCGCCGGCGCGCCGCCGTGCT
>JBGAOA010000009.1:0-78060 GCA_044222065.1 Candidatus Eiseniibacteriota bacterium
GCAGCGCCTCGGCGCGCCACGCGCCCGGCAGCTTCTCGCCCCACTCGACGAGCAGCGCCGCGCGGTCGCGCAGTTCCTCGAGCCCGAGGCCCTCGGGCTCCGCGCCCGCGAGCCGGTAGAGGTCGAGGTGCGCGAGCCGCGGCGTCGCGCGGTACTCGTTCACGAGCGCGAACGACGGGCTGCGGACGCGCGAGCGGTACCCGGCGCCGCGCGCGACGCCGGCGACGAGTCGGGTCTTGCCCGCGCCGAGCGGGCCCGTGAGCGTCACGAGGTCGCCGGCCTCGATCACCGCGCCGAGCGCCTCGCCGGCCGCTTCGGTCTCGGCCTCGGAACGCGTCGCGCGCTCGAACGCGTCGGTCGCCGCCGCCGTCATCAGCCCCGCCGCGGCGTCAGCGTGACGAGCGGCAGGATCATCTCCTCGATCGAGATCCCGCCGTGCTGGAACGACCCCTTGTACTGGCGCTCGAACTCGTGGAAGCGCGTCGGGTACACGAAGTAGTAGTCCTCGCGCGCGAGCACGTAGTTCTTGTTGATCGCGTCGTCCGGCAGCATGAACTCCATCGGCTTGCGCACGATCACGGCCTGCTTCGCGTCGGTGTTCAGGTTGAGCCCGAACTTGTAG
Source organism: Candidatus Eiseniibacteriota bacterium (assembly GCA_044222065.1). GTDB lineage: Bacteria > Eisenbacteria > RBG-16-71-46 > RBG-16-71-46 > RBG-16-71-46 > JBGAOA01. The sequence continues at coordinate 623 of JBGAOA010000009.1, forward strand.
CGCAGGTTCGACGACGTCTCGCGATTGCCGTGCACGAGCGCCGCGCGCCGGCCGAGCACCGAACCGTGGTCGGTGCTGATCACGATCGTGCAGTCCTGCGAGGCGAGCACGCGGAAGATCTCGTACAGCGGACTGTGCACGAACCACGCCTTCATGACGGATCGGAACGCGGCCTCGTCGGGCGCGAGTTCCTGCAGGATCTCGCTCTCGGAGCGGCCGTGCGCGAGGATGTCGAGGAAGTTGAACACCATCGCGACGAGCGACAGGTTCGAGAACGAGCCGATCTGGCGGCGCGTCTGCTGCGACTCCTCGGCCGTGTAGATCTTCAGGTACTTGAGCCCGCGCTCGACGGGCGCCTTGAGGCGCGCGAGCTGCGTCTCGAGGAACTGGCGCTCGTAGCGGTTCTTCGTCCGGTCGTCGTTGCTCGCTTCCTGCCACAGGTCCGGGTGCTGCTTGTGCAGCTCGGCGGGCAGCAGTCCCGAGAAGATCGCGTTGCGCGAGTACGGCGTCGCGGTCGGAAGGATCGAGCAGTAGTACTCGCGCTGGACGTCGAACAGCTCCTCGAGCAGCGGCTCGATCGCGAACCACTGGTCGAGCCGCATGCAGTCGATGATGACGAAGAACACGCGGCGGCCCTCGACGAGGTGCGGCGCGACCGCGTGGCGCACGAGGTCGGTCGAGAGCATCGGGCGCTCCTCCGCGCCGTGCACCCACTTCGGGTAGTGCTCCTCGATGAAGCGGCCGAACTCGATGTTCAGGCTGCGGCGGAAGTCGGTGTGCGCCTGCTTGAGCCCCGACTCCTGCGCCTCGTCGAAGCGCACGTCCCAGCGCGCGAGGTCCACGGCCAGGTCGGACCAGCCGCGCCAGTCGAGCCGGCGCTGGTCGAGCATCTGCCAGTGCTGCATGTCCACGACGTAGTCGCGGGCCCGCTGCGACTCGAGAATGCGCCCGCTCTCGATCGCCTTCTTGATCGCGAGGAACACCTGCGACGGGTTGACGGGCTTGATGAGGTAGTCGGAGATGCGCTTCCCGATCGCCTCGTTCATGAGCGACTCCTCTTCGCTCTTCGTGACGAGCACGACCGGCGTCGGGATGTCGCGGTCCTGCATCTCGCGCAGCGTGTCGAGTCCGCCGAGGCCCGGCATCATCTCGTCGAGCAGCACGACGTCGAAGCGCGCGCGCTCGAGTTCGCTCAACGCGTCCTCGCCGTTCGGAACGGCGGTCACGTCGAAGCCCTTCTGCTCGAGGAACTTGATGTGGGGCCGCAGCAGATCGATCTCGTCGTCGGCCCACAGGACTTTGCGCCGCTGTTCGTCGTTCATGAGTGCGGCGGAGCATAGCGGCCCGCGCGGGGCGGCGGAAAGGCCGGGCCGGCGGGCGGCCGGAACGCGCCCGTCCCGCGCGTCACCGTCGCCCGCCGGAATCCCGTTGACCGTGGCAGGGAGCGTTCCTAACTTCCGGCTTCGCTCGCCTCCTACCCCGAAAGGAATGCGATGGTTCGCTCCCTGATGCTCACGCTGCTCGCGACCGTCGGTCTCGCCACCGGCCTCGCCGTCCGGACCGCGCCCACCGCGCCGCCGAAGCCTTCCGCCGAGCGCCTGCGCGCTCACGTCGAGTTCCTCGCCGACGACCTGCTCGAGGGCCGCGGCACCGGAACGCGCGGCTACGACCTCGCGGCGCGCTACGCCGAATCGCAATTCGCGGCACTCGGGCTCGAGCCCGCCGGCACGGGCGGCGGGTTCTGGCAGCCCGTGCCGTTCCTCGCCGCGCGGCCGGTCGAGGACCAGTGTTCGCTCGCGCTCGTGCGCGGCGGCGCGACCGAGCCGCTCGTGTACCGCGACGACTACCTGATGCGCGGCGACTGGCTGCGCGACCGCTGGACGCTCGAAGCACCGGCCGTGTACGTCGGCTTCGGCGTGAGCGCGCCGGAACTCGGCTACGACGACTACGCGGGGCTCGACGTGCGCGGCAAGGTCGTCGTGATGGCGCGCGGCGCGCCGCGGACGTTCCCGAACGACCAGCGCGCCTACCACGCGTGGCAGCAGCTGAAGGACGAGACGGCGGCCGCGCACGGCGCCGCGGGCACGATCACGTTCCGCCTGCCCGAGGAGTCGAGGCGCATGAGCTGGGAGCGGATCGCGCGCATGGGCGTCATTCCCGCGATGCGCTGGACCGACGCCGAGGGCCGGCCGCACGACACGTTCGCGCAGCTCGAGCTCGATGCGGTCCTCGGGCCCGAGGGCGTGGCGAAGCTGTTTCGCGGCGCGCCGGAGCCGCTCGACACGGTGCTCGCGCGGGCGGCCGCGGGCCGGCCGAAGGGCTTCGAGCTCGCCGTGACCGTGAAGGCGAAGCGCGCGACGAACCGCTGGCGCGTCTCGAGTCCCAACGTCGCGGCGCTTCTTCGCGGCTCGGACCCGGTGCTCGCGAAGGAAGTCGTCGTCGTGAGCGCGCACCTCGACCACCTCGGCATCGGCGCGCCCGTCAACGGCGACTCGATCCACAACGGCGCGTACGACAACGCCTCGGGTTCGGCCTGCACGCTCGAACTCGCCCGGCTGCTGCGCTCGATGCCGCGCGCGCCGAAGCGCTCGGTGCTGTTCCTGCTCGTGACCGGCGAAGAGAAGGGCCTGCAGGGCGCGGAGTACTTCACGCAGTTCCCGACGATCGACGACGAGATCGTGGCGAACCTGAACCTCGACATGTTCCTGCTCAACCACCCGATGCGGAACGTCGTCGCGTTCGGCGCGGAACACTCCTCGCTCGGCGGCGTCGCCGCGCGCGCGGCGGCGGCCGTGGGCGCGAACGTGATCCCGGATCCCGCGCCGGAAGAGGTCGTGTTCATCCGCAGCGACCAGTTCCCGTTCATTCGACGCGGCGTGCCGGCGCTGTTCCCCGAGATCGCGGGCGCGGACTCGGCCGAGGCCGCGCTGGATGGCGAGTGGTACCGCACGCGCTACCACCAGCCCTCGGACGACCTGGGCCAGACGTTCGACTGGGCGGCCGGCGCGAAGTTCACCGACTTCGCGATGCGCACGCTGCTCGAGATCGCGAACGCGCCGAAGCGCCCGACGTGGAACCCGGGCGACTTCTTCGGCGAGCGCTTCCGGCCGAAGCCGTAGCGGGCGGGTCGCGCCCGTCCGCTACGTCGGGAAGCCGATGACGATCGTGGTGCCCTCGCCGGGGGCGCTCGCACGGATCGTGATCTTGCCGCCGTGGTAGTCCTGCACGACGCGGCGCGCGAGCGCGAGCCCGAGGCCCCATCCGCGCGCCTTCGTCGTGTAGCCCGCTTCGAACGCGCGGCGCTGTTCGTGCGGCGCCATGCCGCGGCCGTTGTCGGTGATCACCACTTCGACCTCTTCGGTCTCGGCGCGACGGCCGACGCTCACGTCGATGCGCCCGTGTCCGCGCTCGATCGCGGACACCGCGTTCGAGAGCACGTTCTCGAGCACCCACTCGAGCAGCTCGCGGTTCAGGTTGACGGGCGGCGCCTCGTCGTAGCGCTCGTGGATCTCGATCGAGTGCGCGCCGTGCGGCAGGCGCTTGCGCACGTACTGCACCGCCTCGCGCACGACCGGCGTCACGTCCTGGAGCTGCAGGATCGGGGTCGAGCCGATGTGGCTGAAGCGCTGCGCGACCTTGCTGAGCCGGTCCACGTCGCGCTGCATCTCGGACAGCGTCTCGTCGAACTCGGCGGCCGGGATGCGCACGTCGCCGCCGGCGGCGACGCCCTCGGCGTGCGAGCGCATCAGCTCGACCCAGCCCAGAAGCGACGAGAGCGGCGTGCCCATCTGGTGCGCCGACTCCTTCGCCATGCCGACCCAGATCGTGCGCTTCTCGGCGGTGCGGATGCCGGTGAGGCCCCACAGCCCGAGCGACAGCAGCAGCAGCACGCCGAGCACCGAAAGCAGCGGCATCCAGCGCAGCCGGTCGAGCACCGGCGGATCGCCGTAGTGCACCGCGCCGAGCCGCACCATCGTGCCGGGCTGGCTCATCTCGATCGGCGAGTTCTTCGCGTCGAGCTGCACGGCGCGCGCGCGCACGCGATCGATGACCGCGCGCGAGCCGGCTCCGATCGGGTAGCTGAGCGCGAGGCTGTCCACGGCGCCGTCCGGCACGAGGCCCTGGTCGATTCCGATGCCGCGCCAGGCGCGCGGCAGGCCGAGCGTGTCCGTGATGACGATCGGAAAGTCGATCTGGTTCACGACGTCCTTGAAGATCTTCGTGAGCGTCGTGTCGCGCGTCGCGGGGATCGACGCCTGCGCGCAGAACGTCGCGAAGATGCGCGACGTCGTCTCGACCTGGTGCGTGAGGCGCGTGAGCATCTGGTTCGTGAACACGAACACCGCGATCACGAGCACGCCCGTGCCGACGAACAACCCGACCTTCCAGAAGCGGGGCCGGGTGAACGTCCTCGAACCGCGGCGCGCGTCCATGCGTCGGCTCAGGGGGCGATCTCTTCGGCGCCGTCGAGGTAGGGACGCAGCCTCGCCGGGATCCGCACGCGACCGTCCGCCGTCTGGTGGTTCTCGAGCAGCGCCGCGAACGTGCGCGGCAGCGCGACGCCCGACGCATTGAGCGTGTGCGGGAACTCGGCGCGTGCGCCCGTGTCGCGCCGGAAGCGCAGGCCCATGCGCCGCGCCTGGAAGTCCTCGAAGTTCGAGCACGACGAGCACTCGAGCCACGTGCCGACGCCCGGCGCCCACACTTCGAAGTCGTAGCACTTCGCCGCGGCGAAGCTCATGTCGCCCGAGCACAGCAGCGCGACGCGGTAGGGCAGCTCGAGCGCCTCGAACACGTCCGCGACGTCGCGTGCGAGCTTCTCGTGTTCGTCGTAGCTCGTTTCGGGCGGAACGATCTTCACGAGCTCGACCTTGTCGAACTGGTGCACGCGCAGCATGCCGCGCGTGTCCTTGCCGTACGTGCCGGCCTCGCGGCGGTAGCTCGCGCAGTGCGCCGTCACGTACGCGGGCACCGCGCCGGGCTCGAGGATCTCGTCGCGGTAGATGTTCGTCACCGGGACTTCCGCGGTCGGGTTCAGGAACAGGTCGTCCTCACCGATGTGATACATGTCGCCCTCGAGCTTCGGCAGCTGCCCCGTGCCGAACAGCGCGGCGCGGCGCACGACGTGCGGCGGCGACACCTCGGTGTACCCGTGGTGCTTCACGTGGAAGTCGAGCATGAAGTTGATGAGCGCGCGTTCGAGCCGCGCGCCGCGTCCCGTGAAGAGCAGGAAGCCCGAGCCCGAGATCTTGCGCGCGCGCTCGAAGTCCAAGAGCCCGAGCGCGGTCGCGAGGTCCCAGTGCGGCTTCGGCTCGAAGTCGAACTTCGGCGGCTCGCCCCACGTGCGCACGACGACGTTCTGCTCGGCGCTCGCGCCCGGCGGCACCGAAGCGTGCGGCAGGTTCGGGATCCACGCGGCGAGCGACTCGCTCTCTTCCTCGAGCGTCTTCAGCTCGCCGTCGAGCACCTTCACGCGGTCGCCGACGTCGCGCATCGCGCGGATGTCGTCGTCGGCGTTCTCCCCCGCCTTCTTCTTGGCCGCGATCGCCTCGCTCGCGGCGTTGCGGCGCGCCTTGAGCTGCTCGGATTCGTGCAGCACCTGCAGGCGGCGCTCTTCGAGCGCGTAGAACTTCGCGAGGTCCACGGACATGCCCTTGAGGGCGATGCCGGCCTCGACCTTGTCGCGGTTCTGCCGGAGGAACTTGAGATCGTGCATGGGACGGCCTGCGGTTCGGGTGCGCTCGGACGGGAGGAGTGCGCTAGGAAACCCGAATCACTGCGGCCTTGCAACAGCGCCGCGCGCGCTCAGGGGTGCGGCGCCGCCGATTCGGAGTGCGCGAGTTCGCGCGCCTTCGCGTAGGCCTCGCGCGCCTGCTCGTCGCGTCCGAGCTTGGACAGCGCCATGCCGAGGCCGTAGTAGGCCGCCGGGTCGTCCGCCTTCTCGGCCGTCGCGGCCGCGTAGCGCTTGGCGGCGAGTTCGAAGTCGCCGGCCTTGAACGCGTCGTTGCCCGACTCGATGAGCTTCTGCGCACGCGCGGCGATTTCCTCGGCCGGCACCTCGCGCACGCGCGTCTCGCACGAGGCGAGCGCGAACGCCGCGACGATGGCCGCGGCGAGGACGAGGGCGCGAGCGGGGCGTTCCATGGGCGCGGGACTATGCGCGAGGTCCCGCGCCCCGGCAATCCTCCTGCGTGGCCTACCGCCCGCCGCGCAGCATCGACAGCCCCTGCGACAGCAGATCCGCGTGGTTCGCGGGCACCGATCCCTGCGGCGTGAGGTGGTTGATCAGCTCCGGCAGGAGCTGCGCCATCGCGCCGCTCGTCTGACCGTGCGAGAGCCCGAGCTGCTGCGCGATGCCGCCGAGCGCGTTCGGCCCGAACACCTGTGAGAGCTGGTCCGGCGAGATCGCCTGGTTGGGCCCGGTGCTCACCCACGACGCCGCGTGGGAGGCCATGCCGTTCTGACCGAACTTCGCGATCACGTTTTCGAGTCCGCCGTTCTGCTGGATCAGCGACATCGCCGCCGCGAGCAGCGGCCCCGCGCCCTGGCCGCCCTGCCCGCCCGCGAGCCCGCCGAGCACGCTCGCGAGCCCGCTGTTCTGCCCGCCGCCGCGCAGCACCGAACCGACCACGTTTCCGAGAAGACCGTCGAAGAGACCCATGTCGAACTCCCGCGTCGAGGGACGGGCAAGGGCGCTGCGTGTGGCGCGCAGCATAGGAGCGCGCGCGCGGCCCTCCAACGGGATTTTCGCCCCGCTCCGGGGGCTCAGGCCGCCTTCTGCGCGGGCGCGCGGCCGTAGCGCTGCGTCGCGTAGCCAACGATCAGGCCGACGATGCTCCCCGGCAACATGATCTCCCAGTAGTAGTGCTTGCCCGACGGATCGGGCATTGCGGCGACGAGGTACGCGAACAGGGCCCCCATCGCGAGGCCGAACAGGACGCCCGCGACGAGCGAGTTCACCTTGCGGGCGAACCAGCCGACGAGCACGCCGACGACGAGCCCCTTCACGGTCGAACCGATGACGATGCCCACGATCTGCGAAGCGACTTCGGGATAGAACAGCGCGGTGAGACCGTCGAGCACGCCCAGCGCTCCTCCCAGCACGAGACCCAGCAGCGGCTTGTTCACGAGACCCTCCCCGGTTGGTGGTGAATGCGGACTCCGATGGTTCCCTTGCGCGTTTCCGGGCCGTCCTGTGGTCAGCGGCGCCAGAAGAGCGCGATCGCGACCCGCATCACGAGGTAGGCGAGCACGAGCGCGACCGCGACCCGGTAGCGATGGAGCCAGCGCGCGAGCCGCTCGAACACGTTTTCGCGGTGCGCCTCGACGGGATCTCCCGCGCGGAAGCGCGCGACGTCGGCGGCGAGCGACTCCGCCGACGGGTAGCGGTCGCCGGGCGACGGGGCGAGCGCGCGTTCCACGATCGCGCGCAGCCGGCGCGGCACGCCGCGCAGCGCGGCGAGCCGCTCCGAAGGCGACGACGCCTCCCCCGGGCGCTCGCCCGCGCCGAGCAGCGTGACGAGGATCGCGCCGAGCGCGTACACGTCGGCGCGCGCGTCCACGTCGGCCGCGCCCCCCGTGGCCTGCTCCGGAGCCATGAAGCCGCGCGTGCCGAGCACGGTGCCGGCGCCGGTGCCCGCACCGGGGACGCCGCCGTCGGACGCGCCGCCCGCAGGCTCGCCCGTGCCGAGGATCTTCGCGACGCCCCAGTCCATCACGAGCACCTCGCCGAAGCGGCCGATCATGACGTTGTCGGGTTTGAGGTCGCGGTGAACGAAGCCGCGCGCGTGGGCGAACGACACGGGCTCGCACACGCGCTCGAAGATGCGCAGCCGTTCGGCGAGCGACGGCACGCGCTCGAGGTGGCGAGCCAGCGTCTCCCCCTCCACGCGCTTCATCACGACGAACCGGCGGCCGTCCGCGAGCCGCCCCGCGTCGTGCACCGGCACGATGCCGGGGTGCTCGAGCCGCGCGAGGATCGCGGCCTCGGCTTCGAGCCGCGCCTCGAACTCCGAGCCCGGCGACGCGGCCGCGGAGACCTTGATCGCGACGTCGCGGTCGAGCCGCTCGTCGTGCGCGAGGAACACCGTGCCCATGCCGCCGCGGCCGAGTTCGGCGCGCACGGCGTATCGCGCCTCTTCGAACTCGGGCCAGTGCGCGACGCGGCGCAGGCGCTCGACGGCGTCGTCCGAGAGCCAGCTCATTCGACCTCCGCGCCGAACAGCTCGCGCGCCTCCTCGCGGTACTCCTCGTCGCTGCCGCACAAGCCGCGCAGCGCCTCGAGCGCGAGTGCGCGGAAGCGCCGCCGCACGCTCGCGAGGTGGTTCGTGACCTGGCTCACCGTGAGCCCGTGGGCGTGCGCGAGGTCCGCGTAGCTCGCTCCCGGATCGGGCGCGAGGTCGTAGCGCTCGAACAGCGCGAACTGCGCCGCGCGCCCCGACGATTCGAACTCGGCGCGCAGCGACGCGACCGTGCGCGCGAACAGCGCGCGCACGAACTCGCGGTGGAAGAACTCGTCCGGATCGCCGCCGCTCGCGGGCGGATGCCGCGACAGCTCGCCCTCGGCGGCGTCCAGGTCGAGCTCCACGCGTTCGAGGCCGCCCCCGCGCTTGAGCCGCGACTCGGACTGCCGCCAGTGCTGCACGTGACGGTCGGCGCACACGCGCACGAACGTGCGCAGCCGCGCCTTCGCGGGCTCCCAGCGTTCGAGCCAGCCCTTCTCGAACGCTTCGGCGAAGAAGCCCTGAACGAGATCGCGCGCATCGTCGGCTTCGAGCCGCCACGTGTGCCGCAGGTGCTTGTAGAGCGGCGCGCCGTACGCCGTGACGAACTCGCCGAACGCTGTGCGCCGCACGTCGGTGCGTTCGCTGCGCAGCCGCTCGATCACCGAGTGACGCGTCGCGGGGAACGCGGAAGGCGATCGAGCGGGATCGGGATTCGGCGACAAGGGCCCCTCGCGGAGTGCGAATGCGGCCGGCCGGGCCGCGGTGTGCGCGGCACGGCCGTGATCGCACCGCGCGCGCGAGGCCGCCCCGGGCGGATCGAGCGCGCGAATTCTAGCGGGCCGCGGGATCGGACTGCATCACGCCGAACACGTTCTGCTCGGGATCGCGGTAGTACGCCACCCACCCGACGCCGGGGATCGCCATCTTCGGCGCGACGACCGCGCCGCCCGCGCGCTCGACCGCTCGCGTCGTGTCGTCCACGGACGCGACGTCCACCACGTTCACGGTGGAGGCGCCGGGATGCGTGCGGCGCATCAGCCCGCCGTCGATGCCGCGCGAGCCCTCGGGGCCCGTCGAGACCATCCAGTACTCCATGGGGCCGTCCCACCGGGAGAACGTCCAGCCGAACACGGACTCGTAGAAGCGCACGGCGCGGGCGGGATCGTCGGCGGGCAGCTCGAAATGAACGGGACGGGGCATGACTCCTCCTCGGGTTGCGGGGCGCGTGGCCGCCGGTGCGCGGCCCTTCACGCCTCCCTTACCCGTCCGCGCGCGTTCCTGTGGGCGCGGGGTTCCGCCGCCCGGTTTGCCGGACGCCTACCGCGGCAGCACGTTGCGCGACTCGCGGTCACGTGGCGGCACCTCGTGCGACGGAACGTACGGGGTGGCTTCCGGCCATCGCCTTCGATGGACCGCCGCCCGGCTCCGCCCCTCGGGGCCCGGGCGCTGAGGAGATCCCGATGAACGCATCCGTTCGCTCTCCCGAGATTCCGGACGCGGCGCCGGTGGCGCCCGCCCGTCGTCGTCGCTCCTGCTGGCGCCTGTCGCGCGCCTCGCGCTTCGCCGCCGTGCTGCTGCTCGCCACGTGGATCGGTCCCGTGACGTTCGCGCAGAACGAGACGTGGCGTTGGCTCCGGCCGCTCGGCGCCCCCGCGCCCGCGGCGGCGTACCCCAGGCTGATCCCGGCCGGCGAGGCGCTCGTGCTCGAGCCCGGCACGACGCTGACCCTGCGCCTGCGCGATGGATCGAGGGTGAAGGGCCGCTTCCTCGGCCGCGCGCTGCTCGACTCCGCCGCCTACGCGTCTCGGTTCGCCGCTCACGCGAACGGCACGGGCTTCGTGCCGTTCACGCTCGGCGAGACGCTGAGCGTCGCGCTCCTCGACGGCCGCGAGTGGACGGCTCCGTTCGCGGGCTACGGCGAGCGGGCGCTGCTGCTCCAGCGCCCCGAGTCCCCGGAGCCGACGCGCGTGCCGTTCGAGTTCGCGAGAAACGTCGCACGCGCGAACGGCGAAAGCGTCGAGTTGCGCGAGCTCGCGCGAGCGTTCCGCTCGGGCCGGCTGCCCTCCGCCGAGGCGATCGTGCTCGAGGCGCTCACGCCCGTCGGCACCGAGGCCGAGCGCTGGGCCGCCGCGCTGCGCGTGCCGTCGCAGGACGTGAGCGAAGCGACCGTCGAGGTGAAGGAAGGCATCAGCGCGGGAGGCATCGTGGTGCTGAGCGCCCTGACCGCGGTCGTCCTCATCGCCGTGATCGCGAGCTCGTACCACGGACCGAGCACGAGCGGATGCGAGTCGATGGACGTCCCGCCGATGTGGCTCCTGTCGGCCCGGCTCACGACGCGTCCCTTCGACACCGAACGCGGCTGCTTCGCGGGCGACCCGCCGGCGCTCCCGGGCACGTGGCCGGCGGAGGGCGGCGGCGCCTTCGCAGCACTCGCCGACACGGCGCGCGCCGGCGTGCCCGCGCGCTGACCCGCTCGTCCGAAGCACGACGCCCCGGCCGCTCGCGCGACCGGGGCGTGGCGCGTCGGATCGGCGCGCGAGCGCTACGGCGTGACGCTCACGTCCACGTAGTCCTGCGTCGTGACCCAGAACCCGTTCTTGCCCGTCCAGCTCCTCAGGTCGGTCGAGGCGGGGAAATCGCCCGAGCCGTTGATCGCCATCACCGAGATTCGATTGCCCGGCACCGACGTGGACGCGGCCGGCACCGTGCACTGCGTCGTTCCCGGCGCGATCATCCACAGCCCCGTCGTGACGGCGCTCGTCGTGGCGCACGTGACCGCCGTCATCGACGCGCCGCTCGTCGGCGCCCAGTCCACGACGATGTCCTGCGCGTCGGTGTAGGTCAGTCCGCCCGTGGGCGGATTCATGTCGATCATGCCCGGCACGATCGCCGAGCGGCTGATCGTCTGCCCGGCCGCCGTGACGACCATCGTGAGCGTGTCGCCGGCCGTCGCGGGAACGCCGCCGACGTATCCGGTGAGCGCCGGATTCGCGTTCACGACGTACGTCAGCGGCACGCCGTCCACCGACACGGCGGCGTCCGTGACGACCGCTCCGTCGACGGTCACGATCGCCGCGATCTGGACGGGATCCCCGGGATTCGCGCCGTTGAACAGCGCCGCGCCCCCCATGGCCCGCACGTCGGGCCGCGGGGCCGTCGCCTTGTCGCTCCCGCAGCCCGCGAGCGCGAGCCCGGCGACGCACAGCGCGAACCGCGAGACGTTTCGAAGTCGATTGCGCATTCCACCCTCGATCATGGTCCTGGTCCCCCCCCGTGACTTCGCCGGTGCGGGATCGCGCGGCGGTCTCAGGCCGCGCGTCGCCCGCTCCGGCGCTGGAATTCGAGCAGCCGTTCCGCTTCGTGCCGCAGTTCCGCCACCGCCTCGGCTGCGCCCGCGAGCGCACCGCGCCGTCCCATCGACTCGAGCCGCGCAGCGAGGCGCGTCGCGACGCCGGCCGACACGCTGCCCGCCGCACCCTTGAGCCGGTGCGCGGCGTTCCGCAGTCCTTCCGCGTCGTTCGATTCGACGGCGTTCGCGATCTCCTCGACGTAGTCCTCGAGGTGCTCCATGAACTTGGCGAGCACTCGGTCCGCCATGTCGGGCCGTCCGAGGCAGCGCCGCATCAGATCGACCTCGTCGATCGGGCCCGGTTCCGGGGACCCCGGGCGCTCGGCCGTCGCGGGCGACGCCTCGCTCGCGGCACCGCGCTCCGCCGCATCGCGCGCTTCGGAGCGCGGTTTCGCGGCGAGGCTCCATTTCGAGAGCATGTGTTCGAGCGCTTCGGGATCGAGCGGCTTCGTGAGGTAGTCGTCCATGCCGGCGGCGAGGCACAGGTCGCGGTCTTCCTTCCGCGCGTGCGCGGTGAGCGCGACGATCGGGACGCGGCGGGCCGCGCCCTCTGCCGACTCGGCGGACTCGCGCGCGCGCACGCGCCGCGTCGCCTCGTAGCCGTCCATCACCGGCATCTGGCAGTCCATCAGCACGACGTCCACCGCCTGGTTCGCGAGCACGTCCAGCGCTTCCTTGCCGTTGTTCGCGCACACGCACGAGTGCCCGAGGTGCCGGATCAGTTCCTCGGCGACCTCGCGGTTGACCTCGTTGTCCTCGACGAGCAGCACGAGGCTGCGGCCGGGCTCGGCCGAGGCCGCGCGAACGGCGCCCGCGGAACGTGACGGGGGCGCCGGATGCGAACGTCCGCGCCCGCTCGCCGCCGTCACGATCGCGTCGTAGAGCTCGGACATGCGCGCGGGCTTCGGCACGAACGCCGCGAAGTCTGCCGTGGATTCGTCGCCGCCGGGCTGCGAGAAGCTGCTGAGCAGCAGCAGCGGGGTGTCCCGCAGCTGCGGATCGCCCTTGATCTCGCGCGCCATGGCGACGCCGTCCTGGCGCGGCATGCGCCAGTCGAGTATCGCGACGCGGTAGGGCTCGCCGCGCTCCGCCGCGACGCGCATCAGCCCGAGCCCTTCTTCCGCCTCCGCCGCGGTGTCGGGGATGCCCCGCCAGCCGCTCACGTACTCGGACACGACCTGGCGCGTCGTCGGGCAGTCGTCCACGACCAGCACGCGCAGGCCTCGCAGGCCCTGCGGCTCGGGGCTTCGCTCGAGCCCCGCGCCCGCGACGCGTCCGAGGCTCGCGGTGAAGCGGAACGTCGAGCCGGCGCCCGGGCGGCTCGTGACGCCGATCGTGCCGTTCATGAGCCGGCAGAACTCGCGGCAGATCGCGAGACCGAGTCCGGTGCCGCCGTGCGCGCGCGTCATCGATCCGTCGGCCTGGGAGAACGCTTCGAACACGCGTTCCTGCTGCTCGAGCGGAATGCCGATGCCGGTGTCGCGCCGAGAACGCGCGAGCCGCACCGAGTCGGCGGCGGCGGCTTCGACGCGGCAGTTCACGAACACCTCGCCGTGCTCGGTGAACTTGAGCGCGTTCCCGACGAGGTTGACGAGGATCTGCCGCAGCCGCGGAGCGTCGCCCGCCAGCGACTCGGGGATGCCCGGGCCGATCCGGTAGCCGAGTTCGAGTCCGCGCGCCTCGGCCTGCGCCGCGAACACGCGCATGACGGACTCGAGCACGTCGGGAACCGAGAACGGCGCCACGTCGAGCTCGAGCCGCCCCGCTTCGATCTTCGAGAAGTCGAGGATGTCGCCGATCACGGTCAGCAGCGTGTCCGCCGCCTTCGAGGCGTTGCGGACGTAGCGGTCCTGCCGCGCGTCGAGCGCGGTGCGCCCGAGCAGGTGCAGCATGCCGATGACGCCCGTGGTCGGCGTGCGGATCTCGTGGCTCATGTTCGCGAGGAACTGCGACTTCGCGCGGCTCGCGGCTTCGGCCGCTTCCTTCGCGTTCACGATCGTCGCCTGGTAGGCGTGGCGCTCGATCGCCGCGCCGAGCGTGGCCGCGGCGCGAAGACTCGCGATCTCGGCGTCCGACCAATGCCGCGGACGCTCGAGTTCGTCCACGGCGATCGTGCCCCACCACGCTCCGTGCACGTGGATCGGCACGGCGATGAACCCGCGCACGCCGTGGCTCTCGAGCGCCTGCCGTTCCGCCCCCCCGAAGTCGCTCGCATCGCCGGCGAGCGTCTGGCCGTCCCGCAGCATCGAGTTCCAGTGCGTGGGCCCGCCCTCGTCGAGGAACACGTCGCCGGCTCCCGCGCCTGCGCTTCCGCCGCCCGCCGCCGCGATCCACGCGTGCCGCGGCCGCGCGGCCGCGCCGTCGGGTCCCGGGTCCGCCGTTCTCGAGCACGTAGACGCGGCCGACTTCCATCGCCTCGCCGAGCTGCGCGAGCACGTCGTCGATGATCTCGCGCCAGTCGGCCGCCGAGAGGAACTGCTGCGCGGCGAAACGCACGCTGTGCAGGATGCGATCACGCAGCACGAGCGACTCGGTCATGCGGTTGAAGCTCGCCCCGAGTTCGCCGATCTCGTCGCGCGCTCCGAGCTCCGCGCGGACCGAGAGATCGCCGTCCGCCACGCGCGTGACCGCGTGACGGAGCCGCATGATCGGCCGCGTGAGCTGCCGGGCGTAGAGCACCGAGGCGAGCAGCCCGATCGCGAGACACAGCAGCACCGCGGACGCCGTGCGGTCGTAGAGCGTGCGGACGCTCTTGTCGTAGGAGTCGAGCGACAGCCCGACGTGGATCCAGCCCCACTGCAGGCCCGAGTAGTCGAACGGCCGGGCGTAGTGGTAGGCCCTGGGCCCGTCTTCGTTCGCGGGGCGCACGCTGCCCGAGGCCTCGCGGCGCTCGGGCCTCCAGAGTCCGGAGCGCGATTCCGTCCGCCAGCCGGTGCGCGTGTGCACGAGCGAGAAGCCGTCCTGGCGCGTGAGCACGATGTAGTCGATCGTCGAATCCTCGGCGAGGACGCGCGTGCAGTGGTCCACGATCGCGGTGTAGTCCTCGCTGATCGCAGCACCGGCCGCGATGTCGTGGAGCGACGCCGCGATGCCGCGCGCCTTCGAGTCGAGGTTCTCGCGGAAGGCCTGCTTCTGGGCGGGCACGACCGCGGTCACGAACACGCCGAGCGTGACGATCGTCACGAGCCACGAGAGCAGCGCGGTTCGAACGAGGATGCCCACGTTCAAGCCGCGGCCGGCCCGCGCCCCGGGCACCGCGATCACGCCGTCTCGGGCCCCATCGGCTCCCATTCCCCGGAGCGGCGTCATTCCGCGGCCTCCTCGCCCGCCTGGGCGCGCATCGCAGGACGGTCGTGCGGCTGCGGGCGCGGCGCGCCGAGCACGTCGAACGTCGACTGGAGCGCCGACGTGGGCACCGGGACGATGCGCTCGCAACCGAAGACCGTGAGCAGCTGGCGGCCCTCCGCGGATCTCGGCAGCTCGAGGATCGCCGCCTCGACGCCCCGGCGGGAGTGGGAGCGGAAGGCACCGCGGAAGACGAGGAAACTCGGGACGACCTCGGGCGAGACGGCGACGATCCGGAGCTGCTCTCCGACCTGGGGATTCAGTTCGCGCAGGTCTTCGAACCCGCTCAGGGGCACGATGCACGCATCGGACTGCCGGAAGAACACCGGGAGCACCGCCGCGGTCAGCTTCTCCTTCTCGACGAGGCCTCCGAAGAACGTCTCCGGCGTGCCGAGCCGGCGCTCCCGGAGCTGCGCGGCGAGCCACGGGCGCGCGAGGCTCGAGCGCGCGTGACCCCAGACGAGCACCGAAGCGCCCCGCAGCGCGGACAGCTCGCGCACGCGCGAGTCGCTGCGCACGAGCAGCACGTACTGCTCCTGCACGCGGCCGTGGCGTTCGTTCACCCAGACCGTGTCGGCGTCGAGCAGTCCGCGCGGGATCTTCGCGTACTCGGCGGTCCTGAGGACGACGGCGTCCACTTCGCGACGCTGGAGCAGCGCGGTCAGGTCTTCGTTCGCCGCGAGGATGCGGCCGTCCGCCGACGCCGCATAGCGGCCGCTGCCGAGCACCTGCTGCGACCACGCGATGACCGCGGCCCGCGCGTCGGCGGGTGAGAGCCCGTTGAGGATCCCGGGCGTGAACGCGATCCGGACGTTCGGTTCGGCCGTCGCCGCGGCCCGGTCCGACGTGCCCGACGACACGCGCGGAAGCAGCGCGAGGCACGGCAGCAGCGCGCCGGCCGCGAGCGCGAACGCGAGGCGCGCGCGTCGTTCGGGACGGACGGAGCGCGCCGCACGCCGCGCCCGCGGCGCCGGCTGCCGTGCCAGGCGTCGGGCGGCGCTCACGGCGTGTCCCCCGTCCCGCCCGCGAGCGCGCGCGCGCGCGCCGGCCGCGTCGCGGACGGCGTCCGCGGCGTCGCCGGCGCGGCGCAAAGCGTACGGGCGTATTCGATCTCGGCCGGGTCGAGTTCGCGCAGCATTTCGGTCGCGAAGATGTTCAGCACCTGCTGGCCGCTCGGCAGCCGGTGGAGTTCCCGGAGCACCGGCATCAGGCGCTCGTGCGTGGCGCGTGGCAGCGTGTGTCGCACGACGAACACGGTGGATACGATTTCCGGGGACACCTCGAGCGCTGCGAGCGTGGAACCGAGCTGCGGGTTCAGCTCCTTCATGGTTTCGAAGGCGTACCGCGTGACGAGGCACGCGTCGGCCTGCCCGAAGAACACCGGCAGGATGGCCTCCGAGACCTTCGAGGTCGCGCTCACGCGCGCGCACAGCCGCGCGAGCGGAGGCAGACCCTGAGCGACGAGCCGGTGGTCGATCCACGGCACCGCGAGTTCGGTGCGCATGTTGTCGAGCCGGATGATGCGCTTGCCCCGCAGATCGGCGAGCCCGCGGTTCGGCCCGCCGCGGCGCACCACGACCGCGTAGGTGTCGCCGACCGAGGAGCCGATCACGGCCCCGAACAGCGAATGGCGCCCCAGGTCCCGTTCGCACCGCACGAATTCGGGCACGCTGAGCGTCAGCGCATCCACGTGTCCGGTCCGCAGCGCGGCCGTGAGCTCGTCGTTCGTCCGGAAGACCTGGACGTCGACGTCGAGTTCGAGCGCGCGATCCCGGCTCACCGCGATGCCCCACGCCTTCAGCGCGGCGCGCGCATCGTTTTCGTTCACGTTCTTGAACGACGAAACCGTCAGGGCGAGGTGGAAGGTCTCGGCGATCGCCGGCGCGGCGCCCGCGGAGACGGCCGCGAGTGCGGCGACGAGAGCGAGCGCAGCGCGCGCGCTCATCGCGCGCCGCCGAGCCGGCGGGTCACCTCGGTGCCGACGATGAAGTCGAGGCGCGCGCGCAGCGTCAGGTGGTCGTAGAGCACCTTGTCGTGCTGCGCCAGCATGAGCGCCTCGACGAGCTGCGCCTGGATCACGTCCTGCGTCTCGACCAGCTCGTTCTGGTAGGCGCGCGTGTTCAGGTCGCGGTTCTCGGTCGCCGATTGCGCCGCGTCGCCGGTCGCCTGGTACTGCTTCTGCGCCGCGTCGATTCCGAGCACGACGTCCTTGATCATGAGTCCGAGGCCTTCGTGCAGCAGCACGCCCTGCTCGCGCACCTCGTTCCAACGCGCGCGCGCCTCGGCGACTCGTCCCGAGGTGAGGAAGCCGTCGAAGAGCGGCAGGTCCAGCATCACGCCGGCGGTCCAGCCCGAACGGTTGCGCTCGGTCGCGAGGCCGGAGTCGAGGCCGTTCCACCAGCGGTGCAGGTCGCCCGTGAGCGCGACGCGCGGGAAGTAACCGCTGCGCGCCGTGCGCACGCCGCCTTCGAGCGCCTCGAGCCCCGCCTGCAGCTTCTGCCAGTCGGGATTGAAGACGTACGCGGTGTCCACGAGCGCCGCGAGGTTCGCGTCCACCGGCACGTAGGGAATCGAGTCTGCGGCCGGTCGCACGCTCTCCTGCCATCCGAGTCCCGCCGCATTCGCGAGCGCGGCCTGGGCGAGCGACTCGTTCTTCTCGAGCACCGCCACCATCGAGCGGATGGACTCGACCATGACGCGGTTCTGCAGGTAGTCGGTCTTCTTCACGCGGCCCGAGCCCTCGCGGTACATCGTCTCCGTGAGTCGGAGCGTCGCTTCGAGGCGCTCGAGCGTGAGCGAGCCGAGCTCGCGCAGCTGCCGCGCGAGCACGGCGCCGTAGTAGTAGCGCTGCACCGTCTCGACGATCTCGAGGTCGGTGCGCCGCGCCTCGGCGCGCCGCAGGTCCACCTGCCCGCGCGCCTGCTGCCGATAGCCGGAGCGCATCCCCCCGTCCCACAGCAGCCACGTGAGGCCGGCGCTGCCGACGTAGGAATCCGGATCCTGCAGCGTGACGTCCTGCGCCGGCACGGGGAAGTTCAGCGGCCCGCCGCCGAGGTCGATCGTGATCGTGCTCGGCGGAAAGTAGAAGTTCGGCGACTCGTCGAGCCGCAGGTAGCCGCCGCTCACGCGCACCTGCGGCCAGTAGCCCGCGAGCGCCTGCCGGTGCTGCGCCTCGGCGGCCGCGACCGCGAAGCGCGACACCGGACGGCGCCGGTTGTTCTCGAGCGCGGACTCGAGGCACTGATCGAGCGTCCATTCGCGAATCACGGGAGCGCCCGGCGCATCGGCGCCCGGGCTCGCGGCAGTCGATGCCGGCCCGAGCGAGAGCATCACGGCGAACGCGATGCGGGCGGGCATCCGTTGCCCGAAGGCGCGTCGCTCGCGCGGTGCGGTCGAACTCATCGGTCGGTCCTGTCGTCACGCAGGCTGTCGCTCCCGCACGCGGGCGCGGGCGGCCTGCCGTCGTTGCGTCGTCGGAAGTTCGAGCCGGTTCGCGGCTCGCTGGAGCCTCGAGGAACCGCCGGCCCGTCCGGGGACGGGCGGAAGGGGCGATTCAGGGGTAGTTTCGGCCACACCAAGTCCGACTTGAGCATGTTTCCCGACTCGGGCTGCGCTTCGATCGCAGCGAGCGCGGCGAGCCGGGCATCGCAAAACGCACGACGCCCCGGCCGCTCGCGCGACCGGGGCGTCTCGACGAACCTCGCGACTACTTCTTCGCCTTCTTCTTCGTCGCCGGCTTCTTCTTGCCCGAGGCGCGCAGCGCCTTGGCCTTCGACTTCCGATCCGAGACCTTGCGCTTCACGGCGCGCTTCTTCGCGGCCTTCTTCGCCGGCTTTGCGGCCGGCGCCGCCGCCTCGGCCTTCTTCGTCGGCTTGCTCGGGCGCTGCCAGCTCATGCCGACCTTGCGGAGCAGCGACGCCACCTGCTCGGACGGCTGGGCGCCGTTCTCGATCCAGCTCGCCACGCGCTCCTTCTTCACTTCGAGCTCGAACGGCTTCGCGATCGGGTTGTAGTGGCCGAGGATCTCGAGGAACCGGCCGTCGCGCTGGCGGCGCGAGTCCGCCGCGACCAACCGATAGAAGGGGCGCTTCTTCGCCCCGGCCCGCATCAGGCGAATCACTACCGCCATGGGTGTTGCCTCCTGGTTGAATGACTCGGCGCCGCGCGCGCGTGCGCCGCTCGTGATCTCGTTCGATCGACCTATCGCATCATGCCCCGCAGCGCCGCCATGCCGCGTGGGCCCTTCTTGAGGCGCTTCATCAGCGTCCGCGCCTGTTCGAACTCTCGAAGCAGCGTGTTCACCTCGCTCACCGCGGTGCCGCTGCCCGCCGCGATCCGGCGGCGTCTGCTGCCGTCGAGGATGCGCGGCAGCCGCCGTTCCTTCGGCGTCATGCTGAGCAGGATCGCCTCGAACCGGCCGAGCTTGCCGAGATCGGGGCGGGCCTGCTCGAGGGCCGCCTGATTCACGCCCGGGAGCATCTTCAGGATGTCTTCGATCGGCCCCATCTTCTTCATCTGCCGGAGCTGCTCGAGGAAGTCCTCGAGCGTGAAGTCCGACTTGCGCATCTTCTCGGCGAGCTTCACGGCGGACTCCTCGTCCACCGCCTCGCGCGCCTTCTCGACCAGGCCGACGATGTCGCCCATGCCGAGGATGCGTCCCGCGACCCGGTC
Source organism: Candidatus Eiseniibacteriota bacterium (assembly GCA_044222065.1). Taxonomy (GTDB): domain Bacteria; phylum Eisenbacteria; class RBG-16-71-46; order RBG-16-71-46; family RBG-16-71-46; genus JBGAOA01. The sequence continues at coordinate 20,213 of JBGAOA010000009.1, forward strand.
GGGATCGAACACTTCGAGCCCGTCGAGCTTCTCGCCGACGCCGAGGAACAGGATCGGCTTCCCCGTCGCCTGCCGCAGCGACAGCGCGGCACCGCCGCGCGCATCGCCGTCCATCTTCGTGAGCACCAGCCCGTCCACGCCGATGTCGGCGGCGAACGTCTGGCCGATCCTCACCGCTTCCTGCCCGGTCATGCCGTCCACGACGAGCAGGACCTGGTGCGCCTTGAGCGTGGACTTCACGCCCTCGAGTTCCGCCATCAGCTCCGCGTCGATGTGCAGCCGTCCGGCGGTGTCGAACACGAGGAAGTCGAAGCCGCGCGTGCGCGCTTCGTGGAGCGCGAGCCGCGCGATCTCGACGGGCGCGGTTCCGTCCGCGGCCCTCCAGAAAGAAGCCCCGGCCTGCGACGCGACGCGCTCGAGCTGGTCGATCGCCGCCGGCCGGTACACGTCGCCGCTCGCGAGCAGAACGCGCTTGGACTTCTGCTGCAGCCAGCGCGCGAGCTTGCCTGCGAAGGTCGTCTTGCCCGAGCCCTGGAGGCCCGCGAGCAGCACGACCGTCGGCAGGTGCGGCGACCCGGCGAGCGTCACCGGGGTCCGGCCCAGCAGCTGGACGAGTTCGTCGTGGACGATCCCGACCACCTGCTGGCCCGGGGACAGGCTCTTCAGCACCTCTTCGCCGACCGCGCGCGCCTCGACCTTCGCGAGGAAATCGCGCGCCACCCCGAGCTGGACGTCCGCCTCGAGCAGCGCGCGGCGGACCTCGCGGAGACTCTCTCGAATGTTGTCCGGGGTGAGTCGGGCCTGCCCGGAGAGCTTCCGGACGATGCCCTGAAGTCGGTCGCTAAGTGCTTCGAACACTGGCCCTTCCGTCTGTTGAAGCGCGGGAATGTAGCACAGCGACCGCGCGAATCGAAGCCTAGAGCGCGACCGCGCGCCGCAGCGCCTCGACCGCAGCCGCGGGGGACGACGCCCGATAGACGCTGTTGCCCGCGACGAACACGTCGGCGCCGGCGGCGCGCGCGCGCGGCGCGGTGTCCACGCCGATGCCGCCGTCCACTTCGATCAGGTAGCGCAGTCCGTGGGCCTCGCGATGGCGCTTCGCCGCCTCGACCTTCGGCATCATGTCGGCCATGAACGACTGGCCGCCGAAGCCGGGCTCGACGGTCATCACGAGCAGCAGGTCGAGTTCGGCGGCGTGCGGGAGCGCGGCGTCGAATGGCGTGCCCGGCTTGAGCGCGAGCCCCGCGCGCATGCCGGCGCCGCGGATCGCGGCGAGCACGTCCGCGAGCGGGCGGTCGTGCGCCGCCTCGACGTGCACGGTCACGAGATCCGCGCCGGCCTTCGCGAACGCGGGAACGAGGCGCTCGGGGCGCTCGATCATGAGGTGCACGTCGAGGAACGCGGGCGTGAGCTTGCGGGCGGCCTCGACGATCAGGGCGCCGAACGTCAGGTTCGGAACGAAGTGATTGTCCATCACGTCGCAGTGCACCCACTCGCGCGCGGGATCGGCGATCGCGAGGTCTTCGCCGAGCTTCGCGAAGTCGGCGGACAGGATGCTCGGGGCGATGATGGGCGGGCGCAGCGGCAGCGGCGGTCGGACGGTCATCGGCGCGGCAGTGTGCGCGAAGCGCGCGCGCGCGCGCAACGCTCCCCGAGCGAAACGGCGCCCGCCCACTGCGGGCGGACGCCGCTGCCGAACGAGCGCCGTGCGTCGCTCGCTCAGTGTTCGGGTGAGGCCCCCGGGCCGTGCGCGTCCGGGACGTCGTGCCCCGGGCCGGGTCCGCCGGGTCCGCGCTCGTGCATCGCGCGCAGCTTCTCGCGCTGGGCGGGCGTGAGCACGTCGGCGATGTCGAGGTGCGTCATCGTGCGCGACTTCTGCACGCCCGCGCGCACGCCGGAGGCGCGGTCGATCTGCGCCGCGATCGCGGCGCGGTCGGGCTTGTCGGCGCGCACGAGCTTCCGCAGGTCGAGTTCGGCGAGTTCGAGGTTCTTGCGCGATTCGATGTCGGCGCGGCGCTGCCGGTCGAGCAGGTCCTCGATCTTGCCGCGCTGGGCGCTCGTCAGGTCGAGCGATCTCAGCAGCGCGTGAGCGTGCGCGGCCGGACCGCCGTGCATCCCGCCCCCCGCGCCGTGGCCCATCGGCCCCATGCCGCCGTGCAGGCCCGCGCCGGGGCCCATCGGTCCCATGCCGCCGTGCATTCCGGCGCCGGGGCCCATCGGTCCCATGCCGCCGTGCAGACCCCCGCCCGGTCCGTGCGCGAAATCGAGATCGAGTTCCGCGTCCCACGGGTCCTCGCCGGCGAGCGCCGCGGCGAGCGCTTCGTCCGACGCCGCGAGCTTCGCCGCGCCGGGGTCCTCGGCGGGCGCCGCCGCGGCGCTCGCGATCCACGCCGCGCTCGAGAGCGCGAGCAGTCCGAGCGTCCAGGTTCGCATCCGGTTTCCGTTCATCGGTTCCTCCTCGGTTTCAGCCAGGGACATCGGGGGCACGCGCCGCGCGGCGCGCGAACGATCAGTGATCGAAGAGGCTCGGATCGTCCGCTCCCGGGGGCGGCCGGCGCGACACCGGATGGAGGCGCGCCTCCAGTTCGCGGAAGCGCGCGCGCTGCCGGTCGTCGAGCACGCGCTCGAGTTCGAGCCGGGTGCTCTCGCGCACGGCGTCGAAGCGCACGCGGTGGTGGCCGAGCACCTCGTGGAAGCGAGCGCGTTGCGCGTCGGTGAGGTCGAGTTCGCGCACGACGCGATCGAGCATCGGATGGGCGCCCGGTCCCGCGCCCGCGAACGGCGGCGGGCCGAGGCGCGGCGGCCGGTGCGCGCGCATCAGCGCGAACGCCGAGACGAGCCCGAGCGTCGTGCCGAGCAGGAACGCGGCGAGCAGGCCGACGACGATCTGCTGGCGCGGCGTCACGACGGCCCTCCGCTGTCGCGCGCGGCGCCGTGGGGCGCGGCGTCGGATGCGGGCTCGCCGGACTCGCCGAGCAGGTCGTCGGCGATCGAGCCGCCGCCCGACGCGAGCGAGGCGACGAGCGAGCCGCGCGAGGACGTCGCGGCGCCGCCGCTCCACAACCCGCCTGCGGCGAGCGCGACGACGCCCGCGGCGGCGGCGGCGGCTAGCGCGGCGGGCCGGAACCGCCACGCGAGCGCGGGCGGCGCGAACGACGCGCCGGCGGCGCGCGCCGCGAGCCGCGCGCGCGCGCGGGCGAGCGATGCGGGCGGCGCGTCGGCGCGCACCGAGGCGAGCAGCCGCGCGAGCCGCGCGTCGTCGCGATCGAGCGGCGCGCTCACGCGCCCCCCTCCCGCGCGAGCGGCGCGAGCGCGGCCTTGAGCTGCGCGCGCGCACGGAAGAGGCGCGCGCGCAGCGCACCCTCGGCGATGCCGAGCGTCGCGGCCGCCTCGGCGTAGGGCAGTCCGACGCGGTGGCACAGCACGACCGCCTCGCGCTGCTCCGCGGGCAGTGAGGCGATCGCGCGTTCGAGCGCGGCGAGCGTGGTCGCCGAATCGAGCGCCTCGTCCCAGCCCTCGACCGGGTCCACGCGCAGTCCCGCGCGCTCGATCCGCGCGGCGTCGTCCAGGTCGCCCGCGATGAAGCGACGACGGCGCAGCCGGTCGCGCGACAGGTTGAGCACGATCCGCAGCGTCCACGCCTTGAGCCCGCCCGTGCCGCGGAAGCCGCCCGCCTTCTCGAACACGCGCACGAGCGCGTCCTCGACGACGTCGTCGGCTTCGTCCCGGTCGCGCAGCAGCGTGCGGGCCAGCGTGGTCATCGCCCCTCCGTACTCGCGGTAGATCACCGCGAGCGAGTCCAGGTCGCCGGCCGCGAGCTGCGCGATGAGTCGTTTCTCGTCGTCCAACCGCGCGGCTCCTCCCGGCGTTCGGAGTAGAGACGATCGGGGACCGGCCCGCGTTACGCGGATTCCCGGGCCCGTCGGGCAGGGCGCGCCCGGTTCAGCGGATGACGCGTCCGGCGGCCTGCAGCGCGATCGTCGCGTCGCGCGTGATGCGGGCGCCGGCGGGCGGGTCCTGCGACACGATCGCGCCGACGTTCGGCGCGGACGGCGGAACGAGCACGCGGAAGCCGAGCGATTCGAGCTGGCGCCGCACGCCGCCGATCTCGCGCCCGACGACGTCGGGCATGACGAACACGTCCGGGCCGCTGCCCGAGGAGACGAGCAGCCCGACCGGCGTGTCGCGCGGAAGCACCATTTCGGCCGACGGATCGGAGGCGACGACGAGTCCGTCGCCGACCTCGTCGCTCGGCGCGCGCGTGATGCCGCCGACGCGCAGGCCCGCGCGTTCGAGCAGCAGCCGCGCGCCGCGCAGCGATTCGCCGTACAGCTCGGGCACGCTCGAGAATTCCTCGCCGAGGCTCACGATCACGGTCACGCGGCGCTTGCCGCGCACGGGCGTCTCGGGCGGCGGATCCTGCGACAGCACGAAGCCCCGCGGCACCGACGGATCGAAGCGCTCGCCCGCGCGCGAGACGACGAGCCCGAGCGGGCGCAGCTCGCGCTCGGCCTGCTCGAGCGTGAGGTTCGAGAGGTCGGGCACGCGCACGGCGCCGGCCGAGTGAACGAGCCGCGGCATGACGACGTTGTTGAACACGAACAGCCCGGTGCCGAACGCGGCGAGCGCGAACAGCAGCAGCGCGAACAGGCCGGCGAGCCGGTGGCGGCGCGGACGCCGCGGGCGCGGGCGCGGGCCGTCGCCGGCGCCGCGCTCGTCCTCGAGCTCGACGACGATGCCGTCGTCCGGCGCCTCGCGCCCGTCGGGTTCGCGCGGCTCGCTCACGACTTGCGCAATCTCACGGCGAACGCCCCGTCGCAGCCGTGGACGTGCGGCAGCACGAGCATCGCGCCGTCCTCGCGCACGACGGCCTCGGGCAGCACGCCGCGCGCGGATTCGCGCCGGAACTCGCCGTGCGCGGCGAGGAAGCGCTCGACGACCGCGTCGGTCTCTTCGGGCTCGAACGTGCACACGCTGTAGACGAGCAGGCCGCCCGGACGCACGCGGCGCGCTCCGGCCTCGAGCAGCTCGAGCTGGACCGGGGGCAGCTCCTCGAGCGTCGCCGCGTCCTTGCGCCAGCGCGCGTCCGCGCGCCGCCCGAGCACCCCGAGCCCCGAACACGGCGCGTCGACGAGCACGCGGTCGAACGGCATCGGGAAGGCGTACGTGCGGCCGTCGCCCTGCACGACGTGAACGCACGTCGTGCCGAGCCGTTCGACCGTGGCGCGCAGCCCCACGACGCGCGCCTCGGCGCGCTCGAGCGCCCACACCTCGCCGTCGTCGCCGACGAGTTCGGCGAGGTGCGTGCACTTGCCGCCCGGCGCCGCGCACAGGTCGAGCAGCCGCTCGGACCGCTCGGGCGCGACGAACCGGCCGACGAGCGCCTCGCTCTCGTCCTGCGCGGTGCAGCGCCCGTCGCGGAACGCGGCGAGCGCGAGCGGCGACTCGCCCGCCTCGAGCCACACGAGGTCCGGCGACAGCGCGGCCGCGCGCGCGCCGACGCCGTCGCGCGCGAGGGCCGCGAGCAGCGCCTCGCGCGTGCCCTTGAGCGCGTTCACGCGCAAGCCCACGGGCACCGTGCGGTTGTCCGCGAGCAGCAGCGCGCGCGTCGCCTCGACGCCGAAGCGCGCGAGCCAGCGCGACACGATCCACTCGGGATGCGAGCCCCACGCCGCGAGCGACGCCGCGTCGTCGCCGGACGGCAGTTCGAGCGCGCCCTTCTCCTCGACGAGCCGGCGCAGCACGCTGTTGACCAGTCCGGCCGCGCCCGGGTGCGCGTACTTGTGCGCGAGCTTCACCGACTCGTCCACCGCGGCGTGCGCCGGGATGCGGTCGAGGAACACGATCTGGTAGGCGCCGAGGCGCAGCAGGTTCCGCACCCAGGGCTGCGTCTGCGCGAGCCCGATGTGGATCCGGCGGTCGAGCAGGTGGTCGAGCCGCCCGCGCCAGCGCAGTGTGCCCTTCACGAGCTCGTGCAGCAGCGCGGTGTCGCGCGGATCGTCGAACGACTGCTCGTGCGCGCTCTCGAGCAGCCGGTCGCTGAACGCGTTGCGAGTGTCCACGGCCTGCAGGATGCGCAGCGCCGCCTCGCGCGGATTCGTGGGCGCCGCTTCGCGCTCGCGCGCGGAACCGCGGAAGCGGCGGCCGGCGCCGCGCCGCGGGCCGCCCGGACGCGGCTTCACGCGCCCTCCGCGGCGGGCGCGAACGCGAGCGATTCGCCGGGCTCGAGCCGGGCGCCGCGCGCCCACTCGGTCGCGTCGAGTTCCGTGCGGCCCTCGGGCTTCACGCGCAGCACGAGCAGCGCGCCCGGATCGCACGCGACCGCGACGCCCTCGGGCGTCACGGCCAGCACCTCGCCCGGCGCGCGCGCGACGCCGAGTTCGTGGTGCGGCCACGCACGCGTCACGATCAGGCGCTTGCCGCGGTGAGACGCCGTCGCGCCGGGCCACGGCGTCACGGCGCGCACGCGGTTCCAGGTCGCGATCGCGCCCGCGCGCCAGTCGAGCGCGCCGTCGAGCTTGCGCAGCTTGCGCGCGTAGCTGCCGGCGGCGCGGTCCTGCGGCCGGCGCGGCGCCCGTCCGGCGTGCGCGAGCAGCAGGCTCTCGGCGAGCAGCGGCGCGCCGAGCCGCGCGAGCTTCGCCGCGAGCGTGCCGGCGTCGTCGCCGGCTTCGATCGGGTGCCAGCGCTGCAGGATGCAGTCGCCCGTGTCGATGCCCTCGTCCATCCACAGCGTCGTCACGCCGGTCGTCGCACGGCCGTCCCAGAGCGCGCGCTGCACGGGCGAGGCGCCGCGGTAGTCGGGCAGCATCGAGCCGTGCAGATTGATGCATCCGAGGCGCGGTGCGCGGAGGAGTTCGGGGCTCAGGATCGAGCCGAATGCGACGACCGCGAACAGGTCGGCGCCGAGCGCCGCGAGGCGCGCGCGCACGTCCGCCCCGCGCAGGTCGGCGGGCTTCTCGACCGGGAGCCCGAGACGCTCGGCTTCGATCGCGACCGCCGAGGCGCCGGTCTTCTGGCCGCGCCCCTTCGGCCGGTCGGGCTGCGTCACGACGAGCGCGACGTCGCAGGTCGCGGCGGCGGCCGCGAGCGCGGGCACGGCGAAGTCGGGCGTGCCCATGAAGACGACGCGCGGGCGGGTCAAATCCGGCCCTCCGGCCCCGCGCCGGGGTGGTAGCCCTCGGGCAGCTCCCCGCGGGACAGCGATTCGAGCGAGCGCTTGAGGAACTGGCGCTTGAGCGGCGACAGGCGGTCCACGAACAGCACGCCGTCCAGGTGATCCACCTCGTGCTGGATCGCGCGCGCGAGGTAGCCGTGCGCCTCGAGTTCGTGCGGCTCGCCGCGCTCGTCGAGATAGCGCACCGTCACGTCGAGCGAACGAGGCACGTCGTCGAAGATCCCCGGGATGGACAGGCAGCCCTCCTCGCCCTGCTCCGAGCCCTCGCGCCCGACGATCACGGGATTCACCATCGTGTGCTCGTGATCTGGCTCGCCCTCGACGTCGGCGGGCACGCTCACGACCAGAATGCGCTGCAGCACGCCGACCTGGTTCGCGGCCAGTCCGACACCCCGGTACGCCTTCATCGTCTCGCGCATGTCGGCCGCGAGTTCGCCGAGCGAGGCGTCGAAGGACGTCACCTCGGCCGCGCGGGTGCGCAGCACGGGGTCGCCGTAGATGCGGACCGGCCGAACGCTCACTTCGCCGCGTCCGTGACGACCTGGACGATCGCGCTCTTCGCGAACTCGACCTTGAGGTCGTCGGCGATCTTCAGCACGGCGCGCTGCTCGTCGATCGAGTGCACGATGCCGAAGATGCCGCCGGTCGTGAGCACGCGGTCGCCCTTCTTGAGTTCCTTGAGCATCGCCTCGGCCTTCTTGCGGCGCTGCTGTTCGGGGCGGATCAGCAGCAGGTAGAGAATCAGGAAGATCGGGACGAATTGCAGCAGCTGGAGCAGCATCGTGATCGTCGGATTGCCCGAGCCTCCGGGTCCGGCGGCTTGCGCGAACGCGTCAGTCCACATGCGTGATCTCTCCCTGGGGCGCCGCGCGAGCGGTCAGCCGGTGGCGAGCGGCGCGAGCGTCGCGCCGCTGTTGAACTTCTCGGTGAACGATCTGCGGAATTCGAGGAACCGCCCGTCGCGCACGGCCTCGCGGGCGCGGCGGGCGAGCTGGACCATGTGGTGCACGGCGTGGATCGAGGCGAGCCGCATCGCGAGCAGCTCGCCCGCGGCGAACAGGTGGCGCAGGTAGGCGCGCGAGAAGCGGCGGCACGTGTAGCAGTCGCACTCGGGATCGAGGGGGCGCTCGTCGCGCGCGTACGCCGCGTTCTTCACGACGAGCCGCCCGGTCGAGATGAACACCGTGCCGCGCCGCGCGTTCCGCGTCGGCAGCACGCAGTCCATCATGTCCACGCCGCGCTCGACCGCGTCCACGAGGTCGAGCGGATGGCCGACGCCCATGAGGTAGCGCGGCTTGTCGGCCGGAAAGCGCCCGCAGTCGTGCGCCACCATCTCGAGCCCGAGCTCGCGCCCTTCGCCGACCCACAGGCCGCCGAGCGCGAAGCCGTCGAACGGCAGCCGGCCGAGCGCGTCGAAGCAGCGCGAACGCTCCGCCGCGGTGACGCCGCCCTGGTTGATGCCGAACAGCGCCATCGCGCCCTTTCCCTCCTCGCGCAGCCGGTCGCGGGCCTCGAGCCCGCGCTTCGCCCAGCGCACGGTGCGGTCCACCGCCTGCCGCACGGTCTCGGGCGGCGAGGGCAGGTCCACGAGCTGGTCGAGCGACATCGCGATGTCGGTGCCGAGCCCGTCCTGCACGCGGATCGCCTCCTCGGGCGTGAGCAGCATGCGAGTGCCGTCCAGGTGAGAGCGGAACTCGACGCCCTCGTCGGTGATCCGGCGCAGCTCGGCGAGACTCATGATCTGGAAGCCTCCGCTGTCCGTGAGCACCGCGCCGTTCCAGTTCATCAGGCGGTGCACCCCGCCGAGCGCGCGAACCGTCTCGACGCCGGGGCGCAGCCACAGGTGGTACGTGTTGTTCAGTATGATCTCGGCGCCCGCGGCGTTCAGTTCGTCGGGCGTGAGCGTCTTGACGGACGCGGCCGTGCCCACCGGCATGAACACCGGAGTGTGGACGGTGCCGTGGGCCGTGACGAGGCGTCCCGCGCGCGCGGAACAGTTGGGATCGGTTGCCGTGAGTTCGAAGGAGAAGGCCATCGAGGCCGCGAGGCGAGCGCCTCGCCGGGTGTCGAGAACGTGCGTGGCGGCGGACTCTAGGGGCGCGTTCCGGGGCGGGTCAAGGCTCGCCCGCCGCCGATCGCGGCCCGCGCTCGACGCCGATTCGGCTTGATTCGACGCCGGTCCGCGAGGACATTCGGCCGCGCGGGGACGCGTTTCCGGCCCCGCGCCTTCGACCGCACCGGGTGAGAAGGGTCCGTCACCTTGCCGCTCGCGCCCTGGCTCGCGCTCGCGCTCTTCGCCGCGACGCCGTCCGCCTCGACTCCCGATTCCTCCACCGCCGACTCCGTGCGCGCCGCGCCGCCCGTGCGCCGCACGTTCGGCGAGGTGTTCGTGCGCGCTCCGCGCTTCGATCCGCGCAGCTCCGAGACGCGCGCGCGCCTCGACGCGCGCACGCTGCGCGAGCTGCCGCTCGACGGCCTCGCGGACGCGCTGCGCACGCAGGCCGGCGTCGTGATCGACGGCGAGGTCGTGCACGTGCGCGGGGCGCGCCCGGGCGAACTGTCGGTCGAGCTCGACGGCGTCACGCTCAACGATCCGCTGCGCGGCGCAGCGCCCGAGCTGCCGCTCGCGGCGCTCGAAGAGGCGGAACTGCTGACCGGCGGGCTCGAGGCCTCCCACGCGGGCGGGCTCGCCGGCACGCTGCGCCTCGTGCCCGCCGATCCGACGGCGCGCTGGACCGGACTCGCGACCTGGCAGACCGATGGCCGGCGTTCCACGCACTTCGACCGGCTGAGCGCGCGGCTCGCGGGGCCGACCGGCCTCGCCGGCATCGGCGTCGTCGCGAGCGCTGAAGCGAGGCTCGACGACACGCACGTGCCGAACCTGCGCACCGTCGCGCGCCACGAAGTGCTCGGCGCGCGCTTCGGCTGGCGCGCCGACAACCGGCTGCTCGGAAGCCTGCGGATCGCGCCGGTCGCGTCGCCGTCGCTCTGGTCGCTGCACGGTTTCGCGAGCCGGATCGTGCGCGCGCCGTTCGACCCGATGTGGTCGCTGCGCGGCTGGACGACGCCGTGCCCGGACGACACGTGCCTCGAGGGCCCCGCCTACCTTCCGACGGCGCCGGACACGAGCGCGGGACTACGCTGGGCGCCGTACAACGCGGCCGATCACGCCGCGATGACCGACGAGCGCCGGCTCGCGCTCGTCGGCTCGGCGTCGCGTCCGCTCGCGCGCGGCACGGCGCGCGCCACGCTCGCGTGGAGCGAACGGCGCGCCGTGACCTCACCCGACGGCACCGAGGACGAGCGCTTCCTCGCCCTCGACCGCCTGCCGCTCTGGGGCTTCGAGGAGGCGCGGACGAGCGATCCGTTCCACGTCTACCTCGGCGACGAGCCGTTCTTCGAGCGCTCCCTCGCCCGCCGACTCGAGGCGCGCGGCGAATGGGAGCGGCGCTGGAGCGAGGGCCGCCGCGCGTCCGCGGGCGCGGCGTTCACGCACGAGCGGGTCGAGTTCCGCCAGATCGACGAGGGCCTGCGCCGGACCGGGCTCGACACGCTGCGCGCGTTCTTCGCGGAGGCCCCGGGCGCGTACGCGTTCGCGCAGGGCCGCTGGGAGCGCGAGCAGCTCGTCGTGAACGCCGGCGTGCGCGCCGAGTGGTGGACGCCCGGGCCGGCCGCGCGCGAAGGGCCGTGGGGCGAGGCGCCGCGGGCGCGCGTGATCGTGTCGCCGCGCGTGGGGCTGTCGTTCCCGCTCTCGCCGCGCGACGCGTTCTCGATCGCGTACGTGCGGCTGACGCAGCCGCCCGCGCGCGAGTTCCTCTACGACAACCGACGCTTCGTCAACAACCGCCACCCGCTCGGCAATCCCGCCCTCGACCCCGCGACCGCGATCTCGTACGAAGCCTCGCTGCGGCACGCGTTCGACGAGCGCTGGTCGGGACGCGCGAGCCTGTTCTATCGCGACCTCTTCCGTCAGGTCTCGGCGCGCAACTTCCGCTTCCGCGTGCACGCCGGCCCGCCGCTGCCCTCGGACTACGAGCTGCGCTACGCGAGCGACGACGCCGGCCGCGCCTCGGGACTCGAGCTCGCGCTCTCGCACCGCACCGAGACGAGCACGTTCGACGTCACGTACACGTGGTTGGAGACCGAGGGCAGCGAGTCGTTCGAGGACGGCCTGCCGTACTACGCACTGCTCGGCGCGCAGCCGATGCCGGTCGCCGAGCACCCGCTCGCGTGGGACCAGCGGCACCGCCTCACGCTCTCGGGCATCCGGCGCGGCCGCCACGGCGTGCTGACGTGGACGACGACGGTCGGGTCCGGACTGCCGTGGACGCCCGCGACGCGGCGTCAGCTCGACGGCGACCTCTCGCGCGTCCATTCGCGCCGCTTCGACGCCTCCGAGTCCACCGACCTCGGCGCGCGCTTCGACGTGCCGTGGACCCGGCGCCGCCTCGACGTCGGGCTCGACGTGCGGAACGTGTTCGATTCGCGCGCCGAGCGGAAGGCCACGGCCGACGGCTGGCCGAACCCGGTCATCAACAGCGTCTACGACGACTACGGCGCGTTTCGCGAGGAAACCGGTCTCGGCGGCGGCGCCTACTGGAACGACGGGAACGCGGACGGCTTCCCGGGCTGGGTGCGGGTCCACGACCCGCGCCTCACCGTCGCGCCGCGCAGCGTGCGACTGTCCGTCGGAACGCGCTGGTAGTCCGCTTGACCCGGATCGGAGCCGGTTCCTAGAGTCCGCTCGATTCCGTCCGCCCGCCCACCTGGCGTCTCCCGGAGGTCGAGTGCCCGTCCGCGGCATCGGTGTCGACGTGGTCCAGATCCAGCGCATCGTCGCCTCGCTCGAACGCTTCGGCGAACGTTTCGAGCGGCGCATCTTCACCGACGCCGAGCTCGAATACTGCCGCCGCCACGCCGATCCGCTGCCGCATCTCGCGGCGCGCTTCGCGGCCAAGGAGGCGGCGTCCAAGGCGATCGGCACCGGCATGAGCCACGGCATCGGCTTCAAGCTGTTCGAGGTGATCCAGCCGGGCGGACACCAGCCCCGGCTCGACTTCCACGGCGCGGCGAAGGAGCGTTTCGACGCGCTCGGCTGCAGCGGCTCGCACCTCTCGCTCACGCACGACGGCGGCGTCGCGATCGCCTGCGTGGTGCTCGAATGAGCCGCCGCATCCGACGCCTGCTCGTCGCGAACCGCGGCGAGATCGCGGTGCGCGTGATGCGCACGTGCCGCGAGCTGGACGTGACGTCCATCGCGCTCTTCAGCGAACCCGACCGCGCGGCGCTGCACGTGCTGCTCGCCGACGAGGCGTACCCGATCGGCCCGGGACCGTCGCGCGAGAGCTACCTGAACCTCGAGCGCGTGATCGAGACCGCGGTGCGCGTGAAGGCGGACGCGATCCACCCCGGCTACGGCTTCTTCGCCGAGAACGAGCGCTTCGCGGCCGCGTGCGACGAAGCGGGCATCGCGTTCGTGGGTCCCCGTCCCGCGACGATCGCCTCGCTCGGCGACAAGCTCGCCGCGCGCGCCGCGGCGCGGGCCGCCGGCGTGCCGCTCGTGCCGGGGTCCCCGGGCCCGATCGAGTCGCTGGACGCGGCGCGCGACGTCGCGAAGCAGATCGGCTGGCCGCTCATGCTCAAGGCCGCGGCCGGCGGCGGCGGCAAGGGCATGCGCGTCGTGCGCGACGCGAAGGAGCTCGAGGCCGCCTGGGAGCTGACGCGCGGCGAGGCGCTCGCGGCGTTCGGCGACGCGCGCGTCTACGTCGAGCGCGCGATCCTGCGCCCGCGCCACGTCGAGGCCCAGATCCTCGCGGACTCGACGGGGCGCGTCGCGTTCCTCGGCGAGCGCGAGTGCTCGGTCCAGCGGCGCCACCAGAAGCTGCTCGAAGAGACGCCCTCGCCCGCGTTCGACGCGGCGACGCGCGCGCGCTTTGCCGAGGCGGCCGTGCGCGTCGCGAAGCAGGTCGGCTACCTCAACGCCGGAACGGTCGAGTTCATCCTCGACGAGAACGGCGAGTTCTTCTTCCTCGAAGTGAACACGCGGCTCCAGGTCGAGCATCCCGTGACCGAAATGGTGACGGGCCTCGACCTCGTCGCCGAGCAGATCGCGATCGCCGAGGGCGCGCCGCTGTCGTTCGGCGACACGCCGCCCGCGCCGCGCGGCTGGTCCATGGAGGCGCGCGTCGTGGCCGAGGATCCGGCGCGGAACTTCATGCCGAGCGTCGGGCGCATCGAGCGCGTTCGCTTTCCCGCGGGCCCCGGCATCCGCAACGACGCCGGCTTCTACCGCGGCTACACGATCCCGGTGTTCTACGACTCGCTGCTGTCGAAGCTCGTCGTGTGGGGCGCGGACCGCGAGCAGGCGCGCCGCCGGCTCGTGCGCGCGCTCGACGAGTTCGTGCTCGAGGGCGTCAGCCACAATCTCGGCTTCCATCGCTGGCTCGCCGCGCATCCCGAGTTCGCGGCGGGCCGGCTCTCGACGCAGTTCATCGCCGAGCACTTCAGGCCCGACTCGCTCGCGCCCGGCACCGAAGCGACGGAGGTCGCGCTCATGGCCGCGGCGCTGCACGCGCGCGAGGAGCGCCTGCGCATCGCGCTGCCGCAGTCGGCCGGGCCTTCGCGCTGGAGCGGCCGCGACCGCCGGAGGTCCCCGCGATGAGCCGCTTCTGGGTCACGCTCGAGGGCCGCGACGCCGAGGTCGGGTTCCGCACCGAGAACGAGCGGCTCGTGATCGAACTCGAGGGCCGCACGCTCGAGGCCGACTTCCTGCGCCTTCCGGACGGCGAGGTGTACTCGCTGCTCGTCAACGGACGGTCGTACGAAGTGCGCGTGAGCGACACGCCGAACGGCGTGGACGTCGCGCTCCTGTCCACGAACATCCCGGTCGAGGTGCGCCACCCGCTCGAGAAGCTGCTCCAGTCCACGGCCGGCGCGCGCGCGGGCTCGGGGGGCGAGACGGTGTCGGCGCCGATGCCGGGCGTCGTCGTCGCGCTGCGCGTCGCGGTCGGCGACACGGTCGAGGCGGGCCAGACGGTCGCGATCGTCGAGGCCATGAAGATGCAGAACGAACTCGCCGCGCGCTCGGGCGGCGTCGTGAGCGAGGTCCTCGTCGGCGAGCGCACGTCGGTCGCCGCCGGGCAGCCGCTCGTGAAGCTCAAGGCGGCGGGCGCGTGACGCCTCCGCGCGAGAAGCCCGCGGAATCGCCGCCGCGCCTCACGCCGTCGTGGATCCCGGTGCGTCCCGTGTACGGGCGCGACGACCTGCCGCGCGATCTCGAGCGGCGCGCGCCGCGTCCCGGCGACCCGCCGTACACGCGCGGCATCCATCCCACGATGTACCGCTCGCGGCTCTGGACGATGCGCCAGTACGCGGGCTTCGGCTCCGCCGCGCAGACGAACGAACGCTTCCGTTACCTGCTCGAGCAGGGCCAGACCGGACTGTCGGTCGCGTTCGACCTGCCGACCCAGATGGGCTACGACAGCGACCACGTGCTCGCGCGCGGCGAGGTCGGCAAGGTCGGCGTCGCGATCTCGTGCCTCGCCGACATGGAGACGCTGCTCGACGGGCTGCCGCTCGACCGCGTGACGACCTCGATGACGATCAACGCCACGGCGCCGCTGCTGCTGGCGTTCTACGTCGCGGTCGCCGACGCGCGCGGCATCGCGCGCGGCACGCTCGGCGGCACGGTGCAGAACGACGTGCTGAAGGAATACATCGCGCGCGGCACGTACATCTATCCGCCCGAGCCGAGCCTGCGGCTCATCACGGACGTGTTCGAGTTCACCGCCGACGAAGTGCCGCAGTGGAACGCGATCTCGGTGAGCGGCTACCACATGCGCGAAGCGGGCTCGACGGCGGTGCAGGAGATCGCGTTCACGCTCGCCGACGGGCTCGCGTACCTCGAGGCGGCGAAGCGGCGCGGGCTCGACGTCGAACGCATCGCGCGGCGCACCTCGTTCTTCTTCAACGCGCACAACCACCTGTTCGAGGAGGTCGCGAAGTTCCGCGCCGCGCGCCGGCTGTGGGCGCTCCTGCTGCGGGAGCGCTTCGGCGTGAAGGAGCCCGAGGCGCTGAAGCTGCGCTTCCACACCCAGACCGCGGGCTCGATGCTCACCGCCCAGCAGCCGCTCAACAACGTCGTGCGCGTCGCGGTGCAGGCGCTCGCGGCCGTGCTCGGCGGCACGCAGTCCCTGCACACGAATTCGTTCGACGAAGCGCTCGGACTGCCGGGCCGGGATTCGGCGCGGCTCGCGCTCCGCACGCAGCAGGTGCTCGCGCACGAGAGCGGCGTCACGGACGCGGCCGATCCGCTCGCGGGCAGCTACTGGGTCGAGTCGCTCACGGCGCAGCTCGAGGACGGCGCGCGCGCGCTGCTCGCCGAGATCGACCGCCAGGGCGGCATGCTCGAGGCGATCCGCACCGGCTGGGTGCAGCAGCGCATCCACGAGGCCGCGTACCGCTGGCAGCGCGAGGTCGAGTCGGGCGAGCGCACGATCGTCGGCGTGAACCGCTACACGGACGACACGCCGGCCTCGGCGCCGCCGTTCCGTCCCGATCCGGCCGTCGAGCGCGAGCGCGCGGCGTTCCTCGCCGCGTGGCGCAGCGAGCGGAGCGCGTTCCACACCGCCGCGGCGGTGAAGCGCCTCGAACAGGCGGCGCGCGGCGACGACAACCTGATGCCGCCGATCCTCGACGCGCTGAAGGCGCACGCGACGCTCGGCGAAGTGTGCGACGCGCTGCGCCGCGTGTTCGGCACCTACCAGCCGGGGCACGCGCTGTGAGCGCGGCCGGGAACCCCGAGCCGGGAGGCGGCGGCGTGCGCGCGCTGTCGCACGTCGCGATCGCGACGCGCGAAGCCGACGCGCTCGCGGCCCGGCTCGAGGCGGCGTTCGGAGCGGCGCGCGGCGGCGAGGAGATCCTGGACGGCGGCACGTTGCGCGTCGTGTTCGTGCACGCGGGTCCGGTGACGTTCGAGCTGCTCGAACCGCGCTCGCCCGAGCACACCGTCGCGCGCTTCCTCGAGACGCGCGGGCCGGGGCTCCATCACGTGAGCCTCGAGGTCGCCGACGTCGCGCGCACGCTCGCGGACGCCGAGGCGGCCGGCGCCCAGCTCGTCGATCGCGCGCCGCGACCGGGCGCCCACGGTTCGAACGTCGCGTTCCTGCACCCGAAGAGCTTCGGCGGCGTGTTGTTCGAATTGTGCCGCCCTGCGTCGCCGGACGAGCTCGCGCGCTAGGTTCGCCCGCTGCCCCCCACGCCGGGCACGCGCGGAATCCGGTCCGCCGGAATTCGCGCGCCGCGGCCGCGCTCGACCAGGGGATTCCCGACCGCGCGCGCTCGGGCGCCGCGGGAGGCCGGCCGGGCTAGGGTCCGGGGACCCGGGCCGTCCGATTTCCCGCGGGCGACGGGCGCGCTACACTTTTCGCCGCCCGGCCGCCCTGCACACGCTCCCGGTCGCCCGACCGGCCGCACACTTCCTCCTGGGACGCCTCCGAACATGCTCCGTTTCCCCCGCTGCCTCCGGCACGCCGCGCTGTGCGCGCTGCCGTGCCTCGTCGCGCTCACGCCTCCCGCCGCGCACGCGATCCTCCTGCCCTCGGGCTTCTCCGACTCGACGCTGCCGTTCTCGTTCTCGTTCCCGACGGATCTCGCGTTCCTGCCCGACGGCCGCATGGTCGTTGCCGAGAAGCGCGGACAAGTCTGGATCGTGGACGCCGCCGGCGCGGGCCGCACGCTGCTCTGGGACGGACAGAACGAGGTGCTCAACAACGCCGAGGTCGGGCTGATGGGCGTGACCGTGCACCCCGACTTTGCGAACCACCCCTGGCTCTTCCTGCTCTACACCTGCGATCCCGACTCGGGCACCGGCGGCCAGGACACGCGCACGTACAGCTGGGGCCGGCTGACGCGCTACACGTTCACCTCGCCGAGCGCGAACACGCTCAGCGCCGCCTCGCGCACCGTGCTGATCGGAAAGTCGTGGGCCGACGGCTGGGTCAACACGACCGGTCACCACCACGTGGACGATCTCGCGTGGGGACGCGACGGCACGCTGTTCGTGTCGGCGGGCGACGGCTCGACGTTCGAGTTCCCCGACGCGGGCGGCGAGTTCCCCGAGCCGTTCGCAGCCGGGCGCTTCCCGGCGAGCGAGGACATCGGCGCGTTCCGCGCGCAGAACATCTCGAGCCTGAGCGGCAAGGTGCTCCGAATCGACCCCGCGACCGGGCTCGGCCTGTCGAGCAATCCCTACTGGGACGGCAACGGCGGCTCGGTCCGCTCGCGCGTCTGGGGGTACGGCTTCCGCAATCCCTACCGCCTCGCGTTCAAGCCGCTCACCGGCGTGACGGATCCATCGAAGGGCGAGCCGGGCACGCTCTACGTGGGCGACGTCGGCTGGGACCGCTGGGAAGAGCTCAGCGTGGCGCAGTACGGCGGCATCAACTTCGGCTGGCCGTGCCGCGAGGGCCTGCACACGGTGCCCGAGTACATCGCGGCGACGCCGCCCACGTTCGGCTGCGCGACGCTCAACACGCCCGCGAATCCCGGGCCGGTCGTGTGGCCCGTGCTCGACTACAGCCACACGACTGCGTCGAACAGCTCGCCGCCGGGAACGCTCGGCGACGTGATCATCGGCGGCGTGTTCTACGACGCCTACGCGTATCCGGATCCGTGGCGGCGCCGCTTCTTCTACGGCGACACCGACTGGGGCTGGATCCGCGCGGTCCAGACGAACGCCGCGGACCAGGTCGTGAACTCCCTCCCGTTCGCCGACGAAGTGGACGCGGTCGTGAGCTTCGCCGCGAGTCCGCTCACGGGCGACCTGTGGTACGCGTCGGTGTGGTCGGGCCAGGTGCACCGCATTCGCTACACGGGCACGCTCGACGCGGGCGAGCCGGCGCCGCCGGCGTTCGCGCTCTCGGCCGCGCGGCCGAACCCGACGCGCGCGGGCATCCGCCTCGCGGTCGCGCTGCCGTCCGCCGCCGACGTGGCGCTCGCGATCGTCGATCCGCAGGGCCGCAGCGTGTGGTCCGGCGCCTCGGAACGCCACGGCGCGGGCGACGTGCGCCTCGAGTGGAACGGTCTCGACCGCGACGGCGCGCCGGTTCCGCCGGGGCTCTACTTCGCGCGCGTCACCGTGGACCGCGTCGCGCGCGCTCGCCGCTTCGCCGTCGTGCGCTGAGGTTTCGGGGCCGTCCGCGAGCGGCCCCGGCGAGGAACCGGCGCGGATCCCGGGCGAGGTCCGACACGTTCCAGCTTGGCGGAAATCGTTTCCGATCGTAGGCTGAGATCGTCGTATGGATCTCCCTAGCGTCCCCGGCGTCGCTTCGTTCCCTCGCGCACCGTCTCCGGGACGTCCCCCCAGGGTCAGGAATCCCCCATGCACATCCTCGGGTCCATCGTCGTCGGCCTCATCGCCGGGGCGCTCGCGAAGTTCATCATGCCGGGCAAGGACCCGGGCGGCGTCCTCATCACCATCGGTCTCGGCATCGCGGGCGCGGTCGTCGCGAACTTCGTCGGCGGCGCGCTCGGCTGGTACGGCGGCGGCAGGACGGCCGGCGTGTTCGGCTCGACGATCGGAGCGCTGCTGCTGCTCGCCGCCTATCGCATGATGGCGACCGGGCGCGACGAGACGAAGAGCAGCTGACGCGCCGCGGCGCGAACTAGCGCTCGAGCAGCGCGGGCATCAGCCGGCGGCCGAGGTCGCCGACGAGCAGACGGTCCGGATCCACGCGCTTCTTGATCTCGAGGAAGCGCGTGAGCCGCTCGCCGTAGGCGCGCGCGTACTCGCCGGCCGACAGCACGGAGTCCTTGGCCGGGTAGAACGTGCCGCCCGCGTCGAGCACCATCGCCGTCAGTTCGCGCGTGAGCGACGTGAGCGGCGCCCACTCGCCGCGGCGCACGGGCAGGTCGAGCGCGAGCGACCAGCCGTCCAGTCCGTGCGAGAGCAGGTACTCGTCGGGCCGGTGGCGCTTGAACACGCCGAGGTACGACACGATGCCGCGCTTCTGGCAGTGGCGCAGCAGCTCCGGCATCGCCTCGCGCGCGGTCGAGTCCGGCAGGAACACCTGGTACTGGATGAACCCGGCGGAGCCGTACGCGAGGCGCCAGTTCGGCACGTAGTCGAGCAGGAACGCGAACGCGACGTGCGAGTCGAGGAACGTGCCGTCGTGCGAGAACGGCGCCTCCGGCATGTGGTACTTGAGCGCGTTGACGAGCCGCATGCCGAAGTCGTTCGTGAACGGCTTCATGAAGCGCCACAGGATCGCGCGAGGCACGCCGAAGATGTGGCCCGGGAGGCCCTGGTTCTCGGCGTGGAAGCCGGCCGGCCCCTCGGGATCCTCGTGCGCGTGCAGGTAATCGGCCCGGTGCACGAGGCCGCGGCCGAGGCCTGCGTCGCCCGCGAAGCAGTCCACCCACCCGACGAGGTAGTCGGAGTGCGGCAGGTGCTCCTCGAACTGGTCGAACATCTCGGCCAGCGAACGCGACTGGATCGGGAGCACGCGCAGATGCCCGCTCTCGATCTTCTTGAGCTTGAGCCGAACGCGCGTGACGAAGCCGAGCAGGCCGAGCCCCGCGATCGTCGCGCGGAACAGCTCGGGCTCGCGTTCGCGCGACAGCGTCTTCAGTTCGCCGCGCGGCGTGAGCAGGTCGAGTTCGAGCACGTGGTCGCCGAACGGCCCGGCCTTGAAGCAGTTCTTGCCGTGGATGTTCATCGCGACGCACCCGCCCATCGTCGGGAACATCGTGCCCGGCACGACCGCGGGCCAGTAGCCGTCCTGGATCGTGCGGCGCCACAGGCCTTCGATCGTCATGCCCGCCTCGAGGTCCGCCACGCCCTCGATCGGATCCCACCTGAGCATGCGGTCCATGCCGCGGTTGTCCACGACGAGGCCGCCGCCGTTGAGCGAGGCGTCGCCATAGCTCCGGCCCGAACCGCGGAAGACGATGCTCAACCCCTCCTCGCGCGCGCGCCGGAACGTGTCGGCCAGTTCCTCGACGCTCTTCGGACACACCCAGCGCGACGCCGCGCGCTGCGCGGAGCCGAAGCCCTCGAGCACGCGCCAGGGGGCGCTCGATCGGAGCGACGGGAGGGCGGACATGGTCAGAAGTTGAGCCTCCGGAACAGGAACGACGGCAGGTGGCGCACGATCATCGCGACGAGGCCCCAGCGCGCGGGCACGAACACGTCGGGGCTGCCGCCGCTCGCGGCGGTTCCGAGGATGATTTCGGCCGCCCGGTCGGCGCTGATGAGCCAGAAGAGTCCGCGCATGCCGTGCGTCATCGCGGTGTCCACGTAGCCCGGCTTCACGGTGACGACGTTCACGCCGTAGCGCGACACGCGGTTGCGCAGCGCCTCCCAGTAGGCGGACAGCGCCGCCTTCGACGTCGTGTAGCCCGGGTTCGTGCGCCGGCCGCGCGTGCCGGCGATGCTCGAGATCGCGACCATCGTTCCCGAGCGCTGCGCCTCGAAGAACGCCGCCGCGGGGTTCGCCCACGCCATCGCGCCGAGCAGGTTCACCTCGACCATCTGGCGCTCCTTCGCGAACTCGTAGTGATGCTCCTCCGACGCGTGCTGGAGTCCCGCGGCGTAGACGACGAGGTCGAGTCCGCCCAGGTCCTTCACGAGACGCTCGAACAGCGCCGGCACGTCGTCGTAAGCGGTCGCGTCGTGGCGCACGACGAGCGCGCGCCCCTTCCCCGCCGACTGGATCGCGTTCGCGACCGACTGGAGTTCCGACTCGCGGCGACCGAGCAGCGCGACGGCCGCGCCGCCCGCGGCGAGACGCTTCGCGATCGCGGCGCCGACACCGGACGAGGCGCCGACGACGATGGCCTTCGAAAACGTGAGGGACAAGGGACTCTCCACGAATGAGCCGCCGCATCCGGGGCCGGGTCAGGGCCGGCGGTACCGGGCCGGGCGGGTGCGGGCGCCGTCGAGCGGGAGGCGCGTCGCCCGCGGGTTATCGGCCGCTCGAAGCGGGCCTTTCACGCTGAGTGGCAGGGAGATAACCCGAGCGGCGAGGCGGGCGTCAAACGCGACGTCGGGCGGACTGGCTCGGCGGCCGGGGCAGGACGCCCCGAACCGCGCGAGCGGCGCGGCTCAGACCGTGACGCCGTCCTTGAGGATGCTGCGCGCGATCACGAGGCGCTGGATCTCGGAGGCGCCCTCGTAGATCTCCATGACGCGCGCGTCGCGGTAATAGCGCTCGACCGCGTACTCCTTCACGTAGCCGTAGCCGCCGTGCACCTGGATCGCCTGGTGCGTGACCCACGTAGCGGCTTCGCTCGCGTAGAGCTTCGCCATCGCCGCCTCGCGCGAGTACGGCCGACCGGAGTCGCGAAGCCATGCGGCCTTCTGGATGAGAAGGCGAGAACACTGGATGCGCCGCTCCATCTCGGCGAGCTTGAACTGGATCGCCTGGATCTTCGCGATCGGTCCCCCGAACGCCCGGCGCTGCTGCGCGTACTTCACGGCCTCGGCGAACGCCGCGCGCATCACGCCGAGCGCCTGCGCGCCGACGCCGATGCGTCCCGCATCGAGCGCGCCGAGTGCGATCTTCAGACCTTCGCCCTCGCCGCCGAGGCGGTTCGCCACGGGCACGCGCAGGTCTTCGAGCGAGAGCGACACCGTATCGCTGCCGCGCAGCCCCATCTTGTCCTCGGCCTTGCCGACGACGAGCCCGGGCGTCCCGCGCTCGACGATGAACGCCGATAGCCCGTGGCTGCCGGCGTCCGCCGCCGTGCGCGCGAAGATCACGTAGACGCTCGAACGGAGCCCGTTCGTCACCCAGTTCTTGCTGCCGTTCAGCACGTACGCGTCGCCGTCGCGGCGCGCCGTCGCCTGCAGCGCGCCCGCGTCGGAGCCCGCCTCGGGCTCGGACAGCGAGAACGCCGCCAGCTCCTTCGTCGCGAGCCGCGGCAGGAAGCGCTTCTTCTGGTCCTCGGTGCCGAAGCGGAAGATCGGCAGCAGTCCGACCGAGTTGTGCACCGCGATCATGATCGCGAGCGCGGCGGAGCAGTACGCGATCTCCTCGACGACGAGCGCGAGCGTGCGCGCGTCGTAACCGACGCCGCCGAGTTCCTCGGGCAGCGCCATGCTCAGGAAGCCCTGCTCGGCGAGTGTCTGGAGCGCCGAGTTCGGCACGTCGGCTTCGCGGTCCCAGGCGGCGGCGTGCGGCGCGAACTCCTTCGCGCACAGCTCGCGCACGAGGTCGCGGATTTCGGTCTGCTCGGGCGTGAGGTCGAGGTTCATGGCGTTTCTCCGGTGTGCCGTTCGATCAGGCCGGCACCGTGTCGCGGTGTTCGCGGAAGCCGAGCAGCGCGATCAGCGCGATGACGCCCATGACGCTCGGTCCGACCGGATGGAGCAGCGACAGCACCGCGGCGAGCAGCACGAGCGGGTACGCGCGACCGTCGCCGGCCCACAGCCCCGGCACGCCCGCGAGCCACAGCAGGCCCACGAACGCCTTGAGCGCCGGCATCAGCCAGCCCGGGAGCCCCATCTTCTGGCCGAGCGTCACCCACGGGCCGAGCTGGCCGACGAGGTTGAAACTCTCGTTCGTCCAGAACGGGTAGATGCCCTGGAACAAGAACGTGAGGCCCGGGTACAGCGCGCACGCGGTCAGGATGACGAGCGCGACGGGTCGGACGGGTCGGGTCATGTCGTGTGCTTCCTCCGGTTCGGCGCCCCGCGTTCGCGGTGCCTTGTCCATCCCCCGGGCGTCACGCGCCGAGGGCGTTCTCCTTCAATACCTGACCGGCGACGACCATCTTCTGGACCTCGGTCGTGCCTTCGTAGAGTTCGGTGATGCGCGCGTCGCGCCAGTAGCGCTCGACGTGGAACTCGGCGAGGTAGCCGTAGCCGCCGTGCACCTGGATCGCCCAGTTCGACACCCTCGTCGCGGCCTCGGCCGCGTGCCACTTCGCGAGCGAGGCTTCCTTCGTGTTCGGCCGGCCCTGGTCGCGCAGCCACGCCGCCTGGTAGACGAGCAGCCGCGACGTCGCGACCTCGATCGCGGAGTCGGCGAGCATGTGCCGGATCGCGTCGAACTCGCCGATCTTGCGGTCGAACTGCTCGCGCTCGTTCGCGTAGCGCACCGCGGCCTCGAGCGACGCCTGCGCGATGCCGAGCGCCTGCGCGGCGATGCCGATGCGGCCGCCGCCGAGCGTGGCGAGCGCGACCGAATATCCCTTGTTGTGCTCGCCGAGCAGGTTTTCCTTCGGCACGCGCACGTTCTCGAGGTGGATCTCGCGCGTGTCCGAGGCGTGGATGCCGAGCTTGTGCTCCTTCTTGCCCTTCTTCACGCCCGGCGAGTCGGCGTCCACGATGAACGCGCTGATGCCCTTGGGGCCGAGCGCGCGATCGGTCGCGGCGTAGACGATCATCACGTCCGACGGCCCGGCCGTCGTGATGAAGATCTTCGCGCCGTTCAGCACGTAGTCGCCGCCGTCGATCACGGCGGTCGTCTGCTGGTTCGCGGCGTTGCTGCCGGCGTTGGGCTCGGTCAGGCAGTAGCAGCCGAGCTTCTCGCCCTTCGCGATCGGCACGAGGTACTTCTGCTTCTGAGCTTCGTTGCCGTAGGCGAGGAGCGGATAGCACACGAGCGAGTTGTTCACGGACGCGATCACGCCGTGGCTCGCGCACACGCGCGACAGCTCCTCGATCGCGATCACGTACGAGACGTAGTCCACGCCCACGCCGCCGTACTGTTCCGGCACGAACATTCCGAGCAGGCCGAGCTCGGCCATCTTCTTCACGTTCTCGGCCGGGAACTCGTGCGTCTCGTCGATCCGGGCTGCGATCGGACGGATTTCGCTCTCGGCGAAATCCCGCACCATGTCGCGGATCTGCTGCTGCTCTTCGGTGAGATCGAACGCGAGGCCGGCCGTGCCGGCGAGAGTCTCGGGAGTCATGGGAGGCCTGATTGCGGGAGCGGGCTCGGGCTCCGGGCGGAGCCGTGGCGAAGCGGGCCGGATTCTACACAACCGAGCCCCGAACGCCACGCGGGCCCCGACGCTCCCTGGAGCGCGCGATTTGTCCGACCCCAGCGAGAGGCTGCGGGGTATGCTTTCGTCGATCGGGTCTCGCAGCACCCCTCGAAAGGAGACTTCCGTGCGCCGCACCGCCCTCGTTCTCGTGGGCGCCTCTCTGTTCGCAGCCCTGCTCCATGGCTGCGGACACGAGGCTCCCGTTGCCCCGCAGTCCGCCGTCACCGATCTCGATCGCGCCGCGACTCCGCTCGCCGCGACCGACCCCGATCTCGACTCCCGCCCCCGGCTCTTCTACCCGCTCGCGCCCGGCAACCGGTGGAGCTATGCGGGGCGGAGCCGTTTCCTCCTGAAGAACCCCGGCGAAGCGGACGAGGTCGTGTTCGATGCCGCTCAGTCGCTGGTGTCCGAGCAGGTGTGCGAGGTGGATCCGGGCACCGGTCCCTACGTCGTCGAAGGAGGCACGCTGGCGCAGGGGGCGAACACGTACCAGTCGTGGCTCTACCTTCGGCAGGATCGTGGCGGCCTGTACGAACTCGACGGTCCGATCGGCGCCCCCGAGTGCGCCGATCCGGCGGCACTCCGGGCTCCCGTCCGCGGCCGGGCGGACGCGCTCGCCGCGACACGCTTCGACCGCATCGCCGATCCGGCGCGCCGCGCCGCATTCGAGCGCGCGCTCGCCACGTTGCGCGCTCGCGTGGCCCTGATCGAGGGCGTGCGCCCGACGCCGATCGGACGCGCGCCGAACCCGGGTCCGCGCGAGGGCGAGCTCCTGCGCCTCAAGTACCCGCTCCTCCCGGGACAGCACTGGAACGTCCGTCCCGACGAATCGTTCGGAAGCGTGGTCGAAGGCATCTCACCGATGCTCACGCCGGCGGGACCGTTCCTGGTCCATCGCGTGCGGATGCTCTCGGACCTGTTCGGCCCGAACGACCGCGTCCTGACGTTCTACAGCCGGCGCGGGATCGTGGGTCATCGCTACCACATGGAGTCCGAAGCGGTGGACGAGTCGGGCAATCCGATCGGCAGGCTGATCTGGGACGACACGCTGCTGCTCCAGACGCTGCACCTCGAGCGCGCGCCGGCGCTCTGACGCGCGGCGCGGCGCCCGAAACTCGACGGCCCGGAGGCGATCGCCTCCGGGCCGCGTGCGTGGAACCAGCGTCCGGCGTTACGCCGAGTACTCGTAGAACCCGCGTCCCGTCTTCCGGCCCAGGTAGCCGGCCTTGACCATCTTCCGGAGCAACGGGCAGGGGCGGTACTTCGAGTCCCCGAGCCCGTCGTGCAGCACCTCCATGATGCTCAGGCAGGTGTCGAGGCCGATCAGGTCCGCGAGCGCGAGCGGGCCCATCGGGTGGTTCATGCCGAGCTTCATCACGGTGTCGATCGCCTCGCGGCTCGCCACACCTTCCATGAGCGTGTAGCAAGCCTCGTTGATCATCGGCATGAGGATGCGGTTCGAGATGAAGCCCGGGTAGTCGTTCACCTCGACCGGCGTCTTGCCGAGGCGCTTCGACAGGTCCTCGGTGAGCCCGTACGTCGCGTCGCTCGTCGCGAGCCCGCGGATGATCTCGACGAGCTGCATGACCGGCACCGGGTTCATGAAGTGCATGCCGATCACGCGATCCGCGCGCTTCGTCACCGCGGCGATCTCGGTGATCGAGATGCTCGAAGTGTTGCTCGCCAGGATCGCGCCTTCCGGCGCGTGCCGGTCCAGCTCCTCGAAGATCCTCTTCTTGAGCGACCATTCCTCGCTCACGGCCTCGATCACGAGCTGGCAGTCCTTCGCCGTCTCGAGGCTCGTTCCGCCGTGGATGCGCTTCAGGATCCCGGCCGCCTTCTCGGCCGGCCACTCCTGCTTCTTCGCGACGCGGTCGAGGTTCTTCGTGATCGTCGCGATCGCGCGCTCGACGAACTCGGGCTTCACGTCCACGAGTTCGACGTCGAAGCCGTTCGTCGCGAACACCTGCGCGATGCCGTTGCCCATCGTGCCGCCGCCCACGACGGCGATCTTCTTCACCTTCTGAGACGGACCGCTCACGGCCGCCTCGGTCATCGTTCCGCTCATCGTCGTCCCCTCCCCGTTCACACCAGCTCGATCGCGAGCGCCACGGCGTTGCCGCCGCCGAGGCACAGCGTCGCGAGCCCGGTCTTCTTGTTGCGCTGCTGCAGCGCGTGGATCAGCGTCACGAGCACGCGCGCGCCCGAGGCGCCGATCGGATGCCCGAGCGCCACGGCGCCGCCGTTCACGTTGACGCGCTCCCAGTCCCAGCCGAGCGCCTTGCCGTCCGCCACGGCCTGCGCGGCGAACGCTTCGTTCGCCTCGATCAGGTCGAAGTGGCCGATCGAAACGCCCATCTTCTTCATGAGCTTCTGCACCGCGTCGATCGGGGCGAAGAACAGGTCCTTCGGCTCGCCGCCGCCGGTCGCGTACGCGACGACGCGCGCGAGCGGCTTCGCACCCTTCGCCTTCACGCGCGCTTCGCTCATCAGCACGAGCGCCGCACCACCGTCGTTCAGCCCCGGCGCGTTGCCCGCCGTGATGATGCCGTTCTTGTCCTTCGTCACGGGGCCGAGCTTCGCGAGCGCCTCGAGCGTCGTGTCGCCGCGCACCGATTCGTCCTTCGCGATCACGACCGGGTCGCCCTTCCGCTGCGGGATCGAGACCTGCGCGATCTCCTTCGAGAACCGGCACTCGGCCCACGCGGCGGCGGCCTTCTGCTGGCTCTTGACCGAGAACTCGTCGATCTCGGCGCGCGTCAAGTTCGCCTTCTGCGCCGTGTACTGCGCGAGTTCGATCATGTGGCAGTCGTTGAACGAGCACCACAGCCCGTCGTAGACGGCGCCGTCCTTGAGCGTCGTGTCGCCGAGCTTCTGTCCCGTGCGACCGCTGAACAGGAGGTGCGGCGCCGTGCTCATGCTCTCCATGCCGCCCGCGACGATGCAGTCGGCGTCGCCGGCCTTGATCGCCTGCGTGCCCATCATCACGGCCTTCAAGCCCGAGCCGCACACCTTGTTGATCGTGACTGCGCCGACCATCGGGCTCACGCCCGCCTTGATGAGCGCCTGCCGCGCGGGCGCCTGCCCCTGCCCGGCCTGCACGACGTGGCCCATCAGCACTTCGTCCACTTCGTCGCCGGCGACCGACGCGCGGCTCATCGCTTCCTTCATCGCGATCGCGCCGAGGTCCGAGGCCTTGAGCGGGGCGAGCCCGCCGAGGAACTTGCCGATCGGCGTACGTGCCGCGCCGACGATGAACACATCCGGATAGTTGGCCATGGGAATGCCTCTCGATTCGAAAAGGCGCGCACCGAACGTGCGGCGCCGGGGGATCACACCGGGAAGGTGGAAGACGCCGGGGATACTACCGCAGCGCGCGAGCGGGCCGGGAGCGCGCGCGAAGCCGCGTCAGTCGCGGCGCGCCGCCGCGTCTTCGCGCTGCTCGCGCCGGTAGTCGCGCCACGCGATCACGATGCGCCACGCGGTCGCGATCAGCACGACCGAGCCGACGAACGTCGCGGCGACGAACAGGCCGAAGAACCAGGTCACGCGTCCGCCTTCGCGGGCGCCGGACGCAGCACCACGACGCACGCGGTCTGTCCGTGCAGGAAGTTCGTCCCGCCCACGGGTCCGATCTCGCCGGCGCAGAAGAGCCCGCCGATGGGCACCGCGCCTCCGAGCGCCTCGCGCACGACCGACAGGTCGCCGTCCGCCTCGCCGTAGAGTCCGCGGCCGCGGCCGTTGCACGCGAACAGCAACGCGCCCGACGCACGCGAGTCGAACTCCTGCGGCGCGAGGAGCAGCGCGAGGTCCTCGCGCGCGGTGTCGGCGTCGCGCACGTGGAAGCGCAGTTTCTCGTTCGGGCGCACGAGGTCGCCGATCGCGACGACGCCGCGCTCGCGGTCGGCGCCGAGCAGGTTGCGGATCAGGTAGTCGCCGCGCCCCTCCGCGTTCGGCCGCACCGGCCGGCCCACGTAGAGCCCGTGCTTCATGGAATCGCGCTCGGCGGCCGGCAGGGACTGGAGCACCTGCTCGATGCGCTCGAGCGCGGGCTGGCCGTCGAACTCCACGACGACGTTCTGCGTCGCGCGCGTCACCGTGAGCGGCGGACCGATCGCGCGGCACCCCTGCGACACGATCGCGTCGGCGCGGATCGCGCCCGACAGCGCGAGCCCGATGCCTCCCTCGCTCGCGATCCAGTCGTTCAGGATCAGCGCGTTCGAGCGCGGGCGTCCGGCGGCGCTCGCCATGCCGCCGAGCACGCGCGTGCCCGGCGCGTGCTGGTTGAACGCGTGCAGCACGCGCTCGATCTGCAGGCTGAACGGATCGCCGAACAGCAGCACGACCTCGGCGTCTTTCGCGCCGGGTGCGGCGGCGTGGAACGCGGCCGCCTCGGCGTGCGCGTTCGCCCACACTTCGTCGAGCACGAGGAACGGCGACAGCGTGACGCCCGGCAGCCGCGCCGCGACGAGCGTGAGCGCGACCGGCTCCTCGAGTTCGTGCTCGCTCGAGATCACGCCGTGCGCGCTCACGCCGAGCAGGCACTCGGGTGCGAGCCGCTCGCGCACGATCGCGGCAATCGTGTTCGTGTGCGCGACGTGCGCGCGGCCGAGGAACAGCAGTGCCAGGTCCACGACGCCGGGGCCGAGCGTCTCGCGCACCGCGTCGATCGCCTCGACGGCCGCGGCCGCGGCGTCGTCGAAGCGCGAGCCGGCGGACGCCCAGCGCATCGCCGGCGCCGCGGGGTCCGTCACCTCACACGCCCTTCAGGATCTCGCGCGCGATCACCAGCCGCTGGATCTCGCTCGTGCCCTCGCCGATCTCCATCAGCTTCGCGTCGCGGTGCATGCGCTCGACCGGGACGTCGCGGCAGTAGCCGATGCCGCCGTGGATCTGGATGGACTTGTCGGTGACGAAGTTCCCGACCTCGCTCGCGAACAGCTTCGCCTTGCTCGCGGCCTCGGCGAATTCCTCGCCGCGGTCCTTGAGCACCGCGGCCTTGTAGACGAGCGCGCGCGCGGCGTCGATCTGGGTGCTCATGTCGGCGAGCATGAACTGCACGGCCTGGAAGCTCGCGATCGTCTGGCCGAACTGCTTCCGCTGCTTCGAATACCTGAGCGCGTGCTCGTAGGCGCCCTGCGCGAGGCCGAGCGCGAGCGCTCCGATCGAGATGCGGCCGCCGGTGAGCGTCTTCATGAACGCCTTGAACCCGCCGCTCAAGTCGCCGAGCAGCGCGTCCTCCGTGATCTCGCAGTCCTGGAACACGACCTCGACCGTGTCCGAGCCGCGCAATCCCATCTTCTTTTCTTTCTTGCCGACGCGGAAGCCCGGCGTGTCGGTCGGCATGATGAACGCGCTGATGCCCTTCGTGCCCTTCGACGCGTCGGTGCGCGCCGTGAACGTGATCGTCTTCGCGACGCTGCCGTTCGTGATGTAGATCTTCGATCCGTTGACGCGCCAGCCGTTCTTCGTCTTCTCGGCGCGCGTCTCGGTGCCGGCGGCGTCCGAACCGGCGTTCGGCTCGGTGAGGCCGAACGCGCCGAGGCACTCGCCCTTCGCCATCGGCGTGAGGAACCGCTGCTTCTGCGCCTCGCTGCCGATCATGGACACCGGCCCGCAGCCGAGCGAGACGTGCGCGGCGAGCGTGATCGCCGTGGAGCCGCAGGCGCGCGCGACCTCCTCGACCGCGATCGCGTAGGCGAGCGTGTCGAGGCCCGCGCCGCCGTAGGCCTCGGGGTACGGCAGGCCGAGGAAGCCGAGTTCGGCCATCTGCTTCACGAGGTCGTGCGGGAACTCCTCGTTCTCGTCGAGATCGCGGGCGCGCGGCGCGACGACTTCGTCCGCGAACCGGCGCGCGGTCTCTCGCACCTGGAAGTGTTCGTCTCGGAGCAACAGGTCCATGGATTCGGGACTCCTTGGGGGTGCGCGGCCGCGGGCGTCGCGGCCGCATGAGGGCGCAATCGCGCGGGACTCTACCCGACCGTCGCGGGTTTCAGAAGCGCACTCCGCGTGCACGCCGCCGCGCCCGCCGCGGCGTCTCCGGCGTTCAGCGTTCGAGCGTGAACAGCCACTCCGCGACCTCGGGCTCGCCGGGCACGGGCGTCCATTCGCCCTCACCGACGACGCGGAAGCCGTTCTTCTCGAGCACGCGGCGCGAGGCCG
This sequence comes from Candidatus Eiseniibacteriota bacterium, assembly GCA_044222065.1. Taxonomy (GTDB): domain Bacteria; phylum Eisenbacteria; class RBG-16-71-46; order RBG-16-71-46; family RBG-16-71-46; genus JBGAOA01. Next base: position 50,541 of record JBGAOA010000009.1, read on the forward strand.
CGTTGTGCTTCACGACGCGCGCGTGCAGCGGCCGCTCGCCGTATTCGGCGAGGAACAGCGCGAGGGCCTGCGAGGCGTAGCCGCGGCCCCAGTACGCGCGCCCGATCCAGTAGCCGACCTCGCGCACGCCGTCGCGGAGGAAGCTCACGACGCTGCCGACGACCGTGCCATCGGCGACGATCGTGCGCAGCACGCACGTCTCGTCGGCGCGGATGCGCGCCCAGTGCGCGTCGAACGTCTCGCGGTCGCGCGGCGGCACGCCCGCGAGGCGGTGCGAGCGGGCGTCGGCCTGGAACTCGAAGAACGACGGCAGATCGCCGTCTTCGACGGGGCGGATCGAGAGCGAGTCGCTCATGCGGATGCCGGCAGGTGGAGATTCCACCAGTCGCGCGCGTCGACCTCCGACCACGCGCGTTCGAGCGGCACCGCGCCGAGCGCGTCCGAGAGCGCACGCGCCGTCTGAGGGCGACGGGCCGGATCCTTCTCGAGGCACGCCATCACGACCCGTTCGAGCGCCTCGGGGATCGGCTGCGAGGCGCGCGAGGAAGGCGGCGCGGGCGGCGTGTTCGCGTGGTGCAGCAAGTGCGCCATGGGCGTCGGCGCCTCGAACACCTGCCGGCCGGTCAGGAACCAGTACGCGACGCACCCCGTCGCGTAAAGATCGGCGCGGCCGTCGAGGTCGGCCCGGCCGAGCGCCTGCTCCGGCGGCATGTACTCGGGAGTGCCGTGGATGAACTCGTCGCTCGTGCGCGTGGGATCGAGGGGCGAGCCGCCCGAGAGCGCGCGCACGAGGCCGAAGTCGAGCACCTTCACGAAATCGTTCTCGACGCCGTAGCGGCACACGAAGATGTTCGCCGGCTTGATGTCGCGATGGACGAGCCCGCGAGCCTCGGCCTCCTCGAGCGAGCGGCACACTTGCCTCAGCAGGTGGATCGCGCGCGCCGGCGGAATCGGACCGTGGCGGCGCACGAGCGCGCTCGCGTCCAGTCCCTCGAGCAGTTCCATCACGGAATAGAGCGTGCCGTCGCTCGCGACGCCGAAGTCGAACAGGTCGACCGTGTGCGGCGAGCGCAGGCTCGCCACGGCCTGCGCCTCGCGTTCGAAGCGGCGCACGACGTCCTCCGTGAGCGGAATCGGCGTGCCGTCGGCGGCACGGCGCCGGATGAGCTTGATCGCGGCCGGGCGGGCGAGCAGGCGGTGCCGGGCGCGCCACACCTCGCCCATCCCGCCGTGTCCGAGCCGCGACTCGAGCAGGTAACTGCCGAGTTCGCGCGCGGCCGCGACCTCGCGTCCGAGCCCGTAGATGACGCGCGCCCCGATGAACGCGAACGTGACCGCGAACCCCGAGCCGAGGCTCGCGCTGATGTAGTCGTCCGCCCCCGCGCGAACCTGCCCGGCGAGCGCGAGCGTGAGGATCGCGAGGGGCACGGTCGCGCCGGCCGCGATCCCGGCGATCAGCATCCGACGGGGCGGCCCCGGGAGCAGGAGCGGGAACAGCAGCACCACGACGGGAACCCACGTGAGCCGCGGGATCGCGCCGCGATCGAGGAACTCCTGCCAGATCGCGGTCGTCGCGATCACGCCGCAGATCGCGACCTCGTACACGAGGCCGACGACGTGCAGGCGCGTCGAGGGAAACCGCGAATCGCGGGCGACCCACCACAGCGCGCCGGAGGCGGCGATGGCGAGGAGGCTCGACACGAGGAACACGGTGCGGGCGAGCGAATCGGGCGGCGGCGGCGATCCGGTCGCCGACGACACGAGCGCCGCCACGAGCGCGAGCACGGGATCGAAGGCGAACGCGACGAAGAGCAGCCCGGCGAGCAGCGCGACCCGGCTGCGCACCTGGTCGAGCAGGTCCGAGGGCAGCGAGTCGTCGCCGGCGGCGACGGGCCCGCCCGCACGGACGGCGGGACGGACGAGCGTCACGGGTTCGCGCATCGCGGGCTCCGGAGCGGCGGGAAGCGAGGCGGAACGCGCCCGGATCGGCGGGCGCGTCCGCGGGAGTCGGAGCCCCACCTTCGGCGAAGCTCCGGCGGCGACGCAAGCGAGAACGTCACGCCGCCGGGCGCGCGGCGCTCAACGCGTCAGCGAGTCCATGTCCGCCGCGTGCTGCTGCTCCTTCGCGGCCGCGTTCAGCGCGCCGCCCACCGCGCCCGAACCCGGGATCGCCTTCTCGGTCGCGAGCACGCTGTCGCGCTGGTGCTCCGTGAGCTTCGGCTTCTGCTCCGAGGACGAGCCGCCGCAGCCGGCGAGCATCGCGAGGATTCCGGCCGTCATCACGAGTCGCTTCACGATCCGACCTCCAGTGGCGGGCTCTCGGCGAGCCGCCGTCCGAGCGCGCGGGCGCGCTCCACGAGTTCCGATCGCGTCGCGACGCTGCCCGCGCCGTCGTCGTCGTGACGGAACGCGATCGTCTCCTCCCACTTCGCGCCGATCCATTTGAGGAATCCGCGCACGGTGCGTTCGGCGTGCTCGTGCGGATGCGCGCTGCTGCACGAGGTCAGGAACGCGCCGCGCCGCGTGCGCGCCCACTTCGCGCGGAAGTCGAGCGCGCCGCCCTCGAGACGCACGAGCGGCGTCACGCAGTTGCAGCGGTCGATCAGCATCTTGAGCGGCCCGCTCACGGTGTCGAAGTACACGGGCGAGCCGACGAAGACCGCGTGCGCGCGATCGAGCGCGTCGTACACCCGGTCCATGTCGTCGTGGATCACGCAGCAGCCCTCGGTCGGCTCCGGACCGCACGCGACGCACGGCGCGATCGCGAGCTCGGCGCAGCGGAAGTGCACCGACGCGGCGCCCGCCGACTCGGCGCCCTCGATCGCGGCGCGCAGCAGCAAGTCCACGCTGCTGCCGCGCACGGGGCTGCCGTTGAGCGCGACGACGAGCCGCGCGCTCATCGCTTCTCGGCCCACACGAGGGTCGTCGCGCCGAATCGCGTCACGAGCGGCAGCGCCTCGCACGCCGACTCGGCCGCGCGACCCAGGCCGAGCAGCGGATCGGGCAGCGTCTTCGGCACCCACAGGAAGCTCGCGGAGCCGAGCACGCGGAAACCCGCGCCCTCGAGCCGCGCGATCAGCTCGGCGGCGGGCAGCGGGTGGTGGTAGCGGTACGGGTGGTACGTGCTCGCGTCGTCGCTCGCCTCGGGGAAGCAGCTCGAGGGCAGGCGGCGGCGCAGCGCGGGCAGCTTCACCGCGAGCCGCTTCACGGTTTCGATCGGCGACGCGGCGTTCGGCGTCGAGATGGACACGCGCGCTCCGGGCTTCAAGACGCGCGCGATCTCCTCGAACACGGCGTCACGGTCGGGCCGGAACACGTGCTCCATCATCTCGACCGACACCGCACGGTCGAAGCTCTCGCTGCGGAACGGCAGCCGCTTCGCGTTCGCGAGCGTGAGCCGCAGCGCCTCGGCCTCGGGCAGCGCGCGCCGCGCCCAGCGCAGCTGGTCGATGCCGAGGTCGATGCCCGCGATGCGGCAGCCCGCCCGCTTCGCCCACAGCGTGCCGTACGCCCAGCCGCACCCGAGGTCGAGCACGTCGAGCCCGGGGCGGAGCGCCGCACGATCGAGCACCTCGCGAAAGCGCCGCACCATCATGTAGCGCGTCGTGCGCGTGCCGAGGTACCAGTGCTCGACGAGGAACGGCAGCCCGTCGCGCGAGGCGAACGACAGCTCCGGCTCGGCCGGGAGCGCGGGCGTGCGGGTATCGGTCAACGGCGGCCGGCGCGGCGCTTCGCCGCCGCCTTGCGCTTCGGCTTCGCGGCCGACTTCTTCGCGGGCTTCGCCGCCGCCCTGCGCATCGGCTTCGCGGCCGACTTCTTCGCGGGCTTCGCCGCCGCCCTGCGCTTCGGCTTCGCGGCCGACTTCTTCGCGGGCTTCGCCGCCGCCCTGCGCATCGGCTTCGCGGCCGACTTCTTCGCGGGCTTCGCCGCCGCCCTGCGCTTCGGCTTCGCCGCGGGCTTCTTCTTCGGCTTCGCGGCGCGCGCGTGGTGCGCGGCTTCGCCGGCGTCCCGCTTCGCGAGCGCGGCCGGGCGCGGGCGCGCGACCGACGGCATCGCGCCGAACGACTCCTCGAGCGCGCGCGGCGCCGGCGGCGGCGGCAGCGGCGGCAGCGCGTCGGCGCCGTGCACCGAGGCGAACCACTCGCGGATGTACACGACGATGTCCTGGGTCGAGGAGCCGGGTCCGAACAGCCGGCCGATCCCGCTCTTCGCGAGCGAGTCCATGTCCTCGGGCGGAATGATGCCGCCGCCCGTGAGCAGCTTGTCGCCGATGCCGACCGAGCGCATCAGCTCCTGCACCTCGGGGAACAGCGTCATGTGCGCGCCGGACAGGATCGACAGCGCGACGACGTCCACGTCCTCCTGGACCGCGGCGTCCACGATCTGGCGCGGCGTCTGGTGGAGCCCGGTGTAGATCACTTCCATGCCCGCGTCGCGCAGTGCCGCCGCGACCACCTTCGCGCCGCGATCGTGACCGTCGAGGCCCGGCTTGCCCACCAGCACTCGGATCTTGCGCTGCATCGGATCTCCTTCGCGGCCTCAGACCGTCGCGGCCGCGTCACGTCGTCAGGGTTCTTCGTCGCCGAGATTGGCCAGCTCGCGCTCGGTCTCGTCGTAGCGCCGGCGGGCCTCCTCGAACTGTTCCGCGGACGGCCGGATCGGCCGGTCGTGCTCGTCGGTCTCGAAGCGCACGACTTCGCGCGCCTCGAGCAGCTCCATCGCGGTGCGCGCCGCGTCCTCGGTCTCGAACGCGAACGGCAAGAACTCGCCCTCGCGCCCGAGCAGCTCGAGCCGCCACGGATCGTGGTCCGGCGCGCCGCGCACGACGCGCCCCGCCGTGAAGTCGCCCGCGCGCAGCAGCTCGCCGACCGACGGCGCGTAGGCGTTCGGCTCCGCCGCGATGCCGCCTTCGGCGCGCACGGGCACGACGCGAACCGCGTGGTCCTCGCCGATGAAGGCGAGACCGTCCGACGTCATCGCGGCGATCGCGGGCGCGTCGGCGTCCACGGCGTCGTCGTCCTCGTCGGCCTCCGCCACGGGTGCGGGCGCCGCCTCGGGGACCGTCGGAACGGAACCGGTCGTCGCGTCACCACCGCCGGCGAGACGCCGCAGCAGGAACGCGACGACGGCGACGCCGGCGAGCGCGAGCAGGATCGGAACGGTGTTGCCGCCCATGGCGCCCCTAGAACTGCGGGTCCTCGACGTAGTCGCCGAACACCTCGCGCATCGCGCCGCGGATCTCGCCCTCGGTCGCGTACGTGCGCGCGGCCTCGTAGATCCTCTCCATGAGGTTCGCCTCGCCCGGCCGCGTGCGCGCGGCGGCCGTGAGCGCGTGCAGCGCCGAGGCCGTCGCCTTGCCGTCGCGCGTGCGGCGCAGCTCGGCGAGTGCGGCCTTCTGCTCGCTCTCGGCTTCCTCGGAGATGTACAGGATCGGGATGTCCAGCTTCTCGTCCGGCTCGACGTACTCGTTCACGCCGACGAGGACGCGCTGCTTCTTCTCGATCTCCTGCTGGTACTGGTACGCGGCCGCGGCGATCTCGCGCTGGAAGAACCCGCGCTCGATACCGGCGACGACGCCGCCCATCGCCTCGATCTGGCGGAAGTAATGCTCGGCCTCTTCCTCGAGCCGGTTCGTGAGGCTCTCGACGTACCACGACCCGCCGAGCGGGTCGATCGTCTCGGTGACGCCGATCTCGTGCGCGATGATCTGCTGCGTGCGGAGCGCGATCTTCACGGCCTTGTCGCTCGGCAGCGCGATCGTCTCGTCCATCGAGTTCGTGTGCAGCGACTGCGTGCCGCCGAGCACGCCCGCGAGCGCCTCGAACGCGGTGCGGACGATGTTGTTCTCGGGCTGCTTGTCCCACAGCGAGCAGCCGGCGGTCTGGGTGTGGAAGCGCATAAGCCACGACTCCTTGCGCTTCGCCCCGTAACGTTCGCGCATGTGGCGCGCCCAGATGCGGCGCGCGGCGCGCAGCTTCGCGATCTCCTCGAAGAAGTCGAGGTGGCTGTTCCAGAAGAACGACAGCCGCGGGGCGAAGTCGTCCACGTCGAGACCGCGCTCGATACAGCGCTCGACGTACGTGAAGCCGTCGGCGAGCGTGAACGCCAGTTCCTGAGCGGCGGTGCTGCCCGCTTCGCGGATGTGGTAGCCCGAGATCGAGATCGTGTTCCACTGCGGCACGTGCTTCGTCGCGAACTCGATCAGGTCCACGATGATGCGGAGCGACGGTTCCGGCGGGAAGCACCAGCACTTCTGCGCGATGTACTCCTTCAGGATGTCGTTCTGGAGCGTGCCGCGCAGGTTCGAGAACGGCACGCCGCGCTTGTCGGCGTTCGCGAGGTAGAAGCCGAACAGGATCGACGCCGGCCCGTTGATCGTCATGGACGTCGAGATCGCGCCCGGGTCGATGCCGTCGAGCAGCACTTCCATGTCGCGCAGGCTGTCCACCGCGACGCCGCACTTGCCGACTTCGCCGTGCGACTTCGGGTGATCGCTGTCGTAGCCCATGATCGTCGGGTTGTCGAACGCGATCGAGAGTCCCGTCTGGCCGTGGCCGAGCAGGTAGTGGAAGCGCTGGTTCGTCTCGCGGGCGGTGCCGAAGCCCGCGAACTGGCGCATCGTGAACATCTTTCCGCGGTACATCGTCGGGTGGATGCCGCGCGTGAACGGATACTCGCCGGGGTGCGCGAGGTCGCGCGCGAGGTCCGTGCCCGCGACGTCGTCCGGCCCGTAGAGCGGGCGGATCGGGATCCCCGAGATCGTGTAGGGGTAGACGTCGGCGCGCTTCTTCGAGCCCGTAAACCGCTCTTCCCATTCGCGCCGCTGGGCCGCGAACGCGCCGGTCGTCGCGGCCGCCTTCGCCGACTTCGCCGGCGCACGTCGAGGGGCGTGGCCGCGCTTCGACGCGCGGGACTTCGAACTCGGAATGCGAAGGGCCATGCTCGGACTCCCGCTCAGGGTGGTGCGGCCAGCGCCGCGAAGGACGCGAAAGGACCCGGGCAGCCTACGAGCGCCCTTCGCAGAGGGTCAAGGATGCGTCGCGCGGAGTCGCGGACTCAGCGCACCGAGGCGAATCGCGCGGCGAGGCGCGTCGTTCCGGCCGCGTCCGAGACGCTCGCGCGCGCGAACAGCACGCCCACCGGCAAGGCACGCGCCTCGAGCGCGAAGCGGTGCGCGCCGGGGGCGAGTTCGCCGTCGGCGACGAGCGCGACCCGCCGCCCGAGCACGTCGTGGAGCGTCAGCCGCACCCGGGCCGCGCGCGGCAGGTCGAGCGCGAGTTCCCGTCCCGCGGGTCCGCCGCGCACCGCGAGGCGCGCGGCCTCCGGGAGCGTGGCGACGGTCTCGACGCCGACGAGCGCGAGCACGACGACGCGCACGCGCTTCGCTTCGTACAGCACCGCCACGGCGCCGGCGTTCGGAACGCCGTCCACCGTGACCGACGCGAACGTGCCGGTGATCGCGGTGCCGGCCGTGAGGATCGTGAGCGTGTCGCCGACCGCGGGTGGCGACGTCGTCGAGAGCCGCAGCGCGAGTTCGCCGCGCAGCGTGTCGCGCGTCGTCGCGGTGACGAGGTCGCACAGTCCGCCGGCGGCGAGATCGGCGACGGTGCGCGCGTCGGCGCCGAGCCCGAGCGAGCCCGTGATCGCGAGCGTCGCGATCGCGTCGAGCGAGTCACCCGGCGAGAGCGTCGCGGTGGAGCCCGCGCCGTCGCCGACGCGCACGACGCCCTGGAGCGACGCGCCGCCCTCGAGCGCGCCGCCCATGACGTAGACGAGCGTCTGCTTCACGGGCCCGTTCACGACCGTGCGGCCCGACGTCTGCCAGTAGCTGCCGAAAGGCTTCACGGCCGTGCTGCGATCCACGCTGCCGGTGGCGGCGACGCGGAAGTCCCCGTCGTTCACGATGCGCGCGCGACCCGCGTCGTAGAGCGTGTTCGTGAGCGGACCCGCGATCACGAGCGTGCCGGTGTTCGTGAGGAGGCCGGTGTTCGAGAAGAACGCGCCGGCCTCGTTCACGAGCGTGCCCGAGTTGAAGCACTCGCCGTCGAGCGGCAGGTCGGCGCCCGCGTGATTGAGGAACGTGCCGCGGTTGTCGAGCGTCGGATTGTCGGGATCGCCCGGCGGATCGTTCGACGGGTCGATGAGCGTGTACAGGTAGAGGTTGTTCTCGACGAGGCCGTCGTTCACGAGCCGCCCGTCGTCGTAGATCGTGAAGTCGCTGCTCGTGACGAGCGTGGCGCCGGTGCGGTTCCACATCGTGCCGTCGTCCTCGATCTGCAGGATCGCGTCGTTCGTCCACGCACCGCGGTTGTCGATCTGCGCGCTCGCGAAGACGCGCGGCCAGGCCCAGCCGCTCATCGCGAACGTGCCGCCCGGCTGCACGAGGAACAGGCCGCTGTCGGCGAACGCCCCGCCCGGCGAGGCGAGGAAGTACGTGACGACGTTCGCGGCCGACACTTCCAGCGTGTCGCCGAGTGCGATCTTCGACCCCGGCAGCGGGCACGGCGAGGTGCCCGTGGTCTGCGAGCAGAGCTGCACGCGTCCGGCGCGGGCGGGCGAAATCACGAGCGGCGAGGAAGCGACGGCGGCGAGCGCGGCGAGCGCGACGATGCGGCGAAGCATGGGGGCAGGCTCCGGGCGAGGGGTGAGCGGCGAACGTGGCCGGCGCGAGTATGTCGGCCCGCGCGCCGCCGGCTCAAGGACGAAGCGCATTCGGCCCCTCAAGCCCGGCCCCTCCGCGCCGAGACTGCGAAGGTGGACTCTTTCCCGAACGCCTCCCCGCCCCCGAGCGAGCCCCCGATGGAACCCGAGTCGCCCCGCGACCCGAGCGCGCCCGGCGCGCATTCGATCCCGGCAGCGTGCGGCGATCCGGCGCCGGCGCGCCGCATCTTCGTCGCGCGCCAGCCGATCTTCGATCGCGATTCGCGCGTCGTGGCGTACGAGCTGCTGTTCCGGAACTCCTCCGAGAACCGCTTCACCGTCACGGACACCGACGCCGCGACCGCGATCAGCATCGAACAGAGCACGGCGGCCTTCGGGTTCGACGACCTCGTCGGGAACGCGCTCGCGTTCGTGAACCTCTCGCGCGGCGCGCTGCACGACGAGCTCTACCGGCTGCTCCCGCGCGAGCGCACGGTCGTCGAGCTGCTCGAATCGCTCGAGCCCACGGCCGACAACCTGCTCGCCGTCTCGAAGCTGCACGACGCGGGCTACGTCATCGCGCTCGACGACTACGTCGGCGGCCCGAACACCGACGCGTTCCTTCCCTACGCCGCGATCGTCAAGGTGGACGTGCGCACCGCGCCGCACTGGCGCGAGGGCGGTTTCGTGGCGGCGCTGCGCGCGCGCGGCCTGCGCCCGCTCGCCGAGAAGGTCGAGACGCACGAGGAGCACGCCGCGGCGCTCGAGGCCGGCTACGAGCTGTTCCAGGGCTACTTCTTCTGCGAGCCGCAGATGCTCGAGACGCGCGACCTGCCGCCGTCGAAGGCGTTCCAGCTGCGCTTCCTCTCCGAGGCGAGCCGCACGGACGCGTCGTTCGAGCGGCTCGAGGAGCTGTTCCGTCAGGACGTCGCGCTCACGATGCGCCTGCTGCGCTACCTGAACTCCGCCGCGTTCGGCTGGCGCTACGAGATCACGTCGCTGCGCCACGCGCTCGCGCTGATGGGGCTCCGTCCGCTGCGGAAGTGGGCGCTGATGATGGGACTGCTCTCGCTCGCGAGCGACCGGCCGCGCGCGCTCGTCGTGACGTCGCTCGCGCGCGCCCGCTTCGCCGAACGGCTCGGCGCCGAGAGCGGGCTCGACGAGCACGACCTCGAGCTGTTCCTCACCGGCATGCTCTCCGTCGCCGACGCCATGGTCGGGCGGCCGCTCGAGGAGATCCTGTCCGGGCTCGCGGTGCCGGAGTCCGTGCGCGATGCGCTGCTCGGCGGGGACAACGAGGTCGGCGCCGTGTTGCGCATGGTGCGCGCGTACGAGCGCGGCGACTGGGCGACGCTCGACGACGCGCGCGGCGAGGGCGGCCCCGACGACGCGGCGCTCGACGCCGCGTACGTGCAGTCGCTCGAGTGGGCGGAGGCGACGGCGGACGCGCGTGAGCGCGTCGCGCCGTCGCGAGACTCACTTCACGAGCACGATCCGGCGCGTCGCGCCCGGCTCGCCTTCCACCTCGAGCCGCCCGAAGTACACGCCCGCGTTCCCCTCGGGCGCGCTCCAGCGCAGTTCGTGGTAACCGGCGGTGAACGCCTGCCGCACCGGCTCGCCGAGCTGCCGCCCCGCGACGTCATAGACCGCGAACGTCACGACCGCGTCCTTCGAGAAGCGCACGAAGCCACGCGCCGGGTTCGGCGACGGCGGGCCGAACGCGAGCGACTTCGGCAGCGCGGCCGTCGCCCAGGATCGCGCGGATCGGGTTCCACCGAGACGACGCGAGTGCCGCCGAAGCACCGAAGCCGTGGCACAGGAAGAAGCTCGCGTTCGCCGGGCCGCCGACGACCAGCTGGCCGACGCCGAGCAGCGACGAGTTCTGCGCGCCGTCGACACCACGCCGCCGCGCAGCACGCGTGCGCGTGCGGCGATCGCGGCGCGCGCTCATCGCGATCGTGCGCGCGCTTCGCGGCGGCCGCGATGCGGCGCGGCGCGGGTGCCGCCGCCGTCGTCGCGCGCATCAGCTCGACCTCCGCCTTCGCCGCCGCCTCGCGCAGCGCGCCGCGCGCAGTTCCAGCTCGCGCAGATCCACCTGCACGGCGCCGGCGTCGCGCGCTCCCCGCCGGGCCCGACGAGTGACCCGCGACGGACGTTCCTGCGAGCCCGTCGCGCACCGCGTCCCGCCGCTCAACAGGTCGACGAGACGGCTCGTACGAGGTCGGAACGAACGTCGCGGTGATGGTCGGCTGCCCACACGTAGTTCGAGAAGCTCCCATTGTTCGCGCGAGCCTGGAAGTAGAACGAGTACGTGCCCCGCCGGCTTGAAGTAGGTGCGTCGTAGTGAGAAATGGGAATGCGGCTGAGGCCGAACGGGGCGGCGGAGTGAAACCCGAGACGGTGTAGCGCGAGTAGTCCATGCTGCCGCCCGAGGAGTCCTTGATCGTGAGTTCGGCCTCGTTCATCACGGACCCGTTGCCGCCGATGCCGTGCATGCCATCCGCTTCGACCTCGATGTAGCCGGCGGCCGGCGTCGTGATCGTCACGCTCACGAGATCGGTCACCGTGGTGGAAGTGGAGATCACCACCGAGCTACTCCCGTGCCCCTGCGCGACGCCGGGCTCATCCAGGATCTCGGCCGACGAGATCGAGCTCGCGGGCAACTGAACGCCGCCGTCGCCGGCGACGCGCGTGTCGAACAGCACGTCGCGTGAGGCGCCGTCGAAGAGGACGTAGGGATCCTCGGAACCCGACACGTCGCCGATCATGCGAATGCCTCTCGTGCTGTTGCCCTTCATGAGCCGAAGCTCACCCGCCGCAGTCGCGAAGTTCGGGACCATCAGCCCGATCGCCTGACCGCTCGTGTTCGCGATCCACAGATCGCCGCCGTTCGGCCCCGCTTCGAAGATGGCCGTGCCGTAGATGGACGACGGCCCCCACGCGACGTACACCCCGTCGTTGAGCAGGCTGCCCGCGATGAAGCCGGGATCGGCGCCGATCGCGTAGCCGCCGCCGTCGTTCGCGACCACGAACGACGTCGTCGAAGTCGGGCCGAGGCCGACGTACGGCAGACGCAACGCGAGAGCTTGCGGCACCGGAGTCAGCGCCACGCGCGGCGTGAGTTCGGCGCCGCCGTTCACGGACACGCCGAGGTAGTACGGCCAGTCGAACAGGATCTCGAGCGGGGTCACGGACCCGAGCACCACGCTGAAGCCCCCCCGGTTCACCGTGACGCCCGCCTGGGTCTCGGTCCACGCCGGACTGCCGCCGACGTCGAAGAGGTACAGGCGGAACGTCAGGTCGTAGGTCCCGTCCGGGACGATGTTCCCGGCGCCGTCGGCGAGCACGCCTTGATAGCTCGTCGTCGAGGGCACGACGGCGAACGCGGGGGCGGACGAAAGGGCGAGTCCCAGCGCGAGGATCACGGCGGCAGCGAATGCGGCCCGTGCGCACCGGGGACAATCGGCGAGGAAGTGCATGACGTGTGGACTCCGCAGGATGGGACGAACGGCGTCGGTCGAGGAACGCGTGTCATTGCGAATGCGCTCGAGGCCGTTTCGTCACAGTCCGTGGAGGGGGGCTCGCAACCCGGCGCCGCACGCACGCACGATGCCCCCCGGGGGCGCGGCCCGCGGCCCCGCCCGGGACGCCGCGCTACACCCCCGCCTTCAGCTGCTCGAGGAAGCGCTTCCGGAACTTCGCCACCTTGGGCGCCACGACCGCCCGGCAGTAGGGCTGGTTCGGGTTCAGCGCGAAATAGTCCTGGTGGTAGCTCTCGGCCGGGAAGTAGTCGCGCAGCGGCTCGATCGCGGTGACGATCGGGTCGCGCCACAGGCCTTCGGCCGAGAGTTCCGCGATCACCTCGCGCGCGGCGACTTCCTGCTCGCCCGAGTGCGTGAAGATCGCCGAGCGATACTGCGTGCCGACGTCCGCGCCCTGCCGGTTCAGCGTCGTCGGATCGTGAACCGTGAAGAACACACGCAGCAGGTCGCGGAACGGGACCTGCGCGGGATCGAACTCGATGCGCACGACCTCGGCGTGGCCGGTCTCGCCCGAGCACACGGCCTTGTAGGTCGGATTCGCGACGCGGCCTCCCGAGTAGCCGGCCTCCACGCGCTCGACGCCCTTCAAGTCGCGGTACACGGCGTCCAGGCACCAGAAGCAGCCGCCGGCGAGCGTCGCCAGTTCGAGCGGGCGTGACGAGTTCATTCGATCCTCCGGGGTGGAAGGTGTGCGGGGGCGGGCGGGCGATGCCTCAATGCCGCTCGCGGCCGCGCGGTTCCCCGCGCCCGGCCCGAGCATCGCCGGCGGCTCAGCTTCGGATGAGCCGCTCGGCCGCCTGGTGCGGCGTCTCTTCGCGCGCGGCGAGCCGCTCGAGCGCCGCGCGCCACGCGTCGGCCGGAACGGCGGTGCGGAACCGGGTCCACAGGCGGTCGCGCAGCAGTTCGGTGAGCCGCTGCTCGAGCCGCTGCTTCCGGCGGCGGTCGAGCGCGCCGCGTTCGCGCATGTAGCCGAGGTGCTCTTCGAGACCGTCGGCGAGTTCGGCGACGCCCTCGCCGCGCGAGGCGACGGTGAGCCGCACGGGCGGCACCCAGTCGCTCGTCGGCGCGCGCAGTTCGAGCGCCGAGTTGATCGCGAACGCGGCGCGGTCGGCGCCTTCGCGGTCGGCCTTGTTCACGACGAACAGGTCGGCGATCTCCATGAGGCCCGCCTTCATCGCCTGCACGGCGTCGCCCGACTCGGGCACGAGCACGACGACCGTCGAGTCCGCGGTCTGCGCGACCTCGAGCTCGCTCTGCCCCACGCCCACCGTCTCGATGAGGATGCGCGAGTAGCCCGCGGCGTCGAGCACGTCGCACGCCTGCGCGGTGTGCACGGCGAGACCGCCGAGGCTGCCGCGCGTCGCCATCGAGCGGATGAACACGCCGTCGTCGCCCGCGAGTTCGCCCATGCGCACGCGGTCGCCGAGCAGCGCGCCGCCGCTGAAGGGGCTCGTCGGATCCACGGCGACGATCGCGACCGTCTCGCCGCGCGCGCGGTACTCGAGCGCGAGGCGCGTCACGAGCGTGCTCTTCCCCGCGCCGGGCGGACCCGTGATGCCGATCCGGAACGCGCGTCCGCTCTTCGCGAAGCACGCATCGAGGATCGGCACCGCCTCGGGGCTCTCGTTCTCGACGTGCGAGATCGCGCGCGCGAGCGCCACGCGGTCGCGATCGAGCGCGCGGGCGACGAGGTCCTGGGCCGTGAGCGTGGCGGTCATGATCGGAGCGCGCACGTTAGCCGAACTCGCGGGGCCGCCGCGAGTCGGCGGGCTCAACGCCCCTCGAGCGCGCGCAGCGAGTCGGCCGCTTCGGCGCCGTACGGGCCGCGCGCGAGTTCGGCGCGGTAGGCCGCGCGCGCCTCGCGCATCCGGCCGAGCCGCTGGTACGCCTGGCCGAAGCGCAGGTCGAGCCCCCCGGGCGCGTCGCGCCGCACGCGCTCGGCGCGGAATTCGCGCAGCGCGTCGTCCGGGCGGTTCTCGATCAGCGCGATCACGCCGAGCGGCTCGTGAACGCCCGGGAGCACGCGGTTCGCGGCCGCGGCGCGCTCGAAGTGGGCACGCGCTTCGGCGAAGCGGTCCTCGAGCGCGGCGAAGTGGCCGAGCAGCGCCTCCGTCTCGCCGTTCGCGTCCGATGCCGCGCTCGCGCGACGCGCCTCCGCCGCGACGCTCGCGCGCAGCCCGGCGTCGGCGTTCGCGACGCGCCGGACTTCCGCCCGGCCCGCGGCGCCCGCGGGCAGCCAGCGGTACTCGAACGAGTCCGCGAGCGACGCGAAGCGCGCGCGCTTCACGAACAGCGCGGCGACGTCGTCCTGGAACACGAGCGCGAAGCTCGTGTCGCGCTCGACGACGTCGGCGGCGCCCGGGAACGGCAGGCGCTTGACGAGCACGGCGTCGAAGCCCCAGTGCGCGTCGAAGGCGCGCCAGCGCTCGGGCGAGTCGAAGCCGTGCAGCCATTCGTCGCGGATCGCGGGCGTGCCGGCCTGGTGGACGTCGAGGAACGGCAGCCGGTCGCGCTCGCCGGGGAAGCGCCACAGCATCCAGCCCGCGAACGAGAACGGGTTGCAGAACCGCCCGCGCACGCCGTGGCGAGCGACGAACTCGCACGCGCCGCGCGGTTGCCAGCTCCAGTCCACGCCGACGCCGGGCCGCAGATCGGCGCGCGTCCATTCCGGCACGGACAGCGCGATCGCGAGCAGCGCGGCGAGCGCCGCGCGCGGCCACGGACGCGCGAGCGCGGAGACGAGCGCTCGCGGGCGCGCGAGCGGCAGGAGCGCCTCGCCGAGACCGCGCGCGACGAACGGCGCGGCGACGAGCGCGTAGACGCCCGTGAAGCGCTGGCTCGCGAGGCCAAGCGTCGTGAACAGGGCGGCCGCGAGCGTCTCGGCGAGATCGAAGCGGCGGCCCAGCGCGCGGATCGCGATCAGCAGCGGCCACAGCGCGACCAGCACGGGCTGGCCGTCACGCGCGTGCGCCGCCCAGTTCACGGGCTGGAGCTCGACGATCTGGCGGAACAGCGGCTCGCGCCCGAGGTGGAACGCGTAGTCGAACGGCGCCGCGAGCGCGCGCCAGCCGAATGGATTGGCGAGCGAGGCGAGGGCTCCGATCCCGAGCGCGAGCGCGAGTCCGCGCGCGAGCGGACGCGGCCCGCGCACGAGGGCATCGAGCAGGTAGATGCCCTGGAGCGCGAAGCCGAACCACCACGACACGTGCGCGTTCGCCCACAGCCAGCCGATCGCGACGAGCCACGGCCAGCGGTCCCGGCCGCCCGCGCGGCGCGTCTCGAGGATCCACAGCTCCGCCGCGAGCAGCACCGCGGCGAGCGTCTCGGGACGCGCGAGCGCGCGCTGGCGGTACACGAGCCCGCACGCCGCGACGACGACGAGCGCGAGTACGCCGCGCGCGCCGAGCCGGCGCGCCGCGGCCCACGCGAACGCGAACGCCGCGAGCGTCGTGAGAGAACGCCACACCGCGAGCCCCCACGCCTCGCCGAGCTTCCAGAACGGCCACAGCAGCGCATCGAAGCCCCAGCTGCCGTTCACGTCGGGCGCGCCGAAGGTCGGCCACGACCACTCCTGAACGAGCGGGATGCGGTGCTCGCTCCAGATCACCCGGCCGACCGCGAGGTGCTGGAACAGGTCGGGATCGGGCATCCACCACGTCACGTCGGCGACGAGGCAGCCGGCGACGACGAGCGCGAGCGCGAGGAGCGCCGGATGCCGCGGCGCGAGCGGCGCGAACGGAACCGCGGCCGGCTTCGGCGCGACGTCGCGCGCGCCGCGGCGCGCGCGCGCGTTCACGCGACCGACGGCGCGCGCACCGCGAGGTGCCTCGGCGCGCGCGCGCGCTCACGCGACCGACCGCGCGCGCACAGCGAGGTCGGCGAGCACGCGGCGCCCGATCACGGCGGCGGCGTCCGCCTGCGCGAGCCGGGCGGCGGCCTCGCGCACGCGCGCGCGCGCGGGCGGATTCGAGAGCCACGTCTCGACGAGTCCGCACACCTCGTCCACGCTCTCGGCGTGCACGGCCGCTCCGCCCGAGACGAGGTAGCGCGTGTTCTGCACCTCCTGCCCGGGCGTCGGCCGGAACACGACGAGCGGCGTGCGTTTCGCGAGCGCCTCCGAGCACGTGAGCCCGCCGGCCTTGCTCACGACCGCTTCGCACGCTTCGAGCAGCGCGTCCACGTCGTGCGTGAAGCCGAGCGCGCGCAGGCCGCCGCGACGGGCGGCCGCGCCGCGCGCGAGCCGCTTCCGCAGCGTCGTGTTGTGCCCGCACACGGCGACGACGACCGGCGCGCTCGGCACGTCGGCGAGCCGCTCGGCGAGTTCGGCGATCGGGCCGACGCCCGCGCCGCCGCCCATCACGAGCACGTGCCGACGCGCGGGATCGAGGCCGAGCCGCGCGCACGCGGCCTCGCGGCCGCGCGGGCTCGCGAACACGGGATCGATCGGGATGCCCGAGACCTCGATGCGGTCGCGCGCGATGCCGTGCGCGACGAGTTCGTCGGCGACGAGCGCGCCCGCGACGAAGTAGCGGTCCACGTACGGGAAGGCCCAGAACGGGTGCGCCGTGAAGTCGGTGATGACGCAGTAGAGCGGCACGCCGAGCCGGCCCCGCCCGCGCGCGTGCGACAGCGCCTCGACCGGCAGGAAGTGCGTGCACACGACGGCGTCGGGCCGCTCGCGCTCGACGACGCGCACGAGCCGGGTCAGGTTGAGCCGGTCGACGGCGAGCCGCACCGGCGCGGTGCCGCGATGCACGGGGCCCATCGCCGACGAGTGGTAGAGCGCGGCCCACAGCGCGGGCGCGCGCGCGGCCATGGCGTTGTACGACTGCGCGTAGGTGCCGCGGTACCAGCGCGACGCGAACACGAGCGTGTCCACCTCGCGCACGAGCGCGTCCGGGCGCTCCGCCGCGAGCGCCGCGGCGAGCGCCTGTGCGGCGCGCTTGTGCCCGCTGCCCGCCGTCGCGTGCAGGATCGCGAGCCGCGGCCCCGACGCATCGAATTCGCCCGCGAGCGTGTCCACCGCGATCGCCCCGCGGCCGAGCGTCGGGAACAGCACCTCGGACTCGGCCGCCGCCGCCTGACGCCGCAGTCGCCGGCGCCAGCGCGTCGTCTCGGCGCGCACGCGCGCGCGCAGGCGCTGCGTCAGGCGGCGCGGGAGCCGCAGCGGGTCGAGCCGGGGGACCTTCACCATGACGACGTGCGGGACGAGCGTGATCGCGCGCGGGTCACGGCGCGGTCACGGCGTTGCGGTAGTGCTGCAGCGCGAGCCCGTGGTCACCCGGCTCGCTCGCGATCACGTCCACGCGCACCGGCCCCGGCGCTCGCTGCGCGAGCGCGCGCGCCGCGAGACGCAGCCGCTCGCGCTTCGCGCGGTCCACGGCGAGCGCCGCGCCGCCGTAGTCCGTGCGCGTGCGCAGCTTCACTTCGACGACGACGCGCACGCGGTCGTCCACCGCGACGAGGTCCACTTCCACGCCTCCGAGATTCGTGTTTCGCGCGATCACGTCGTAGCCGATCAGGGCGAGGTAGGCCGCGGCGAGATTCTCGCCCTCGGCTCCGCGCATGCGGGCGATCCCCATGGAGCGTCCCCTTCCGGAGGCGAACCGCGGGGGCGATTGGCGCGGGAGTCTAGCCCGCGCTCTTCACGAGCCGCCACTGCAAAGCGGACCGCCGCCTCAGCCCGTGGCGGCCGGCACGCGCGCGTGGCCGAACTTCGCCCGCACCGCGTCCCCGACCAGCGCCGCGGCCTCGTCGAGCGACAGCGCCTCCGTGTTGAGCACGAGGTCGTACGCGTGGGGGTCGGCGATGTCGCAGCCGAACACCTTGCGCACGAAGTCCGCCCGTTCGCGGTCGCGCGCGTCCACCTCGCGCGCCGCCTCACGGGAACCGAGCCGCTCGTGTTCGACGAGCCGCCGGATGCGCGTCTCGCGCGGCGCCACGACGCGCACGTGCAGGCCGCGCTCGGGACCGACGATGACGTTCGCGCCGCGGCCCACGACGACCACGCCGCCGATCTCGGACATCGCCCGGATGGTCTGGAGCAGGTGCCCCACGTAGTCGCTCGCGTCGGTGTAGTGCTGTGCGACGAGCGATTCGCACCACAGCGCGATCTGCGACCGGACGTGCTCGTCGAGCGATTCGACGAGGCTGCGGCGCGCGCCGCTCGAGCCGCAGATGCGGTCGATGACGTCGCGGTCGAGCAGCGCGTAGTCGAAGCGGCGCGCGACGCGATCGGCGATGCGACCGCCGCCGCTGCCGCGCTCGCGCGACACGGTGACGACCGGTTCCAGAGGCGCCCCGTGCGGAGTGCGCGTCGCGCTCGAGGCGCGGGCGGCGCGCTCCAGCTCCCAGCGGCGGAGCTGGCGGTCGAGGATGGACTGGATCGAGGACATGGCGTTCCTCCCCGGACCGGCATCGGCTCGCCCGGGCGCGCCCGCCGGCGCGCCATCGAGTCCGCGCGGGCCGAAACGGTCCCCTGCCGCACTCAGGTGTAGCACCGCCGGGAGTCGCGAACGTCAGGGAACGCGCCGGGTCCGGCGGCGCGCGCTCACTCGAGCGCGAGCAGCAGTTCGGCGACCGGCGCGAAGCTGAACCGGTGGAGCGGGCAGGGGCCGTGCGTCGCGAGCGCCGCCAGGTGCTCGGGCGTCCCGTAGCCCTTGTGGCGCGCGAAGCCGTACGCCGGCCAGACGCGGTCGAGCCGCGCCATGATCCGGTCCCGGACGACCTTGGCGAGCACGGAGGCCGCCGCGACGGAGAGCATGCGGGCGTCCCCGTCCACGACCGCGCGCTGTTCGCCCGCGAGGCCCGGCACCGTGTCGGCGCCGTCGACGAGCACGAGGTTCGGGGCGACCGACAGCTGGCACACCGCGCGCCGCATCGCCTCGAGGCTCGCGCGCCGGATGTTCAGCCGGTCGATCGCTCGCGGACCCACGACGGCCCACGAAAACGCCCGGGCCTCGTTCGAGACCCGGGCGAACAGTTCCTCGCGCCGCTCGTGCGACAACTGCTTGCTGTCGTTGAGGCCGTCCCAGCGGCGTTCGAGATCGAGCACCACCGCGGCCGCGACGACCGGGCCCGCGAGCGGTCCGCGGCCGGCTTCGTCCACTCCCGCCACCGTCGCGACCGAGCCCGCGAACGCGCGTTCGTTGCGCGCGAGCCGTCGCCACGGGGCGGTGCGCACGGCTCAGCTCTCGCTCGTCGCCTCCGCGCCCGACTTCTTCTCGTGCAGACGCGCGGCCTTGCCCGCCTTCCCGCGCAGGTAGAACAGCTTCGCGCGGCGCACCTTCGAGTGCCTCAGCACCTTGATCTCGGCCACGCTCGGCGAATGGAGCGGGAACGTGCGCTCGACGCCGATGCCTTCCGAAATCTTGCGGACGGTGAACGACTTCCGAAGTCCCGAACCGCGCACGTTCACGACGTCGCCGCGGAACTTCTGCTGGCGTTCCTTGTCGCCCTCGATCACGCGCACCGAGACTTCGATGGTGTCGCCGGGGCGCAGCTCAGGCCGGTCCGCCTTGATCTGGGCGGCTTCCAGCTTCTCGATCAAACCCATCGTCGGGCTCCTTTCTGACTCCGCCCGAACTCCGGGCGATCCAATGCGGCCGGGCAGTATAGGGGAGCGCCCCGGAACGGGCAACGCGCTCGCGGCCGCGGCCGGCGCCGGCGGCGCGCCGGATCAGTGCGACCAGTAGAGGGCCTTGAGCCGCGCGTAGTCGAGGAACGCGCCCGGGGCCCCCGAGGGCACGCCGAGGTCCTCCCACTGGTCCATCCACCACCAGGTCGAGTCGGGGCGGACGCCCTGGTTCTGAAGCTCGAGGGGAATCTGCGCGGAGTCGCCTCGCACCAGGAAGAAGCGGCTGCGGTCCTCGACGCGGTAGTAGCCGCTCGGCAGCCGGATCCCGGCGACGCTCCCGACCTCGACCGCGCGGTGCCACCGGGCGTGCTTGCCGGGCCGCGGGTCCGGGACGTCGGCGAGCAGCGAATCGAGCACGATCGTGATCGCGGTCGCGGCCGGCCGCCCGCCGCTCCCGAGCACGAAGAGCCGCGCGGAGGCGGCGAGCTCGTCGGAGCGGAACCACTCGCCGCCGGTGAGGATCGGCGCCCCGGTCGTGTCGGTGTCCGAAGGCGCGGCGACGAAGCGGAAGTTGGCCGGGAACAGCATGCGCAGCGCGCTCGAATCGCGCTGCTGCCAGCTCCACACGAGGCGCTCGACCGCGGCGGTCGGCGTGCGCGACTCGGGTGCGACGATCGGCGTCGGCGTGAGCGGCCCCTCGACGACCGTGTCGCAGCCCGCGAGCGCCAGCACGACCGCGAGCACGAGGGCGAACGCGAGCGGATCGCGCGCGCGTCGCCCGCGCTCGCGGCTCCCCTCCCCGCTCCGCTCTCCGATCGCTCCGATCACGACCCTGATACTCCGGAGTCTCGGCGCGGTTCCGGCGCTCAGGCGCCGCCGCGCTCGCGCGGCCCGGCGCCGGGCGCGGGAGCGGGAGCGCCGAGCGCGCGCAGGAACTTCCGATCCTCGGGGCTCAACGCTTCGGCCGCGAGCAGATCCGGCCGGCGCTCGAACGTGCGGCGCAGCGACTGCTCGCGCCGCCAGCGCGCGATCTTCGCGTGATTGCCCGAGAGCAGGACGTCCGGCACGGTCCAGCCCTCGTGGTCGGCGGGCCGCGTGTAGTAGGGCGCGTCGAGCAGCCCCGAGTGGAACGAGTCCGACTCGACCGAGTCGAAGTCCGACACGACGCCCGGCAGCAGCCGCGCGACGGCGTCCGTCACGCACAGCGCCGCGGGCTCCCCGCCCGAGAGCACGAAGTCGCCGAGCGAAAGCTCGCCGTCCGCGAGGTGCTCGGCGACGCGCTCGTCCACGCCCTTGTAGCGGCCGCACACGAGCACCAGGTGATCGAGCCGCGCGAATTCGAGCGCGACGGGCTGCGCGAACGCGCGGCCCTGCGGCGAGAGCAGCAGCACGAGAGTTCCCGCGGGGCGCGCGCCCTTCGCGCCGACGCCGAGGCTCGCGAGCGCGCGCTGGATCGGCTCGACCTTCATCACCATGCCGGCGCCGCCGCCGAACGGGTAGTCGTCGGTCGTGCGATGGGTGTCGGTCGTGAAGTCCCGCAGACCCACGACCGCGACCTCGAGCTGGCCCTTCTCGCGCGCCGCGCGGATCATCCCCTCGGCGAGCGCCGGCGGAAAGAGATCCGGGAAGATGGTGAGGATCGAGATCTTCATGGCGTCCGTCCGCGCCGCGCGCGGGTCACAGCTCCTCGAGTCCGGCCGGCACGCGCACCGTGATGACGCGCGCCGCCATGTCCACGTTCCGCACGACGTCGGCGATCGCCGGCAGCAGCAGCTCGCGCTCCCCGCGCACGACGTACACGTCGTTCGCTCCGGTGCGGAACACTTCCGCGAGCGTCCCAAGGCTGCGGCCGCCCTCTTCGCGCACGTCCATGCCGACGAGCTGGAACGTGTAGGCCACGCCGGGCCCCGGATCGGGCAGGCTCGCTTCGTCCGCCCACAGCTCGCCGAGCCCGAGTCCCGCGGCCGTGTCGCGGTCGGCGACCTCGGCGAACGTCACGAGTACGCGCGCGTTCATGGGGCGGGCGCGCTCGAGCGTGAGCGCGCGCTCGTCGAGGCCGCGCTTGCGCCACACGAACGACTTCACGCGGAGCAACTCCTCGCTCGTGAGCGAGGCCCCCTCGAGCGTCATCTCGCCCGCGAGGCCGTGGGCCCGGCCGATCCTGCCGATTCGAACGAGCGCCATCGTTCACGTCCCGGCGACGCGTGCCGCCGTCGCGTCCGGAACGAACCTAGTCCGCGATCTCGAGATCGGCGTTGCGGTCGATCTTCGCGGCCGCGGCGTCGAGGCAGAGCCGCATCGAGCGCGCGGTCCGGCCCTGCTTGCCGATGACGTGTCCGAGGTCGTCGGGATGCACGAGCAGTTCGAAGCGCGCATCGCGTCCGGCCGACAGGATCTCGACGCTGACCTCGTCGGGATGGTCCACGAGGCCCTTCGCCATGAACACGACGAGTTCCTGGAGGCGCTGGTCCTCGGCATCGGGCTCGCGCGGCGGCTGCGCGGCGCGCGGCGCGCCGATCACTTCGACGGGGGTGCTGGGGACCGCGGACTGAGGGGCACGGACGATAGACTGAGCCCGCTCGGCAGACACGTCGCCGACCACAGGCCCCACGCCAGCATCGCCGGTCCCGGACGGTTGAGCCACAGGACCACGAGACCGGCGGCGCAGAGGACGGCCGTACTGCACCACACCAGGATCACGGTTCGAATCGGACATTTCAGGACACTCGCCAGTCGGTGGTTGGTGTGGTCCTTGCCGCCTTCGTACACGGGACGACCGTCGCGAAGCCGCGTGACCACGACGAAGATCATGTCGAACGCGGGGTAGCCGAGCATCAGCGCGATTCCCGCGAGGCCCCAGCCCGGCGGCGAGGAAGCGGCCGCGAGCAGCGCCGAAGCGCCGAGACTATAGCCGATCACGAGGCTGCCCGCGTCCCCGAGGAAGATCGAGGCCTTCGGGAAGTTGGAGCGCAGGAAACCCGCCGCCGCCCCCGCGAGGGCGAACTGCGCGGCCGCGAGCCCGGGGGCGCCGTGCGTCGCCGAGTGGAAGCCGAACGCGGTGAGCGCCACCGCCGCGATGCCGCCGACCATGCCGTTCATGTTGTCGAGGAAGTTCACGGCGTTCATGAGCGCGATCATCAGGAACACGCACACGGCCCACGTGACCGGCACGGGCAGCGGCAGCGGCGGAAGCGCGCCGCTCGCGAGCGCGAGCGCGGCCGCGAGCGCCTGCCCGCCGAGCTTCACCGACGGCCGCATGCCGAAGCGATCGTCCACGAGGCCGAGCGTCAGCGCGACGCACGCGCCGCCGAGCAGGAACAGCGAGCGCGGATCGGTCGTGCCGTGCGCGATCGAGCGCGCGAGCCACCAGCCGAGAAGCGCCGCGGCGAACACGGCCGCGCCGCCGAGCAGCGCCGTCGCGTCGAGGTGGAGCTTCCGCGCCGCGGGGCGGTCGAGGTAGTCGCTCGCCCACGCGAGCCGTCGCGCGAGCGGCGTGAGGGCGAGCGCGAAGATCAGCGACGAGGCGAACGCGAGCGGGATGGCCATGCTCCGGGGGGACGGATCGGCCGCGGTGCGCGCGTCAGGCGGTCGCGAGGCCCGAGGGCACCGGACGCCCCATCGCCTCGCACGTGTCGCGGATCGTCAGCTCGAGCAGCTCGTCGAGCGACACCGCCGGGCGATAGCCCGTGAAGCGCTCGATCTTCCGAAGGTCCGGCACGCGGCGCCGCATGTCCTCGAAGGAGCTGCCGTAGATCTCTTCGTAGGGCACGAACTCGATCGGCGAAGCGCTCGAGCACAGGCGCTTCACGCGCTGCGCGAGTTCCAGCACCGTCACTTCCTCGTCGGTGCCGATGTTGAAGATCTCGCCCTCGGCCTCGCGACGGTCGGCGAGCATCAGGACACCGCGCACGACATCGTCCACCGCCGAGAAGCAGCGCGACTGCTGGCCATCGCCGTAGACGAGGATCGGCTCGCCGCGCAGCGCGCGCACGATCATGTTCGGGATCACCATGCCGTAGGCGCCGGTCTGACGCGGTCCGCAGGTGTTGAAGCAGCGCACCACGACGACGGGCAGCTGGCGCTGCTGCCAGTACGACTGCGCGAGGCACTCGTCCACGGCCTTGCCGCACGCGTACGACCAGCGCAGCTTGTGCGTCGGTCCCATGAGGCGGTCGTCGTCCTCGGCGAACGGCACCGAGACGCCCTTGCCGTAAACCTCGCTGCTCGAGAACAGGATCACCTTGCGACCGTGCTGGCTCGCGGCCTCGAGCACGACTTCGGTGCCGCGGATGTTCGTCAGCAGCGAGCGGAGCGGGTTCTCGAGCACGTAGCGGACGCCGACCGCGGCGGCGAGGTGGAACACTCGCTCGCACTGGGCGACGAGGCCGTGGACCAGCGCCGAGTCGGTGACGTCACCTTCGAGGAATCGGAAACGCGGGTGGAGTTCGAACGAGCGGAGGTTCTCGATGCGCCCCGTGGAGAGATCGTCGAGGGCCCAGACGTCGTGGCCGCGCTCGAGGAGTTGCTCGCAAAGATGGGAGCCGATGAACCCCGCACCTCCTGTGACGAGGATCCGCATGGACCACCCTCCGTGTCTCGTTCCTTCGCCGTGAGCGAGTGCGGCGAGCCTGCGGCGGCCCCTCCGGCAATCCGTACCGGGGCTCCCTGACAGCATTCGGGCCGCAGGCTAGTCAAGCCATCAACCCGGTGTCAACAAAAACGCTTGGGCCGGAAGGGATTTCCCGATCGTCGTTCGACGGTCGGAGGCCCAATCGATGAACGACTCGGCGGCGGGTTTGTCACGGACCCGGGCTGGACGCTGCCGTCCCCCCCGGATAGGTTCGCGCCCCCGTGTCCCGCCCGCCCGATTCGTCCGCCGCCCCGCCCGCGCCCGACCCCCTCCGAGATCGGCTCCTTCCGCTCTCGAATTCAGCATTCGTTGTGCTGGCGCTCGTGCTCCCCTGGACCATCGCCCCGATGGGAATCGCGACCGGCCTGTGCCTCGCCGCGACCCTGCCCCTGTGGCTCGGACGCCGCGACCTCCGTCCTGCTCCTACCCCGCTCGCCCTGCCGGCGCTGCTTTGGATCGTGGCGCTCGTCCTGTCGGCGGCCTTCGCCGTGGACCGGGCGGGAAGCCTCCCGAGGCTCGGCAAGGCGCTGTTCCCGCCGCTCGCGATCCTCGCCGCCTTCCACGCCGCACGCCCCGCCACCGGCCGCCGCGCGGTCGCGGCCTACCTCGCCTCGAGCGCGCTCGCGAGCGCGTTCGGACTCGCGCTGTTCGTCGCGAAGGGCGCGAGCTTCCATTCCCGGGCGCGCGGCGCCGTCGGCCACTACATCACGTTCGCGGGCCAGTGCCTGCTCGTGCTGTGCCTCGCGGCGGGGATCGCGCTGGTCGTTCGCGACCGGCGCTGGCGGACGGGCGCGCTCGTGAGCGGCGCCCTCGCGGCGCTCGCGCTCGGCGCCACGTTCACGCGCGGCGCCTGGGTCGGCGCCGCCCTGGGACTCGCGACGCTCGCCGGCGTCGCGAAGCCGCGCAGGATCCCGCTCCTCGCCGGAGCGATCGTGCTCGCCGTCGTCCTCGCCCCCGCGCCCTACCGTGCGCGCCTCGCGAGCATCGCGAACCCGGCCGATGCGACGAACCGCGAGCGCACGCTCATGTGGGAAGCCGGCGGGCGGATGTTCCGCGACCACCCCGTGACGGGCGTCGGGCTCATGGACCTGAAGCCGCTCTACGAACGCTACCGCTCGCCCGAGGCGACCGAGCGCGCCGGCCACCTCCACAGCGTGCCGGTGCACCTCGCGGCGACGACGGGCGTCGTCGGCCTCGTCGCGTACGCGGCGCTCGCGGTCGGGCTGCTGGCCTCCGCGTTCGCCGGCGCGCGCGCGACGCTCGCGCGCGGCGGTCTCGCCGCCGGCGTGCGGCTCGGGATCGGCGCCGCGATCGTCGCGTTCCTCGTCGCGGGGCTGTTCGAATGGAACCTCGGCGACGAGGAGCTGCTCTACCCGCTCTACGCGCTCGCCGGGATCGCCTGGGCCGCGCGCGACTGGCCGGCGGACGAGGCCTCGGCGTGAAGCTCGCGCTCGTCCACGACTGGCTCACCGGCATGCGAGGCGGCGAACGCGTGCTCGAGAGGCTGTGCGGGCTCTTCCCCGACGCCGACCTCTTCACGCTCGTCTGGAAGCGCGGCGCGATGACGCCCGCGATCGAGCGCCGCCGCATCACGACCTCGTTCCTGCAGCGCTTCCCGGACGCCGAGCGGCGCTACCGCTGGTTCCTGCCGTTGTTCCCGGCCGCGATCGAGTCGCTCGACCTGTCGGACTACGACGCCGTCGTCTCGACGAGCCACGCGGTCGCGAAGTCGGTGAAGACGCGGCCCGGGACCTTCCACCTGAGCTACGTGCTCACGCCGATGCGCTACATCTGGGAGCTCGAGTCGCAGTACTTCCCGCCCGGGCGCTTCCCCGCGCCGCTGCAGGCGTTCGTGCGCGCGACGTGCGCGCGGCTGCGGAGCTGGGACGCGGCGACGGCGTCGCGCGCCGACGTGATGATCGGGATCTCGGACTACATCGCCGCGCGCATCCGCCGCCACTACGGGCGCGAGGCCGAGGTGATCTACCCGCCGGTGGAGCTCGCGCGCTTCCGCCCCGCGGAAGGTCCGCGCGACTACTGGCTGCTCTCGGGCGCGATGGCGCCCTACAAGCGCGGCGACCTCGCGATCGCGGCGTGCGCCGCGCTCGGCGCGAAGCTCGTCGTCGCGGGCACCGGTCCCATGGAGTCCGAGCTGCGCGCGATCGCGGGACCGAACGTGGAATTCCGGCGCGGCTGGCTCACGGACGACGCGTTCGCGGCCCTCTACGCCGGCGCGCGCGGTCTGCTGTTCCCGGGCGAGGAGGACTTCGGCATCGTCCCGCTCGAGGCGATGGCGAGCGGCTGCCCGGTCGTCGCGTTCGGCGCGGGCGGCGCGCTCGAGACCGTCGGCCGCGGCGCGGACGCCGCCTCGCTCGGCGCGGTGCGCGCCGGGGGCGTCGCGCGCGTTCCGGGCGGCGCGTTGTTCGGCGCGCAGACGGTCGAATCCGTGTGCGCGGCGATGCGGCTCGTCGAGGCGGCCCCGCCCGCGCCCGAGGCGCTGGCCGCCGCCGCGCGGCCGTTCGCGGCCGAACGCTTCGACGCCGAGTTCCGCGCGGCGTTCGAGCGTCACCACGCGGCGTGGCGCGCCGCGCGGCGCTGATCAGGCCAGCAGCGTCGCGCGCGCGTCGTCGTCGAGCACGACGGTGAGCGCGCGGCCGCACGACTCGCAGCGGAACGACACGTCGTCGCGCGCCCGGCCCTCGATCGCGGTGTCGATCGCCGCGGCGCACGCGGGGCACGCACCACGCACGCGCCGGAGCTTCGCGCGCTGCTGGATCGCGGCCGAGAACAGCACCGGCCCGGCGAGCAGCAGCGACGGCACGAGCACCCAGTGCAGCAGCGGCACGAACACGGCCGCGACCGCCAATCCCCACGCGATGCCGAGGTGGCGGAGCGCGCGGCGCAGTCGCGCGGGCCGGTCGAAGCGCGTCGCTTCGACCTCGGCGCGCGTCGCCTCGCGGCTCGGGTAGCGCAGCGTCGCGCCGATCGTGTGCGCGGCGGCGCCCGGGCGGGCGGGCGTGTCGGACATCGGAACCTCCTGCGCGGCGCCTAGGGAAGACGGCGGTAGACGGCCTCCGTGCGTTCGACGATGCGGTCCCAGTGGAAGTCGTCGGGCAAGCCGGCGCCGCGCGG
>JBGAOA010000097.1:0-10833 GCA_044222065.1 Candidatus Eiseniibacteriota bacterium
GCGCGGCGGACGGTTCGCGGGTCGAGAGCGCTTCGAGCGCGGCGCGACTCCCGAGCGCCGGCCGCGATTCGCCTCGCGCGATCGCGAGGAGCGCGGCGGCGCCGAGCGCGGCGGACGGTTCGCGGGTCGCGAGCGCTTCGAGCGCGGCGCGGCTCCCGAGCGCCGGCCGCGATTCGGCTCGCGCGATCGCGAGGAGCGCGGCGGCGGTGTTAAGCGCGGCGGCCGCTTCGCGGGTCGCGAGCGCTTCGAGCGCGACGCGGCTCCCGAGCGCCGGCCGCGGTTCCCGTCGCGCGATCGCGAGGAACGCGGCGGCGTCGCCGAGCGCGGCGGCCGCTTCGCGGGTCGCGAGCGCTTCGAGCGCGGCGCGGGTCCGGGGCGACGGACCGGATTCCCCGGGCGCGATCGGCCGGAACGCCGGGGCGCGCCCGAGCGTGGAGGCCGGTTCTCGGACCGCGAGCGCCCCGCGCGTGGGGGCGGACCCGGGCGCGGCACTTCGAGCCGGGGGCCCGGCGCACGCTCGAGCGCTCCTTCGCGCCGGGGGCGCGAGGGCCAAAACCCTCGGGGCCGTGGGCAGCGTGGCCCAGAAGGGCGGCGCGGGCGTCCTCCGGAGCGCCGCGGACGCGGCCGCGATCGCGGCTGAGTCGGCGCTGACCGGGACGCTGGAAACTTCGCAATTGAAGCGGGTTCCGGCGCGGCTCTAAGCTCGTTTCGCACACGCGCAACGCGCCCCGGGCGCGACGCCCGTCGCGCGGAACGCTTCGTGCGTGGCGGGGGCGCGTTCCGGCGGCCAGCCGCCGGCGTGCATCGCACTTCCTCGCACGGACGCGGGGCCCTTCGGCCGAAGCGGAGCGTCCGTGCAACTCGATCGCGTTCCTCCACCGCATTCCGTCCGCCAGGAAATTGGAACGAGCGCGCCCGCCCCCGGGGTAGAACCGGTCGCGGGTTCGGAGCGCGAGCGCGTTCCGGCACGGCGTTCGGATGCGTGGCTCGGGTGGGGGTGCGCGTTGCTCGCGTTCGCCCTCCTCGGCCAGGGCGAGCGATGCGATGTCGATGCGCGGTTCTCGTCCCCGAGCCGCACGCTCCAGACCTACTGGCGCGCGCTGCGGGAGGGGGACGAGGCGACCGCCGCCGAGTGTTTCGTCGAGGGTCCCCACGACCTGCCGTTCGCGGGTCAGCTGTGGTTCCTGCCGCCCACGCAGACGTTCGATCTCGACGAGTTCAAGTCGCTGCCGGTCGAGAGCGGACGGCTGCTCGTGTCCTACGACGTGCGCTTCCTGCCGGTCGGCAGTCCGACCGAGTTGCGCTTCCGCACCGGGAGCGAACTCGTGAGGATGCGCGGCGAGTGGCGCATCGCTCGACCGCTCGGGGATGCGAGCATGCCGGAGTGGAAACCGATCCCGCACGTGTTTGACAGCTGATTCGGGCGGCTCTTAGGCTCCCCCGAATCACGATCGGGTAGCGGTTCCACGAGGGCCTGATGACGCGTTCGACAGCCATTTCCGCACTCCTCGTCGCAGTGCTGCTGGCGCTCGCCGTGCCGGCGTCGGCCACCAAGTACGCGGGTGAGTTCCTCAAGATCCCGGTCGGGGCGCGCGCCATCGGACTCGGCGGCGCGTTCACCGCGATCGCCGACGACGCGACCTCGCCCTACTGGAACCCCGCGGGCATGATCTACCTGCCCTACCGCGAGGTGATGTTCCAGCACGCCGAGAAGTTCGGCAGCCTGCTGAACCAGGACTACCTCTCCGCCGTCTACCCGATCGGCCGCGACGGGCACACGGCGGCGCTCGGCGTTTCGGTCGCGCGCGTCGCGGTGGACGACATCCCGGTCACGCCGCTCGCCGGCGACCTGCGCCGCGGCGACTTCCTCGACTACGGCCGCGACGGCCAGCCCTTCACCTACGACACGGGCGAGGGCAACGGCACGTGGGATCCGGGCGAGCGCCTGCTGCTCACCGCGGACAACCTGTTCCTCGCGAGCAGCAGCGACATGGCGTTCGTGCTCTCGTACGCCCGCCAGCGCGGCAAGCACTTCGCGTGGGGCGCGAACCTCAAGTTCGTGCGCCAGAGCATCCCCGGCACGGACGCGACCTACGACACGCTCGCGCGCCGCGTGACCGACGTGGGGAAGGCCACCTCGTTCGGCGCGGGACTCGACGCGGCGATGCTGTGGATGCCGACCGACGCAGTCACCGTCGGCGCGCAGCTGCGCGACTTCACGACGACGTACCTCGCGTGGAGCAACGGCACGCGCGAGACGATCTCGCCGTCGCTCGACACCGGGGTCGGCTTCAACTTCTTCCCGGCGCCGCGCCACGCTCTGACGTGGGCCGTGGACGTCGGCTGGCTCTTCGAGGACCGTCAGTTCGACTCGCAGCTCAAGATGGGAGCCGTCACGGCGGACCTGCGCACCGGGCTCGAGTACTGGTACCACGACATGCTGGCGCTGCGGACGGGACTGAACGCGAAGGATTTCACGTTCGGCGCGGGCCTTCGCTACAAGCAGGTCGGCGTGGACTACGCGGCGCAGCTCCATCGCTTCTTCGCCTCGGACGACCCCGACTTCCCGGACGACCAGGACCTCGACGCGACGCACATCGTCTCGCTCGGCGTGAACTGGTAGCCGCCGGAGCTTCCCGACGCCCCGGGCGCATCGCGTCCGGGGCGTCTTGCGTTCGTGGCCGCGGCCGGCGTCCTTGACGCCGGGAGCGCGGGGTCAATACCGTGCGATGAGTTTCCGGCGCGGTGCGCTCACGGAGGATGCGGGTGCGACACACGATGGCCCTGGTGCTGTCCGGCGGCGGCGGCGAGCAGCTCGGCGTGCTGACCGCCGAGCGCGCCGTGAGCGCCGTTCCGTTCGGCGGCAAGTACCGCGTCGTGGACTTCGTGCTGTCGAACCTCTGCCACTCGGGCTGCGAGCAGGTCGGCGTCATCACGCAGCACGCGCCGATCTCGCTGCACGATCACATCGGCGCGGGGCGCGCGTGGGATCTCGACCGGCGCGGTGGCGGCGTCGTGATCCTCCAGCCCTACCAGACGCGGCAGCACGCCGCGTGGTACCGGGGCACCGCGGACGCCGTGCTTCAGAACTGGAGCGAGGTCGAAGACCGCCGGCCATCGCGCGTGCTCGTGCTCTCGGGCGACCACGTGTACCGCATGGACTATCGCGCACTGCTCGGCACGCACCTCGAACAGCGCGCCGCGGTGACGCTCGCGGTGACGCGCGTGCCTCCCGATCAGACGCGCCGCTTCGGCATGGTGACGTTCGACCACGACGGGCGCGTTCAGACTCTCGTCGAGAAGCCGGAACGCGCGGACACGCCGTGGGCCTCGATGGGCATCTACCTGTTCGACGCCGAGGCGCTCGGCGATTACCTCAGGCGCGGCCAGCCGGTGAACCTCGTGCTCGACGTGCTGCGGCCGATGCTCGCGAACGACGAGAAGCTCGTCGTGCACGAGTTCGAGGGCTACTGGGAGGACGTCGGCACGGTCGGGTCCTATTACCGCGCGAACCTCGAGCTGCTCGCGGCGGAGTCGCGGCTCGTGCTGCAGGACCAGCGCTGGCCGATCCTCACGCGCGACGAGCAGCGCCCGCCATCGCTGCTCAAGGACGGCGCGCGGCTCGAAGGCGCGCTCGTCTCGAACGGCTGCCGGGTGGACGGCGTCGTGCGCCGATCGCTGCTCGCGCCGGGCGTCGTCGTCGAGGCCGGCGCCGAGGTGAGCGATTCGATCGTGCTGAGCGACTGCGTGATCGGCGCGGGCGCGCGCGTCTCGCACTCGATCTTCGACAAGTACGTTCGCGTCGGCGCGGGCGCGCGCGTCGGCGACGGCGACGTCCCGACCGATCCCGCGCACGCGTGGCTCAACGGCCTCACGCTGGTCGGGAAGGACGCCGTGATTCCGGGCGGCTCGCGCATCGGCCGTTCGGTCGTCGTGGGCGTCGCGACCGACGAGCGCGACTTCCCGGCCGACGGCGTGCCGCCGGGCTCGGTGCTCTCGAGCCGCGCGTGGTTCGGGGTGCCGCGATGAGGACGACGCGCTACGCGTTCATCCTCGCGGGCGGCGTCGGCAGCCGGCTGTGCCTGCTGTCGGAACGGCGCGCAAAGCCCGCCGTCCCGTTCGCGGGCAAGTACCGCATCATCGACTTCACGCTGTCGAACTGCGTGAATTCGGGCATCTACGACGTCGGAGTGCTCACGCAGTACCGGCCGACGTCGCTGAACCGCCACATCGGAACGGGCCGCCCGTGGGACCTCGACCGCTTCCGCGGCGGCGTGCAGATCCTGCAGCCCGCGCTCGGCAGCGTCGAGAGCGACTGGTACCAGGGCACCGCGGACGCGATCTACCGGAACCTGATCCATCTTCGCCGGCGGCGCACGGAGCAGGTGCTCATCCTGTCCGGCGATCACGTTTACCAGATGGATTACAACGTGCTCTACGCGTTCCACGTCGCGCAGGGCTCGCAGTGCACGGTCGCCGTCGCCGAAGTGCCGGAAGCCGAGATCAGCTCGTTCGGGATCCTCGAGACGGAGCCGAACGGCCGCGTCGTGGCGTTCAAGGAGAAGCCGAAGACGGCGCGCTCACGGCTCGCCTCGATGGGTGTCTACCTGTTCGACCGCGAGAAGCTCATCGAGTGGCTCGTCGAGGACGCCGCGAATCCGAATTCGTCGCACGACTTCGGCAAGGACGTCCTGCCGCGCCTGGTCGCGCGCGGCGACGCCGTGTTCGCCTATCGCTTCGGCGAGTACTGGCAGGACGTCGGCACGCTCGACTCGTACTACGAGGCGAACCGTGCGTTCCTGCGCGACGACCCGCCGCTCGCGCTCGGCGACCCGGAGTCCATGCTGCACACGCTGAGCGCCGACCGGCCGCCCGCGCGCTTCGAATCGGGCGGCGTCGCGACCCGCAGCCTCGTCACGAACGGCTGCCGCATCGCGGGCACCGTCGAGCGCTCGATCCTCTCTCCGGGCGTCGTCGTCGAGTCGGGCGCGGTCGTGCGCGACAGCATCGTCATGCAGGACACGATCGTCCGACGTGGCGCCGTGCTCGACCGCGCGATCGTGGACAAGGACGTCGTGATCGGCGAAGGCGCGAAGGTCGGTGTCGGAGAGGCGTCCGTTCCGAACCGAGCCTGCCCGCATCACCTCTCGAGCGGACTGCTCGTCGTGGGGAAGGCCGCCGTGATTCCCGACGGGCTCGCGGTCGGACGCAACGCGCGCATCGGCGCCGCGGTCGGCCCCGCGCACTTCACGGGCGACGTGCCGGCCGGCGGTGTCGTGGACGGCCCCGAGTCCATGCACTGAGCCGGTGAGGAAACGCGACGGGCCGCGATCCCGAGCGGATCGCGGCCCGTCGTGTGTCCGGCGCGAGACTCAGCCGGTCGGGATCTTGAGTCGCTGGCCCGAGCGGATGCGGCTCGTCGAGAGCCCGTTCGCCGCCTTGAGCTTCGCGACCGAGACGCCGTAGCGGCCGGCGATGCCCGAGAGCGTGTCGCCCGAACGAACGACGTGCACCGATCCGCTCGTGCCGACCGACGCCTTCGCGGCCTTCTTCTTCGAGCGCGGCGGCTGGAGATCGGCGATCTTCGCGCTGTCCGACACCGCTCGCGCCGCGGCGATCTCGGCGGTCTCGTCGGTGCGCACCTTGAGGCGCATCCCGCGCCGCACCGCCGAAGTCTTCAGCCGGTTCCACTGGCGCAACTGCTCGGGCGTGACGCCGTACTGGGTCGCGATGCCGTCGAGCGTCTCGCCGCGGCGCACCGTGTGCACGAGCCGCCCGTCGGCGGACGACTCGCCCTGGATCTGCGCGGGCAGGCCGATCTTGCGCGGCGGAACGTAAGCCGAACGCGCGCGTGGATCGTCCGACTCCTCGAGCATCACCGGGCGGGAGGGGCCGAGGGACGCCGGGATCGTCAGCTCCATGCCGCGCTTGAGCGGGTGCTTGCGGCCGATGCCGTTCGCGCGCGCGAGCGTCTGTGCACTCACGTGATACTGCGACGCGATGCCCGAGAGCGACTCGCCGCGCTTCACGCGGTGCTTGACGGTCAGGTTCACCGCCGGGAGCGCATTGCCCGACTGCAGCTTCTCGACGAGCAGCGAGCCCTTGCCGTCGGGGACGCGGATCACCGTCACGCCTTCGGGGCCGCGCGCGGCGGCGCCGCTGAACGCCGGATTGAGGATGCGAAGCTCGTCGTACGAGCACTCTGCCAGCTTCGCGAGCGCGCGCAGGTCCACGGGACCCTTGAACGCGACCTCGTCGAACTGCATCGGCTCGTCCATCTCGACCGCGTCGAAGCCGTAGCGCTCGGGGTCGCGCGAGATCGCGAGCACCGCCATGAACTTCGGCACGTATTCCTCAGTCTGCTGCGGCAGGCGAAGGTCCCAGTAGTTCGTCGTGCCCTGGTTCTTGATCGCGCGCAGCACCGTGCCCTCGCCGGCGTTGTACGAGGCGAGCGCGAGCGGCCAGTCCCCGAAGATGCCGTAGAGGTGCTTCAGGTAGCGCGCCGCGGCGACCGTGGACTTCTCGGGGTCCTTCCGCTCGTCGACCCACTGGTTCACGTTGAGTCCGAAGAGTCGGCCGGAGGACTTGAGGAACTGCCACGGCCCGACCGCCGCCGACACCGAGCGAGCGTGCAGGTTGAACCCGCTCTCGACGAACACGAGGTGCACGAGGTCGGGCGGAAGTCCTTCCTGCTTGAGCACCCCGCGGAACAGCTCCATGTAGCGGCCCGACCGCTTGAGCCAGCGCTCGAACGTCGAGCGGCCGCTGCCCGTGAAGAACTGGATCCAGCGCAGCACTTCGGCGTTCGTCTGGAGTTCGATGTCCTCGGTCGCGGCCGCCGCGAGCACCTTGTCGTCGGCCTCGTTCCCGGGCTCGACGCGGGGCAGCGACTGGAGGTCGTTCGCGGCGCCGTCCCGCACCCCGGCGAGGCGGGCGCGCAGGTCCACGAGCTCGAGGCGCGTCGTCGCGTCGGGATTCCCGGCGATCGCCGCGTCCACGAGGGACAGGCCTTCGCCCGCGCGCTCCACCGCCTGCCCGTACTCGCCCGCGGCGCGGAGCGTCCAGGCGGCCTGGTAAGCGGCGCGGATCGGGACGACGGGAGAGCCGGTCGTCGAGTCCGCGACGTCCGCGGCGGGAGCTGCGGCAGGAGCCGCGGCGGAGGCGGCCGGCGGCGTTCCCAGCACGAGCAGGCCGGC
This sequence comes from Candidatus Eiseniibacteriota bacterium, assembly GCA_044222065.1. Classification (GTDB taxonomy): domain Bacteria; phylum Eisenbacteria; class RBG-16-71-46; order RBG-16-71-46; family RBG-16-71-46; genus JBGAOA01. The sequence continues at coordinate 7,197 of JBGAOA010000097.1, forward strand.
GAGCAGGCCGGGCGCGAGACGTCCGAAGATGTGGCGGATGCGATCTTCCATGCGTGCAACCTTCCCTTGGGGAGTCTGGAACCGCGGGAAGCTACTGGTTCGGCATGCAAACTGCAATTTCGCCGTCGTCGAACGCCTCGGATCTGCGACCCGAACGTCCTCGAGGTCCTTGATCCATCGGCAGGACGGCCTGAAAACTTCAAGTCCTGTGCCACAACCCTCAGCAATCGTTGACACTTGCGGACCCCTTGGCTAGCGTGCGCCAACGCCTGCAACCCAAAGCGCGCACTCACAGCAACTCGGCAGGGGAAGGAGCCCCGATGAACGTCGCCGCCGGCAACTCCGGCCGCTGGCTGGTTTCGGCCCGCTCGGGTGGTGAAGCTCTATTCGCCCGATACGGCGAAGAGGGTGCGGAACTGCTGCTCGTCGGCCTTCCGGCGGGCTTCGGCGTCCCGGAAACGGAATCCTGGCTGCGTGACGTGCTGTCGGTGGCGCGCGAAACCGCGAGCGCCGCGGCCTCCGAAGGTCCGATTCCCGTGCTGCTGCACCACGTGCTCACGGGGCTGTTGTTCTCGCACGCGGAGGTCTGGAGCACGTCCCCGGGCATCACGCCGGGTTCGCTCGTGTTCGTCGCCGCGGGGCGGCAGGCCGGGTTCGGATTCGTCGGGGACGCGGTTCCCGAAGTGTGGCTGGACGGCCATCGCGTCGAAGTCGGATGGGTGCGCGTGCGCGACGAGCGCGGCTTCGAAGCCCGGGCCTTCTCGATCGAGTCGGGCCACGCGCTGAGCGTCTCGTTCACGTGGAGCGATCGACCGAACGCTCCGGGCGCCGACTCGATTCGCGTCGCGGCCGAGTGGATGAACTTCGGCGCCGCCGTGATGACCCAGCCGCCCGCTCCGGCGGCGGCGATCACGCCTGCGCCCGTCGTCGAGCCCGTCGAGCCGATCGAGCCCGCGGCCGCTCCGTACTCTCCCGAGCCCGCGGCTGCGCCTCTCTCTCGCGAGGCGACGACGCCGTCGGCGCCCGAACCGGCGTTCACGTTTGACGCGCCGAGCTGGCTCTCGACTTCGAATCCCGTCGCGAACGCGTCGCCCCCGCCGTCGGAAGCTCTCGCGCCTCCGCCCCCGGCCGCCGTGCTGCGCGCGCTCGAAACCGGAGAGCCGGTCGCCGAGGGATGGGACACTCCCGCGCCCGATCCCGCGCCGATGTCGGACATCGCGACCGCGATCGCGCGCGCGGCCGAGGCCGAGACGCGCGCATCGCACGAGGACGAGCCCGTGATGGCGTCGGCGCCGGCGCCGGCCGTCGCGGCTCCGACGCCCGAAGGACTGCTCACGCGCGAGGTCGCCCCGGGCGACGCGCGCTCGGGAGCGAGTTGGGAGACCGTGTTCGAGGGCGAACCCGCCGAGGACGAGAGCGGGAAGCGCCGCGCAGGGTTCTTCGCCTGGATCGGCGGCCTGCTCGGCGGAAAGTCGCGGCAGAAGGCCGAGGACGAGGTCTACGAACGTCGCTTCCCGCGCCGCGCGCCGGCGCCCGCGCCCGCGCCGGAGAAGTCGCTGTTCGACGACGACAACGCCGCGACGGTCGTGGATGCCGCGATCCCGCTCGCGACGTCGCCCGCTCCGGAAACCGCGAGGAGCGAACTGATCCCGCCGACGCCCGAGCCCGCGGAACTCACCGCGCGCACGGTCGGCTGGAGCGATGCGGTCGAAGCGCTCACGACGAGCGAGACCGAGGCGCCGATCGGCGCGCCGCTCGACTCGATCGATGTTCCTTCGGCGCCGACGCCCATCGTGCCTCCGATCGGCGGCCCGCCGCGCCTCGACCTCTCGGCGCGCGCGTCCGTCGCGCCTCCCGCGTCCGATTCCGCGGCGCCGCTCGAGCTGGCGTCGCCGTTCACGCCGATCGAGCCCGAACGCGCGGGCGATTCGACCGCGCCCGTGTGGCACGGGGCCGTGCACGAGATCCCGGCGTCGGACTCGGCGCCCATCCTCGAGCCCGTTCCTCCGCCCGCGCCGCCGGCCTTCGTGCCGCCGCCCGCGCCGCCCGTTTCGATCGCGCCGCCCGCACTCGCCTCGCCGGCGGCGCCCGCATTCGAACCCGTGACGCCTCCGGCACCGGCGGCTCCCGCATTCGCACCCCTGACGCCTCCGGCCCCGGTGGCTTCAGAGTTCGCACCGGCCGCGCCCTCCACGCCGATGGCTGCCGTCGTCGAGCCCGCGATCGCGCCGCCGTCGCCCGCGCCGGTCGTGGCCCCGTCCGCCGCGGCCGCGGAGTCGGCGCCGATCGTGCCGCACACGCCGATTCTCGGTGAGGCCGCCGCGCGCGCGTCGAGCCTGCTCGAAGGCACGCCTCCCGCAGACGCCGGGCGCCCCGCGCGCCGACTCGACTGGGAGGCGGAGGAGCCGAAGAAGAAGATCTCGTTCGAAGGCTGGCAACGTCCCGCGATGATTGCGGCGGGCGTGCTCGCTCTGTTCCTCGGCGGCTGGATCATCGGCGGCATCCAGGATTCGCGCAGCGGCCGTCAGGGTGGGTTCTCGAAGACGCTTCGCGCGCTCGGCTTCGGCGGCGCGCGCTACGAGCTGACCGTGAACAGCCGTCCTCCGGGCGCGTGGATCGCCGTGGACGGAAAGGACCTCGCGCGCCGCACGCCCGCGACGATCGATCTCAAACCCGGGCTCCACCAGGTGACGCTGTCGCTCTCCGACCTCGGCGCTTCGACGTTCGAGGTGCGCGGCGAGCGCGGCGAGCACGTTCCGCTCGATGCGCCGCTGTGGGGCTCCCTGCGGATCGGAGGCGCGGACCTGAGCCTGCCGATCACGGTGACGCTCGACGGCGAGAGCGTCGGCTACGTGCCCGTCGAACTCGACAGCGTGCTCCCGGGTGCGCACGAAGTGCGCTTCTCGGGGCCGGGAATGGCGACGTGGGGGCAAACCGTTCGCGTACGGATCGGCGAGCGCGCGGAGGTGATCGCGCGTCCGATGAGTTCGCCCGCGACCGGACTCATCGAAGTGCGCGCGTCGTTCACGGACGAAGGCGGCACCGAGACGCTGAACGGCGCCGAAGTGTGGGTGGACGGCCAGCGCCGCGGCGCCACGCCGCTCACGCTCGAACTCGATCGCGGGCCGCACAGCGTGCGCGTCCAGTACCAGGGCGAGACCGCCCCGGTGCAGGTGATCGATCTGCCGGGCGGCAACCAGCGCTTCGCGAACTTCGAGTTCGGGCTCGGCGCGGACCGGCCGACGCTGAACGTCGTCGGCGACGTGTCGCGGATCTCGATCGAGAAGCCGGCCGTGATCTCGGCGTCGCTGTCGAGCTTCAATCCCGCGGACGTGCGCGAGATGTGGCTGCACGTGAAGACCGCCGACGGAGGCTGGCGCCGCTACGAGATGTCGGTCATGAAGGCGACGGGCGCGACGGTCGGCGTGGCGGTCTATCCGCCCGCGGTCGTGGACGGCTCGGGACGCGCGCGCTGGTACGTGAGCGCCGTTGCGAACACGGGCGACGAGTTCTTCACGGAGATCCAGACGAGCGAAGTGGTGGCCGCGCGCCGCTGATCCTCCGACGCCGAAGTGCGCGGGCCCGTCCACGCGATGGACGGGCCCGCGGCGTTTCGGGCGCGCACTTCGGGCCGCGG
>JBGAOA010000098.1:0-10800 GCA_044222065.1 Candidatus Eiseniibacteriota bacterium
CGACGCCCCGGCCGCGGTGCGCGCGCGCCGTGCGCATGGACTTGATCTCGCCGTGCGCCGGATCCAGCGCGCGCAGGGCGCCGCAGCCGACGAGCGTCGCGCCGTCCCACACCGTCCAGAACGTCACGTCGTCGCGGCGCAGCGCCTCGAGGTCGAGCGCGTGAACGCTCTCGGGCGGCGAGATCGCGTGCATGTCCTCGAGGTGCTCTTCGAGCAGCGCGCGGATCTCGGAGCCCGTGAGATCGTCGCGGCGAATCGTCCACGGCGCGCTCACGACGCGCCTCCCCCGCCGGACGCGTCGCGAGGCCCGCTCAGCAGGCGTTCGAGGTACACGACGTCGAGCCAGCGGCCGAACTTGAAACCGACATCGCGAAAGCGCGCGACCGACTCGAAGCCGAAGCGTTCGTGAAGGCGCAGGCTCGCGGTCTGCTCGGACGTCACGCCGCCGATGAGCGCGCGATAGCCGAGCGATTCCGCGCGCGCGATCAGGTCCGCCATCAGTTCGCGGCCGAGCCCGCGGTAGAGCGAGTCGTGGCGGACGTAGATCGAGAGTTCGACCGAGTGCCGGTAGGCGGAGCGCGACTTCCACGGCGACAGCGAAGCCCAGCCGAGGACTTCGCCGTCCGCTTCGAGCACGGTGATCGGGTGACGCGGGCCGTGGGCCTCGAACCACGCGGCGCGAGCGTCGTCGGACTCGACGGATTCCGCGAACGTGCAGGTGGACGTGCGGACGTAGTGTGCGTAGATCGCGTCGATCGCCGGACGGTCGGCGGCGACGGCGAGGCGCAAGGTGCGGATGCTCATGGAACCTCCGAGACCTTCCGGCCGCGTCGAACGCCGCGGGGCGCTCGCACGACCTGTCGGTCGTTGGTCCCCGGAGCGGAGCCCGCGCGGATCGCGGTCCCCGCCGGAGACGCGCGAAGTCTAGGCGGCGCGGCGCCGCGGGGGCAACGTCGAATCCGCCGCGCGGGCCCCGCGCGCGCCGCTCACCGCGAGCGCGGGAGCGTCCACAGGAACATCGGGCCGTCCGAGGCGGACACGTGTTCGCTCGTCTTCCGGAAGCCCGCCTTTTCGAGCACGCGCTGCGAGGGGACGTTCTCGGCGGCGGTCTCGGCGAACACCTCGCGGATCTCGGGAAACGCGAACGCGATCGCCACGAGACCGGCGACCGCCGCGGTCGCGTGGCCGCGGCGCTGCTCGTCCGGCGAAACGCCGTAACCGATCTCGACGCGGCCCTCGCGCGGTTCGCCCTTGAATCCTCCCGAGCCGACGATGCGGCCGCTCGCTGCGTCCACGAACGCGAACGGCGCGTGCCACGGGCCCACGCGGCCGCACTCGAGCGCGCGCTTCGCGGTGACGAGCACGGGCTCGGGCGGCAGCGCGCCGGGGGCCAGCGGCCACCCCGCGATCTCGGCCGCTCCCCGCAACGAGGCCTCGATCGCGTCGAGCCCGAGCGGAACGAGCGCGACGCTCACCGGGCGCGCGCCGCGGCGAGCCGCTTGAGCATCACCGCCATGCGCCGCGCCTGCGTCGGCAGCGTCCTCAGGTCGGCCACTTCGTTCACCGTGTGTCCGCCGCTGCCCATGAGCCCCACGCCATCGAGCGCGGCCGGCGTGAGGCCGGACGTGAACGACACGTCCGCGCCGCCCGCCTTGCGCGGGTCCTCGGCCGTGACGGGCCCGAGTCCGAGGTCGCGGCTCGCGGCGTCGTAGAGCGCGAGCAGCCGGTCGCTGCCGGACGCGGGCGCGAGCGGCGGATAGGAGTCGTCGAACGCGATCTCGGCGCTCGCGGTCAACGGCGTGCGCGCGACGATGCGGCGCATCGTCTCCTGCGCGTGCGCGCGCTGCTCGGGCGTGAGCGCGCGCAGGTCGCCGACGACGACCGTGCTCTCGGCGATCACGTTGCTCTTGCCGAACGCCGTCCCGCGCGCGGTCGCGCGATCGATCGCGGCGTTCGTGCCGCCGACGATCACGCCGGGGTTGAACGTCAGCATCCGCTCGCCCGCGAGCGAGTCGCGGAAGGCCTGCAGGATGCGCGCGGCTTCGAAGATCGCGCCCGCGCCGACGTCCTCGCGGAAGATCTGCGACGAGTGCGCGGGCGTCGCGCGCACGCGCAGCGTCCAGCCGCCGGAGCTGCGGCGTGTGACGAGCGCCGTGCGCGGATCGCCGTCGCCGTCCTCGAATCCGATCGCGACGTCCGCGCGCCCCGCCGCTTCGACGAGTTCGGCGCGCGCGAGCGCGAGCGGAGCGCCGGGACGCTCCTCGTCGCCCGTGAAGATCGCGGTCACGTCGAGCCGGTCGAGGAGCCGCGCGTCCGCGAGCGCCTGGAGCGCGAGCAGCATGACGACGTCGCCGCCCTTCATGTCCGTCACGCCGGGCCCGCTCGCCGTCGTGTCGCTCGTGCGCACGAAGCGCTGGAACGGGCTGTCGGCCTCGAACACCGTGTCGAGGTGACCGATGAGCAAGAGCCGCGGACGGGGCCCGCGGCCCGCCCCGCGCCGTTCGGCGACGAGGTGCCCCGCGCGCGCGAACGGCGCGCCGTCGATCCAGCGCGTGCGGAAGCCGAGTGATTCGAACTCGGGCGCGAGCATCGCCCCCACCCGGCGCACGCCGGCGAGGTTCAGCGTTCCGCTGTTCTCGTTGACGAGGCGCTCGAGCAGCGCGAGTGCCGCGGGCGCGCGCCGCTCGACGGCGGCGATGAGCCGGCGTTCGGCGGCATCGAGCGCCGCGGCGCGCGCCGGCCCCGCCGCGAGAGCGGCGAGCAGCAGCGCGAGCGCGGCGCGAAGAACGAGCGTGGGGACGAAGGCGCGCATGTGCGGCGCATCATGCCGCCGCGCCCCGCCTCCGACAACGCCTTCCGCCCGAAAGCACGAAGGGACGGCGCCCTTGCGAGCGCCGTCCCCCGTGTGGGCAGTGATTCCGCGGGGCGTTAGCCGCGCTTGACGTTCGAAGCCTGAAGACCCTTCGGGCCGCGCGTCACGTCGAACTCCACCGCTTCACCCTCGGCGAGGGTCTTGAAACCTTCGCCCTGAATGGCGGAGAAGTGCACGAACACGTCCTCGCCGCCTTCCTGAGAAATGAAGCCGAAACCCTTCGCCTCGTTGAACCACTTCACCTTGCCACGAGCCACTGCGAACTCCTTGAAGCCGGGGGCGCAAACCCCCTTTGTACCCGCCTAGCGCGGCGGTCCCGTCCGGCCACCGTGGCCGGATCCGCGGCGTGCGGCCCCTCAACGAAAAGCCCGCCAGAGGTGTCTCTGGCGGACAGGAACGTCTTGGAACATCCAGCACAACCGAAGACGGCCGGGACTGTGCACGAGCCCCCGGGAAAATGCAAGTCCGGCCTCGCGCGGCTCGGGGCTCCGGCCGGGCGCGCGCTCACCAGGTGTCGTGGTCCTCGAGCGCGATCTCGCCCTGTGCGAGCCAGCGCCGGCTGTCGACGCTGCGGCCCTTGAACAGGAACTCGCTCGCGATGATCCACGACTGCTCGAGAAAGAGCCGCGTGAGCTCCGCGTCGGACGCGCGCGAGCGGGGCCTCAGCGTCTCGAGTCCCGGGCGGAAGCGCAGCGCGTGGCCGCCGGGTCTCACCGTGAGCCCGCCCGGAGCCGTCCACTCGCGTCCCTCGATGCCGAAGTGGACCGCCACCTCGCCGTGGCCGAAGTCCGCCCGCCCGCGGCGCTGCCGATCGAGCGCGATCGCGCGCGGGCCGATCGCGCGCAGGGGGCGCGTGAAGAGGAACGCGCACGACTCCCCGGGCTCGAGCCGCTCGAGCCGGATCACTTCGCCGTGCACCTCCGAGCCGGCCGTGAGTTCTCCCGCGAGCCGGCCGTCGGTCTCGATCTGCAGGTCCGTCACGGGCTCGTCGTTCGTGTTCAGCACGAACGCCTCGTCGCCGCGCGTCGCGAGGAAGACGCCCTGCATCAGCCGGAGCCGGTCGAGGATCTGCGATGTCGTCGCCTTCCAGATGCGATCGTGCGCGACGAGCCGGTCGAGACCTTCGCGGAACGCCGTCGTCGGCCCCGTGCGTTCGGCGTTCGCGTACCGGCACAGGTACTGGTAGAGCACCGTCACGCCCCAGTCGCGCTCGAGCGCGTCCAGCGCCTCGCCGCTCGTCGCGTCGCGGAAGCTGCGTTTCGTCGCCGCGAACCAGCCGCGCACGTACGGCTTCTCGGCCTCGAAGTACGGCATCGAAGGGTTCGCCGCGAGCGTGTTCAGATTGCGGGTGCGCAGCAGGCGGATGTACCGGACGCGCTCGAGGCACAGGTCGCCCCAGAAGTACGGGCTCGACGGATCCTCGCCCGAGCAGCGGTGACCGCGCGCGTAGAGCGAGAGCGCGAGGCGCAGCGGACCCTTCGCGACCGTCTGCTCCTGCCAGTACGGATTGTCCGCGTTCTTCGCGTGGCAGACGTACGTGTGCGCGCGCGGGAAGTGGCGGTCGAGCCGCTCGAACGCGCGCACGATGGTCGCCCGCCGGTTGTTGCCCGCCGTCGCGCCGTGGAGCGTGATTTCGAACCCCTGCGCGCCGAGCCACTCGCAGTAGCGCAGGTAGTCGGGATCGTCGAGCGTGACGCCGCGCTGGATCGACTCCGGAAGTCCCGGGATGCCGCACGGCTCCTCGGGCGGGAACGCCCACACGGTCTTCGTCGCGGGCACGCGCGCGGCGGCGAGCGCGTCGTACACCGCGCGCACGGTCGCGAGTTCCGCGGCGTCGGTGTCGTCGGTGATGCAGAATCCGGCGCGATGGGGATAGGGCGCCCAGCGCAGCCTAGCGCGCGCCACCCTTGACCCCGCGCGCCATGACGATGCCCGCGTACTCGCACACCCCCGGCAGCCGCTCGCCGGCCGCATCGAGCAGGCGGAACAGCGGGAGCAGCGCCCCCGGCACGCGCTTGCTCGTGAACAGCAGGTGCCGGCTCGTCACGCGTCCGAGCCCGGCGCCGGCGAGCAGCGCTTCGGCCTCGCGCGCGAGGAACAGCCGGTCGTGAATGTGCGGCGCGATGCTGAGCGACTTCTTGAGCGGGCCGTACCAGGGGCACTTCGCGTTCGGAAAGTCCACGACGACCGGGGCGCCCCGGCGCGCGACGCGCACGAACTCCGCGAGCGCACGCTCGGGGTGCGGGCAGAAGCGCAGCGTCGAGAACGAGAACACCGCGTCGAACGACTCGTCGGGGAAGTCGTCGAGCCGCTCGGCGTCGGCGACCTCGAAGCGCACGTTCGCGACCTTCCAGCGCTCGGCGCGCCGGCGCGCGAGCGCGATGCTCTCGGGCGACAGGTCCACGGCCGTGACGTGCGCGAAGCGCGGCGTGAAGAGGAACGTCTGGTGCCCGAAGCTGCTCCCCACCTCGAGCACGCGGGCCGTGGCGGGCAGGTTCGCGAGCGCGAGCGCCACTTCGACCTTGCGATCGAGGAAGTAGTGCGAGGCGGCGTTCTCGGGCACGCGCGCGCCGCCGCCGGCTTCGAGCCACTCGGCGCTGTCGCGGTCGCGGGCCTCGGCGGCGTAGAAATCGCGCATCGCGTTCTTCTGGGAAGTCGTCACGGAATCGTGTCCTCGTCGGGCCGGGGTCGCGTCACGCGGTCGTGCGCTCGTTCGAAGCGGCGACGAGGTTAGAGGGCCGCGGAAACGGCTGTCCAGTGGCGGCGACCCTTCCGGAGCGATCGAGCCCCTTCCGGAGCGCGGCGCGGATCGCGTAGCATTTCCGCCCGCTCCCCCTGTTCGTCCGGAGATCCCACTGCATGGCCCTCTCGCGAGTCGCGCCGCTCGCCGCCCTCGGCCTCACCGCCCTGACGCTCGCCGTCGGACCCGTCCGCGCCGCCGAGGGCGTCGCCAGGGCCCCGCGCGAACTGGTCTTCACGATCGACACGACCCGGGCGGGCGGCACGCCCGAAGCGACCGCCGCCTGGCGCGAGGGACGAGCGGTCTCGCAGCGCACCGAACGGCGATTCTCGGCAACGCTCGCGAACGCGCGCGAGGCGTGGCGGCTGTTCGCCCGCGCGACCGCCTCGGACACGGCCTTCGGCGCCGCGTGGTACGAGCAGGCGAAGCTCTGGACGCTGCTGAGCTATCCCGCGCCGGACCGGTTCACGAACGCGGAGGTGCGCGCGCGCTGCCTCGAAGCCGCGCGCCGCGCCGTCCGGCTCGCGCCCGAGAACGCCGATCACGCCGCGGTGCTCGGCGCGTTGCTCTGGAACTACGAGCGCGACTGGGACGGCGCCACGCGCGCGTTCGAGCGTGCGGCCGCGCTCGCGCCGGCGAACTCGGTCGCGCTCGCGGGCTACGCCGAGATGCTCGCCGCGCGCGGCCGCGCGGACGAGGCCGCGGCGGCGCTCGCGCGCGCCGAGAAGGCCGCGCCGAACTTCCGCACCGACTTCGTCCACGGCGAGCTCGCTCTGTGGTCCGGCGACGCGGCGAAGGCCGAGGAGTGGTTCCGGCGCGCGCTCTCGCGGCAGGAGAACGCGGTCGCGCGCCAGATGCTCGGCACGGCGATCGTGCTCCAGCGCCGCCCCGCGGACGCGCTCCCGAACTTCGAACACGCCGCGAACCTCGACGAGCGCGGCGGCAACTCCCTCCTGCTGTGGGCCTACGGACTCGCGAGCGCGGGCCGCGCCGACGAGGCGCGCCGGCTCATCGCCGAGGCGGACACGTGCTGCTCGGGCGCGAAGCGCTCGCCGTTCCGCCTCGCCGCGGCGCGCCTGGCGCTCGGCGAGCGCGACGCCGCGATCGCGGCGCTCGAGCGGGATTTCGACGAGGGCGGCGCCGGCGTCGCGCGCCTCGGCGTGGATCCGTTGCTCGCGCCGCTGCGCGGCGAACCGCGCGTGCAGGCGCTGCTGCGCAGGCTCGGGCTCGCGCGCTGAGCGCGGCTCAGCGCAACAGCAGGCCTACGCCCGGGCCGATCGGCCAGCCGAGCGCGAAGAACAGCAGCAGCAGACCGGTCCAGAACACGAGGAAGACGATCGAGTAGGGCAGCATGAGCGACAGCAGCGTGCCGGTGCCGGCGCGCGGCACGTAGCGCTGCGTGCACGCGAGCACGAACGGCAGGTACGGCATGCACGGCGTGATGATGTTCGTCGACGAGTCGCCGACGCGGAACACGGCCTGCGTCGCCTCGGGCGTGAAGCCGAGCAGCACGAACATCGGCACGAACACGGGTGCGAGGATCGCCCACTTCGCCGACGCCGACGTGATGAACAGGTTGAGCAGCGCCGCGAACAGCACGAAGCCCACGAGCAGCGGCGCGCCGTGGAGGCCCATCGCGCGCAGCGTGTCGGCGCCCCGGATCGCGAACACGGCGCCGAGGTTCGACCAGCCGAACCACGCGACGAACTGCGCCGCGACGAACGCGAGCGCGAGGAAGCCGCCCATCGTCGCGAGCGTGTCGCCCGTCATCTTCGCGACGTCGCGATCGCTGCGGATGCGGCGCGTCGCCATGCCGTAGGCGAGCCCCGGCACGAAGAACACGAGGAACACGATCACGACCATGCTGTCGAAGAACGGCTTGAGCCGCTCGAGCGCGCCGCCGGCGTCGAGCCGGAGCGGCGACGCGGGGCCGAACACCATCAGCGCGAGCAGCGCGAGCGTGCCGGCGAGCGACGCGAACGCGGCGACGAGCCCGCGCGACTCCTCGCGCGTGAGCGGCGCGATGCCGGTCGCCTGTCCGGCGCCCTCGTACGGCCCGAGCCGCGGCTCGACGACACGCTCGGTGATCCACGTGCCGAGCACCGTGAGCAGCGGCGTCGCGGCGATCATGAACCAGTAATTGCCGAGGATCTGCACCGAGTACCCGGGCAGCAGCTTGGAGGCCGTGACGGCTTCCTGCGTGAAGCCCGCGAGCAGCACGTCGAGCGCGGACGGCAGCAAGTTCGCGCTGAAGCCGCCCGTGACGCCGGCGTACGCGGCGGCGATGCCCGCGAGCGGATGCCGGCCGGCGGCGACGAACAGCAGCGCCGCGATCGGCGGCAGCACGACGATGCCGGCATCGGCGGCCAGGTTCGCGTTGACCCCGAGGAACACGATCGCGGCCGTGAGCAGCGCGGGCGGGATGCGGAGCGCGATCGCGCGCAGCGACACGGCGACGAGTCCCGTCGCTTCCGCGACGCCGATGCCGAGCATCGCGACGAGCACCGTCCCGAGCGGCGCGAATCCGGTGAAGTTCTTCACGGCCTCGGTGAACATGCGGCGCACGCCATCGCGTTGGAGCAGGTTCACGACCTCGATCGTCGAACCGTCGCGCGGATGCACGGCCGTCACGCCGAGGTTCGCCGCGGCCCACGAGGCGAGCGCGACGAGCGCCGCGAAGCACGCGAACAGCGTCACGGGATCGGGCAGCCGGTTGCCGAGCGTCTCGAGCGCGTCGAGCACGGCGGCGAGGCGCGAGCGGCTCGCGGAGTCGGCGGCCATGGGAGTCGTTCTCCGGACGGAAGCGGACGGCGAAGGCCGCGCACTCTAGCCCGCCGCTCCCCCGCCCGCGAGCCGAAAGTGACGCGTCGCCGCTCGCGGCGCTCCCGGCGCCGTCCCGCGGTCGTTCGCTCCGGCCGCCGCACGCGCCTTCGCTCGTCGCGCACCCGCCGCGCGCCGTGCCTCCTCAAGCGCGCGCGCGCGCGTGCCGATGACTCCGGGGCGCACCGCCGGCCGTCCCCCGTGCCGTCCGTGCGCCGGCCCAGGGAGCTTCGAACGCCCATGAACTCGTTCGCCCGTCGATCCGAACTTCGCGCCGCTTCTGTGGCGCTCGCGCTCGCGCTTTCGCTCGCGCCGCGCGCCGCGGCCGCGCCGGTGACCGCGCCCGGCGCCGGCGCGACCGCGCTCGTGCACGTGAACATCCTCCCGATGGACTCGGACCGGGCGCTGCTCGATCAGACGCTGCTCTTCCGCGAGGGCCGGATCGGCGAGATCCAGCCGTCCAAGTCCTTCAAGGTGCCGCGCGGCGCGACGGTCGTCGAGTGCGGCGGGCGCTGGCTCGTGCCGGGCCTCTACGACTGCAGCGCGCGCGTGGACGACGCGTCGCTGCCGCTGTTCGTGTCGTACGGCGTGACCGCCGTGCGCGCGACTTCGCCCGGACGGACCTCGCTGCTCGCGCTGCGCGACGCCGTCGCCGCCGGCGAGCGCACGGGTCCGCGGCTGTTCGTCGTGGCCCCCGCGCTCGGCGGCGAGGGCGACCGCGACGCCGATCCGGTCGAATCCCCGCTCGAGGCGCGCACCGCGGTCGCCGAGGCGCGCGCGCTCGGCTTCGACGGGCTCGCGCTCGGCGCGCACGTCGCTCCGCTCGTGCACGCGACCGTAGCCGACGCGTCGCAGCAGCTCGGCGTCGCGCTGTCGGGCGCCGTGCCCGAGCGCGTCGCGCCGTCGCGCGCGCTCGCCTCGGGTCAGCGCACGCGCGAAGGCCTCGCCCCCGAGGTGAGCCTCGAGTCCGGCGAACTCGCCGTGGCCGACCCGAAGGCGCGCGCCGCCGCGATCGCGGCCTCGGGCGCCTGGATCGTGCCCGAGCTCGCCCGCCACCGCGCCCGCGCGTCGCGCGCGTCGCTCGACTCGCTGCTCGCCGCGGACGCCGTTCGCGCGCTGCCCGCCCGCACGCGCACGCGCTGGGCGCGGACGTACGGCGCCGAGGCCGCCCGGCCGGACTACGCGGGCCGCGGCGCGTGGACGTTCGTGAAGCAGCTCGAGAGCGCTGGCGCGCGCCTCGTCGCCGGCAGCGGCGCCGGCGCGCCGTTCGTCGCGCCCGGCGTTTCGCTGCTCGACGAGCTCGACGCGCTCGTCGCGTGCGGGTTCACGCCGTGGCGCGCGCTGCGCGCCGCGACGCGCGATGCGGCGGAGTGTCTCGGCGACCTCGCGACTTCGGGCACGATCGAGCCCAACAAGCGCGCCGATTTCCTGCTGCTCGACTCCGATCCCCGCCTGGGCCTCGCGGCGCTCCGCAAGCCCTCGGGCCTGTTCCTCGGCGGACGATTCCTGCCCGCCGACTCGCTGCGCGCGCGCCGCGCGCCGGCCTCCGACGCTCCGCGCAAGCGCTTCGCGCCGCTCGAGCCGCTCGCGGTGAGCAACGGCTACCGCTACGCCCGTTACGAGCTGTCGGACGGCGCGAGCGTCATCGGCGAGGAACGCCTGCTGCTCGGCCCTTCGCCCGAGGGGCTGCGACAGCTGCGCGCCCAGTGCGACGTGGACGGACCGGAGGCGACCGTGACCGAGCTGCGCGCCGACTTCGGCATCGACGGCCGCGGCACGCGCGTCCGGCTGACTCGCGACGCGGGCGGCTCGCGCTGGACGCTCGACGCGACGCGGCCCGACGCTGCGCTGTCGGCCCTGCACGTGTGGGACCCGGCGGCCGTGACGTTGCGCGGCGCGCTGCCCCGCGTCGGCGAGGTCGCGTTCACGCTGCCGCTCGCCGAGGGCGCGACGCTCGGAACGCCGGACGTGAGCGCGGACGTCGCGTTCCCGATGGTCGCCAACTTCCAGCTGCTGCTCGACCGCGCCGACCGCCTGACGCGCGGCGCGTCCGTGCTGCTGCCGTTCGCGCGCGTCGTCGCCGACGACGAGTGCTGGGGCGCCCGGCGCGTCTGGCGCGAGTCGGTCGCGCGGATCGAACGCCTCGAGGACGTGCGGCTCCAGACCGTCGAGGGCGAGCAGGACGGCCGCAGCTACCGCGTGGAACTCGCGGCCGACCGGGACGGCTCGCCGCGCGCGCTCGTCGTGTCCGTCGGACCCGACGGACTCGTACACGAAGTGCGCGATCCGGCGCTCGGACTCGTCGCGACGCGCGTGCGCTGAGGCGCGGCCGCGAACGGAAACGCCGCGGGGCCCGGCGAGCGCCGGG
>JBGAOA010000099.1:0-10719 GCA_044222065.1 Candidatus Eiseniibacteriota bacterium
GGGCGTGCTCGCCGGCGGCTTCGCGCTCGGCATCGGGCTCGCGCTCGCGGCGGCGTGGCTGCCGGCGGAAGAGGCCTCGCGCGCCCGCCCCGCGCTCGCCGCGCGCGAGGGCGGGCGCCCGCCGCGCGCGCCCCGAGCGCTGCGAATCTCGACGGCCGCGGGCGTCCTCGCGCTCGCGCTCGCGGCGCTCGCGGCGTGGACCGCGACGTTCGCGCACCGGCCGTACGACGGCTTCGCGAGCGCGTTCTTCGCTCTCGGCGGCTTCGCGCTGCTCGTGCCCGCGGGCACGCTCGCGATCGAGCGCGCGCTGCGCGCCCCGGTGCGCGCGCTCGCGGGCCCCGCGGGCCTGCTCGCGTCGCGCTCGCTCGAGGACTCGGCGGGTCGCACCGCGCCGGTCGTCGCCGCGCTGCTCGTCGCGGTCGCGATGGTCGTCGCGATGTCGGTCATGGTGTCGAGCTTCCGCCGCACGGTGGACGTGTGGGTGCGTCAGAGCATTCGCGGCGACCTCTACGTGGAGCCGGCGGGCGGGCGCGTGAACGGGGGAGCGGCGCGGCTGCCGGCGGCGTTCGTCGCCGCGGTCGGCCGCCTTCCCGGGGTCGAGGCGGTGGACAGCTTCCGCGGAACGCGCGTCGTGTTCGGCGGCCGGCCCGCGCTCGTCGCCGGCGTCGAGTTCGCGGTCCAGCGCGACCGCGGCCGCCTGCTGTTCCGCCGCGGACGCTCCGCCGAGGTCGTGCAACGCGCGCTCTCGGAAGGGGGCGCGATCGTGTCCGAGAGTTTCGCGCGCCATCACCGGCTCGCCGAGGGCGACACGCTGCGCCTGCCCGCGGCCGCCGGCATCGTGCCGCTCGCGATCGCGGGCGTGTTCTACGACTACAGCACCGACGCGGGCGTCGTGTTCCTCGACCGCGCACGCTGGGCGGGGCTGTTCGACGACGACCGCACGCAGAGCCTCGCGCTCTACCTCGCGCCCGGCGCCGACCTCGCGCGCGCCCAGGAGGCCGTGCGGCGCGAAAGCGCGGGACTGTGGCTGCACGTGACGCCGAACGCGGAGCTGCGCGCGCGCGTGCTCACGGTGTTCGACCGCACGTTTCAGGTCACGTGGGGGCTGCAGGCGATCGCGGTGCTCGTCGCCGTGCTCGGCGTGCTGAACTCGCTCACCGCGCTCGTGCTCGAGCGCGCCTCGGAACTCGCGATGCTGCGCGCGGCCGGCGCCGTGCGCGCGCAGATCGTGCGCATCGTGCTCGCCGAGAGCGCGCTGCTCGGCGCGGTCGCGGCGGTGCTCGGCGCGCTGTGCGGCGCGGTGCTCGCGCTCGTGCTGATCCACGTGATCAACCTGCAGTTCTTCGGCTGGACGATCCGCACCGTGTGGGACCCGCGCGTGTTCGCGGGCGCGATCGCGGTGGTGCTCGTGGCCGCGCTCGCGGCCGGTTTCGCACCCGCGCGGCTCGCCGCGGCGAGCGAGCCCGCCGCGGGGCTCCGGGAGGAGTAGCCGATGAACCTTCGCCGCGCGCGGATGCCGGCCGTCGTCGCCGCGTCGCTCCTCGCGGGTGCGTTCGCGGCGGGCGCGCCCGCGGCCCCGCGCTCCGCGACGGCCGTGCGCGACTCGGCCGGCTGGCGGCTCGCGACCGCACCGTACGCCTTTCGCTTTCCGGCCGACCACGCGTCCCACCCGGACTACCGGGTCGAGTGGTGGTATTACACGGGGCACCTGCGCGCGGGCGCGCGCCGCTTCGGTTACGAGCTGACGTTCTTCCGCGTCGGGCTCGACCGCCGCTGGCGCGGGCATCCGTCGCGCTGGGCGCCGTCCGACGTGATCCTCGCGCACGCGGCGCTCACGGACGAGGGCGCGAAGCGGTTCCGTCACGACGAGCGCGCGGCGCGGCCGGCGCTCGATCTCGCCGGCGCCGACAGCGCGCGCTATCGCGTGTGGGCCGGCGACTGGAGCGCCCGACTCGACGACGACGGGCATACGCACCGGCTCGCCGCCAACGCCGACGGCTTCGGCTTCGCGCTCGCGCTCGAGCCCGTGAAGCCGCCCGCGATCCACGGCGAGGACGGCGTGAGCCGCAAGGCGCCGGGCCTCGCGAACGCGTCGCACTACTACTCGCTCACGCGGCTCGCGACACGCGGAACGCTCGTCCTCGGCGGGGACACGCTCGCGGTCGAGGGCGACTCCTGGATGGATCACGAATTCGGCTCGGGCTCGCTCGGCGCGGACCAGGTCGGATGGGACTGGACGAGCGTCCAGCTCGACGACGGCACGGAGCTGATGCTCTACGCGCTGCGGCGCCGCGACGGCACGACCGAGCCGCTGTCGGCCGGCACGTGGATCGCGGCCGACGGCCGCACGACGCGGCTCGCGCTCGAGGCGTTCCAGGTCGTGCCGCGCGACGCGTGGACGAGCCCGGTGACCGGCGCGCGTTACCCGTCGGGTTGGGAGGTGCGCGTGCCGTCGCTCGAACTCGCGCTCACGCTCACGCCGGTGCTTCGCGACCAGGAGCTCGTCGCCACGCGAACCGGCGGCGTCGTCTACTGGGAGGGCGCGGTGCGCGTCGAGGGTGTGAGGGGAGGCCGGCCCGTGAACGGCCGGGGCTACGTCGAGCTGACCGGGTACGCGGGACGTCCGCCGGGTTTCCGCCGCTGAGGCGCGCCGGGTCGTGCGCGCGGACGGAGCGTGCTAGCGTGCGCTCGCTCCCGAACGAATCCGCCCCCGGAGGTCCCATGCGTACGTTCCGTTCGCTGTCGCTGCTCGCGCTCGCGTTCGCCCTCGCCGTCGGAGCGCTCGCGTGCAAGGACACCCGCGTCACGACCGTGAAGCAGCTGCTCGACGATCCCGCGATGTACGACGGCAAGGTGGTGCGCGTCGCCGGCGACGTGACCGAGGCGATCGGCGTGCTCGGATACGGTGGCTACCGGCTCGACGACGGCACGGGCAAGATCGCGATCGTCGTCCAGGGCAGCGGCGCACCCCGTGTCGGGGCGAAGGTCGTGAGCGAGGGCACGTTCCGCTCCGCGTTCACGCTCGGCGCCGAGACGCTCGCCGCGATCCTCGAGTCGCGCCGCATCGCGCCCTGACCCCCGGGGGCGGGGTACACTCCCGCCCCATGCTTCGCCCCGCTCGACTCTGGCCGCCCGCCGGCGGCCGTTCCTGGCCGCTGCTCGCGCTGCTCGCGCTGCTCGCGCTGCTCGGGTGGACCGGCGACGCTCGGGCCGTGCTCGACATCAACGACCGCGGCCCGCACCTCGAGCGCGCGAACTTCAACCTGCGCGTGACGAACGCAGGCATCGTCGGCAACGCGTTCCTCGACCAGGGGCTCTCGAACGATCCGTCCTTCGAGAGCCCGCCGGGTTCCGGATTCGAGCTGCTGCACTACGGCGCCCTGTGGGTGGGCGCGCGCGACGACGCGGGCGTGCCGCACGTGTCCGGCGGCCCGATCCTCGAATTCCGGCCGACGCTCGAAGCCGACGACGTCGTGCACCTCGGCGAGTACGGCCGCCCGGGCGCGCGGCGCTTCGTGGACGACGACGGCGACGGCGCCGTGGACGAAGAAACGCTGAACGGCCGCGACGACGACGGCGACCTCGAGGTGGACGAGGACCTCGGGCTGTTCGCGCAGCAGATCGCCTCGGCCGACTTCACCGACGACCGCCCCGAGGCGGTGGAATTCGTGTACCCGGGCGGCGAGCAGCACCGGCCGCTGCAGGTCTCGGTGCACCACGAGGCGTATGCCTGGTCCACGCCCGGTGTGGACCGTGTCGCGGGGCTGAGCTTCGTCGTGACGAACCACGGCGCTCGGGCCCTGCACGAGGTGCGGCTCGGCTTCTACGCCGACCTCGACTCGAAGTTGCGCACCGACGTCGGCGGACACCTGAACGACCGCGTGGACTGGCAGTCCTACGACGTGCTCGTTCCGGAGCCGCCCGACACGACGCACACGCGACCGGGCGAGGTCGTGTGCACCGAGCTGCCCTGCACGATCGGGCTGTGCTGGACGCGGCTCAGCCAGCGGGTCCCGGTCGTGCGCGACGCGCTCTCGAGCGACCTGCCGCGCGTCGCCGCCGTCGGGCTCTGGCACACGACCGATCCGCTCGCGAGTGCGGCGAGCGACACGCTGCGGGCGTTCGCGCGCGCTCCCGCCACGGCCTCGATGCGTTCGCACGTGCTCGCCGTCGCGCTCCCGCCGCAGGACGGGGGGCTGCCGACGACCGACGCGGATCGCTACCGACTGCTCGCGGGCGACTGGCCCGAGGCCGACACGTCCGTGCCCGGCGACTTCGTCGTCGTGGTCGAGTGCGGTCCATTCGGTCGCCTCGATCCCGGGCAGTCGCTCGAGTTCCACGTCGCGCTCGTCGCGGCCGCGAACGCCGACAGCCTGCATTCGGCGCTCGGTCGCGCGGCCGTGCTGGAACTCGGCGAGAAGGCGAACCTGATCCCGGACGACGCGAGCCCGGACTCGGCGCTGTGGAATCACGGCGACACGGGGCGCAACGGCCACGAGATCTGCTTCGAGCCGCCGCCGGGTCTCGATCAGATCCTGCTCGACCCGCACTGCTCTCAGCGCTACGTGGACCAGCTGGGCGACCCGCTCTTTCCGCCTCAGCCCGTGCCCTACACGCGCGGGCGCTGCGTCTGGACCGATCTCGACTGCGACGGCTGCACGGGGCAGGGGGGCTACGACCGCATCGTGCGCTGGAGCGATCCCGGGCGCGATCCGCCGGGTCCCGCGTTCCGCTTGAGTCCGCTCGACCACGCGGTGCGCGTCGAGTGGGACAACCTGCCCGAGCTGCTCGTCCGCGCGGGCCAGCTCGGAGCGGGGACCGAGTTCCTCGGCTACCGGGTGTGGCGCGTCGCGGACTGGCGCGAGCGACCCTCGCTCGTGCCGCCCGAGCCGCGCTGGGCGATCGTCGCGAGCTTCGGCCCGGACTCGCTCAGCGGTCAGATCCCGATTCCGTCCGTGACCGACTCGACGGTCGCGCACGACCGGCTGCTGTGGGACGGCGAGCACTTCCCGGTCGGCCGCTACCGGTGGGACGACCCCGAGGTGTTGAACGGCTTCGACTACCTGTACGTCGTGACGACGCTCGTGCGCCTGCACGGCCGCGACGCGGACTTGCGCCCGATGGCGCGCATCGCCGAGACGCCGATCGCCGCCGACTTCGAGCAGCGCATCGTGCCGCTCGCCGCAGCGCGCGAGGACCCGCACGGCGTGTGGGTCGTGCCGAATCCGTTCCGCGCCACCGCCGAGTGGGATCGGCCGGTCACGTACGGCGACGCGCTCACGCGTCACATCGACTTCATGGGCCTGCCGCGCGCGCGCGCGACGATCCGCATCTACACGGTCGCCGGCGACTTCGTGGCGCAGATCGACCACGACGGACGCTCGGGCCGTGGCGAAGCGTCGTGGGACCTCATCTCGCGCAACGGTCAGGACGTCGCCTCGGGCATCTACCTGTTCACCGTGAATTCGGCGCTCGGGCACCACGTCGGGCGCTTCGTGGTGATCCGATGAGGCGCCTCGTCCTCGGTCTGACGGTGACGTCGGCGCTCGCGCTCGCGGCCGCGGGCTGCGGCATTCCCGATCCGCCGCCGAACGCTCCCGATCCCGCCGTGCCGCCGGCGCTCTCGATCTTCACGGCGGTGTACCCGCCGCCCGAGAGCACGGTCGTCTACGACACGCCGATCTGGTGCGAATTCCGGGACGCTCCCGACCCCGCGACGCTCACCGAGACGAACGTGTTCCTGAAGCGCGACACGCGCCGCGTGCCCGTGACGCTGAGTTGGAACGGCGCCGCGCGCCGGCTCGCGCTCGCGCCGCGGATCGCGCTCGACCTGCGCGCCGCGTACACGATCGAGATCACGTCGCGCGTGCGCGACGCGGCCGGGCGCGTGCTCGCCGACGGCGCGTTCTGGCAGTTCCGGACGAACTCGTTGCGGCGCCCCCGCGCCGCGCCGCGCAGCGCGCCGGACGTGCCCGAGTCCCCGTTCTCGCCGCTGCGCTGGGACACGACCGAAACGAGCGCCGGATTCCTCTCGTACGACGTGTTCGCGGGAGAGGACTCGGCCGCCGTCGCGGCGCTCGCGACGCCCGTCCTCGCGGGCCGGGAGGACGGCTTCTGGCTGCCGGCCTCGCCGTGGACGCTCGACCGCCGCTACTTCTTCCGCGTGCGCGCGACGAATCGCTCGACGGGCGAGTCGCTGCTCGGCGACGTGTCCGCGTTCCAGACCCTGCCCGCCTCGACGCCGGTGGATTCGATCGTCGTGCCCGCGCTCGAGTGGGGGTACTCGCTCAACCTGACGAACCAGAACTTCTGCAACCTGGCCGGCCTGCAGGTGAGTCCCGGCCGCACGATCGCGGCGTGGAAGTGGCGACTTCCCGATCCGGCCGACGACCTGCGTCTGGCGGGTGCGCGCGTCGTGAATCGCGCCGCCTGGAGCGGCAACCTTACGAACGTCATTCCGCGCCTCGCTTCGACCGCGGCCCCGTGGCGGGCCTGCGGCATCAACAAGTTCGAAGCGCCGGTCGTCGAGCAATTCCTCGCGACCGGCGTCCTGGTCGCGGGGCCGGCCGTGCTCTTCGAATCGGTCGCGCTCACGGCGCACCTCGAATCGGCTGCGCGCTACCGGCGACAGACGGGGTACTCGCTCGCGAGCGCCTCCACGATCACGTACAGCCTGCTGCGCCCCGCGGAATCCGGGTTCGGCGGGCTCACGCTCTACGTCTATCGTCCGCCGGCGAGCGCACCGATCGCGGTGCACGCGCCGCAGCCTTGACGCCTCGAGAGGCCGCCGCCTAGGCTGCGGCCGTGCGCCTCGGTCCCCGAATTCCGCTCGCGCTCGCGACGCTGGCCGCAGCCCTGACGATCGGCTGCGCCGCGAGTCCGCCGCCGCCCGGCGCCTCCGCGCCGCCGCCGGCCGAAGCGCAGCCTCAGACCGTTTCGTTGGCCTACGTGATCGGCGCCGCCGACTCCGTCGCCCCGATTCCGGGCACGCCCGGCGCGCTCTACCGCTATCGCTTCCGCCAGATCGAGCCCGGCAGCGACCGCTTCCAGTTCCAGGATCGCGACCTGTCCTTCTACATGCGGCCGACGCCGGGCGCGGTGCACTTGCAGGTCGAGAACCGTCAGGACCGGCCCGTGTACATCGACTGGGACCGCTCCCTGTTCTTCGACCCGCTCGGCCGCTCGGGCAAGGTCGCGCACGCGACGACGACGTGGGACGAGCGCTTCCGATCGCTTCAGGCCACGCAGATCCCGGGTCTCCAGCGCTACAGCGACTACGTCTTCCCGATGGATTACTTCGTGGATCCGGCGGGATCGGGCGAACAGCTCCATCGTCCGCTGCTGCCCGAGGACTCGAGCGCGCCGCAATTCGCCGATCGCGACTTCGGCGTGGACCTGATGTTCCTCATCGAAGGTCAGCCGCGCACGTACTCGTTCCGTTTCAAGGTCGCGAGCGTCATCCATCGCTGACCCCGGGCGCATGACGCGCTCGCGCGCACCGCGCCGCCTGCTGCTCGCCGCGTGCGCGTCCGCGATCGCCGCCGCGTCCGCACCGACGTCGTCCGCGACCGCGCCGCCGTCGTCGCCGCCGCGCGTGCCGCGCTCCGAGATGCTCGCCCCGTTCGGCGCGGACGCGCCGCCGCCGCTCGTCGTCTACGGCACGCGCGACCCCGTCTGGGAAGCGGCGCTGCGCACGCGCGCGGGCGCGATCGCGCGGCGAATCTCGGGCGACTCGTCGCTCGCGCGCGCCGACCGCACGGTCGCGGCCGGCGAGTTCACGGGCCGCGCGGTCGTGCTCCTCGGCGGACCCGAGACGAACGAGTGGACGCGCACGCTCGCGCCCTCGCTGCCGGTGGCGTTCGGCGAGCGGGCGTTCACGTGGCGCGGCACGCGCTACGACCGCCCCGGCGACGCGATCGCGCTCACGCTGCCGAACCCGATGGACCCGAAGCGCTACCTGTTCCTCGTCGCGGCGAACGCGCCTGCCGCGCTCGCGCGCCGGGGCGGACCGCTCGCGGGGCGCTCGGACTGGCGCATCACGCGCGACGGCGACCTCGCGCGCGAAGGCTCGTTCGCCGACGCGCCCGGCGCGCCGTGGCGCTACGACGCCGCGCTCGATCGCGACTTCGAAGCCGAGCGCGCGCGCTGGGAATCGGGCCTGCGCCGCTCGAGCGAGGGCGGACTCGAACTGCGCGCGCCCGCCGGGTTCGCGGCGGCCGAGGGCATCGAGGCCGACGCGCGCGCGCTGCTCGCGCGCCTCGACCGCGCCGGCTGGCGCGCGACGGCGCCCGCGCGGCTCACGCTCTACCGCTCGCTCGAAGAAAAGGGCGTGCTCGCGCGCAACACGCGCCCGGAGCACCTCGACGACGCGGGCGGCGCGCACCTCGCGCTGCCGTTCGGTCGCGCGCACGCGGACTCTGACGCTCGCGGCGCAGCGTCTGATCGAACGGCGCGCGCCGCGACTCGCCGTGGCTGAGGCCGGCGGCCACGACGCTCGCGGGGCGCTTCGAAGGCGAGTCGTTCGCGCGCGCCGTGTCGCGCCTCTATTTCGGCCGCGAACTCCCGACCGCCGCGCAGGCCGCGGCGCGAGAATCGCGCTGGCGCTCCCCGTTGCGCGCGATCCCCGCGCGTGCGCTGCTCGCTCGCGCCGTCGCGGAGTGCGGGGGGCCGCGCGGCCGCGCCGCGCTCGCCGCACTGCTCTCAGCACCTGCGCCCGGAACGCTCGACAGCCTGTGCCGGGTCTCGGGCGTCGAAGCGGGGGCCGTGACGCGGCGCTACGTCGCGCTCGCCGACTCGCTCGCTCGCGCCGGCGCGCGCGAAAGCGGGCTCGCGCCCCGCGCCTGGACACCCGCCGACGGGTTCCAGCGCGGCGTGTGCCTCGCGCACGACGTGGACCTCGAGTCGGGCTACCTCTCGGCCGCGTGCGGCGCCGAGCTCGCGCGCCTGCGCGATCTCGGGGCGACGTGGGTGTCGCTCTCGCCGTTCGGCTACCTGCCCGACCCGCAGGTCCCGGAGATCCTCCCGTCCTCGGACGGCGGCCCCGATGAAGAGACCGACGAGGCGCTGTGCGAGGCCGCGGCCCGGGCGCGCGCGCTCGGTCTGCGCGTCTGGTTCGCGCCCCATCTCTGGACGCGCGGCTGGGCGGGCGACCTCGCGTTCACGCCGTCTCGCTGGCCCCGCTTCTTCGACGCCTATCGCGAGTTCGCGCTGCACTACGCCCTGCTCGCCGAGCGCGAAGGCGTGGACGGTTTCGTGATCGGCCACGAACTCGCATCGTCCACGCGCGTCGCGCCCGAGCGCTGGCGGACGCTCATCGGCGAGATCCGGCGCGTGTACCGCGGCACGCTGACCTACGACGCGAACTGGGGCGAAGAGGTGAAATCGATCTCGTTCTGGGACGCCCTCGACCTCGTCGCCGTGTCGTTCTACTACCCGCTCGCGAAGCGCGACGACGCCGG
This sequence comes from Candidatus Eiseniibacteriota bacterium, assembly GCA_044222065.1. Lineage (GTDB taxonomy): Bacteria > Eisenbacteria > RBG-16-71-46 > RBG-16-71-46 > RBG-16-71-46 > JBGAOA01. Next base: position 9,459 of record JBGAOA010000099.1, read on the forward strand.
CGAACGCGAGCGCGAGACGAGCGCGCGACGGGCGCTCGACGAACTCGCGAGCGTCGCTCGCGCGAGCGCGAAGCCGGTGCTCGTCGCCGAGATCGGCTACCCGGCGACCGCGGGCGCGCTCGTGCGGCCGTGGGAGGAGGGCGGCGGTGCTGAGGCGCCGGAGTCGCAGCGAGCGGGCTACGAGAGTTTCGTCCGGGCGATCGAGTCGGACACCTGGCTCGCGGGCGCACTGTTCTGGAAGTGGCCCTCGCAGCCGTTCCGCGCGGGGCGACGCGAGGAGGACTTCTCGCCGCGAGGTCGTCCCGCGGAAGTGGTGCTGAGGCGTGCGCTCCGCGATTGGGAGGGAAGGCCCGTCGGGATTCCGAGGCGCTGAGTCCCGGCCGTGTGACGAACCGGCCCATGAGGTGTTTCCTGAAGGGAAACAGCTCTTCTGCACGATCGGACGCGGTCGATCGTGCAAGGAAGCCCGCTCTCCGCGCCCCGTTCGGGCGTGGCGCGAAAAAAATGCGTCCGCAGCCGGAAATCCACTTCATGGCCCCATGCCCGGCGGTTACAATCCACCCGTTCCGTTTCGCCCTTCTCCGGAGGAACTCATGCATCGCCGACTTGCGTCTCTTGCCGCCCTCGCATCTCTCGCGATTCTGACGACGGCCGCCTCCGCTGGTGTGGTGGACCCGTCGCAGTCCACGATCCCCTCGCACGTCAACGTCGTTGGGCACTCCGGCGGCACCCCCGATCCGACGGCTCAGTTCAGCGTCACCGTCAAGGATCTCGCCGGAAACCTGCTGGCGAACGCGACGGTCAAGCTCGACTTCTCGCTGTGCGGCGACGTCCGCATCTCGTCCGCCGAACTGTCGGCCGGCGTGACCGCGAACTGCGGCCTGCGCACGCTCACCGCGCTCACGAATGGCGCCGGCGTGGCCACCTTCACGGTGTGCGGCGCCTCTCCGGCCGGAGCGCCGACGTCCTTCACGGGCGGCGGGCACGTGCTGCGCTTCTACGCCAACAACATCCTGCTCGGGAACTGCTACGTCGGTGACTTCGATCTCGACTCGAGCGGCGGCCTCGGCGGCGCCGATCTCGCGACGTGGCTCGACGACTTCGGCCTCGGCACGAACCCGGTGCGGACCGACTACGACGGCGACAGCGTCGTCGGCGGCGCGGACCTCGCGGCGTGGCTGGACGCCTTCGGCGGCGGCCTGCAGGGCGAGTCCGGCTCGGTGCTCTGCCCGTAGTCGTTCGCGGTTTCGATCCCGGGGCG
>JBGAOA010000100.1:0-10384 GCA_044222065.1 Candidatus Eiseniibacteriota bacterium
CTCGGGGCGAAGGGCTGCTCCGCGATCGCGCGGGTCGAAGGACTGCTTCGAGGGCGGGACGAACCGAGCAAGATGCCCTTTCGGGCACGCCGAGCCCGCGCGGAGCCAGGACGGTGGAGCGCGGGCGAAACGTAGCGAGCCGGAGCAGGATGCGGAGGCGAGCGGCCAGGAAGGGCCTCTTGCTCGTCTCGCCCCGCCCTCCAGGTAGACTTTCGTCTCTCTCACGCGGCTCCGAGACGAAACTCGCGCGGCACCGATGTGGAACTCGCGCGCCACCGAAACACGACGCGCGCGGCCCCGGAGAGCCGCGCGCGTCGCGCGTCAGGTTCGCGGTTCGCTCACCAGTACCAGTTCAGGTTCAGCGACACGTTCGCGAAGTTCGCCGAGCGGCCCGGGCCCGCGTTGATGTACGTGATCTCCGCCATCGGGCCGATGCCGAGACGCTTGCCCCAGCGCCACTCGTAACCGAGTCCGAGCGCCGCGGCGAAGCCGTCGTCGCTGACTTCGTAGCGCAGCGTGTCCACGTAAGCGGGAACGACCGTCGCCGGCGAGTTCTGGAGCGCCGTGAAGCGGCTGCGCATCACGCCGCCGCCGGCCGCGAACCGCACCCAGCCGCCCTTGAGCTTGCCCTGATCGGCGCGGATCGTGACGCTCGGCATGATGCCGCGGAACGTCCACGTCGAGCTGTCGGGCGCCGACTCCCACTGGCTCATCTCGGCGCCGACCGAAACGTTCGGCTTCACGGCGTAGGTGAGGCGCACGTTCGCCGACGGACCGATCTCGCGATCGAACCGCTTGCCTTCGACCTTCTGCTCGACGCTGCCCATTCCGTACGCGAAGCCGACGCTCCACGCCGACGGGGTCACGGGCGTCGTGGCCTTCTTCACGCTGTGGCGTTTCTGCTTCTCGGGCTTCGGCGCTTCGGTGCCGGCCGCGGCCTTGTCGGTGGGGGCGGCCGGCTTGTCGTCGGCCGCGAAGGCCGTCGTCAACGCGAGGCCGAGGATGAGCGGCGCGACGGCCGCGAACGCGCGAAACCGCATGAACGATCTCCTCGAGGAATCCCGGATGGGCCCGGTGCGGATGGAACAGGCCGGGAACCTTAGCGGTAGGGAGGGGGAAAGGACAAACGCGGGCGATTCTCCGGCGCGGTCCCGGCGTGCGCCCCTCTACCCCCCGAAACGCTCCTTGAGCCGCGCGGCCCACGTGCTCGTCGAGTCGTGCGCGAGGTATTGCGCGGCGGCGAGGCGCGCTTCGGCCTCGCGCTCGACCGCGGCGAGCAGCAGCGCGCGATCGTAGAGCGCCGCCGCGAACGCCGGCTGATCCGCGCGCACCGCGACGAGCTGACCGAGCGCGCGGAGCCGCAGCGCGCGCACTTCGCGCTCGTCCGTGCGCGTGAGCGCGTCGAGCGCGAGCGCCACGCCGTAGCCGAGGTGCGCCTCGGCGCAGTAGCCGGGCAGGATCAGCGCCTCCTCGTAGCGCCGCTCGGCGCGCGCGAGTTCGCCCTCGAACAGCAGCAGGTGCGCATCGAACGCCGCGAGGCGAGGGTCGAAGGGGCGCCGGTCGCGCGCTCGCGCAACCATGAGCCGCGCATCGAGCAGCCGCAGCCCGGCGCCGTCGTCGGCCGCTTCGGCGAACGAACCGACGAGCGCCGACGCGAAGCGCAGCTCGCCGGCGCTGAACGGCACGCGGCCCTCGAGCAGCGAATGCGCGGCGCGCACGTCCGCGTCGTCCGGCAGGCCGTCGTGCGACTGGCCGCGAACGAACAGCGACACGGTCGCCATGGTGCCGAGCCCGACGAGCATCACGAGGAAGCCGAGGATCGGCAGCACGCGCCAGCGCAGGCGGCGGTCGAGATCGTCCGTCGGCGGGAGCGGCGACGCGTTCGCGGGGGCGGCGGGCGGCGTGTCGGGGCGCGACATGGGCCGGCACGTTAGCGAGCGGGCCGGGCGACCGCCAGCCCCGCGTGGTGCGGGTTGCCACGGCACTTCGCGCTGGAGCCCCGCGGGACCGCCGACTAGATTCGCCGCCGCGCGGATCATGGACTCGCGCCTCGGCCCGGCGAGCGGGCGAGTCGTATCGAAACGGAGGGATCGGAATGCGCGCACGAGTTCGCGCCGGCACGCCGGGGCGCGCGGGACGGGGAACGCGATTCGCCGTGCTCGCGCTCGCGCTCGCCGGCGCCGTGGCGGGCTCGTGCGCCTCGCCGCCACGAAGTCCGGCTCCGAGTCCCGCGCTGCACGCCGTCGCCACCGCGAACGGGTACGAGCTGCCGCGGACCTCGCCCTCGGGCATGCTCCACGTCGTGTTCGAGAACCGCGACACGACGACGCACGAACTTATGTTCATCCGGCTCGCGCCCGGCATGACGGGCGACGCCTACGTCGCGGCGGTGCGGTCCGGCGCCGACTTCCCCGAGGGCGCGATCGATTGCTCCGGCATCGGGCTCACCGGCGCGGGCGAGCGCGCCGAGGCCTGGCTGCGTCTCGAGCCGGGCGAGTACTTCCTCGCCTGCTGGTATCGCGGGCATCTCGAGCGCGCGCGCGTCCAGACGCTCGCCGTGACCGCGGACACGACCGTCGGCATCACGCCGCCGCCGGCCGACGTGTCCGTGCGGCTCGCCGACTTCCAGTTCGACCTGCGCGACTCGGTCGCGAAGGGCGAGCGCGTGCTGAAGGTCGAGACGCTCGGGCCTTCGAAGCACGAGATGGACATCTTCAGGCTCGAGGAGGGCAGGAGCCTCGCCGAACTGCGCGCGTGGATGCACGCGGGCAAGCGCGGACCGGGGCCCGCGACGCCCGTCGGCGGCGTGCTCGACAGCCACGACCTGGCCCGCGTCGTGTGGCTCAAGCGCGACTTCGCGCCGGGACGCTACGTCCTGTGGTGCGGCATGCCGATGGTGGACAACGTCGAGATTCCGAACGGCCAGCACGCCGACGCCGGCATGGTGCGCGTCTTCGTCGTTCCGGAATGACGGCGCCGCGCGATCGCGCGGCGACTCAGATGCTGCGGCCGTCTTCCGCCTTCGCGATCCAGTCCCGGCCCGAGTCGAGGCTGCGGCGCGCGTTCTGGAAGTGCCGCGTGCACTCGATCGCGTAAGGCGGACGTCCTCCGCCCGCGGCCGAGCCCGTGACCGCGCCGAGTTCGCCGAGCGCGCGCTGCGCGCTGTCCCACGCGAAGCGCACGCGGAGCGAGACGGTCGAATCCGGAGCCTCGGGCAGCGATTCGCGGAGGCGCGCGACGTCGTCGTCCCAGTCCACCGCCCAGCTCTGCCACGACTCCCGCACGCCGTCGTCCACCGTGCCGTCCGGGTGCGGCTCGCCGAGCCGGCCCGTGTCCCCGACGCCGCGCTCGATCTGCCGATCGATCCGGTCGAGCACCGGACGGAGCCGCGCGACGACCCAGCGGTCACGTTCGGACAGCTCGATCCGCGGCTCCTCGGCCGGGGCGACCGGGTCGGCTTCGCTGAAGCGGAACCACGAGGCGTCGTCGAACAGGTTCGAGCGGATTCGCATCCAGTTCTGCCGCACGCGCGCGAGCTCCGCTCCGCCGAGGCTGCCGGGTCCGCGGCACATCGCGGCGAGCGTGCCGAGTTCGCGCGCGCTGAAACGCGCCATGTGGGAATCGCTGCCGGCGAGCAGCGCCTCGCGCATCTCGTCGACCGAGGCCGCGAGCCGGACGCGCTGCTCCAGCGACAGCGGGGCGGGCGCGAAGAGCTGCGCTTCCAGGTTCGTGATCGGGGCGCGGAACTGAGCCGAGGAGAACACCGATTCGTACTTCGCGACGCTCACGAGCCCTTCGGTCGTGTGGAGTCCGTGGCCGGCGAACGCCAGCGCCGCCAGCACGGCGGCGACGCCGAGCAGGATTCTCACTCGCAGCATGCGCAGCATTCGGCTCCTCCTCGCGCGATCGGTGTGTGTGGACGAATCCGCTCGCGATCTCCGTCCTTATCGGGCGGCGCGACGCGGGATTTCACTCCGCGCCGCCCCGGCGCCGAGCGGCCCGCGCGCGGGCCCGCCGCGGGCGCGCGTGCGTGGCTCCAAATCGTTGTCGCCCTAAAGAGTTGTTGCTAAGGTGCCGATCCAACGCGCATTGCGCCGCGCGGAGACATCGCACTCCGCGGCGCGTTCGTTTCCGACCGGAGGCCCGTTCCCGCATGGCCGTCGCGACGTTCATCCAGGTCTCCGACCTGCACCTCGGCCGTTCGTTCGGCTGGCTGCCTCCGGAACAGCGCGCCGAGCGCCGCGCGGACCAGCGGCGCGCGCTCGAACTCGTGGTGCGCGAGGCGATCGAGCGCGGCGCGCTCGCGATCCTCGTCCCGGGCGACCTGTTCGACGCCGAGGCCGTGGACGCCGACACGCTCGCGTTCGCCGTGAGCGCCTTCAACGTCGCCGGCTGTCCGCCCGTGTACATCACGCCCGGCAATCACGATCCGTGGACCGAGTCGAGCCACCTCTGGAGCCAGCGCCTGCTGCGCGCGCGCGGCTGGGGCTGGCCCGATCACGTTCACGTGTTCACGACCGCGAACTGGTCGCCGAAGGACGTGCCCGGCGCCGAGGGCGTGCGCGTGTGGGGCCGCGTGTTCACGTCGAGCGTGGTCTCGACGAATCGCCCGCTCGCCGAGGGCTCGATCATCCTGCCGTCGTCGGCGGACGCGACCGGCCTCGACATCGCCGTGTTCCACGGCTCGCTCGAGGACCGCTGCCCGCCGCACCAGAAGGTGACGGCGCCGTTCACCGAGAACGAAGTGAAGCACTCGCCGTTCGGCTACCACGCCGTCGGCCACTACCACCAGCGCATCGAGCTGACGCACAAGGCCGCGCAGGAGACGTCCACGTCGTCGCGCGGCAACAGCGGCGTCGCGTCCGCCGGCGTGCGGCTCGCGTACGCGGGCTCGGCGATCGCGCTCGACGCCACGGAGTCGGGCACGCACGGCGCGCTCGAAGTGCGCATCGAGTTTGGCAACCGCCAGCCGTTCATCGAGACCGAGCCGATCGAGCTCGATCGCCGACAGGTCTACGAGGTGAAGGCCGACGTGAGCGGCGCTTCGAGCGCCGAGCAGGTGGACCGCCGCATCGGCCGCGCGATCAGCGAGGCCGGAGTGAGCGAGCGCGACATCGTCGTCGTGCGCGCGCGCGGCCGGCTCGTGAAGGGCGTGCGCTACGGCGCGCCGGGTTCCGACGTCACGTCGCGCTGCTTCCACGTGAAGCTCGACCTGCGCGAGGTGCGACCCGACTACGACCTCGACGCCTACCGCCGCGACGAACCGGGCACGACCGAGGAGCGGTTCGCGAAGGCGCTGCTCGAGAAGCTCGACGCCGAGAAGGACCCGAACGAGCGCGCGCTGCTCGAGTCGGCGCTCTACTACGGCCTCGACGCGTTCCGGCTGCGCGAAGTGGTTCCGGCCTACGAGGAGCTGGGCGAATGAAGCTCGTGCGCCTCAAGGTCGAGGGCTTCGGCTCGCTCAAGGGCGAGTTCCGCTTCGATCCCGATCGCGTGACGCTGGTCGTGGACGACAACGAGCGCGGCAAGTCCACGCTGATCGCGGCGATCAACGCCGCGCTGTACGGCCTCGAGGACGACCGGCGCTCGTTCCGCACGATCACCCCGCTCGAACGCTGGCGGCCGTGGGGCGGGGGCGCGTACCAGGTCGAGCTCGAACTCGAGCACGGCCACGAGCGCATCGTGATCCACCGCGACTTCGAGCGCGGCACCGTGTCGGTGTTCAACGGCTCCGGCAAGGAGATCACCGAGAAGTACCGCGCGGGCAAGGACGAGTTCCCGGTCGGCAAGACGCTCTTCGGGCTCGACGAGTCCGAGTTCGAGAAGTGCGCGCTGCTGCGCCAGGGCGAACTCGACCTGGTCGTCCCGGCCGAGGAGCGCGCGCGCCGTCATTCGACGCTGCACGCGCGGCTCGAGAACGCGGCCGACACGAAGGTCGGCGACACGAACGCGACCGAGGCCGTGCAGGTGCTGCAGTCGGCGACCTCGGCGTACACGTCGCCCGAGCTCGGCACGACGATGAAAGTCGAGAGCGCGATCCAGAAGCTCGAGGCGAAGCTCGGGCTCATCGAGGCCGACTTGAAGGCGAGCGAGCACGATCTCGCGACGATCGCCGATCCGATGGAAGAGCTGTCGAAGCTGGCCGACGAGGAGTCCGCCGTGAAGGGCTCGCTCGACCAGCTCGACGCCGAGCGCCGCGTCGGGCTCGCGCAGGAGCTGCGCCGCAAGCTCAAGGACGACGACGGCCATCGCGACGAGTGGGAGACGCTGCGCCGCGAGGCCCGCAAGCTCGAAGAGATGCGCGTGCTGCCGCCGAACGCGGAAGCCGACCTGCGCGACGCCGTCGCGCGCCACGAAGAGATGCTCCGCAAGCTCGACGCGCTCGAACAGCGCCGTGTCGAGGAGCAGACGCGCGAACGCTCGCGCGTCGAAGAGGAACTCGAGACCCTCAAGGCCTATGCCGCGTGCACGTCGGACGACGCCGACCGCTTCATCGCGCTCGCCTCCGAGCTGCGCCGCATCGCCGACGAGGACGAGCGGCTCCGCACCGAGACGTTCAATCTGCGCGACTCGATCGCGAGCCGCGGCCACGAGCCCGAGCGCATGGGCGCGCTGCGAGAGCGCTTCGGCGAGCTGTCGGGCGAGCAGGAGAAGCTGCTGCGCGGCCAGTCCGAGCTCGCGCTGCAGTTCCAGACCGAAGTCGCGACGCTCGAGAACGCGCGCACCGAGGCGACCGAGACGCTGCGCTCGATCGATGCGCTGCGGAACGCGCGCCGGCTGCCGGGCTGGGTGCTCACCGCGCTCGGCCTCGGACTCGCCGCCGCCGGCTTCGCGCTGCTCGCGCTCAAGACCGCGGCGCCGCTCTGGACCTCGATGCTCGCGATCGGCGGCGTCTCGATCCTGATCGGCCTGCCGCTGCTGCTGTCGGGCGCGAACGCGAAGCAGGACGAACGCGAGGACGCGCTCCGCAAGCTCGCCGACGCCCAGCGCCGGCTGAACCAGCTGCGCCAGCAGCGCGCCGAGAGCGAAGTGAACGTGAACGAGCTGTCGCGCTCGATGGGTTACCGCGATCCGGTCGAGCTGCTGCGCGACTGGAACGAGTACACGCGCGTCATGGACGAGAGCGGCCCGATCTACAAGGCCGAGTCGCAGCTCCAGGCCCTGCGCGACCAGCGTTCGGCCGCGCTCGCCGAAGTGAAGTCGCTGCTCACGAAGATCGGCGGCGGCTCGCCGGACCCGGGTTTCCTCGAGCGCGCCGCGCACAGCGTGCGACTGCACCTCGCGGGCCAGAAGCAGCTCAACGAGATCAGCAAGGGCTGGGGCTGGATCGAGGAGGAGAAGCGCGTCACGGAAGCGCAGGCGAACGGGCTCCGGGAGCGCGCGATCAAGGTGCTCGAGCACGCCGGCATCGACCACGAGGACGGCAAGCCGTGGGCGGACTATTTGCGCGAGATCGGCGAGCGCGCACGCACGGGCCAGCGCCTCGAAGTGCTGCGCTCGGAGCTGATCCCGCAGGCCGAGCGGCGAATGCTGCCCGAGACGCAGGTCGAGGAGATCCGCGCGCAGCTCACGGGCCTCGAAGCCGTGGGCCCGATTCCGGACGACGCGAAGGCGCGCCCGCAGGCGGACCTCGAGGCGCAGACGATGCTGCTGCGCGCGCAGCTCGACTCGGTGAAGAACCGCCGCCAGGACCTGCGCGTGCAGGTCGAGGACGTGTGGCGCAAGGTCAACGTCGGCCGCGCCGAGAAGTCGTCCGAGCTGGACCGCATCCAGCGCGCGCTCGACCACGCGCGCCGTTTCCAGCGCGCCGTGGCCGTCGCGACCGAGACGATCCAGAGCGTGTCGGTCGAGACGCACCGCCGGTGGGCGGACCACCTGAACGAGCGCGTGCGCGAGCTGCTGAAGCCGCTCGGCACGGGCGTCGAGCAGGTGCGATTCGGCGAGGACCTCGATTTCTCGATCAAGCCCGTGAACGGCCAGCAGGCGCCGCGCGGCAAGGCGACGGCGCAGCTGTCAGCCGGCGCGCGCGACCAGCTGTACCTCGCGATCCGGCTCGCGGTGAGCGAGTACCTCGCGCGCGGCCAGGCTCCGGCGCCGCTGCTGCTCGACGACGCGTTCGCGACGAGCGACGACTCGCGCGCGGCGGCGGGCATGCACCTGCTGCTCGAGCACTTCTCGAAGCAGCACCAGGTGATCGTGGCGACGTGCCATCGCAAGCGTCACGAGTCGATGGCGGCGAACGACGCGAAGCTGTGGGAAGAGCGCGTGCAGTGGCTCGACCTCGGCGCGGCGGTCCGCCAGGGCTGAACCGCGTCGCGCCTGCGCGTTCGTCGCTGACGGACGCGCTGCCGAAGGTGCCGCGACTCGTAGCCCACTGACGCGCTGCGGAGGACGCCGGGGGCCTCGCCGGGCCCGCTCGCCTCCGCATCCTGCTCCGGCTCGCTACGTTTCGGCCGTGCTCCACCTTCCTGGCTCCGCGCGGCCTCGACGTACCCGGCGAGCCCTCCTGCGTCCCCCGCAACGCTGCGCATCACTGAAGGGCACGGCCATCGCCTGCTACACGCCGAGCAGGGAGCGGACGCGCCATCGCAGCCCGAGGAGGCTCCTGGGCAGAGCCCTTTCCGGGCACGCCGAGGCCGTGCGGAGCCAGGAAGGTGGAGCACGGCCGAAACGTAGCGAGCCGGAGCAGGATGCGGAGGCGAGCGGCCAGGAAAGGGCTCTGGCCAGGAGCCTTCTCGGGCGTGAGCGAGCAGAAGGCGGACTTCCGGGCGTCAGCGAGCTGAAGGCGAACTTGCGGGCGTCAGCGAACTGAAGCCGCGTCTACGCCCGTTCGCTCCGTTCCAGCTTCGGCAAACGCTCGAGCTGCGAGATGCGCGCGCGCATGACGCGCTCGAGCGCCGACGTCACGAGCAGCGCTCGCCACACCTTGCGCGCCTGGAAGAGCGCCGCCACCGCAACCGCGACGAGCATCATCGCGAGACCCACCGGCTCCGACACGGCGATCCACTCCACGCGATCGAACACGAGCGCCTCCTCAGTCCTGCGAGCGGACGAGCCACGAACTCAGGAGTAGCGCGGCGCCCACCGTGATCGGGATGATGCCGACCGCCCAGGCCGAGTCGTTCGGCTGGATGATGCGCAGGAACACGAGGATCGAGACGCCCGCGGCGATCGTCACGATGCCGCCGATGAGCAGTCCCTGCGCGCGGCGCTTGGCGACGTCGCGCGGAGACCAGAACATGGAGGCGAGGTCGCCGCTGGCCGTCGGGAGCGGCGGCAATTGCGCCGGATCGATCCCGCGCTCGATCGCGGCGATCCGTTCGCGCTGCGCGAGCTCGACGAGGCGCTGCTGGCCGATCATGCGCACGATGCCCGCGGCGATGCCGCCGATGATCGCGACGATCGGAATGCTGAAGGCCATGAACGGAACGACGAATTCGGGACTGAGCAGGTCGAGCAGCATGTTCGTGGCTCCTTTCGGCGGCGCTCCGCCGCGGCGGGTGGCTCCGGTTCGGGTTTCGCACGGTTGGACGGGGAGTTCCTCGCCGAGGTTTCAGCCCTCTCCGCGGACGTCGCGCGCGGCACGGGCCGAACTTCGATGAAACCCGGCGCCTCCGAACCCCCGTCCAACCGGGCGATGGAGCCCGCCCCGGCCGCCGCACCGGCCCCGGGCGCCGCCGACGAAGCGGCGCTCATCGCCCAGGCCCGCCTCGGCGACGCCGCCGCGTTCCGCGTACTGGTCGAGCGCCATCAGGATCACGCCTACGGGCTCGCGCTGCGGCTGCTGCGCTCGCCCGAAGACGCGCGCGACGTGGCGCAGGAGTCGTTCGTGCGCGCGTGGCGATCGCCTTCGAGTCCGCGAGACTCGCGCTTCGGGACATGGCTGCACCGCATCGTCGTGCGACGCGCGCTCGATCGCGCCGACGCGCTGCGCCGCCGTCGCGCGCGCGAGGACGCGCTCGAGCGCGGCGCCGAGATCGCGGCGCCGTCCGAAGAGCCCGGCGCCGGCGAACGGGCGCGGCGGCTCGAGGCGCTCATGAGCCGGCTCTCGGACGCGCAGCGGCTCATCGTCACGCTCTTCTACTTCGAGGAGCGATCGGTCGCCGACGTCGCGTCGCTGCTCGGCATGCCCGAAAACACCGTGAAGACGCACCTCCACCGCGCGCGCGCCGCGCTGCGCGAGGGCTGGGAGCGGCAGGAAAGGGCGGCGCGTGAACGACCGGCCGCGGGATCCAAACGCGGACGCGCGCTTCGAGGCGTGGCTCGACGCCGCGCTCGCGCCGCTGCGCGAGCGCGCCTCGAAGCTTCGCGGACGGCGTGGCCGCCCGCATCGCCGCCGCGCCGGGAGGCGACGCCGCGTGCCGCGCGCGATGCCGCGTCCGTC
>JBGAOA010000101.1:0-10390 GCA_044222065.1 Candidatus Eiseniibacteriota bacterium
GGTCGAGCGCGCTCTCGTCGTCTTCTTCGGTGCGCGCGACGTCGAAGCTCGCGAACTCCTCGCTGCTCGCGCGGACCGTGCGCGGCGCGCAGGCGAGCGCGCACGCGAGCGCGAGGCCCCACACCCCGGCGAATCGCACGCGCCCGGACGGCGCGCTCATGCGATCTCGGCCACCTGCCCGACGGCGCGCGCTTCGCGCAGGCGGCCGACGAACGCCTTCGCGCGCGTCGTGATCTCGCCGAACTGCCCGTTCGCGGCGAGCTTCGGGTCGGCGAGCGCGCCCGCGAGTCCGATGCCGTGGCAGCCCGCGCGCAGGAACGGGATGAAGTTCTCCATCGTCGTGCCGCCCGCGGCGAGCATCGGGATGTCGGGCAGCGGGTCGCGGATGATCTGAACGTACTGCGGTCCGCCCGCGACGCCGACGGGATAGACCTTCACGACGTGCGCGCCGGCATCGCGTGCGGCGATGATCTCGCCGGTCGTGTACGCACCCGGGCAGTACATGACGCCCGCGGCGTGCGCGACCTTCGCGACTTCGAGCGACAGGTTCGGCGCGACGATGAACTGCGCGCCGGCATCGAGCGCCGCGCGCGCCTGGTCGGGGTGCAGCACGGTGCCCGCGCCCATCACGACGCCGTCCAGCCCTGCGAGCTCGCGCATCACGCGCGTCGCGTCGGGCACGGTGAACGTGACCTCGATCAGGTGGATGCCGCCCTTCGCGACGGCTTGCGCGCTCTGCAGCGCCTGCTCGGGCGTGGCGGCGCGGATCACCGACAGCAGGCGGTCGATCTTGAGCTGGATGAACGCGCGGGGATCGCTCATGCGCGGCAGGATACGCGCGCGGCGCGTCCGGGCGAAAGGGCGCCGCTCCCGCCGCCGCGGTCTCGCGGGCCCGCCGCCGCGCGGCTAGTCTCGCGGCGTGCGTTCCCGAACCGCCCCGGCTCCCGCGCGCGCCGCAGCCCCCGACGCGCGGCGCGACCGGCTCGCGCTCGCGTCGCTGCTCGCGTTCGCGCTCGCGCTCCGGCTCGCGTTCGCGTTCGGCACCGCGGGTCTCACCATGGATTCGCCGCTCTACGTGCGGCTCGCCGAGGCGATCGCCCGTGGCGCGCGCGAGCCGTCGCCCGCGCACCACGGCTATTCGATCCTCGTGGCGCTCGCCTCGTTCGTCGCGCCCGGCCGCGAGCTGCCGGGCCGCCTCGTATCGCTCGCCGCCTCGCTCGCGAGCGTCGCGCTGCTGTGGTCGCTCGCCCGCCGCGTCGTCTCGCGGCCGTACGCTTTCGCCGCGGGGCTGGCGCTCGCGCTCCATCCGCTCGCCGCCGTCTACGGCGCGGCCGTCATGACCGAGGCCACGTTCCTCGCGCTCGCGCTCGCGGCGTGGCTCGCCTTCGAGCGCGGCGGCGCGTTCGCGGGCGGCGCGTGGCTCGGCGCGGGCTACTGGGTGCGGCCCGAGTCGCTCGTGCTCGCCCCGCTCGCGGCGTTGCTCGCGCGTGCGCGCAGGCCCGCGGCGCTCGCGCTCGCGGGCGCCGTGGCCGCGGGCGCGCTCTACCTGCCGGTGCTGCGCTGGCAGCAGGGCGCGTGGACGCTCACGCCGAAGACGCGGCTCGTCGAGGCGCGCGCGACGTCGGCGCACGACGCCGAGTGGTCGCTCGCGGATTCCGCGGACGCCGCCGCACGCGCCGCCTCCGGCGCCGCGTCGCCCGGCGCGCTCGCGCGCGCGGCCACGCGCGACTACGCGCCGCGCCTCGCGGGCCACCTGCGGCGCGTGCTCGACGCGTGGCCGCTGCCGCTGCTCGCGCTCTCGCTCGCGGGGCTGTGGCGCGTGCGGCCGTCGCCCTGGCTCGCGGCGCTCGCGCTGCCGTTCGCGGACGCGCTCCTCAATGCGCCCGACGACGTGCGTTTCGCGCTGTTCCTCGTCCCGACGCTCGCGCTGCTCGCCGCGCGCGGCGCCGAACGCCTCGCGTCGTTCGGGCGCGCGTCGCGCGTCGCGCTCATCGCCGCGGCGATCGGCGGTCTCGCGTGGGCGTGGTTCGGCGCCGCGGGCACGCACGCGATGCGCTTCGACGACGGGCCGATGGCCGAGTTGCGCGGCATCGGCGCGTGGCTCGGCGCCCACTCCGATTCGGGCGACGCCGTGATGGACCGCAAGGCCTTCGTGCCGTTCTTCGCGAACCGCCGCCACGTCCAGCTTCCCGACGATCCGCTCCCCGACGTCGTCGCGTACGCGCGGCGCACGGGCGTGCGCTGGATCGTCGTCGAGGAGTACGTGGCCGCGACGATGCGCCCGCAGTTGCGCGAGCTGATCGCCGAGCCCCAGGCGGCCGAGGCGCGCCACGGCCTGCGGCTCCGGCACGCGCTGCGCACGGACGAGCGTCGCGGCGTCGCGCTGTTCGAAGTGCTGAACGCGCGCTGAGCGGCGATCCGCCCCAAAACGAGAGCGGCGAGTGCGGCCGGATGAAACCGGGTCACACTCGCGCGCTCTACAACAAGCTCTCGAGGTGGAATCCCTTCCACGAGTCGCCGTCCCTGACGCCCCGAGCCTGCTGGGGGTATTCATCGGCGGCACCTCCCTCGGGGTTTAGGGCGAATTTCCCCGCGCCGGGCGCGGCTTCCGTGCACGTCGCCCGCCCGCGGGCGGCCGCCGCGCCGGTGCGCCGTCCGCGGCCCCTCTGGCATAGTGCCGCGCATGAAGAACCTCCCGCGCCTCCTGCTCGTGGCCGCCGCCGTCGTCGTCGCCGTCGTGCTCCTCGCCTGGGCCGCGCTCGCGATCCTGTTCCCGCCCGCGAAGGTCCGCGCGCTCGTCGAGCAGCAGGCCTCGAACGCGCTCGCCCGGCCGGTGCGCTTCGAGAGCGCTTCGCTCGGGCTCTTCCCGCCGGTGCGCCTCTCGATCCGGGGGCTCGCGCTCGCCGAGCCCGGCGGCTTCGGCAACGGCGCCGCGTTCCAGGCGCAGACGTTCGCGCTCGACCTGGACGCGTTCGCGCTCCTCGGCCGCAAGGTCGTCGTGAAGCGCCTCGTGCTCGATCGGCCCGCCCTGCACCTCGTCTTGAAAACCGACGGCACGACGAACCTCGACGGGCTCGCGAAGGAGCAGCCGGCGCCCAGGCCGGGCGAGAAGCCGATGGACCTGCGCGTGGACGCGCTCGAGATCCGCGACGGCCAGGTGCTCGTGGACCGGCTGCTCGCGAAGCAGCGCGTCGCGTTCGGGATCGGCGCGAAGCTCGCGTTCTCGAGCGAGCAGGGCGGCGCGCGGCTCGCGACGGATGGCCGCACCGAAGTGAGCGACCTCGCGTTCGGCCCGCTGTCGGCATCGCGGCTCGCCGACCTGAACGGCTCGCTCGCGAAGATCCGCTGGACGCTCGAACACCGCGGCAAGTACGACGCGAACCGGAAGCGGCTCGCGCTCGAACGCGTGGCGCTCGCGTTCGGCGGCGCGGCGTTCGAGGCCTCCGGGCTCGTGGACGACGTCGGCGCGACGCCGGCCGTGGACCTGAAGGCGAAGGGCGAGCGCGTGAACCTCGCCGAGATCCTGCGCGTGCTCTCGGCCGCGGACGCGAAGGCGCTCGCGGGCCTCTCGGGCGCGGGCGATCTGTCGTTCGACCTCGGCATCCGCGGGCGCATGAGCCCGGGCTCGAGCCCGAAGATCAGCGGCACGCTCGCGCTCGCGAACGGCGCGTTCAAGTACGCGAGCGCGCCCGTGGGCGTCGAGGCGCTGTCGTTCCACGCGAACTTCGCGCCCGACTCGGTCGGCATCGGCGACCTGCGCTGCCGCGTCTCGGGCCAGCCCGTCGCGGCGCAGCTCACGGCCGTGCGCTTCGCCGATCCGCGCGTCACGTTCGCGGTGCAGGGCAACGTGGACCTGGCCGCGGTCGCCCCGATGGTCGCGCCGAAGGACACGAAGCTCGCGGGCCGCGCGGCGGTGAACGTGCGCGGCGCCGGGCGCGCGAAGGATCCGGGCTCGATCGTGCTGTCGGGCACGGCGACGCTCGCGGACGTGAGCGTGCAGTCGCCGCAGCTGCCGTCCAGGCTCGAGCACGTGAAGGGCGACCTCGCGTTCTCGAACGAGCGCGCGACGGTGAAGGGGCTGAGCCTCACGGCCGGCAAGTCGTCGCTCGCGATGAACGCCACCGTGACGCGCCCGCTCGCGCTCGTGGCGAAGCCCGGCAGCGTCGCGCCCGCGACGGTCGACTTCGACTTCGCCTCGCCGTACCTCGACGTCGCCGAAGTGCTGCCCGCGGGCGGCGGCGGTCCCGTGCTGCCGAACGCGAACGGCGGCGGCGACGTGCGCATCACGCGGCTCAAGAACGGCGCGCTCGACGTGTCGAACGTGAGCGCGAAGGTCGCGCTGGAACCCGCGGTGCTCGTCGTGCCGGCGTTCGGCCTCGACGGCTACGGCGGCCGCGTCGCGGGCAACGCGCGCTTCGACCTGCGCGACCCCGCGACGCCGGTGACGAAGCTCGTCGCGCGCGTGGACAGCCTGTCGGCCGACGCGCTGCTGAGCGCGTGGACGCCGGCGAAGGGCTGGCTCGACGCGAAGTTCAACACGAACCTCGATCTCGCGGTCGCGGGCTCGACGCCCGATCAGGTGAAGCGTTCGCTCACCGCGATCGGCATCGCGGCGCTCGGCGGCGGCACGCTCGGCCCCGGCCCCGTGCTCGACGAGATCGCGAAGGTCACGCGCATCCCGGCGTTCAGGCAGGTGCGCTTCAGCGACCTCGACCTGCCGTTCCGGGTCGAGCAGGGCCGCGTCGTGACGAACCCCGTGAAGCTCTCGGGCTCGTACGGCGAGTGGGTGCTCGCGGGCTCGATCGGCTTCGACGGCGCGCTCGACTACGCCGTCAGCGTGACGCTGCCGCCCGAGGCGGCCGCGGCACTGCAGGCGAAGTCGGCGCTCGCGGCGGGCGCGCTCAGCGACGACCGGGGCCGCCTGCTGCTCGACCTGCGCGTGCGCGGCTCGGCGAAGGCGCCGAAGGTGGACTGGGACACGCGCGCGATGCGCGACCGGCTCGCGGGGCGCGCGTCGGAGGCGCTCACCGAGCAGAAGCAGAAGCTGACGGAGACGCTCAAGCCCGCGACGAACCCGCTCACGCTCGCGGCACCCGAGAGCCTCGCGAAGGTGAAGGAGTCGCTGTCGCGCATCACCGCGGACAGCCTCAAGAAGAGCGCGGGCGATCTCCTCAAGGGCTTCTTCGGCACGAAGAAGAAGAGCGAGCTCGCCCCGGCTCCCGCCGCGCCGGCTCCCGCCGCGCCGGCTCCGGCCGCCGCCGACAGCGCGAAGTAGCGGCCTCGCGGACCCGCACCCCCGGTGCCTGCTCCGCCGGCGTGCGCCTGCGCCGGCGCGACGCCACGGCGCGCGTCAGCGGTAGATGAGCTTCAGCTCGCCCCAGCTCGCGCGGCGCGACGACACCGGACCCGTGCAGGCGTGGAAATTGTGCGGGTTGAAGACCGTCACGTCGGCGGCCGTCGCGGTGCCGGAGCAGTCGAGGTCGCCGTCGGTGCTGTTCGAGCCGACGCGCCCGTTCAGGATCGCGAGATCGCTCGCGTCCACGTCGCCGTCGCCGTCCTGATCGGGCGACGCCCACGGCACGCTGCCGAGCAGCACGCCGTCGGCGTAGATGCGCACGAGCGAGTTCGCGCACGTCTCGCCGCCCGCGCACAGCGAGAACTGCGCGACGCCGCTCGAGTTCGTGAACTTGCGCACCGTGCGCGTCGCTTCGAAGAACACGTAGTCGTCGGCGCACGTCGAGCAGAACGCGGGACGATTGCAGTCCGAGAAGTCGAGGAACACGGTCGAGTTCTGGATCGGGTTCCCCGCGATGTCGCGCACCGTGAGCGAGAACGTCATGTCGCCGCGCGGGCAGCCGACCGCGCACGCGGGCAGTGTCGAGTTGAGCGGCGAAGGCACGGCGGTCGGTTCGGCGTACGCGCACGGCGCCGCGAGGGCGAGGAGCAGGACGAGAGAAACAAGGCGCATGGCGACCTCCCGGAAGCGCGGGACCGAAGACGAGGAAAGTGCCGGAGAGTGTCGCGCCGAAGGCGCGGAGTTCGCAACGCCGAAATGCTCCCGCGCCCGCGAATTCCGCGGGCCCGGTGGCGGACGCCGGCAGTCAGCCACGCGCTCAGGGCGCCGGCGGAACGCTCAGCGGCTCAACGAGCCCGGGGGCTTCGAGGCGGCCGAAGACGTTGTAGGCGAGGCTGAACGCGACGGCGAAGTCGCGGTCGTATTCGTCGACGTACGAGACCGGGCTCGGCGCGGACCGCTGTTCCACCCGCGAGGCGCCGAGGCTCAGTTGCAGGCGGTCCTCCAGGTAGTAGGTGACGTTCGCGGACACCGCCAGCTGCCAGCGATCCAAGAGGGTCGTGCGGGCATCGGATTCGTGGAGGATCACGCGCTCGTGGAGGATCGAGCCGGTCGCGAGCCAGCGGTCGGCCACGATGTAGCCCACGGATGCCGTCGTCGTCGCCTGCAGGCCGTCGTACTTCGATTGCAGCGGCAGCAGCAGCTCGCTCTCGCCATCGAACTGCCAGCGATGTCCGAGCGGGCGGTGGTGCTCGATGCGCGCGCCCCCGGACAGCACGTCCGACGCTTCGTGGCTGGAGTCCGACACGTGCTGCGTGTTCGAAGTGACGAGCACTCCCGTGTCCCAGAACGACGAGGACTGCTGGAGGTCGAGCCGTGAGATCCGGCTCTCGTCTTCCGCCGAAACGACGAGCCCCGCGAACGTGCCGCGCTCGCGCGTGATCGGCGAAGACGGCAGCAGGTCGTTTCCGCCGTACCTGCCGAACAACGGCTCCACCGCGCGGAGCAGGGCGTCCGGGGACCAGCCCTCATCCGACAGCGCACCGTCCGAATCGAGGACGCGCTCGATCTCCTTCCAGATCGCGCGCGCCGGGCGCTCGAGGGTCGCGCGGTAGCCCGAGCGCAGCGCGAGCACCGCGGCGAGACGCTGGCGTCCCTCGGGCGAAAGCGGACGCGCGAGCGCGCCGCTCTCGCGCAGGCGTTCCTCGAGCACGTGCGCTTCGTAGACGCTCGTCGCATCGCGCACGCGTCCGTATCCCGCAGCGAGGCTCGCTTCGAGGCGATTGAAGTAGGTCCAGCGCGCGCGGCTCTCGTTCTGCAGCGAGCGGAAGTCGTAGGCGGTCGTGACGGCGTGTTGGTCGCGCTCCGAGCGAATCCACTGCTGACTCTCGATACCCGAGACCAGCGCGCGCAGGTCGAGACCGAAGGGGCGGGCGGACGGGTACCAGCGCCGGCCGCCGTTTACGGACCACTGCTCGTCGGTCTGGCGGGTGCGCGAGCGCTCGTCGTTCGCGGAGACGCCGAACGGATCCGAGTAGAAGCTGTGGTAGGTCCCCGACGATCGCGAGCCGCCGCCGGTGGCCGAGATCTGGAGGTCCGTGCGCGAGGGATCGGAATCCCACAGCCACCTCGCGGACGACGAGAGCCGCCCGTACCACGAACGCGAATCCGAGGCGCTCGAGGCGAACGCGGACGCGCCCGATCGAGCCGTGGTCGAGACCGAGAGATCGAGCCCGCTCGCTCGATGAGCCGGAATCCGGAACTCGGAATAGTCGTCGGCGAGCGCGAGGGCGGGGGACAGAACGGCGAGTACGGCGAGGGTCGAGAGAAGCGCGCGGCGCATGGAAGCCTCCGGCTGCGGTCGGCGGAGCGACGACGCCGCGAGGTTCGAGGGGAGATGGGTGCGGATACTAGGCGCGAGACCGTCTGCGCGCGAAGGACTTCGCGCGATGCCCCCGAGGTCCGGGACACGACGGCACACCCGCGCTCGTCAATTCCGCGCCGCTCGGAAGGATTTTCCTTTTCGCGTTCCCGCGCGCGCTCCTAGAATGCGCGCTCGTCACTGGCCGTGTCGTTGCCGTCTGCGCACGACTTCTCGCACTTCCCCCGGCAACGGCACGCGCCGTGACGAGCGCTCGCGACCCCCTCGCGAGCCCGCGCGTCGAGCGACGCTCCGCGCACCCAGCCCGACGCCTAGCGGTACAGCGCCTTCACGGAGCCCCAGGTGGAGCGTTTCGCAGGGTCCGCGAGGAAGTAACACGTGTAGATCGAGGGAGCCTGGTACTGGAGCAGCATCTGGCCCGCCGGTACGCCGATCGGAATGCTCCCTCCAGCCGCCGCCGGCTGGTCGAGACGAATGCGATCCAACACGACACACATCCCGCGGTCGCAACCGCCGCACGAACCCGGACCCACCGACTTCGCGTGGCTGATGACGAGACGACACCCGTAGTAGTGGACTTCAGCCTGAAGCGGAACGACCTGGGCGAGCGGAACGCCCAGCACGACACCGAACGTCGTCATGCCGGGCACCGGATAGTCGATCGACTGGGGCCCGAGTCCTCCGATCGGCGGCGACTGCCAGCTTCCAGCATCGCACGCGGAGTAGCCCGAAAAGTCGCCGCTCACGGTGACGGCGCCGTTGCGACACGCCGAAGCGCCCTTGATCTGCCACCAGGGCACGAGCGAGCCGGGCGGATCCTGCCGAATCGTGAAGAAGGCGGCGATGCCCATGAACTGCGTGACGCCCTCGGGCGCGATGAAACTCACGACGGCGACATCGAGTCCGGAGTTGGAATCGCACGCGAACGTCTTGTCGGACGCAGCCGCCGCGCCGTCCGTGCAGTCGTTCCACGCGAAGTTCATCGCGGGTGCGGCCGCCGCGGGATCCGAAGTGATCGCGAACGCACAGGCGACGAAGGCTGCCGATGCGAGCGCCTTCATCGGTACAGCGCCTTCACGGAACCCCAGGTGGAGCGGTGGGTGGGGGTGCAGTAGCCCATGCACACGGAAGGGTCTGGAGCCTGGTAGGTCACGTGAGCTCGCGTGCCGACGCTGACAATGTCCACGTTTCCTCCCGGAGATCCCGTCGGCTGCACGAGCCTGAGTCTCGCGAGCCGGAAGCACCATGGAATCGAGCACCCAACACAAGCACCCGTTCCCACCGTCTTCGCGTGAGACAGAACGATCTTGACGCCGTAGTAGTGCACGTCGGCAGTCAGCGCCACCACGTTCGCGACGGGAACAGCCACGACCCCGTTGCCCATCGAGTGTCCCGGCGTGGGGAGGTCGTTCGTAACGGCGCCGACCCCTCCGACGGCGGGCACGCTCCACGCGCTCGCGTCACACGCGCCCGAGGATGCCGTGAAGTCCCCGTTGAGCGTCAGCGCTCCGTTTCGGCACTTCCCGACCCCCTTCACCTGCCACCAGGGGGCGGTCGCTCCGCAGGTTCCCTGAGTGATCTCGTAGTAGATCTCCACGCTGATGAACTGGTTCATCCCCGTCGGCGCCACGAAACTCGCGACCATCACGTCGGACCCAGCGTTCGTGTCGCAGGCGAAGTTCTTGTTGAGGGTCGCCGTCGCGCCGTCGATGCAGTCGTTCCACGCGAGGTTGATGGCGGGCGCCGACGTGGCGCGGGGCGGCGAGAGCAGCTGCGCGCACGCGACGAGGACGGCGGCTGCGAGCGCCTTCATCGGTACAGCGCCTTCACGGAGCCCCAGGTGGGGCGGCGAGCCGCAGTGCAGCCGTGTCCGACGCACGCAGTCAGCTCCGAGGACTGATACGTGACGAACGAATTCGTGCCCGCATCTCTGATGTCTACGTTTCCACCGGGCGCGCCGGCAACCTGCGCGAGCGTGACCCGCTCGAGCTGAAAGCACCACGCCATCGAGCACCCGAAACACGCTCCGGTCCCGGTGGTCTTGAAGTGGGACAGCACGAACTTCACTGCGTAGTAGTGCACATCTGGGGTCAGCGCGACGGAGTTCGAGGTGGGCACGCCGACGGCCCCGTTACCTCTGGAAGTGCCGACGATCGGAGAATCGTTGGTCACTGCGCCCAGCCCGCCGAGCGCGGGAACGCTCCACGCGCTCGCGTCACACGCACCAGTGGACGCCTCGAAGTCTCCATTCAGAGTCAGCGCCCCGTTCCGGCATCTGCCGGTTCCCTTCACGTGCCACCAGGGCACCGTAGCCACACACGTCTCTTGGCTGACTCTGAAGTAGACATCCACGCCCAGGAATCGGCTCATCCCCGCTGGCGCGATGAAACTCGCAACCATGACGTCGGCGCCGTCGTTCGTGTCGCACGCGAAGTTCTTGTCGAAGGCCGCCGTCGCGCCATCGATGCAGTCGTTCCACGCAAGGTTGATGGCGGGTGCGGACGTGGCCGGGAGTGCCGTGATCGCGAGCACACACGCGACGAAGGTGGCCGCTACGAGCGCCTTCATCGGTACAGCGCCTTCACGGAACCCCAGGTGAAGCGGTGCGTGGGGCTGGTGCCGTAGCACGCGCTCTCGCTACCGGACTGATACGTCACGTGGGCACGCCAGCCGATGGCGGTGATGTCCACGTTTCCTCCCGGAGCACCCGCTGG
>JBGAOA010000010.1:0-72671 GCA_044222065.1 Candidatus Eiseniibacteriota bacterium
GGCCGCAAGCTGCTCGACGCCGCGATCGAACCGGCCGTCGTCACGAAGCGCACGGCGCTCGCGCAGGTGCCGGGCGCACCGCCCGAAGGGCTCGCCGGCGTTTGCAAGGTGCGCGGCCTGACGTGGTCGCCGCCGCGGCTCGGACCGGTGCGCTACGAGCGCCGCTTCGCCTTCCACGGCGTGCTGACCCGCTGGGGCGGCATGCCGCGGCAGGAGTCGTGGGTCGTGGTGCTCGACGCCGAAGGCCGCGTCGTCGAACGCGCGAACACGGTCGAGCTCGAGCACGTGCGCTCGCGCGAAGGGCTCTACCAGATCGCCGACGGGCTCGAGGAGGGCGTCCGCATCCGCGGCATGCGCCAGGCGCGCGAAGCGTACGAGGCGCTGCTCGGCGAGCGCGAACAGGAGTGGGAGGCCGAGGTGGCGCGCCTGCGCGACGACGAGCTGCTCCGCCTCGGCGCGTTCTATTCCGCGCGCATCGCCGAGGAGGAAGAGCGCGTGCGCCGCCGCACGACGGCGTCCGAGGATTCGGACCTCGAGGCCGAGGGCGACGCGACGAGCCTCAAGCTCGACTGGGAGCGCCGTGCGGCCGAGGTGCGCCATCGCTGGGCGATCCGGACGGAGCTGAGGTTGTGGGGCGTGTGCGAGTGGTCGTGGCCCGTGGCCGAGATCGAGCAGGAGCTGCGCACGGGCGCGATCCACGTGCGGCTCTCCGCGGCCGTGGACGTCGCCCGCGGCCAGCCGGAGCTTCCGCCGTGCCCGTCGTGCGGCAAGCGCGCGGAGATGCTCGTACGGGCGCGTGGAGGCGTGCACTGCGTGGACTGCGCTCCGGCTTGACGCTGCCTTGCTGCCCGGCTAACGTTCCGCCCGCTTCGCCTCTCGATTCGATTCGCGCGAAGCTTCAGATCGAAACCGTAACCGGAGGTTGCACTTGTCTTTAGAGTCTCAGCGCAGCGCTCGACTCGAGGATCCGGGAGCCGAAGCGCTCGACCGGATGCAGACCCTGTGGGAGCGCTACGGCCGCATCGCGCTCGGCGTCGTCATCGCGGCCGCAGCGATCGGCGCGCTCGCCTTCTTCTCGCTGCGCGCCCGCGCCGCATCCGAGGACGCGGCCTCCGGGAAGCTCGCCGAAGCCGATCTCCTGTTCTGGCAGGGCGACTACGCCCGTTCGCTCACCGTCGCCCGTCAGGTGAGCGAGCAGTATCCGAGCACGCCGAGCGGCATCGACGCGCACCGCATCGCGGGTGACGACCACTACTGGATGGGCGACTTCAAGTCGGCCGCGGACGAGTACAAGCGTTACCTCGACAAGCAGAGCACGGGCTCGCTGGCCGACGGCGTGCGCCGCAGCTACGCGTACGCGCTCGAGAGTTCCAATCGTTCGAAGGACGCTGCGCCGCTGTACGACGGCCTCGTCGGCAAGTTCGACCGGGAGTCGTCGGCCGAGTTCCTGAGCGCGGCATCGCGCTGCTACGTCGCGAGCGGCCAGAAGGCCGAGGCGGTGAAGCGGCTCCAGCGGATCCTGGACGAGTTCGGCGAGACGAGCGTCGCGAACTCCGCACGCGTTCGACTGGCGGAGCTGCAGGCGTCGAACTGAGCGACCGAGCGGGGCGCCGGTGACGGATCGTCGGCCGCCGATCGAGCTGGTCTTCCTCTGGCATCACCACCAGCCCGACTACCGCAGTCCGCGTGAGCGGCGTGCGCTGCTGCCCTGGGTGCGGCTGCACGCGACCAAGGACTACCTCGACATGGCGCTGCTGCTCGAGCGCCACGCGGGCGTGAAGGCGGCGTTCAACTTCGTTCCGTCGCTGCTCGATCAGCTCGCGGTCGCGGCCGATGGCGGCGACGACGCGCTGTTCGACCTGCTCGCGCGCCCGATCGCGAGCCTCGAGGCGGACGAGCGGCGCGAGTTGTGGCGCCGCTGCGCCATGGTTCCCCCGCACGCGCGCGAGCGCTGGCCCCGGCTCGCGGCGCTGTGCGTCGGCGCGGGCAGGCGCGCGGCGGCGGCGGAAACCCGCGATCTGCTCGAGATCCAGATCTACTTCCTGCTCGCGTGGCTGGACCCGATGTTTCACGACGCGCCCGAGGCGCGGCGCGCGCTCGAGCGTGCGGGCGCGGGCGACGAGGCGGCGCGCGACGCGCTGCTCGCGTTCCACGCGCGGCTGCTGCGCGACGTCGTGCCCGCGTACCGCAGGCTCGCCGAGCGCGGGCAGGTCGAGCTAACCGCTTCGGCCTACTACCACCCGATCCTTCCGCTGCTCGTCGATCCGCAGAGCGCGCGCCGCGCGCGCCCGGACCTGCCGGTCGCGACCGAGGCCTCGCCGATGCCCGAGGACGCGCGGGCGCAGATCGAGCGCGCGCTCGCGCGTCACGCCGACGCGTTCGGCGCGCGGCCGTCGGGCGTCTGGCCCTCCGAGGGCAGCGTGAGCCCCGAAGCCGCGGGACTGCTCGCCGCGTGCGGCGTGCGTTGGATCGCGACCGACGAAGGCGTCCTGTGGCGGTCGCTGCCGCAGGGCCAGCCGCGCGCGCGGCTCTACCGGCCGTGGAGCTTCGAGTCGCGCGACGGCCGGATCGCGCTGTTCTTCCGCGATCGCGAATTGTCCGACCGCATCGGCTTCGTCTACCACCATTGGAACGCCGCCGAAGCCGTGGGGGACTTCCTCGCGCGCGTGCGGAGGATCGGGGAGGAGTGGCGGGAGGAGGGGGCGCCGGTCGTCGCGGTCGTGCTCGACGGCGAGAACTGCTGGGAGCACTACGCGGACGACGGAAATCCGTTCCTCGAGCAGCTCTATCGCGAACTCGCCGCGGCGGAGGACGTCGTCACGCGCACGCCGTCCGAAGTGCTCGCCGCGCGTGCGACGCTCGAGCCGCTGCCCGCGCTCCACACGGGCTCGTGGATCGACGCCGACTTCCACATCTGGATGGGTCATCCCGAGAAGAACCGCGCGTGGGACCTGCTGGGCCGCACGCGCCGCGCGCTCGTCGAGATCGCGCCGACGCCCGCCGACGCGCCCGCGGCATGGGAACATCTGTTCGCCGCCGAGGGTTCCGACTGGTTCTGGTGGTACGGCGACGACCACTGGACCGACGACCGCGCGCTCTTCGACCGCATCTTTCGCGAGCACCTGCACGGCGTGTTCGACGCGCTGGGCCGGCCGGCGCCGGGATGGCTGCACGTGCCGGTCGCCGCCGTGTCGGGGCGCTCCGAGGTGCTGCCGCCGATCGGGTTCGTGCGGCCCGTCGTGGACGGTCGCCGCACGAACTTCTACGAGTGGCATCCGGCGGGACGCGTCGCGCCCGGACCGGGCGGCTCGATGCACCGCGGCGGCCGCACGATCCGCGAGGTGCACTTCGGATTCGACGCCGAACGGCTCGTGCTGCGCGTGGATCTCGAGCGCGACGCCGCGCTCGCCGGTCGCGCGATCGCGCTCGACTTCGTCGCGCCGGAAGCGCAGCGCGTGCTCGTGTCGCCGCTCGAGGACGCGCGCCCGACGGTGACGCGCGAGCCCGAGGGCGGCCGCCGTGCGCCGGTCGCGGGCGCCGAGGCCGCTCGCGGCGAGATCCTCGAGGTCGCGCTGCCGTTCGCATCGCTCGGGCTCGAGGCGGGCGCGCGCGTCGAATGGGTCGTCCGGCTCGTCGAAGGCGCCGCGTCGGTCGAGACGCTGCCCGCGCACGACCTGATTCGCTGGACGGTGCCCGACGCGGGCTGGGAAGACGGCATGTGGAGCGCGTAGTCGCGGCGGCCCGCTGAATCCGGCCCGCGCGCGGGGACGCGCCGCGATCCGTCCGCGAGGAGGTCTTGCGATGAGCGAGCGCACCGAAGTCGAGCGCGCGGCCGACCAGCTCGAACGCGCGTATCGGGGGCCGGCCTGGTCGGGGCCGAGTGTCGCGCAGGCTCTGCGCGGCGTGGACGCCGCGACCGCCGCGACGCGACCTCCGGGAGGCGCGCACTCGATCTGGGAGATCGCCGCGCACATCGGCGCCTGGGAAGAGACCGTGCGCCGGCGGCTCGAGGGCGAGCCGTACTCGCCACGCGGGGCCGCGAACTTCCCGAGGCCGCGCGCCGCGACCGCCGCCGAGTGGCGGGCGACCCTCGAGCGCCTCGGGGCGATCCACGACGCGCTGGTGGCGCGCGTGAGGACGCTCACCGACGAGTCTCTGGCGCGGTCGCCGTACGCCGGGGCGGCGGGCGCGTACGTTCTGATCCACGGCGCGGCGCAGCACGATCTCTATCACGCGGGGCAGATCGTGCTGCTTCGGAAGCTCCTGCGCGCGGGTCGTCGGACGGGAGCCCCTCGAAGCCCGAAGCGAGGCGCGAGAGGGGCCCCGAAGCGCCGTGTCCGCCGACGATCGAGGTAGCGCGACGCCGTTCCGTTCAGGTCGCATAATAGACATTATGTAAACCATTCGACGCGACCCGCGCGCGGTTCCGTTCGCCGCGGTTCGCCGGGCCCGCCGGCCCTCGATTCCCTCTCGCCGTTCCGGAGGTCCGTCGTGCGCCCGATCCGGTCTCGCCCTTCGCCGCTCACTCGAATCCGTCGTCGCTCGGCGCTGACGGCGCTCGCGCTGGTCGCGTGCGCTGCCGCGTGCTCGGCCCAGCAGGATCCCGAC
The DNA here is from genome assembly GCA_044222065.1 of Candidatus Eiseniibacteriota bacterium. GTDB lineage: Bacteria > Eisenbacteria > RBG-16-71-46 > RBG-16-71-46 > RBG-16-71-46 > JBGAOA01. The sequence continues at coordinate 4,609 of JBGAOA010000010.1, forward strand.
CGTTCGTACGCCCCGGCGATCCCGCGACCCTCGTTCGCCCCGGGCCGCGGTCCGCTCGTGCTGATCGACGAAGGTCACCACGAGTTCCACACGCGTGCGGGCCGCTACTCGGCGTTCGCGAACCTCATCGAGCGTGACGGGTTCGTCGTGCGTGCTCATGCGGGCAGGCTCGATCGCGCGAGCCTCGGGCGCGCGCGCGTGCTCGTGGTCGCGAACGCGCTCGCGGCGCGCAACGAGCAGGACTGGTCGCTGCCCGTGGACCCGGCGTTCGACGAGCGCGAAGTCACGGCCGTTCGCGACTGGGTGCGCGACGGCGGCGCACTGTTCCTCGTCGCCGACCACATGCCGTTCCCGGGCGCGGCCGCCGGGCTCGCCGCGGCGTTCGGCTTCCGCTTCGAGAACGGCTTCGCCTACGACGCCGCGGGGCGCTCGACGTTCGACGCGCGCCGCGACGCGGGGCTCCACGCGGGACCGGTCGCGGACGGGCGCGGCGCCGACGAGCGTGTGGACTCGGTGCGCGTCTTCACGGGCCAGGCGTTCCGAGCGGACGCCGCCGTGGACACGATCGTCTCGCTCGGCGCGGGCGCCTACTCGCTCTTCCCGCGGGTCGCGTGGGAGTTCTCGGATTCGACGCGCCGCGAGTCGTCGGCGTTCGCGCTCGTCGGCGCGGCGCGAAACTTCGGGCGCGGGCGCGTCGTCGTGTTCGGCGAGGCGGCGATGTTCACGGCGCAGGTCGCCGGGCCCAATCGCGTGCGCATGGGCATGAACGACCCCGGGGCGCCGCACAACCACCGCCTCGCGCTCAACGTCGTGCGCTGGCTCGCGGGCGTGCTCGACTGAGCGCGCGGTCTACTTCCCCGCGACGACGACGTTGAGCAGCTTGTCCGGAACGAAGATGAGCTTCCGGACTTCCGCTCCGTCGACGTACTTCTTCACGCGCTCGTCCGCGAACGCCGCCGTCTTCGCGGCGTCCTGCGTCGTGCCGCGCGCGAGCTCGAGCGTCGCGCGCAGCTTGCCGTTGATCTGCACGGCCACCGTCACGGTGTCGTCCACGCACAGCGCCGGGTCGTAGCCGGGCCACGGCGCGTACGCGAGCGACTCGGCGTGGCCGAGGCGCGACCACAGCTCCTCGGCGAGGTGTGGTGCGAACGGCGCGAGCACGAGCGCGAACGGCTCGAGCACCGCGCGCGACCGCGTGCCGTGCTTCGTGGCCTCGTTCGCGAACACCATCATCTGCGAGATCGCGGTGTTGAACTTGAGGTTCTCGACGTCCTCGCCCGTCTTCTTCACCGTGCGGTGCAGCTCGCGCACGACGTCCGAGGGCGGCGCGGAGTCGTCCACCGCGAAGGCGCCGTCGTCGTCGACGTAGAGCCGCCACACGCGGTCGAGGAATCGCGCCACGCCTTCGACGCCCTTTGTGCTCCACGGCTTCATCGCCTCGAGCGGACCCATGAACATCTCGTAGAGCCGCAGCGCGTCCGCGCCGAACAGGTCGATCATGTCGTCGGGGTTCACGACGTTGCCCCACGACTTGGACATCTTGCGATTGTCCTCGCCGAGGATCGTGCCCTGGTGCACGAGCTTCTGGAACGGCTCGATCGTGCTGACGAGCCCGAGGTCGTACAGCACCTTGTGCCAGAAGCGCGCGTAGAGCAGGTGCAGCACGGCGTGCTCGGCGCCGCCGACGTAGAGGTCCACCGGCATCCAGTAGCGCTCGAGCGCCGGGTTCACGATCGCGTTCGGGTTCTTCGGATCGATGAACCGCAGGTAGTACCAGCACGAGCCCGCCCACTGCGGCATCGTATTCGTCTCGCGCCGCGCCGGACGTCCGCTCGCGGGATCGGTCGTCGCGAGCCAGTCCGCCGCGTTCGCGAGCGGGCTCTCCCCCGTTCCCGAAGGCTTGAAGTTCGACGTCTCGGGGAGGCGGATCGGCAGCATCTGCTCGGGGAGCGCGCGGTGCTCGCCGTCCACCCACACGACCGGGAACGGCTCGCCCCAGTAGCGCTGCCGCGAGAACAGCCAGTCCCGGAGCTTGTACTGCACCGACTTCTGTCCCTGACCTCGCGACTCGAGCCAGTCGGTGATCTTCGCGATCGCTTCCGCCGCACGGAGTCCGTCGATCGAGAACGAGCCGTCGGCCGTGTGGGAATTCACCGCGACACCGTGCTCGTGATCGACGTACGCGCCCTTCGTCACGTCGCCGCCCGCGACGACCTCGCGAATCGGCAGATTGAACGCGGTCGCGAACGCCCAGTCGCGCTCGTCGTGACCCGGCACCGCCATGATCGCGCCCGTGCCGTAGCCCGTCAGCACGTAGTCCGCGATCCAGATCGGCAGCCGCTCGCCGTTCACGGGATTGATCGCGTGGCCGCCCGTGAAGACGCCGGTCTTCTCCTTGTCCTCCTGCCGCTGCAGGTCGCTCTTGCGCGCCGCGGCCTCGCGATAGGCCTGCACGTCCGCGCGGCGCTCGGCTCTCGTGATCGCGTCCACGAGCGGATGCTCGGGCGCGAGCACCATGTAGGTCGCCCCGAACAGCGTGTCCGGCCGCGTCGTGAAGATGCGCAGCTTCGCGTTCAGGCCGTCGAGCGCGAAGTCCACCTCGGCGCCGATCGAGCGGCCGATCCAGTTCTTCTGCATCTCGAGCGTGCTCGCGGGCCAGTCCACCTGCTCGAGGTCCTCGAGCAGCCGCTCCGCGTACGCCGTGATCTTGAGCACCCACTGGCGCATCGGCTTGCGTACGACGTCGAAGCCGCCGACCTCGGACTTGCCGTCCACGACCTCCTCGTTCGCGAGCACGGTGCCGAGTTCGGGGCACCAGTTCACCGGCACCTCGGCGACGTAGGCGAGCCCCTTCGCGTAGAGCTGGAGGAAGATCCACTGCGTCCAGCGGTAGTAGTCCGGGTCCGTCGTGTCGACTTCGCGCTCCCAGTCGTACGAGAGCCCGGCGCGGCGCATCTGGCGGCGGAAGTTGTCGATGTTCTGCCGCGTCGTGATCGCCGGATGGACGCCCGTCTTCACCGCGTACTGCTCGGCCGGCAGGCCGAACGCGTCCCAGCCCGTGCAGTGCAGGACGTTGAACCCGCGCATGCGCTTGTAGCGCGACACGATGTCGGTCGCGGTGTAGCCCTCGAGGTGCCCGACGTGGAGTCCGGCGCCCGAGGGGTACGGGAACATGTCGAGGCAGTAGAACTTGGGCTTCGTCGTGTCGTCGAGCGCGCGGAACGTCCGCCGTTCCACCCAGTACTGCTGCCAGCGCGGCTCGACGTCTGCGAAGGGATAGCGTTGGCTCATGACGACCTCACGGTGGGAGGACCGGGCACACTACCGGCTCCCCCGCAGGCTGGCACGGGCGCCGCGCGCCGCGGCGCGACCGGCGCCGGCGACGGCGCGCCTCGCCTGTTCGAGCGCGGCGATCGCGTCCGCGCGTCCGCTCTTCCACGCGGCCTCCGCGCGGTAGACGGCGTCCATCGAGCGCGCGAGCGAGGCGGGCGGCAGGCGCCGCTGCAGCGCGAGGCTGAGTTCCTTGTGACGCGACCAGCCGCCGAGCGCGCCGCCGACCAGGTTCGAGAGCGCGAACAGCACGGTGCCCTCGCCCACGCCCGCGGCGAGCAGCCGCCCGAGCCGCTGTGCCGCGAGGCCCGGATAGCCGAGCGCCACGGCGCCGAGGTAGTCGGGAACGTCGGCGCCGAGCACGGGCTTGAGCAGCGCGAGCGCGTCGTCCTTCGACACCGCGCCGCCCTCGCCCGCGAAGGCCTCGAGCTTTTCGAGCTCGTTGAAGAACGCGACCGAGTCGCCCTCGCACGCATCGAGCAGCGTCTCGAGGACGCTCGCGTCCGCGCGCACGCCGGCGCGCGCGAGCCGGCGCGCGCCCCACGTGAGCAGTTCCGCGCGCGACGGCGGATCCGCCTTCCAGCGGTCCACGCACGCGCCCCGCAGGGGCTCGAGCGCCTTGCGCGGCTGCTCCGAGGCCGACTCGACGAGCACGAGCGTCGAGGCGCCCGGCGGGCCCTCGAGGCCGCCCGCGAGGCCGGCGACGCGCTTCTCGCTGCGCGCGAGCAGCTCGATCCCGAGCACGATCGTGAGTTCGCGCGGCGTGAAGAGCGATCCGCCCCGGTACGCGGAGAGGATCTCGTCCACGCCGGACTCCCCCGCCTGCAGCACGCGGGCGCGCGGCGCTTCGGGCACGTGCCGCGCCCACGCGGCCTTGAGCTCCGCGAGGAACGCCGCCTTCAAGGCCTCGTCCGGCCCCTCCACGTAGAGCGTCGGCGCGAAGGTGCCGAGGTCGAAGCGCTCGAGCGGCGCGACGCCCGAAGCGGTGGCCGCGGCCGCGCGGGCGCGAGGCGCCGCCGCGCGGGCGCTACCAGCCCTGGACGGTGCGCGCGAGGACTTCATCGGCGATCTTTCCCACGGCCGTGCGGCGGCCGTCGGCCTCGGTGCGCGCGCTGTCGCCGCCCACCGGCTGGACGTAGTAGTTCGCGGTCTTCTGCAGCGCCGCCTCGCTCCACAGCTCGCGGTTCTTCACGACGTCCTTGAACGACACCTGGACCGTGATGCTCACGCGGTACTCCTGCGCGCGGTTCTGCTCCGAGAAGCCGAACACCGAGTTGCGGTACTCGATGATCTTGCCGCGCAGCACCGCGCTCGCCGAGCGCTCGTCCACGACCTTCAGGCTGTTGTCGCGGATGAAGCGATCGATCACCGCGTTCGTCAGATCCTGTTCGAGCGCGTATTCGGTCGTGGAGTTCTCGAACACCGGGATCGCCACGGTGCGCAGGTGGGCCGGCAGCGCGCCCGAACGCACCGTGTACGCGCAACCCGCCCCCAGGCAGGCCAGCGCGACGGCGAGTCCGAGCGTGGCCTGACGGAGGCGGGCGGAAGTGTTCAAGCGGCGGAGGCTTCGTCCCGGGCCGGGTGGATCTCGTAGAGCTTCATCCGATAGCGCAGCTTGTCGCGCTTCAGATTCAGCACGTCGGCAGTGCGACTCTGGTTCCACTTCGTAGCATACGAGGCGTGGAGGATCAAGGCTCGCTCGAGTTCCTCGACGAGCGACTCGAACGGAATCCCGTCCTGCGGCACCGCGTTCTGCAGGTACTCGTCCACGCGCTGGCCCAGCGACAGGTCGCCGGCGCCGCGCACGCGCGGCGCGAGCTTCAGGTGCTGCGGCTCGAGCGTCTCTCCCTGCTCGAGCAGCACGGTGCGCTCGAACAGGTTCTTCAGCTCGCGGATGTTCCCCGGCCACGGGTAGTCGAGGAGCAGGCGCTCGGCCGGCGGCGACATCGCGCGGAACTGCTTCCGGAACTGCTTCGTGAAGCGTTCCATGAAGAGCCGCGACAGCGGCAGGATGTCCTCTCGGCGCTCGCGCAGCGGCGGAACGTAGAGCGGCACGACCTTGAGCCGGTAGTAGAGGTCCTCGCGGAAGTGGCCGTCCTGCACGCGGCGCTCGAGGTCCTGGTTCGTCGCCGAGATGATGCGCAGGTTCACCGAGATGTCCTTCGTGCCGCCGACGCGCCGGAACGTGCGCCGTTCGAGCACGCGCAGCAGCTTCACCTGCAGCATCGGCGCCATCTCCCCGATCTCGTCGAGGAACAGCGTGCCGCCGTTCGCGATCTCCATCAGTCCGAGCTTCTGCGCGCGGGCGTCGGTGAACGCGCCCTTCTCGTGCCCGAACAGTTCGCTCTCGAGCAGCTCGCTCGGGATCGCCGCGCAGTTCACCTCGACGAACGGCTGGTCGTGGCGCGCGCTCATGCGGTGGATGAGGTTCGCGAAGTACTCCTTGCCCGTGCCGCTCTCGCCCTGGATCAGCACGCTCGTCGTGTCGCCGAGCGCGACCTGTTCCGCGATCGCGTAGGCCTCCTGCATCGCGGGGCTGGCCGAGTGCAGGAACTCCTCGTCGGCGAACGCCTGGTGGCGGAGCCGCTTCAGCTCGAGGCGCGTCTTCTGCGTTTCGAGCGCCCGCGCGACGAGCGCGAGGAGCTCCTCGTTCTGGAACGGCTTCTTCACGAACCAGAACGCACCCGCGTTCATCGCCTCGACGGCCGTCTCGAGGTCGCCGAAGGCGGTCATCATGATGATCGGAACGTCCACGTCCACGCGCCGGATCTCGCGCAGCAGCTCGAGTCCGGTGCCGTCGGGCAGCTTCAGGTCGAGGATCGCGAGATCCGGCATCGCCTGGTCGAGCAGACCGCGGGATTCGCGGACCGACCCGGCGCACTGCACGGTGTAGCCCTCGTCCTCGAGGCACTTCGTCACGAAGTGGCGGATCGAATCCTGATCGTCCACCACCAGAATGTTCGCTTTGCTCATGGATTCCCTCCCGCGGGCTCGATGGGGATGTCGACGGTGAAGCAGGTGCCCTCTCCGGGGTCGCTCTTCACGGCGATCGTTCCCCCGTGTCGCTTGACGATGTCGTGGCTGACGTACAGACCGAGCCCGCTGCCTCCTTTCTTGGTGGTGTAGAACGGTTCGAAGATGGTCTTGATCGCTTCCGGCGGAATGCCGCTGCCGCGGTCGCGCACGGTCACGCGCACGGCGGCGGGCCACGCGCCCGCGGGCCCCGGACCGTCGCGCTCGTGCGGCGCCGGCGCCACGGCCACCCGCACGTCGGCGCCCTGCGGCGACGCCTCGATCGCGTTCTTGACGAGGTTGAGCAGCACTTGTTCGAGGTGGTCGGCGTCGTGCGCGGCCGCGGGGGTCCGCGGCGCGACGTCGAGCCGCAGCGTCACGCCGCGCGCCGCGCCGATCGCCTCGGCGCACTGCACCGCGCGCCGCGCGGTCTCCTCGACCGGCGCGGCCCGCAGGCGCAGCTCGCGCGGATGCGTGATGTCGAAGAGGTCCTGCAGCACGCGGTCGAGGCGCTGGATCTCGCGCTCGATGAACTCGAGGTGCTCGCGCGGCGGGCCGTCTTTCGGCAGCGACTTCGTCAGGTACTGGGCCCCGGCGGCGATGCCGGCGAGCGGATTGCGGATCTCGTGGGCGACGCTCGAGGTGAAGCGGCCGAGCGCCGCGAGCCGGTCGAGGCTGCGCGCCTGCTCTTCCGCGCGCTTGAACGGCGTCAGGTCCACGAACAGCGCGATCGCGCCGTACACCGTGCCGCGGTCGCGCTTGAGCAGCGACGACGTGAAGCTGACCGGCAGCCGCGAGCCGTTGCGCGTGCGGATCCACGTCTCGATCCGCCGCGAGACGCGGCCGTGCTCGAGCGCATCGCGCATGGCGTCGGCGCACTCGGGTCCGGCGATCTCGGCGAACGTGCGGCCGAGCGCTTCGGCCTCGTCCCAGGCGAGCAGCGCCTCGGCGGCCGGGTTCACGGTCAGGACGTGGCCGCGCAGGTTCACCGCCACGAGCGCGCTCGACATCGAATCGAGGATGTTCTCGCGGAACTGCTCGCTGCGGCGCAGCTCCTGCTGGAGCTGCGCGTTCTCGAGCAGCGGCGCGATCGAGAGTCCGATGGACTCGAGCAGTTCGGCGTCGCGGGTCGTGTCCGGATCGGAGCCGCGCCCGCGCGACGTCGCGAGGACGCCCATCATCGGCATGACGTCGCAGCCGAGGCAGTGGCGCTGCCGCGCCTCGCGCTCGAGCGCCCAGCGCGCCGCGGCCGGCCCCGGCGGCGGCACGAGCCCCGAGGCGTCGCCCAGGATGCAGCGCGCGCCGCACACCTCGTGCGTGTCGGAGCCCGCGACGAGCGACTGGCTGCGCTGAAGCGGGACGCACACGAGCGGCCCCATCGTCTCCATGACGTCGAGCAGCGGGTGGCCGTCCGGCAGCGTGGCGAGCGTGTGCGACACGGTCGTGCGCTGGATGAGCGTGCGGTTGAGCCACAGCGCGCGCGGAATCGCGCCGCCGTCGCCGACGAGCGGCAGCTCGAGCGAGTGCGCGCGCTCCTCCCCGCCCTGCCGGTGCATCCACGTGCCGGTCAGGGTCTCGCGTTCGCGGTCGAGGAGCAGCAAGCCGACGTCCTCGTAGCCGAACGCGCGCGCGAGGTAGCGCGCGATCGTGCGCGTGGCCTCGGCGAGATCGGACGCCGCGACGACGCCGCTCGCGACCTCGCGCAGCGATACGAGCTGCACGCGGGTCTCGATGAGGCGGCGCTGGCTCTTCTCGAGCTCCTCGACGAGCTCTCCGAGCGTCTGCACGAGCGAATCCGTGTCCGACGGATCGAGGGTCGCCGGAGTCCCGGCGCGATCCGACAGACCGCGGACGTCGTCCACCCGCTGGAGCAGCTCGCGCAGGGCGCGAGCGCGGTGATCCTCCATCCGATCCGTCCGCCGCGCGCGCCCACGGGGCTCGGGGCGCGCGGCGTGAAGGTTCACCGGCGCGCCGCCTCAGGGCGGGGAGGGCGGCGCGCGCCGGCGTGTTACCGGGAAGGCTCAGCCATCCACGAATTCGCGAACGGTGTTCGCGACGTAGCGGATCTGCTCCTCCGTGAGCTCGGGGTAGATCGGGAGCGCGACCGTCTCGAGCGCCGCGGCTTCCGAGTTCGGCATGTCGCCGGTCTTGTGGCCGAGCGAAGCAAAGCACTTCTGCAGGTGCAGCGGAACCGGGTAGTACACCTCGCAGCCGACTCCGCGTTCGCCGAGGAACGTCTTCAGCTCGTCGCGCTTCGGCACGCGGATGACGTACTGGTTGTAGATGTGGCGCGTGCGCGGGTCGTGGTACGGCCGGCCCACCTTCGACCCCTCGAACAGCTGGTTGTAGAGCGCGGCATTCTTCGCGCGCCCTTCGCTCCAGCGGTCGAGATGGCGAAGCTTCACGCGCAGGATCGCGGCCTGCAGCGCGTCGAGGCGCGAGTTCGTGCCGACGAGCGAGTGGTAGTACTTCGGCTTCGCGCCGTGGTTGCAGAGCAGCCGGGCGCGGTCCGCGATCTCGGCGTTCTGGCTGACGATCATGCCGCCGTCGCCGGCGCAGCCGAGGTTCTTCGACGGGAAGAACGAGAAGCAGCCGAAGTCGGTCATCGAGCCCGAGCGCTTCCCCTCCCACTCCGAGCCGATGGACTGCGCCGCGTCCTCGATGAGCCAGATCTTGTGCTTCTGGCAGATCGCCTTGATCGCCGGCAGGTCGCAGCACTGACCGAACAGCGACACGGCCACGACCGCCTTCGTGCGCGGCGTGATGGCGGCCTCGAGCCGGTGCGGATCCATGTTGTACGTGCGCGCGTCGATGTCCACGAACACCGGCGTCGCGCCGTTGTTCGCGATCGTGCCGGCGCTCGCGAAGAACGAGTACGCGCTCGTGACGACCTCGTCGCCGGGGCCGATGCCGAGCGCCCACATCGACAGCAGCAGCGCGTCGGTGCCCGAGGCGCAGGCGACCGCCTGACTCGTCTGCGAGTAGCGGGCGACCTCCTCCTCGAGGCCCTTCACCTCCGGGCCGCCGATGAACATCGTGCTCTCCATCACGCGGCGCACGGCGTCGTCCACGTCCGCCTTGATCGTCGCGTACTGCGCCTTGAGGTCCAGCAGAGGGACCGTCATCGCCGCCTTCGTCGGGCTGCCTGCCATTCCCTGTCTCCTTCGATCGAGAGCCGGACTACGCGTCCACCCAGCCCTGGTTTTCGAGCAGTTGTTCCACCGGGACGTCGCGCAGAACCCGCGCGGGCGTGCCCATGACGATCTTGCGCGCCGGAACGTCCTTCGTGACGACCGAGCCCGCGGCGACGAGCGCGTCCTCGCCGACGGTGACGCCCGGGAGCGTGACCGTGCCGGCGCCGATGCGGCCGCCCTTCTTCACCGTGAGGCCCTTGAAGTGCTTGAAGCGCTCCGCCGTGCGGCCGACGAAGTTGTCGTTCGACATCACGACGCCGGGAGCGATGAACACCCGGTCCTCGAGCGTCGAGTAGGCGGTCACGTAGCACTCGCTCTCGAGCTTGCAGTAGCGGCCGACGCTGCAGAAGTTCTCGACCGTGACGCCGCGGCCGACGATCGTGCCGCGGCCGATCGTGACGTTCTCGCGCACGGTGCAGAGGTCGGCCATCAGCACCTTCGGGTCGATCTTCGCGCCGCGGTAGAGCACGACGCCGGTGCCGACGATGCACAGCTCGCCGAGCTCGAGGGGCGGCAGCTCCTGCTCCTTCGTCGTCGCCGAGTTCGCCGCCTTCATGGGCTTCTTGCCGAGCGAAGCGTGGTCGTCGATGCGCACGGTGTCGCCGACGACGGTGTCGTCGTGGATCACGACGTGGTGTCCGATGCGGCAGCCCTTGCCGATGCGCACGTTCGCGCCGATCACGCAGTACTCACCGAGCGTCGTGCCTTCGCCGACGACGGCGCTCGAATGGATGACGCTGCTCATGACACCCCCGCGGTCTGGCCCTGCACGGCGACCGGCGCACCGCCCGCCTCGAGCGACGCCTGCGCGGCGGCGAGCACCTTCACGACCCTGAGGCCGTTCTCCCCGTCGGTGAGCGGCTGCTTGCGCTCGCGAATGCAGTCCACGAAATGCCGGCACTCGATGGACAGCGGCTCCTGGTTCGAGATCTTCGGCAGCAGGATGTCGCCGCTGCGAACCGTGAGCGCGTCGCCGTAGGACACGACCTCGCCGGCGCGGTCCACGCCCTTGTCGTAGATGCGGATCTTCTCGCTCGCTTCCATGTCGTCGAACACGACCATCTTCTGGCTGCCGACGACCGTGAACTTGCGCAGCTTGTGCGGATCGAGCCACGAGACGTGGACGTGCGCGAGCTTGCCGCCCGGGAAACGCAGGTCCACGAACACGACGTCCTCGACCTTGCCCTGCAGGAACGCCGAGCCGCGGGCGACGACGTCGATCGGCTCCTGACCGATGAGGTGCAGGACGACCGAGAGGTCGTGAGGCGCGAAGCTCCAGAGCGCGTTCTCGTCGCGGCGGACCTTCCCGAGGTTCACGCGCTGGGAGTAGATGTAGTAGAGGTCGCCGAGGTCGCCGGAATCCACCATCTTCTTCAGGTACTGGACGCCCGGGTGGTAGAGCAGCAGGTGGCCGACCATGAGGATCCGGTTGCGCTCCTTCGCGAGCTTCACGAGCGCTTCGGCGTCGGCGACCTTCAGCGTGAGCGGCTTCTCGACGTACACGTCCTTCCCCGCCTCGAGCAGCTGCTTCGCGAGCGGGAAGTGGCTCACCGCCGACGACGACACGACGGCGCCCTGGATGTCGGCGGCCGCGCACACTTCGTCGACGTGCGACAGCGCACGCGTGCCGGGGTACTGCGCCGCCGTCTTGGCGAGCCGCTGCGCGTCCGCGTCGCACAGCGCGACGAGGCGCGCGCCCGGGACGCGCGAGAAATTGCGGACCAGATTGGCTCCCCAGTCGCCGGTGCCGACGACCGCGATGCCCGGACCGTCCGTCATGAACGTTCTCCTCTCGAGTTCGTTTCGGTGAGCGCGCGCGCGGGATCCGCAGCGCGGCGGCGGAGTCTAGCAACGCCGTCGGGCCGCGGCAAAAGTCCGGGCCGCATCAGGCCGCCTGCGGCCACAGCGTCTCCACGCGATTGCGTCCGCGCTGCTTCGCCTGGTAGAGCGCACGGTCCGCGACCTGAATGAGCGACGTGCTGTCGGTCGCGTCCTCGGGGAACATCGAGACGCCGAGGCTGATCGTGATCGTTCCCGCGTGGGTGAGCGGAAACGCGTGCTCCTCGATCGAGGCGCGAACGCGCTCGGCGACGACCATCGCTCCCTCGCGATTGGTCTGCGGCAGGATCACGGTGAACTCGTCGCCGCCGTACTTCGCGACGAGGTCGAACGACCGCACCTGCTGCGCGATGAGGCCGGCGGCCTCCTTGAGCAGGTGACTGCCGCGCAGGTGGCCGTTGCGGTCGTTGTACGTCTTGAGATTGTCCACGTCGATCATCACGAGCGCGAGCTCCTGGTTGTAGCGCCCGGCGCGCTTGATCTCGCGGCGCAATGCGGTCTTGAGGAAGCGGTAGTTGTAGACCTGCGTGAGGTCGTCGGTGACGGCGAGCTTCTCGAGCGCGCTCGTCAGCCGCGCGCCGTCGAGCGTGGCGGCCGCCCACGCCGCGAGCACCATCGCGACGGCCGTCTCGTCCGAAGTGAAGCGTGCGCCGCGCGGCGCGCGATGGAACGCGAGGTAGCCGCCCGCCGTCTCGCGCGCCCGCAGCGGCACGAACATCACCGGGCCCGAGACGAATCCGGGGCAGGCTTCCGCCTCCCCGACGCGCGGGTCCTCGGCGAAGTTCGTGACGACGACCGGCACGCCGTGCCGCAGCAGCGAACGCGGGAACGAGGACTCACGGCCCTCGTGAGGGCGCGCCTCGGTGTCCCCCGCCCTCAGCACGTGCAGGCTGCCGCGGCGGCCCGAGACCACGGCGGCGTCACACTCGATCAGCTCGACCGAGGCGCGCAGCAGCCGGTCCACGACCGACGCGTACGAGCGGAGACCACGGCGATTGTGCAGCTCGAGCAGCGCCTCGAGCGCGCGTTCACGTGGAAGCACGAGCGATACCCCCGGGGAATGAGCGGACGGATCCGCCCGGGAGGCTGCAACGCCTGTGCCATCCCCCCCAGCGGCCGGGGAATCAGCGCGAATCGTCGAAGAAGCTCCCCGCGAGGGCGATCGTTCGCGCTCCGAAACCCACGATCCCGGCCACGATCAGCACCCACCCCGCGAGCTTGCCGGCGTCGGACAAGGGCAGTTCGGCGTTGAACTTGGCGTAGACGACGAGCGCCCAGACGAGCGCCGCGGTCAGGACCGCCGAGAGAACCGCCTGAACGCGCGCCCACGTGCGGGCCTCGCTCCCGCGCGCCGCATCCGGATGGGGCAATTGGCCTGATTCGGAGCCGCCCGTTCGTGCGGACTGCACGCTTTCCATCCGCTCGGGTCGGATGCCGCCACCGACCCCGGGGGCGGCATCCGGGGCGCGCAGCGTCCAGAGCGCCGTCGCTCCGAGCAGGAAGCGGCGCCGGCGCACGAGTGTGAACCCGCGCTCGCGCGCCGCCCGCTCGAACGCCTCGCCGTCGCCGAACTCGAGGATGGACTGGCCGAGGTAGCGGTACGCGCTCGGGTCGCCCGAGAGCCGGCCGAGCGCCGGCACGCCGTGCTCGAGGTGCGCGCGATGGAGCGGCGCGAGCGGGCCCGGGCGCGGCGCGGTCGCCTCGAGCACGACGAGCGTGCCGCCGGGCGCGAGCACGCGCGCGAGTTCGGCGAGCGCGTCCGCACGCGGCCGCAGGTTGCGCATGCCGAACGCGATCGTGACGGCGTCGACCGAGCCGCGTCCGAGCGGCAGGTGGAACGCGTCGGCGCACGCGAGCCGCGGCGCCCAGCCGGGGCCGAAGTGCTCGTCGGCGGCGGCTTCGAGCATGCCGAGGCTCACGTCCACGCCGAGCAACGTGCGGCCCGGCCGGCGCAGTCCGGGCAGCGACACGCCGTTGCCTGTGCACAGGTCGAGCACGACGCGCGCGCGCTCGGGCACTTCGCGCCACATCGCGCGCCGCCACGCGTCGTCCTGACCGAGCGTCATCAGCCGGTTCAGGAGGTCGTAGCGCCCGGAGACCGAGTCGAACATGGACGCCATCGCACGCGCGGCGCGCGGCTCGAAGCGTTCGGAACCGGAGTCGGGAGTCATGCGCCGCGGCGGGACCTCGGGACGAGGCCGAACGGGAGTGGTGCGCCCGACAGGAATCGAACCTGTAACCTTTAGCTCCGGAGGCTAACGCTCTATCCAATTGAGCTACGGGCGCAGCGGGCCGCGTTTATAGCACAGCGCGCGCGCGGCCGTCACTCGGACCCGCGTTCCGCGCGGCCAGGCTCCGTTTGAGAACCCGAGTGCGAGACGGCGATGGAGTGCGACCCACGCTTCGCGTGGGTACCCCGGAGGTGTATCCGCAGGATACTCCGCAGTGACGAGCGACCGAGCCAACGCAGCCCTCGGGTTCTCAAACGGAGCCCGTGGCGCTCGCGCTGCTATGCTGCCGCCGATGCACTCGATCGATCCCCTAACCGGCGAGACGCTCGCCGAGTACGCGCCCCACGACCGCCCGGAACTCGAGCGCCGCCTCGAACGCGCCGCTTCCGCCGCGCGCGCGTGGCGGGCCGCGGACGCCGGCGAACGGTCGCGCGGCTCTCCGCCCTCGGCGCGGCGCTGCGCGCACGGCGCGATGCGCTCGCGCGCCTCGCCACGCTCGAGATGGGCAAGCCGATCGCGCAGGCCCAGGCCGAAGTCGAGAAGTGCGCGCGCGCCTGCGACTGGGCCGCCGCGCGGCGCGGCGGCCTCGCGTCCGAGCCGGCTGCGACCGAGGCGCGCGCGAGCTACGTGCGCTTCGATCCGCTCGGGGTCGTGCTCGCGGTGATGCCGTGGAACTTCCCCTACTGGCAGGTCTTCCGGTGCGCCGCGCCCGCGATCGCGGCCGGCAACGCGATCGCGCTCAAGCACGCCTCGAACGTGTGCGGCTGCGCGCTCGCGATCGGCGACGTGTGCCGCGACGCCGGCCTGCCCGAGGGACTGCTCGAAGTGCTGCTCGCTCCCGCGTCCGAGGTGGACGCGCTGATCGCGCATCCCGCGGTCGCGGCCGTGAGTCTCACGGGCAGCGAAGCGGCCGGGCGCGCGGTCGGCGCCGCCGCGGGCCGCGCGCTCAAGCCCGCCGTGCTGGAACTCGGGGGCTCGGATCCGTTCCTCGTGCTCGCCGACGCCGACCTCGAGACGACGGTCGCCGAGGCAGCGCGCGCGCGGCTTCAGAACAACGGCCAGAGCTGCATCGCCGCGAAGCGCTTCATCGTCGAAGCGCCGGTCGCGGAGGCGTTCGAGCGCCGGCTCGCCGATCGCTTCGCGGCGGTGCGCACCGGCGATCCGCTCGATCCCGCGACCGAACTCGGACCGCTCGCGCGCGCCGACCTGCGCGACGAGCTGCACGCGCCGGTCGCGCGCTCGCTCGCAGCCGGCGCGCGTCGGCTCGCCGGCGGCGTCGTGCCGCCCGGCCCCGGCGCCTTCTACCCCGCGACGGTGCTCGCCGACGTCCGCCCCGGCATGGCGGCGTTCGACGAAGAGACGTTCGGTCCGGTCGCGGCGGTGACGCGCGCGCGCGACGAGGACGACGCGGTGCGGCTCGCGAACGCCACGCGCTTCGGTCTCGGCGCGAGCGTGTGGACGGGCGACGCGGCGCGCGGCGAACGGCTCGCGGCGCGGCTCGAGGCGGGCTGCGTGTTCGTCAACGCGATCGTCGCGTCCGATCCCCGGCTGCCGTTCGGAGGCGTGAAGGCGTCGGGCTACGGGCGCGAGCTCGCCCGCGAGGGGCTGCGCGCCTTCAGCGACGTGAAGACGGTGTGGGTGAAGTAGCGCCCGCGCGCTCGGCCAGCACCCGCAGCACTTCGTTCACGTCCTTGTCGCCGCGTCCCGACAGGTTCACGAGCACGCGCGTCCCGGGCCCGAGCGCGCGGCCCTCGCGCAGCGTCCACGCGAGCGCGTGCGCGCTCTCGAGCGCCGGCAGGATGCCCTCGAGCCGCGCGAGCGCCTGGAACGCCTCGAGCGCCTCGCCGTCGTCGGCCGACGCGTACTCGGTGAGCCCGCGATCGTGCAGCCACGCGTGCTCGGGGCCGAGCGCCGGGTAGTCGAGGCCCGCCGAGACCGAGTGCGTCTCGCGGATCATGCCGCGCGCGTCCTGGAGCACGAGCGTGCGCGTGCCGTGCAGCACGCCGACGCTCGGATCCGCGAAGCGCGCCGCGTGCTTGCCGCTCGCGATGCCGTGGCCGCCCGCCTCGACGCCGACCTTGCGCACGTCCGAGTCGCCGAGGAATGCGTGGAAGAGGCCGATCGCGTTGCTGCCGCCGCCCACGCACGCGACGAGCACGTCGGGCCGGCCGCCGAACCGCTCGGCGAACTGCGCGCGCGCCTCCTCCCCGATCACGCGATGGAAGTCGCGCACCATCATCGGGAACGGATGCGGTCCGAGGACCGAGCCGAGCACGTAGTGCGTGTCGCGCACGCGAGTCACCCAGTCGCGGAGCGCCTCGTTGATCGCGTCCTTGAGCGTGCGCGTGCCCGAGTCCACCTCGCGCACCTCGGCGCCGAGCAGGCGCATGCGCTCGACGTTCAGGTGCTGGCGGCGCGCGTCCTCGGCCCCCATGTAGACGACGCACTCGAGCCCGAAGCGCGCGGCGGCCGCGGCCGTCGCGACGCCGTGCTGTCCCGCGCCGGTCTCGGCGATCACGCGCGGCTTGCCCATGCGGCGCGCGAGCAGGCACTGCCCGATCGTGTTGTTGATCTTGTGCGCGCCCGTGTGGAGCAGGTCCTCGCGCTTCAGGAACACGCGGCAGCCCGCGGCCTCCGAGAAGCGGCGCGCCTCGATGAGCGGCGTCGGCCGTCCGGCGAAGTCCGCGAGCTCGCGCGCGAGCTCGGCGCCGAACGCGGCGTCGGCGCGCGCACGCGCGTACTCGGCCGTCAGCTCGTCGAGCGCGTGCACGAGCGTCTCGGGGACGAAACGTCCGCCGTAGGGACCGAAGTGCCCGGTCGAATCAGGCGCCGGCGGGTTGTCGGGCATCCCACTCCCTCACGGCGCGCACGAACGCGCTCACGAGTTCCGCATCCTTGAGCCCCGGCGCGCTCTCGAGCCGCGACGAGGCGTCCACTCCGAACGGCCGGCACGTCTCGAGCGCCTCGGCCACGCACGATCCGTCGAGCCCGCCCGCCAGCATCACCGGGCGCTCGAGCGCGATCGCGCGCGCGGCCTCCCACGGAAAGCGCATCCCCGTGCCGCCCGCGCGGGTCGCGTGCGCGGTGTCGAGCAGCACGAGGTGGCGGGCGTCCGGGAGCGCGCCGTCGAACGTCCCGTCCGGCCCGACGCCGAGCGCGAACGCGACCGGCAGCGGGAAATCGGCGGGCCACGAGGCGGGGTCCACGCGGTGCAGCTGCACGCGTTTCGCGTAGGCGCGGCGCGCGAGGTCGAGCGCCTCCTCCGGCGACGGCGACACCATCACGGCGACGCCGACGGCGCCGGGCAGCGTCGTCATGACCGTGGACATGTACTCGGGACGCACGCGGCGCGGACTCTCGCCGTGCACGATGAAGCCGAGCCAGTCGGCGCCGGCGCGCCGCGCGTCGTGCGCGTCCTGCAGCCGCGTGAGGCCGCACACCTTCACGATCGTGCGGCGGCGTTCGGGTTCGAGCGTCACGCGCCGCCCCGCGCGGCGTCGGCGAGCGCGCGCAGCGTCCCGGCGGGATCGGCGCTCGTCATGAACGCCTCGCCGATCAGCACGGCGTCGCAGCGCGTCGCGCGCAGGCGCGCGAGATCCTCGGGACGCAAGAGGCCGGACTCGGCGACGGCCGTGGCGTGCGGCGGGATCTGCGGCATCAGTTCGATCGAGGTCTCGAGCCGCACCTCGAACGTGCGGAGATCGCGGTTGTTCACGCCGACGATCGTCGCCCCGGCCCGGAGCGCCGCGTGCAGCTCGGACGCGTCGTGCACTTCGACGAGCGCGTCGAGCCCGAGCAGCCGCGCCTCGCCGATGAGCACCTGCATCTGCGTCTCCGAGAGCAGCGCGGCGAGCAGCAGCACGGCGTCGGCGCCGCGCACCGCGGCGTCGAGGAGCTGCCAGCCGTCCACGACGAAGTCCTTCATGAGGAGCGGCAGCGCGACGTGCGGCCGCACGCGGTTCACCCACTCGGGATCGCCGAGGAAGTGGTCGGGTTCGGTCACGAGCGAGACCGCGGCCGCGCCGCCCGCGGCGTAGAGCTTCGCCGTTTCGACCGGATCCACCGCGTCGCGCAGCACGCCCTTCGAGGGCGACGCGCGCTTCACCTCGCACAGCAGCCGGATCGGACGGCCCGCGCCCCCGCGCCGGAGCGCGCGCTCGAGGCGTCCCGCGGGGCGCGCCGGGCCGAGCCGCTCGCGCAGCAGGTGGCCGGGCGTGCGCGCCTTTCCCTCCTCGACGCGCCGGCGGCGGTCGTTCGCGATGCGCGCGAGGACGTCGGCGCTCACGTCTCGCTCCGCACGACGAGCGTGCCCGCCATGAGGTCGTGCAGCGCCTGTCGGCGCGCCGTGAACGGCTGGAACAGGTAACCGATGAGCAGGATGAAGCCCGAGATCCACTTGCCGAAGTAGCGCCCCGTCGCGCGCGCGAACGACACGCGGCCGTAGTCGAGGTCCGTGACCTTGAGGCCGAGCATCATCTTGCCGAGCGTCGCCTGGCGTCCGGAGCTCTCGAGGAACGCGAAGTAGAACCAGCTCGTGAGCGTCGCGAAGAACCAGCCGGCGAGAAGCGTGCTCATGGACGAAGCGAGCACCGAAAGATCGGACGAGCCCGCGGCCGTTTCGAGTTCGCGCAGGTGCGGCGCCCACACGATGAACGAGATCGGCACGTTGACGACGTACAGGATGAGGTTGTCCATGAACGCTGCGAAGAACCGCCGCCAGAAACCGCCGTAGCGGATCGGCGGCGCGGCCGGCACCGGCGCCGCGGCGAGGCTCGCCCACGTACCGGCGGGTGGTGCGGACGGCGCTTCGGGGGGCGCCGCCGGTGGCGCGGAGGTGAATGGCCCCGCGTACGCGGCCGGCCCGGGCGCTTCGGCCGCCTCCGGGGCCACCGGCGCGGCCGGGGGCGCCGCGGCCGCCGGCGCGGACACGGGGAGCGCGGCTCCGCAGCGCGCGCAGAAACGCGCGTCGGCCGCCGCTTCGGCACCGCAACGAGAACAGAACACGGCGAGTCCTCCCGCGCTCCGCGTCAGCCGCGGAACGACGTCAGTTCCTCGAGCTTTGCCCGCGCTTCGCCCTGGTCCAGCGCGCGCGCGGCGCGCGCAACTCCGGCTTCGAGCGAGTCCGCGACGCCCGACACGACGAGCGCCGCACCCGCGTTGAGCAGCACGATGTCGCGCCCCGCCCCCCGTTCGCCGTCGAAGATCGCGCGCACGCGGGCCGCGTTCGCGGCCGCGTCCCCGCCGGCGACTCCGGCGCGGTCCTCGTGCGCGAGTCCGAGCGACTTCGGGTCCACCTCGAATTCTCGGATGCCTTCCGGCGTCACCTCGGCGACGTGCGTCGTCGCGAAGATCGTCAGCTCGTCCATGCCGTCGCGGCCGTGCACGACCCACGCGCGCTCGGCGCCCAACTGGCGAAGCACTTCGGCGACCGGGCGCACGAGCGCATCCGAGTACACGCCGAGCAGCTGGCGCTGCGCGCCCGCCGGATTCGTGAGCGGTCCGAGGATGTTGAACACGGTCCGCACGCCGATCTCGCGCCGCGCGGCGGAGGCGTGGCGCAGCGCCGTGTGGTAGTTCGGCGCGAACAGGAACGTGATGCCGAGCAGGTCGAGCGAGCGCGACGCGCTCTCGGGCGTCAGGTCGATCCGCACGCCGAGCGACTCGAGCACGTCCGCGCTGCCCGTGCGGCTCGACACCGCGCGGTTGCCGTGCTTCGCCACGGCGACGCCGCACGAGGCGGTGAGCAGCGCGACGGTGGTCGAGATGTTGAACGTGCCGGCGTTGTCCCCACCCGTGCCGCAGGTGTCGAGCAGCGGACGGCGGCGCGAGCGGATCGGCGGAACGCGCTCGCGCATCGCCTCGGCCATGCCGGCGATCTCGTCGGGTGTCTCGCCCTTCATGCGCAGGCCGATCGCGAGCGCGGCGATCTGCGCGGTCGTCGCCTCACCGGACAGGATCTGCTCCATCGCGGCGTGCGCGAGTTCGCGGCTCAGGTCTTCGCGGGACACGGCCCGGGCAATGGCGGACTGGATCAACGCGGCACGCTCCTCTGGTGACGGCACACGGTCAGGAAGTTCTCGATCAGCTTGAGGCCCTGTCGGGTGAGCACCGACTCGGGGTGGAACTGCACGCCCCAGGTCTCGTGCTCCTTGTGCTTGAGGCCCATGATCTCGCCCTCGGGCGTCCACGCGACGATCTCGAGCGTGTCGGGCAGCGACTCGCGTTCGACGATCAGCGAGTGGTAGCGGGTGGCCTCGAACGGGTTGTCGAGCCCGGCGAAGAGCCCGCGGCCCTTGTGCAGGATGGGACTGGTCTTGCCGTGCATCAAGCGCGGCGCCCGGACGACCCTGGCGCCGTAGACCTCGCCGAGCCCCTGGTGCCCGAGGCACACGCCCAGAATGGGGACCTTGCCGGCGAGCGTCCGGATCGCGTCCTCGGACACGCCCGCGTCCTTCGGCTCTCCCGGACCGGGCGACACGAGCAGGCCCTCGATCGGGCGGGACGCGAGTTCCTCGACGCGGATCGCGTCGTTGCGCCACACCTCGAGGCTCGCGCCGAGCGAGCCCAGGTACTGCACCAGGTTGTAGGTGAACGAGTCGTAGTTGTCGATCACGCCGATCATGCCTGCCCCCCGCGCTCGGCGCGCTGCACGGCGAGCCACAGGGCGCGCCCCTTGTTGAGCGTCTCCTCCCACTCCTGCTCGGGAACGGAGTCGGCGACGATGCCCGCGCCCACGCCCCAGTACGCGCGGCCGTTCGCGTAGACGAGCGTGCGGATCGCGATGCACAGGTCGAGGTTGCCGTGGTAGTCGAAGTGGCCGACCGCGCCGGCGTACACGCCGCGCCGCACGGGCTCGAGGTCCTCGAGGATCTCCATCGCGCGCACCTTCGGAGCGCCCGAGACCGTTCCGGCCGGGAAGCACGCGCGCACGATGTCGAGCGGCGAGACCGACGGCGTCGCGCGGCCGCGCACGTTCGACACGAGGTGCATGACCTGCGAGTAGCGTTCGACCTGCATGTATTCGTTCGTCTCGACGCTGCCGAATTCGGAGACGCGGCCCACGTCGTTGCGCCCGAGGTCCACGAGCATGACGTGCTCGGCGCGCTCCTTCTCGTTCGCGCGCAGCTCCTCTTCGAGCGCACGGTCCTCGTCGGCGTTGCGGCCGCGCGGCCGCGTGCCGGCGATCGGCCGCACTTCGACCGTGCCCTCGGTGCGGCGCACGAGCACCTCGGGCGAGGAGCCGACGATCGAGAAGTCGCCGAGCCGCAGGAAGTACATGTAGGGCGACGGATTCGTGACGCGCAGCGCGCGGTAGCCCTCGAACGGCGGCTGCGCGACCTCGGCGCTCATGCGGTGCGCGAGCACGAGCTGGAACAGGTCGCCCGCGCGGATGTGCTCCTTCGCCGCCTCGACTCCCGCGAGGTACTGCTCGCGCGTCATCGAGGAGCGCGGCTCGCTCACGGCGCCCCACGCCGGCGGCTCGACGAACGCGAGCGGCGTCCGCAGCCGCGCGACCTCGGCCTCGAGTCGCGCGACGGCCGCGTCGTAGGCCGCGCCGGGATCGTCCCCGCCGCGCGCGTGCGTCACGACCTTCATCGTGTGCGTCAGGTTGTCGAACACGCTGACGACGTCGCCGAACAGGAACATCGCGTCCGGCAGTTCGACGTCGCGCGCGGCCCTGGACGGCAGCCGCTCGAACCAGCGCACGGCGTCGTAGCCGAAGAACCCGACGGCGCCGCCGCAGAAGCGCGGCAGGCCCGGCAGCGGAGTCGCCTGGTGCTCGCGCAGCAGGCGCGCGAGCTCGTCCACGGGATGCCCGCTCAGGGGCTCGACGCGGTCGCCGGTGCGTAACTCGCACGAGTCGCCGCGGGCGACGAAGACCTGCGAGGGGCGGCTGCCGAGGATCGAGAAGCGCCCCCACTTCTCGCCGCCCTCGACGCTCTCGAGCAGGAAGCCGTAGGGGCCGTCGTCGATCTTCCGGAACGCCGAGACGGGCGTGTCGTGGTCGGCGAACACCTCGCGGTACACGGGGACGAGCTTGCCCGCGCGCGAGAGCGTCGCGAATTCCTCGCGGCTCGGGACGATCACGCGTCGCGTCCCGCGCGCGCGCCGAGCAGCTCGCGCGCCTGCCGCCGCGTCGTGTCCGTCACCCGCTCGCCGGCGAGCATGCGCGACAGCTCTTCCACGCGCTCGGGCGCCGCGAGCGCGCGCAGCCGCGCGACGGTCCGTCCGGCGGCGAGCTGCTTCTCGACGGCGAAATGCTGGGCGGCGAGCGCGGCGATCATGGGCAAGTGGGTCACGCAGACGACCTGTCGGTGCTCGGCGAGCGCCCGGAGTCGTTCCCCGACCGCCTGTGCGACGGCTCCGCCGATCCCGGAATCTACTTCGTCGAAAACCAGAAGGTCAACGCGGTCACGGGCTTGGAGCGCGCACTTGAGGGCCAGCATCACCCGGGAAAGCTCCCCACCGGAGGCGATCTTCTGGAGCGGACGCGCCGGCTCGCCCGGGTTCGGCGAGAACAGCAACCGCACGTCGTCGAAGCCCGCGGGCGTCGGCTCGCCCTCGGGCAGCGGCGCGAGTTCGAACGCGATTCCGGCGCGCGCGAAACCGAGCGGGCGCAGCTCCTTCGAGAGCGTCGCGCTCCACGTCCGCGCGGCCTCGGCGCGGCGCCGCGTGAGCGCGCGTCCCGCCGAGCGGCAGTGCGCCCACGCCTCGTCCACGCGGGCGCGCGCGCGCGCGATCGCGCCCTCGGCGTCGTCGCCCGCGGCGAGTTCGTGCTCGAGCTCGGAGCGCCAGGCGATGAGCGCATCGACGTCACGCCGGTACTTGCGGCGCAGGCGCGCGTACGACTCGCGGCGCGCCTCGATCGTCTCGAGCGCTTCGGGGTCGGCTTCGAGGTTCGCGCGATAGTGCGCGAGCGCGCGCGCCGACTCGGACGCCGCGATTTCGGCCTCGTGGATCGTGCGCGCCGCGTCCTCGAGCGACGGGTCCAGCTGCGCGGCCTGCTCGATCGCGTGACGCGCGGCGCCGAGGCGGTCCGCGGCCGAGTCGTCGCCGTCGGCGAGGCGGTCGAGCGCGAGCGTCGCGAGTTCTCGCAGGCGGTCGGCGTGCGCGAGCCGCGCCGCCTCCGAGGCGAGTTCCTCCTCTTCCCCGGCGCGCGGCTTCAGCTCGTCGAGATCGCGCGCGGCGTTCGCCAGGTAGTCGCGGCGCTCGGCGAAGGTCGCGAGCGACGTCTCGAGCCGCTTCCACTCCTGTTCGGCCTCGCGCACGGCCGCGAGCGTGGCGGCGAAGGCGGCGCGCTCGTCGTCGAGGCCCGCGAGTCGGTCGAGCGTGAGCAGCGGCGCGCCGTCCTTGAGCAGGCTCTGGTGTTCGTGCTGGCCGTGCAGGTCCGCGAGCGTCTCGCCGAGGCGCTTGAGCGAGGCGAGCGTCACCGCCGACTGGTTCACGGTCGCGCGGCTGCGGCCCTCGGCCGAGACCTCACGGCGCAGCACGAGCGACTCGCCGTCGAAGTCGAGCCCCCACTCCTCGAGCAGTGCGCCCGCGCGGCGGGCCGCCGGACCCGCGAGGCGGAATTCGCCTTCGACGATCGCGGCCTTCGCACCCTCGCGCACGGCATCCGCGTCGCCGCGGCCGCCGAGCAGCAGCGCGAGCGACTCGACGAACAGCGACTTGCCGGCGCCGGTTTCGCCGGTCACCGCGTGCAGGCCGGCGCCGAAGTCGATCTCGGCCCGCTCGACGAGCGCGAGGTCGCGGATCGTGAGCCGGGTCAGCACGCCGTCACGCTCCTCGGCCCGCGCGCGCGACCGCGGCCGCCGCCGAGCGCGCCGGGCGCGCGGGACGCCAGCGTCGCGCGAGTCCGGTGCTCGCGAGCAGTTCGCCGAGCGCGTCGTCGTAGCGCAGCGGAACGAGCGGCAGCAGGCCGATCAGGAGCGACTCGAGGTGGCCGTCGGCGACCGGGCTCTTCTCGAGGCACGCGGCGCGCACGCGGTCGAACGGTTCGTCCGGCGAGCGCAGTCCGGTGGCGGGCGGGGCGGCGACCGCCGCGCCGTAGTACGCCAGGCGCGCGTCCATCTCGTGCGCGTCGCGGAACGAATCGGCGGCCTTGAGCAGCGCCGCGCTCAGGACGAGCTGTCCGAACTCGCGCGTGAGCCACTGCCCGCGCGTGAGCGCCCACGAGAGCGAGAAGACGTGCAGGTACTTCTCCTCGGTCTGCCACCAGCGCCGCGTCTCGGGCGCGAGCGCCCAGAACGCCGGCGAGTCGCTCTTTCCGACCGCGCTCTCGAGCTGGAGCGCGAACTCCTCGGCGAGCACGCGCGCATCGCGCGCCGACCGGCCGTCGAGCCGGAAGTCGAGCGCCCCCGCGGCCGCGGTCACATCGGGATCGCGGCGCGTGAGCCGGTCCCACAGCACGCCGGCGGCGACGAGCGCCGCGAGCGCGAGCAGGATGCCGAGCAGGAGCGCCATGCGCCCTAGAGACTCCGCTTCTTGCTGCCCTGCCAGCCGAGCTTGCGCTGCAGCGAGCGCACGAACGGCCGGCCCGGATTGACGAACGTGCGGACGACGGTCCGGTCCAGCCGCACGCGCACCTCGTCGCCGCGATGCAGGTCCACGGTTTCCTGTCCGTCGAGGAGCAGCGCCATGTGGTCGAACGAGCCGATCACCTCGATCGCCAGCTCCTCGCCCGGCGGCATGACGAGCGGCCGCGTCGCGAGCGCGTGCGGGCACACGGGCGTGACGACCATCGCCTCGACGCCGGGCGTGAGCAGCGGGCCTCCGGCCGAGAGCGAGTACGCGGTCGAGCCGGACGCGGTCGCGAGGATCAGCCCGTCGGCGACGAGGCGGCCCAGGTCGTGGCCGAGCGCCGTGAGCTTGAGGTGGATCGCGGTGTAACCGCTCGCGCCCTTCACGACGGCGTCGTTCAGCGCCACACCGCGGTGCAGCGTACGGCCGCGGCGTCGCACGAGCGTCCCGAGCAGACGGCGTTCGGCGACGGGCCAGCGGCCCGCGAACGCGGCGCGCACCGCGAGCGAGAGCTGCGCGGCCTCGGCCACCGTGAGGAAGCCGAGCCCGCCGAGGTTCACGGGCAGCAGCACCGCCCGCGTGCCGGCGAGCGCGCGCGCGCCCGTGAGCGCCGTGCCGTCGCCGCCGAGCGTCACGAGCACGTCGCACCAGCGCACGAGCTTCGGCAGCGGCAGCCCGTCGAGCGCGCACTCGGCCGCGAGCCGTCCGTCGAGCCGCACGCTCATGCCGCGGCGCCCGAGCAGCGCGCACAGCCGCTGCGCGGCACGACGCACTCCCGGTCGTCCGGAGTGACCGAGGATTCCGACGCGGCGGACCGCCATGCGGGACCTCAGGTGGTGAGCGACTGGGTCACGCGCACCCAGTCCGAAACCGAGCGCGCGATGCCGGCGGCGTCGAGGCCGATGCGTTGCAGCAGCGCTTCGCGCTTGCCGTGCAGCACGAAGGCGTCCGGCACGCCGAGCCGGAGGTGCGGGGTCGCGGACAGGCGTTCGCGGTCGAGCATCTCGCTCACGGCGCTGCCGAAGCCGCCGGCGATGACGTTCTCCTCGATCGTGACGATGCGGCCCACCGAGCGCGCGAGCCCGCCGATCGTGCGGACGTCCACCGGCGTGGCGAAACGCGCGTTGACGACGGTCGCCGACACGCCCTGCTGCGCGAGGATCTCGGCCGCGAGCAGCGCCGGCTGCACCATCGTGCCGAGCGCGACGAGCGCTACGTCGGCGCCGGCGCGCAGCTGTTCGGCGCGGCCGATCTCGAGCACGCGCGGCTCGCCCTCGGGCAGCGAGTCGTCGGGCACGTTCGCGCGCGGATAGCGCACCGCGATCGGGCCCGTCCCCTTCCAGTGCGCGGCCGTCCACAGCATGTCGCGCAGTTCGGCGCCGTCCTTCGGCTGCATCACGACGCAGCCCGGGATCATGCGCAGGTAGCCGACGTCGAACACGCCGTGCTGCGGCGCGCCGTCGTCGCCTACGAGGCCCGCGCGATCGATGCACAGCGCGATCTTGAGCTCCTGGATCGCGACGTCGTGGATGATCTGGTCGAACGCGCGCTGCAGGAACGTCGAGTAGATGGTCGTGAGCGGCAGCAGCCCCTCGGCCGCGAGCCCGGCGGAGAACGTCACCGCGTGCTCTTCGGCCATGCCGACGTCGAAGAACCGCTCGGGGAAGCGCTTCGCGAACTGCGTCAGTCCGGTGTTGTCCGTCATCGCCGCCGTCACGGCGACGGCGTTCGGGAAGGTCTCCCCGATCCGCACGGCGGTCTCGCCGAACACGTGCGAGTACGTCTTCTTCGTGCCCTTCGACGCGACGCCCGACTCGGGATCGAACACGCCGACGCCGTGGAACGCGGTCGCGTTGCCTTCCGCGGGCAGGTAGCCCTTGCCCTTGCGCGTCACGACGTGCAGGAGCACCGGCTCCTCGAAGCGCTTGAGGTCCGACAGCGTTTCTTCCAGCGCGTCGAGGTCGTGGCCGTCGATCGGGCCGAAGTACTTGAAGCCGAGTTCCTCGAACAGCACGCCCGGGACGAGCAGGTTCTGCAGCCCCTCCTTCACGCGGCTCGCGCCCTCCTGCGCGCGGAACGCGCGGGGCAGCTTGCCGAGCAGTTCCCAAACGTCGTGTTCGAAGCGGCGGTAGATGCGGCTCGTCGTGAGCTTCGTCAGGTAGCGCGCGATCGCGCCGACGTTCGGCGAGATGCTCATCTCGTTGTCGTTCAGGATCACGATGAGGCGGCGTCCGATTTCGCCGGCGTTGTTGAGCCCCTCGAACGCCATGCCGCCCGTCAGCGCGCCGTCGCCGATGACGGCGATGACGTGGTGCTTCTCGCCGCGCAGGTCGCGCGCTGCGGCGAAGCCGAGCGCCGCACTGATCGACGTGCTGCCGTGGCTCGTGCCGAACGGATCGTGCGGACTCTCGGCGCGGCGCGGATAACCCGCGATGCCGTCGATCAGCCGCAGCGTGTCGAAGCGGCCGTAGCGGCCGGTGACGAGCTTGTGCGGATAGGACTGGTGACCGACGTCCCAGATGATCTTGTCCGTCGGCGAGTCGAACACGCGGTGGAGCGCGATCGTCAGCTCGACGACGCCGAGGTTCGGAGCCAGGTGCCCGGCGTTGCGCGCCACGGTCTGGATGACGACGTGGCGGATCTCCTGGGCGAGCGCGCCGAGCTCGGCGCGCGAGAGGCGCTTGAGATCCGCGGGCGACTGGATGCGATCGAGCAGGCTCATCAGGTGAGCTTGGCCCAGACGAGGGCGCTGGCGACTCCCAGGAGGCCGCCGACGAGGACCTCGAGCGGCGTGTGGCCGAGCAGCTCCATCAGACGCTGCGTGTCCGCGCCCGGATCCCGGAAGTGCTCGTCGATCAGGCGGTTGAGAATCGCGGGGCCGACCCGCGCGCACGCCGCAAACCGGCGGCATCATACATGACGATCAGGCTGAAAAACAGCGTCACGCAGAACAGCGACGAGGTGAAGCCGTCGCGCAGCCCGATCGACGTGCTGAGCGCCGCGACCGAGGCCGCGTGCGAACTCGGCATGCCGCCGGTGGCGACGAAGCGCCGCAGGTTCCAGCGTCCCGATCCGAGATAGGCGCGGAATCCCTTGTACCCCTGCACCGCGAAACCGACGCCGAGTGCGAGCCAGAACGGTTCCGTGACGACCTCCCTGTGAGCGCCGCCCGCTCCCGATGCCGTGCGCGCGGCGCGCCGGATGCTGCGGGTGGCGGCACGGACTGTCAATGCCCGCGCCGATCGGCCTCAGCGGTTGCGCTCGGTGACCTCGACGACGAGCGATGCGAGCCTTCGAGCGCGCGGTCCGAACGACTCGATCGTCGAGAGCGCCTCCGTGAAGTAGCCGGCCGCGTCCTCGATCGCGCGCGACACGCCGACCGCGCGCGGCCAGGTGGCCTTGCGCTTCTTCGCGTCGGTCCCCGCGCGCTTGCCGAGCTTGCCGAGCGTGGAGCCCGCGTTC
This sequence comes from Candidatus Eiseniibacteriota bacterium, assembly GCA_044222065.1. Lineage (GTDB taxonomy): Bacteria > Eisenbacteria > RBG-16-71-46 > RBG-16-71-46 > RBG-16-71-46 > JBGAOA01. Next base: position 32,198 of record JBGAOA010000010.1, read on the forward strand.
AGAAGGTCGTCCTGGATCTGGAACGCCACGCCGAGTTCCATGCCCGCACCGGCGAGCGCCTGCACCGCGCGGGAGTCGCCGCCGCCCGCGAGCGCGCCGAGCGCGACCGCGGCGCCCATCAGCGCGCCCGTCTTCTTCGTGTGGATGGACTCGACGATCTCGCGCGTCGCCTTCCGTCCTTCCGCGGCGACGTCCTCGGCCTGGCCGCCGACGAGCGCGTGCGCGCCGGCCGCCATCGCGAGCAGCTGCGTCGCGGCGATCGCGCGGCGCGGTTCCTTGCGGACCGCGGGGAGCCGCATCAGCTCCTCGAAGGCGAACGCGAGCAGCGCGTCGCCCACGAGCACGCCGAGCGCTTCGCCGTACTTCTTGTGGGTCGTGAGGCGTCCGCGGCGGTAGTCGTCGTCGTCCATCGCGGGCAGGTCGTCGTGCACGAGCGAGAACGCGTGCACGCACTCGATCGCCGCGGCGGCGGGCAGCGCGTCGCGCCACTTCCCTCCCACGGCTTCGCACGCGGTGAGCGCGAGCATCGGACGCAGGCGCTTGCCCGGGGACAACGCGGCGTACTGGATCGCCGCGCCGAGACGGCCCGGGGGCACGGCATTCGCGGTCAGGGTGCGTCGCAGGTAGCGCTCGAACTCGGCTTTGAGCGGCAGCAACGACGTGCGCGAGGGGCGCACGCGCGAGCTGCGCCGGGCGGATGCGGCCACGCGGCGCGGCATCAGAAGGGCAACTCGTTCTCGCCGGGCGTGCCCGGCTCGAGCGTCGTGACGGCGGTGGTCGGCTTGCGGCGCTTCGCGCGCGCTCCGGACTCGGACGCCCCGGGCGCATCGTCCGCCTCGCCCTCGACGAGCGTCTCGATCGCCTGCTCGGCGTCGTCGAGCGTGCGGCCGAGCCGCTTCGAGAGCTTCATGCCCTCCTCGTAGTGTCGCAGCGACTGCTCGAGCGACAGCGAGCCGCTCTCGAGCTCCTCGACGATCGTCTCGAGCCGGTCGAGGGCGTCCTCGAACGACGGCGCTTCGGTCTCGGCCTCAGGGTTCTTGCGGGCGGTCATCGGGGTCTCCGGGGCGAACGGCTTCGATCCGCGCGTCGGCTTCGCCGCGCGCGAATTCGAGCGTGACGAGCTGGCCGCTCGTGAGCGCGGACGCGGCGCGCAGCAGAGTACCGTCGGCCGCGCGCGCGAGGCAATACCCGCGCTCGAGCACCTGCCGCGGCGACAGCGCGCGCAGGCGGTCCTCGACCGCGGTCAGTCGCGAGCGGCGCGACTGGAGGCCCGAGACGAGCGCCGCCTCGAGCCGTGCCGAGACGTTCGCGACCCGTTCGCGGCGCGATTCGAGCGCGCGCGGGAACTCGCGCAGCCCGTACGCGCCGGCGAGGCGCGCGAGCCGCTCGCGCCCCGCGCGCACGCGGGCGCGCAGCGCCGTGCGGACCCGTTCGAGCGCGTCGTCCACGCGCTGACGGAAGCGCTCGACGACGTCGCCGAGCCGGCGGAAGCCGTGCTCGCGCACGAGCGTGTCGAGCCGGCGGCGGCGCTCGGCGAGCCCCTGGCGTAGCGCGCGTTCGGCGCGCGCACGCAGCTGCTCGATCCGGCGCGCGACCTCGTCGCGGCTCGGCACGGCGAGCTCGGCGGCGTTCGACGGCGTCGCCGCGCGCACGTCGGCGGCGAAGTCGGCGAGCGTCGTGTCCACCTCGTGGCCGACCGCCGAGATCACCGGCAGCCGCGACGACGCGATCGCGCGCACGACGACCTCTTCGTTGAACGCCCACAGGTCCTCGAGCGAACCGCCGCCGCGACCGACGATCAGCACGTCCACCTCGCCGTAGCGGTTGAAGCGCTCGATCGCTGCGGCGATCTCTTCGGCGGCCCCCTCCCCCTGCACGCGCACGGGCGCGAGCACGATGCGGATCGCGGGCCAGCGCGTGCGCAGCACCTTCACGACGTCGCGCACGGCGGCGCCGACCGGCGACGTGACGACGCCGATGCTCGTCGGGTAGCTCGGCAGCGGCCGCTTGCGCGCCGCGTCGAACAGCCCTTCGGCCTGCAGGCGGCGCTTGAGCTCTTCGAGCTGCTGGAGCAGCGCGCCGAGTCCCGCCGGGCGCATCTCGCGCACGATGAGCTGGTAGCTCCCGCGCGGCGCGTAGACGTCGATCTTGCCGAGCGCCTCGACCTCGATGCCGTCCTTCGGATCGAACGCGAGGCGCGCGGCGGGCTGCCGCCACATCGCGCAGGCGAGCACCGCCTCGCGGCCCTCCTTGAGCGTGAAGTAGACGTGTCCCGAGTCCGGTCGCTTGACGCCCGACAGCTCGCCGCGCACCCACACGTCCGGGAACTCGCCCTCGAGCGTGTCCTTGATCGCCCGCGTCAGCTCGAGCACCGAGTACACGCGGTCGTCGTGCACGGGCAGCGTGCTCACCTCAGCGCATCGCTCCGGCGGCGAGCCGCTCGGCGGCGAGCACCGTGTTCGCGACGACCATCGCGACGGTCATGGGGCCGACGCCTCCCGGGACCGGCGTCAGCGCTCCGGCGACCGGGCGCACCGACGCCGCGTCCACGTCGCCCGTGATGCGCGAGCCGGTGCGGCGCGTGGCGTCCGCGACGCGGTGGATGCCGACGTCCACGACGACGGCGCCGGGCTTCACCCACGACGCGTCGATGCTCTCGGGGCGGCCGATCGCGCACACGAGCAGGTCGGCTTCGCGCGCGAGTTCGCGCAGCGCCGGGCCGCTCGCGCTGTGTCCGATCGTGACCGTCATGTTCGCGTCCTTGCCCGAGAGCAGGTTCGCCATCGGGCGGCCGACGATGTTGCTGCGTCCGAGCACGACGGCGCGCCGGCCCGCGAGCGGGATCTCGTAGTGCCGCAGCAGCTCGAACACGCCGCGCGGCGTGCACGGCACGAAGCACGGCAGTCCCGAGGCGAGGCGACCCGCGTTCTCGGGATGGAAGCCGTCCACGTCTTTCGCGGGCGGGACGGCTTCGAGCACGGCCTGGGCGTCCGCGGGCGCGGCGAGCGGCAATTGGACGAGGATGCCGTGCACGTCCGGATCGGCGCCGAGAGTCTGCACCTTTTGGACGACGGTGCGCGTGTCGGTGCCTGCGGGAAGCTGGATGCGGCGCGATTCGATCCCGGCTTCGGCGCACGCCTCGCCCTTGCGCTTCAGGTAGATCTGCGACGCGGGGTCCTCGCCCACCGAAACGAGCGCGAGCACGGGCTGCACGCCGGCGTCGACGAGCGTCGCGACGCGCGCGCGGCAGGCGAGCCGCACCGCGAGCGCCGGCTCCTCGCCGCCGAGGAGTCGCGCGCCGCCCGTGTCGGCGGCGCTCGCGAGCGGCACCTGCAGCCGGCGGATCGCGCTCGTGCGGCCGGTCGCGGGATCGATCGTGAGCAGCACGCCGTTCAGTCGCACGTCGCCGGTCGCGGGCTGGAGGCGCTCGGGCAGGCCGCGCGTGAAGCGGCGCAGCGCGGCGTGCCGGTCCATGCCGATCACCGATTCGAAGCCGCCGGTCATGCCGGCGTCGGACAGGCACGCGGTGCCGCCCTCGAGGATGCGCTCGTCGGCCGTCTGCACGTGCGTATGCGTGCCGAGCACCGCGCTCACGCGGCCGTCGAGGTGCCAGCCGAGCGCGACCTTCTCGGCGGTCGTCTCCGCGTGGAAGTCCACGAGGATCGTGCGCACCCCGGCGCCGCGCAGCGCCTCGACCGCCGCGTCGCTCGCACGGAACGGATCGTCGGCTTCCTTCATGAAGACGCGGCCGAGCAGGTTCACGACGCCGACCGCCGAGCCGTCGCGCGCGCGGAACGTGCGCCAGCCCTCGCCCGGAGTGCCCGGCGGCAGGTTCGCCGGACGCACGAGGCGCGGCTCCTCGGCGAGGTAGTCCACGGACTCGCGCTTGTCCCACAGGTGATTGCCGCCCGTGAGCACGTCCACGCCGGCGTCGAACAGGTCGCGCGCGGTGTCGCGAGTGACGCCGTAGCCGGCGGCGGAGTTCTCGCAGTTGCAGACGACGAGATGGACGTCGTGCCGTTCGCGCAGCCGCGGGAGCAGGGCGCGCACCGCGTCGCGTCCGGGCGAGCCGACGACATCGGCGATGAAGAGCAGGTTCACGATGGGGATCCTCGAAGTTCCGGGCCGCGCGGCGCCGGGGCCGTGCGCGGGCCGAGTGACGCCCGCGGCGCGGCGACGCGCGCCGCGGCAGCATACGTCATCGGAGCACGCGGGCGCGCGCGCTCAGCGGACGATCGCGAGTCCGTGAGCGCCGGACGGCAGCGCCGCGCGGTTCGGTGCGACGGGCGGAGGCTCCACCCAGAAACGGTCGTTCACGACGAACGTGAAGCGCGTCGTGTCGCCGGGGCGCAGGTCCGCGATCCGCACCGATCGCTGCCACACGTTCTCGTCCTCGTCGAGCGGGTCGCGCGCCGGGTCCCAGCCGTTGAACGCGCCGACGACCGAGACGCGGCGGATGCGCAGGTCGCGCAGCGCGACGCTGTCGCCCGTGCCCTCCCAGCGCGTCCACGCGTAGCGCTTCGGCACGAACGTGAAGCGCGCGCGCGCGCCGCGCCAGCGCGCGCCGAGCGCGTGCGGTGCGGACGGCCGGCGCTCGATCGTCGCGACGAGCGCGACGATCCCGGCGACGAGCATCAGCAGTGCGAGCGCGCGTCCCACCGCCGCCTCCTACTTCGCGTAGTCCACGGCGCGCGTCTCGCGGATGACCGTGACGCGGATCTGGCCGGGGTACTCGAGTTCCTTCTCGATGCGGCGCGCGATCTCGCCGGCGAGGCCGTGCGCGCGCGCGTCGTCCACCTTCTGGTGTTCGACCATGATGCGCACTTCGCGGCCGGCCTGGATCGCGTACGACTTCTCGACGCCCGGGAACGCGTTCGCGATCTTCTCGAGCGCCTCGAGGCGCTTGATGTAGATCTCGAGGCTCTCGCGGCGCGCTCCGGGACGGGCGCCCGAGATCGCGTCGGCCGCGCTCACGAGCACCGGCCACAGGCTTCCGCCGGCGTAATCGTCGTGGTGGTAGCCGATCGCCTCGAGCACGGGCTGCGGCTCACCGTAACGCGCGGCGACCTCCATGCCGAGCGCCGGGTGCGTGCCCTCCTGGTCGTGGTCGATCGCCTTCCCGATGTCGTGCATGAGGCCGCCGCGCTTCGCCATGCGCTGGTCCATGCCGATCTCGGCGGCCATCATGCCGGAGAGGTGCGCGACCTCGATCGAGTGCTTGAGGATGTTCTGGCCGTAGCTCGTGCGGTAGTGGAGCCGGCCGAGCAGGTTCTGCAACTCGGGGTGGATGCCGTGCACGCCGACCTCGAGGCAGGCCATCTCGCCGAGTTCGCGGATCTTGCTCTCGACCTCGGTCTTCACCTTCGCGACGACCTCCTCGATGCGCGCCGGGTGGATCCGGCCGTCCGAAACGAGTCGCTCGAGCGCGAGGCGCGCGATCTCGCGGCGCACCGGATCGAAGCCCGACAGGATCACCGCCTCGGGCGTGTCGTCGATGATCACGTCGACGCCGGTGATGATCTCGAACGAGCGGATGTTGCGGCCCTCGCGCCCGATGATGCGGCCCTTCATGTCGTCGCTCGGCAGGTGGACGACCGACACCGAGGACTCCGACGCGTGTTCGCCCGCGTAGCGCTGGATCGCGATCGTGATGATCTTGCGCGCCTCGCGTTCGGCGTTGCGCTGCGCGCCGTCGCGGACCTCGGCGACGAGCCGCGCGGCCTCGGCGCGCGCCTCGGACTCGATGCTCGCGACGAGCTGGTGACGCGCGTCCTCCTTCGTGAGCCCCGAGACGCGCTCGAGCCGGGTCGTCTGTTCGCGGATCAGCCCGTCGAGTTCGGTGTTGCGCGTCGTGACGGCGGTCTCGCGGGTCGCGAGGTCGTTCTCCTGGCGCTTGAGATCGCGCTCCTTCTTCTCGATGAGCTCGACCCGACGGTTGAACGCCGCTTCCTTCTCCTGGAACGCGCGCTCGGCGGCGAGCTGGTTCGTGCGCGCGGCCTGCGTCTCGCGCTCGACTTCCTGCTTGAGCTGGAGCGCTTCCTCGCGGCCCTCGAGGACCGCGTCGCGCTTGAGGCTGTCGGCCTCGCGGGCCGCGCGTTCGAGGGTCTGCTTCGCCTGCGCTTCCGCCGCGTCGAGGCGGATGCGACCGAGACGGGACCGCACGAAGTAGCCGATCACGAAGGCGGCGAGCGCGGCGCCGCCGGTCGCGAGTGCGATGTTCATGACTCTATTCCTCCGGCCCTGCGACGGGGCCCGAGGCAAGGGAGATTCCCCGCCGGTTGCCGTGTGCGGTGAAGTTCTTGAGACCTGGAACGAACCAGGTGGGTGCCCCTGTCGACCGGGTCTGCCCCCCACGCGTCCGACCGCGACGGTGGTTCGACTTCGCCGGCCACCGGAACTCCCGTGACTTCACATTGTGGTTCAAGAACTGTGACGCATCACGAGCACGGCAGGGAAAACTCTGGCGACGCGGTCTCCCTCAGCGTTGCGAACCGTCGTGCAGCAGGTCGTCCAGCACGGCGTTCAGGCGCGCGGCGCGATCGGAGAGCTTGACGTTCTCGTCCTTCTGCTTCGCGCGCTCCTTGAGGAGTTCGTCCGCGATATTGAGGGAGGCGAGGATCGCCACCTTGGAGAGCGAGGCCACCGGCAGCTTCTCGGTGATCTCGCGCATCTTTCGGTCCACGTACTCGGCGACCCTGAGGATGTACTCACGGTCGGCCTCGCCGCGGATGGAATACGTGTGTCCGAAGATCTGGACCTGCACCAGATTCTTGGCGTCCCGCGTCTCCATGGCGCCTACCCCGCTTCGCCGAAGTTCCCTGCGTCGGTACCTATTGAGTCGCGAAGTCGCGAGCCCCGAGGGGGCGTGGCTCCGCGCTACACCTCGAGGCGCTCGAGCTTCTTGATGAGCGTCTCGATTCGATTGGCCACGTCGCGCCGCTCGGCGGTCCACTCGCGCTGCTCCTTGCGGAGCGCGTGGACTTCCTGCACGAGCGCGGCGGCGTCCTGGCCCTGAAGCTTGGTTTCGAGTTCGAGCAGGCGGCGCTGCAGTTCGGCGCGCTCGCCTTCGAGTCGGGTGCGGTCGTCGCGCAACTGCGAGACCAGGGCCGCCGCCTTCTCCACGCGGTCGGTGAGTCGGTCGAGATCGCTCTGCTGGATCGTCGTCAGTTCGCTCATTTCTCTCTCAACCGGCCGCCGCAGTCCGTCGCGACCGCCGTCACCATGAGTGTCTGAATCGCTTCGACCTCGGACTCCGCGAACGTGCGCTCCGGGTGCTGCCACTCGAGCGCGTACGCCAGGCTCTTCATGCCCTCCGGAGTGCCGGGACCCGAATAGACGTCGAACAACTCCAGCGCCGAGAGCCACTCACCGCCGGCGCGCTGGAGCGCGCCCGTGACCTCGGCGTGCGTCGTGCGCTCGGGAACGAAGAAGGCGAGATCGCGACGCACCGGCGGGAAGCGTCCGGGAAGGACGACGCCGCGCCGCTCCGGGCGGGACGCGAGCAGTGGATCGAGGCACGCGACGAACGCGTGGACGTCCTGTGCTGCCGGTGTCTCGATCTGCCACTCGCGCAGCCACGAAGGACTGAGCGTTCCGGCCCATCCAATGCGTGAAGCCGATGACGCAACTTCCGCACTGGCACCGGGTTTCCAGCCGGCGGCAGAATAGGTCCGCCACCGGGGGGTGTCAACGCCCATTTGGTCGAGCCACGCCTCCCAGAGACCCTTCGCGTCGGCGAAGTCGACGGCGCCCTGCGAGGCGTCGTGCGCGTGCGCGAAGCGCGCTCCGGTGACGATCGCGCCGAGCAGGACGCGCTCCTCGGGGAGCGCCGCGGACGAGACGCGGAACCCCGCGCCGACCTCGAACAGCCGCACGGACGTGCGCCCCTGGCGCAGGTTGTGCGCGAGCGCGCGCAGCAGGCCGGGCAGCGGATTCGGACGCAGCGTGCCGCGATCCTCGCTGAGCGGATTGGACAGCGCGACGAGCGAATCCGCGCCGTCGCCGAGCAGCGCCGCGGCCGCCGCCGCCTCGCGCGCCGAGACGAGAGTCGTGCACCACGCCTCGGTGAAGCCGAGCGCGCGCATCGCGTGGCGCGCGGCGGACGTGACGGACTCGCGCGGCTCGCGCTTCGCGTGCGCGCCGTGCGTCTCGAGCGCGGCATTCGGGATGCGGTCGTAGCCCTCGGCGCGAGCGACTTCCTCGACGAGGTCGTCTTCGAGCGTCACGTCCGCGCGCCAGCTCGGCACGGTGACCATCAGCGGATCGCCGCCCGCGACGCCGAACTCCATCGCCTCGAGGTGCGCGCGGCAGCGCGCGGCGTCGAGCTCGAGCCCGGTGAGACGCGCGACGCGCGACGGGCGCAGCGTGAGCGGCGCGGCCTGCGCGCGCGCGTGCCGGCGCTCGCTGGCCGCGCCGAGCGCCGCGCCGGGCGACAGCTCGCGCACGAGTTCGACGAAGCGCGCGGCCGCGGCGGCGGTCGCATCGGGATCCACGCCGCGCTCGTAGCGCTTGCTCGCCTCGGTCGAGAGTCCGAGCGAGCGCGATCCGCGGCGCACGCGTGCGGGCTGGAACCACGCGCACTCGAGCAGCACGCGCGTCGTGCGCTCGCTCACCTCGCTCGCGGCTCCGCCCATGATGCCGGCGAGCGCGGTCGGGCCGTCGCCGTCGGCGATCACGAGCACTTCGTCCGAGAGCGTTCGCGGCTTTCCGTCGAGCGTCACGAGCGTCTCCCCCGCCCGCGCGCGGCGCACGCGGATGCGCGGCCCCGCGAGCCGGTCGAGATCGAACGCGTGCACGGGCTGGCCGAACTCGAGCAGCACGAGGTTCGTCGCGTCCACGACGTTGTTGATCGAGCGCTGGCCCGCCGACTCGAGGCGTTCGCGCAGCCACGCGGGCGACGGCGCGACGCGCACGTTCTCGATCGCCTGCGCGACGTAGCGCGGACAGCCCTCGGCGTCCTCGAGTTCGAGATCGAATCCCGCGCCGCCCGGGAGCTTCGCCGCGAGCCGCTCGCGCGCGGCGTCGGTCCAGCGGCCGCCGAGCGCGGCGCGCACCTCGCGCGCGAGTCCGACGACGCCGAGGCCGTCGGGCCGGTTGAACGGCACCTCGACTTCGAGCACGGCGTCCGGCGGAGGCAGGAGCGACTGGAACGGGCGCCCGGGCTCGAGGCCCTGCGATGCGCCCCGCCACGCCTCGAGGTCGAGGATGCCGCCGTGATCGTCCGAGAGCGCGAGCTCGCGCGCCGAGCACAGCATGCCCTGGCTCTCCTCGCCGCGGATCTTGCTCTTCTTGATCGTGAGGCCGTTCGGCAGCGTCGCGCCGATCGTCGCGAGCGGCACGAGCATCCCCGCGCGCACGTTCGGCGCGCCGCACACGATGCGCAGCTCGTCGCCGCCCGCGTTCACGCGGCACAGCGACAGCTTGTCCGCGTTCGGGTGCTTCGCGACCTCGAGCACGCGCGCGATCACGACGCCCGGCAGCTCGTGGCCGAGCCGCTCGATGCCCTCGACGTAGAAGCCGCGGCGCGTGAGCGCTTCGGCGACCGCGTCGGCGCCGCCGTCGAATTCGATCCAGTCCTGGAGCCAGCGGATGGGGAGCTTCATGTCGTCCTAGAACTGCTCGAGAAAGCGCAGGTCGTTCTCGAGGAAGAGTCGGATCTCGGGCACCTTGTAGCGCGCCATCGCGATGCGCTCGAGCCCCATGCCGAACGCGAAGCCGGTCCATTCCTCGGGGTCGAGGCCGACGGCGCGGAACACGTTCGGGTGCACCATGCCGGCGCCGAGCACCTCGCTCCAGCCCGCGCCCTTGCACACGGCGCAGCGCGCGCCATCCGCGAGCTTCCCCGCGCCGTCGCAGATCGCGCACGCGACGTCGAGCTGGCAGCCCGGTTCGACGAACGGGAAGTAGATCGGGATCAGGCGCGTCTTCACGTCGCGCCCGACGATCGAGCGCGCGAACGTGTCGAGCGTCGCCTTCAAGTCGGCCATCGAGACGTTGCGGTCCACGAACAGGCCGTCCATCTGGTGGAACTGGTCCATGTGGCTCGCGTCGATCTGCTCGGCGCGGTAGACGCGTCCGGGAAACACGAGCCTGAGCGGCGGCTTCCGCTCCTCCATCGCGCGCACCCAGCCCGGCGACGTGTGCGTGCGCAGCACGACATCGGGATTGATGAAGTACGTGTCGTGGGCGTCGCGCGCCGGATGGTCGGGCGCGAAGTTGAGCTTGCCGAAGTTGTACGCGTCGAGTTCGGCCTCGGGGCTCGAGTACACCGAGAAGCCGAGACCGTGGAACAGGTCGAGCAGGTCGTCGCGCACCTGGGCGAGCACGTGGAAGCGCCCCGTCCACGGACGGCGGCCCGGCAGCGTCACGTCCACGCCGGCGCGCGACTCGGCGGCGGCGGCGAGCGCGTCGCGCTTCGCATCGTGCAGCTCCTGCAGCCAGCGCTTGAGCAGGTTGAGCCCGCGGCCCCACGTCCGCTTGCGCTCGACCGGCAGCCCTCCGAGCGTGCCGAGCGCGGCGGTCAGTGCGCCGCGTTCGCGCCCGAGCAGCGCGACGTAGCGATCGCGCAGCTCGGCGTCGTTCGCGGCGCCCGCGAGCACCTCGGCGCCGCGCGCGTAGAACGCCGACAGCTCGCGATCGAGCGACTCGATCTCGGCGAGCCGCCCCGCGTGCTCAGGCGCGAAGGGCGCCGGATCCGCGCCCTTCCAGGCGGGATCCAGCGCCTCGAGGAGTGCGCTCGACATGCGTCAGACCGCCGCCGACTTGGCCTTCTCCGCGAGCTTCGCAAACGCTGCGGCGTCGCGGACGGCGAGGTCGGCGAGCAGCTTGCGGTTGATGTCGATGTTCGCCTTCTTGAGGCCCGAGATCAGCACGCTGTACGACAGGCCGAGCTCGCGGGCGGCGGCGTTGATGCGCTGGATCCAGAGCGCGCGGAAGTCGCGCTTCTTCGTGCGGCGGTGTTCGTAGGCGAACTGTCCCGCGCGCTGCACCGTCTGGAGCGCGGACTTGTAGAGCTTGCGGCGGCCGCTGAAGTTGCCCTTCGCGGCGCGCATCACCTTGCGTCGGCGGGCGCGTCCCGGGACGACGGTCTTGGAACGGGGCATCGGATGAACCTCCTGCGACCCGGGTCGGCCGTGGGCGCCGCGCCGGGGAAAGATGGATGCGGAGTGGGAACGCGCTCAGCGCTTGCCGAGCATGCGGAGCACGCGCGGCTGATCGACGTCGGCGACGAGCACCATGCCGCCGAGGCGGCGCTTGCGGTCGCGCGCCTTGCCGATCATGCCGTGACGCACGCCCGACTGTCCGCGCATCGCGCGGCCCTTGCCGGTGAGCTTGAAGCGCTTCGCCGCGGCGCGATTGGTCTTCTGCTTGGGCATCGGTACGACTCCTCTTCTGCTAGGGGGTCTGCGGAGCGGGACCTTCCGCGTCCTCACCCGTCTTCGTCCCGCTCTTCGCGGGAGCCGGCTTCTGCGCCTTCGGCATGAGCACCGCGACGATCGTGCGGCCCTCCATGCGCGGCGGCGACTCGACGAGCGCGACGTCCGCGAGCGCGACGATCGCGCGCTCCATCAGACGGTGCCCGATTTCCTGGTGCGCCATCTCGCGACCGCGAAACTGCACCGTCAACTTCACCTTGTCGCGGCCCTCGAGGAACTCGCGGCCGTGCGTCACTTTGAAGTTGAAGTCGTGCTCTTCGATCTTGGGACGCAGCTTGATCTCCTTGAGCTGCATCTGGTGCTGGTTCTTGCGGGCCTGGCGGGCCTTGCGGTTCTGCTCGTACTTGAATTTGCCGTAGTCCATGATGCGGCAGACCGGCGGTCGCGCCGTCGGCGACACTTCAACGAGATCGAGCCCCTGGGACTGAGCCATGGCGAGCGCCTCACGGACCGGAAGCACTCCGATCTGCTGGCCGTCGTCGCCGATGACCCGCACCTGCGGGACGCGAATGCGCTCGTTGACCCGGACTTCGGGCGTCTTCTGAATCGAAATGGCGGTCACCTCCGTCGGTGGTGCGTGATTCGAGCCGGCCGCTCGCCGAGCAAGCGAAACGCCGGGCGGGATTCCCAAGCACGAGAACCCCGCCCGGCGTCTTCGCCGGACGCACGACCGCGCCGAGGCGGTCGCGTCACGTGACCCTTGAGCGAGGCTCGCTGGCCCGCGGGGGTGAGAAGCACGAGGCTCCTGCTTGAAAATCGAGGCGGCAGTCTACTGAGCGCCGGGCCCGTGCGCAAGCCGGTCCGACGGGGATCGCTCACGGTCCGAGCCCTCGAGCGGGTTGACCGTGCCCGGAGGCTCGGGCAACGTGCGCACGTCTTCCACGCGGACTCCGGAGACCTCGCATGCGTTCCGTTCGTCGCTCGCTGATCCTCGCCGCGCTCGCGCTCGGTGCCCTTCCCCTGCGCGTCCACGCCGATGGCGGTCAGATGGTCGCGCTCCAAGTCGCGGGCGCCCAGGCGGACCTGGCGGACGCGCGCGGCACGTATCTCGAGCCGTTCTCGCACGCCGAACTCGGCGTCGGCGGCGAGCTCTGGTACTTCCTCGACCCGAGCCTCGCGATGGCCGTGCGCGGCCGCTACTCGCGGGCGCGGGACACCGAGACGGCCGCTTCGGCCTCCGGCCGCATCTACCGGCAGTGGTCGTGGAGCGGGCGACTCGGCGTGGATCGCGTCGCGGATCTCGGCCACGGCGCGCTCCTCTACTTCGGCCCCGGCGTCGAAGTGTGGCGCGGCAAGGCCCAGTTCCTCGGCTACGGCACGACGCCCGCCACGAACGACGTCACGAGCCCCGAGATCCAGCGCCTCTCGATCTCGGCGCGACTCGGCGCCGTGTTCGCGCTCGGCGAAGCCTGGGGGCTGCAGGGCGAGGTCGGCAGTCACTTCGGCCGCGCCGACGCCGAGTCGCGGAACGCCAAGACGAACTGGTACACGCAGGGATTCGAAGCGTCCGCCGGACTCGTCTTCGCGTTCGGGGACGACTGACCGGAGGCACTTTTCCACCGGGTGCGCGCGCGCGGGACCGCGCGTCGCCCGATCGTTCCGCAAGTCCCGACACGGAGGTCTCAGGATGCGCAGACTCCTGGCGCTCGTGACGGTGGCGATGTTCGCCGCCGCCCCGGCCCACGCCCTCGGAAAGGGCGCGTCGCTGTTCTCGATCCAGTTGTCGAACGGAACCGCCGACCTCGTCGAGCCCGAGGCGGGCAACGGCTTCATCTCCGCCTACGACCACAGCGAACTCGGCGCGCAGGTCGAGTTCTGGCACCTGCTCAGCGACGACTACGCGTTCACGGCGTCGGGCGGCATCGGCTTCTTCAGCGAAACCGACGAACCGGGAACGAACGCGCCGGCGGCCGCGCCGGAGGCGAAGTACACGCAGTCGTCGTTCAGCCTGCGCGTCGGCGGCGATCGAGTCGTGAAGATCGGCGATCGCGCGATCGTGTACTTCGGACCCGGCCTCCAGTTCTGGAGCGGAAAGGCCAAGTTCGAGGGCTTCGCCCCGACCGATGTCGAGAGCGAGACCGTGACGCGCATCAGCCTGTCGAGCCGCATCGGCGCGAACATGATGATCGGGCCCAACTGGGGCGTCGGCTGTCACCTCGGACGCCTCATCGGACGCGCGTCGGCCGAGGACGCCGGAGCGAAGGCCTCGTGGTGGCCGAGCAGCCTGGACGCGGCGGGCGGCATCGTCTTCCAGTTCGGCGGAGACTGATTCACCGCTCGGAGAACGCGGGCCGGTCCTTCGGGACCGGCCCGCGTCGCGTTTCGTGCAGATCGCAATGCCGCGGCCGGCCGCCCTCGCTCGCGCGAGTCGGCAGTCGTGGCGCTGCAACGTGAAGCCGCCGTCCGCGGTCGCCGATAAAGGCAGCGCAGGCCCTTGCTCGATTCGACCTCACACAATCGGGAGTTCTCAGCATGCGCTCGCGGTTCGTCCCGGCGCTCGGCCTGTCCCTTTCCCTCATCGCCTCCACGGCGTTCGGCGACCCGTCCGGGCCCGCACCGGAGAATCCGTTCGACCTCGTTCGCGAGGCCGCCGAAGGCGCGCGCGCCCGGCGCACGCAGCCGTTGTCCGAAGTCCCGGCCGCCACGATCTCCGTCATCACGCGCGAGGAGATCCTCGCGCAGGGCTACGAGACCGTGGCCGACGCGCTCGCATGGGTGCGCGGCCTCTACGTTTCGGGCGACTTCGTCTACCGCTACGTCGGCGTCCGGGGAGTGCAGCGACCGGGTGACCTGAACAACAAGGTCCTGATCGCGATCGACGGACACGCCTTGAACGGAAACGTCTACGGCGACGGACTCGTGGGTGACGAGTCTTCGATCGACCTCGAGGCGGTCGAACGCATCGAGGTGATCCGCGGCCCCGGCTCCGCGCTCTACGGCAGCTACGCCGTGCTCGCGGTCGTCAACATCGTGACGCGCGGCGCGCGACCGGACGGCGACTTCGCGTTCCACGGACACGCCTCACAGGACGGCCGTCGCTACGGACACGCCGCGCTCCAGCGCCCGTTCGGATCGGGCGGCTCCGTCGCGCTCCGGGCCTCGTGGCTGGGCGCCGACGGACGCGACTTCCGCTACCCGGAATTCGAACTCGAGGGGCTCTCGGACGGCTGGTCGCGATCGTCGTCCCGGACGCGCCGCGTCGCGGCGTTCAGCGACGTGCGATGGCGGGGTTCGCGTCTCGTCGCGAGCATCGGCGAGCGGCTGCAGCACGACCCGACCGGCAGCTACGGCGCCGATCTCGGGGACGAGCGCAATCACAGCCGGGACCAGCGCGCGTTCGTCGAATGGTCGACGTCCCGGACGGCCGACGATTCGCGCGGGTCGGTGCGCGCCTACTGGGATCGAGCGGACTTCGAGGGCCGGTTCGTCTACACGGTCGACTCGACGACGTCGCTCGTGAACGTCGAACGCGGGACCGGCGACATCTTCGGCGCGGAGGCTCGCGTCTCGTTCGCCGCGTCGGGATCGCAGGTGCTGACGGTCGGCGCGAACGCCGAATACACGGCCCGGGCCCGCGTGCTCAGCGTGGATGTCGGCGCGGGCGCGCCGAACTCGTTCACGAACCCGCGCGGCGGGCGGCTCGGACTTTACGCGCAGGACGAGATCCGCCTCGGAGCCGCTGCGCTCACGACGCTCGGCGCGCGGCTGGACGGCGCCGAGGGGCAGCAGACGGTGGCGAGTCCGCGGGCGGACTTCGTCGCGCGCGTGAGCGAACACACGCGCTGGAAGGCGCTCGTCGGCGGGGCGTTCCGTCCTCCGGCCCCGATCGAGAAGTCGCTCGAAGGCGCGGGCCAGGTCGCGAATTCGGCGCTGCACGCCGAACGGGCGATCACGTTCGAGAGTTCGATCGAGCACTCGATGCCCGCAACCACGTTCATCCTGTCGGGCTATCGCAATCGCCTCCGCGACCTCATCGATCTCGTCACGATCGGCGCGGACGAGGCGCTTCAGTTCCAGAACCTCGGGGCCGCGGTCACGACCGGCATCGAGGGCGAGGCGCAGCTGCGCTCGAGCGGCGGCGTGAGCGGCCGCGTCACGCTCGCGTGGCAGAGCAGCCGCACCGACCCGGGTGACGTGCGCCTCACGAATTCGCCCGAATGGAACGCCCAGGCCGTGCTGACGGCGCGCCCGCACGGCGCGCCGTACGCGCTCGGCCTGAGGGCCCGCTGGCTGTCGCGCCGGCTCACGCGCGCGGGCGCCTGGACGGCGGCTCCGGTCGTCGTGGACGGCAGGGTCGGCTGGCGCTTCGGCGCCGCGTTCGATGCCGGGCTCTCGGTGCACAACGTCTTCGACTCCGTGTACGGAGATCCCGTCGGCGACTACCTGCTTCAGGACCAGATCGAGGCGCCGCGCCGCAACGCGACGCTCGAGCTCGACTGGGCGTGGGGAGCGCAGTGAGCGGCGTCGTGCGACGGCAGGCGGCGCGCAGGACCGCCCTCGCCCTCGCCTTCTCCCTCACGGCGCTCGCCGCGACGCCGCCGGCCGCTCGCGCGGGCGGCGTGCACGTGCTCGTGATGCGCTCGAGCAACGCGGCGCCGTACGAGTCCGCCGTGAAGGGATTCCGGCACGAGTACGGCGCGCCGTTCGAGGAGCTGACGCTCGACGGGGTCACGAACGAGGCGGCGCTCGCCACGGTGCGGACGAAGTCGCCGGACGTGATCGTCGCCGTCGGATTGCGCGCGGCGCTGTTCGCGCGCGACCGCATCAGCGACGTGCCCGTGGTCTTCTGCGCCGTCGCGCAGCCGGAACGCTACGAGCTGGGCGGCACGCGACTCACCGGAGTCGCTTCGGACGTTCCGGCCGCCGACGTCGTCCACGCGATCGCGAAGCTCGCGCCGGACGTGCACGACGTCGCGGTGTTCACCGGACCGACTCCCGCGCGCGACCTGGCGCGGCTCGCGCGCCGGGGCTCGGGCGAATCGCCCCGCATCGTGCCCGTCGTCGTGAAGGAGCTGAATGCGTTCGCGAACGAGGCGCGCCGGGTCGAACCGAACGTCCAGGCGTTCTGGCTCCATTCCGATCCCGACGTCGCGACGCCCGAGACCTTCCAGTTCCTGCTCGGGCTGTCCGTGTCGAAGCGCAAGCCGCTGTTCGTGTTCTCGGACGCGCTCGTGCGCTCGGGGGCGATGGCGGCCGTCGTCCCGGATTACGAGCGCGCCGGCGTGGAGGCGGCGGCCGTCCTGCGCCGGCTGCTCGCGGGCGAGCGCCCCGCGGACCTGCCGATCGTCGCGTCGCGCGGCTCTCGCGTCGTGGTCAACGGCGCCGCCGTCACCGCGCTCGGCCGCACGCTGCCCCCCGAATCGCTGCGCGGCGTGGAGCAAGCGCGATGAGCGCGGCGCGCGCCCGCGTGCAGATCTCCCGTCGGCTGAGAGGGCTCGATCTGCGCGCCCGCGCCTCGCTCGTCTTCGTCGGCGGCGCGATCGCGTGCGCCTTCGCCTACTACGTCCTGTTGCTCACGATGTCGGGACGATTCCTGGACGACGAACTCGAAAAGCGCAGCCTCGTGCTCGTGAGCGGGTTCGCCGAGGACGCAGCCATGCCCATGCTCGTCGGCGACGCGGAGCAGCTGACCGCGGTGTGCCGTCGGCTCACCGCCGAGACCGACATCGTGTCGGCCTCGATCTTCGACGCCGAGGGCGTCCTGCGTTGGAGCGCAGACCGCAGCACGCGCACGAATGCGGGCGCCGGCGAGCGTCGAACGAGCGCCGCAGAGTCGGCGCCCGTGCGAGTGTTCGAAGCGCCGGTCCGGCGCGCGGCCGTGGATCGCGCGCTCGACGGCCTCGAGGACGGGCTCCCGCGGCCCGGCGGTGACGGCAACGCGAGCACGATCGGCCGGGTGCGCATCGAGGTCTCGACCGCGCGGCAGCAGGCGACGCTGCGCGGCACGGCCCGCGTCGGGCTGCTGCTGCTCGCGATCGGCCTCGTCATCGGCCTCGGCGGCGCGTGGACGTTCGTGCGCGTGCTCGTGCGGCCGCTGCGCGAGGCCGGCGATCTCGCCCACGACATCGCGAACGGAAACCTCGACCGCCGCCTCCCCGTGCGTCAGGACGACGAGCTCGGCGCGCTCGCCTCGTCCATGAACCTGATGGCGCAGACGCTGCAGGAGTCGCTCGCCCGCGAGCGCGCCGAGGCCGAGACGATGCGCCACGTGGCCGAGGCGGTGCTCGACGTGTCGCGCGGCGCGCGCGCGTCCTACGATCCGCGCAGCGTCTTCAAGGTCGTCGCGGCGCAGATCCGGCGGATCGCGGAATGCCGCTCGCTCGCGCTCGCCGTGCGGGACGGCCTCGAGGGGCCGTTCGTCTTCTGCTACTCGGACCCGTCCTCGGCGGAGCCGCTGTTCCGCGACCACTCGATGCTCGCGCCCGACCTCGCCGAGATCTGCCTGCGCACCGGCGAGCCCTACGAGTTCGACCCGCGCCTGCGCTCGGACGACCTGTCGCGCGCGCTCGCCGAGGACGGTGTCGGGTGGGCGTCGCTCGTGCCTATGGCGCTCGGCGGCGGCGTCTCCGCGATGCTGCTCGTCACCGCGGGCCGGCAGCGTGCCCCGCGGCGCGAGGAACTGCGCCTCGTCGCGGCGCTGACGGGACACGTCACGGCCTCCATCCAGTCGCAGCAGCTGCGCGTGCGGCTCGAGAAGGCGTTCGAGGAGCTCCAGGCCACGCGCGACCAGCTGCTTCGCAGCGAGCGCCTGCGCGCGACGGGCGAACTCGCCTCGGGCGTCGCCCACGACTTCAACAACGTTCTCGGTGCGATCCTCGGGCGCGTTCAGCTCGTGCGCCGTCAGATGGACCGCGGCGAGCGCGACCTCGCCGGCCTCGGCGAGTCGCTCGGCGTGATCGAGATCGCGGCTCGCGACGGCGCCGAGACCGTGCGGCGACTCCGTCAGTTCAGCATCGGCGAATCCCCCGCCGCCGGCGGGACCGCCGTGGACCTGCCGTCCGTCGTGCGCGAAGCCGTCGAACTGACGCGGCCGCGCTGGAAGCACGAGGCCGAGGCCGAAGGCCGCGAGATCTCGGTCGTCACCTCGCTGCGGGACGGCACCTGGGTGACCGGGCGCGCGAACGAACTGCGCGAGGCGCTCGTGAACCTGATCCTGAACGCGGCGGACGCGATGCCGCAGGGGGGCGTGATTCGCATCGGCGTCACGCCGGCCGACGGTGAGGTGGCGCTCGTCGTCGAAGACAACGGCACGGGCATGGACGAAGAGACCCGCAAGCGCATGTTCGACCCGTTCTTCACGACCAAGGGCGCGCGCGGCACCGGACTCGGCATGTCCATGATCTACGGCATCGTCCAGCGCGCCGGCGGTCGGATCGACGTCCGCAGCGCGCTCGGCATCGGCACCGTCGTGGACGTGTACCTGCGCCGATCCGAACCGCCGTCCGAGGCCCCGGCCGAGACGCCGATCGAACCCGCGGCGCCGCTCCAGCGTCTGCGCGTGCTGGTCGTGGACGACGAAGACATCGTGCGCGAACTGCTGCGCGACATCCTCACGGACCTCGGGCACGAGGTCGAGGACCATCCCGGCGCCGAGGAAGCGCTCGCGCAATTCGAAACCGGCGCGTACGACCTCGTGCTGACCGACCTCGGCATGCCGGGCGTGAGCGGCTGGGACGTGGCGCGCGTCATCCGCCAGCGCGACCGCCACGTCGTGATCGCGTTCGTCACCGGGTGGGGCGACGAAGTGCACCCGAACGCGATGCGCGAGGCCGGCGCGGACCACGTCGTGCCGAAGCCGTTCTCGATCGAAGACCTCGTCGAGGTGCTGCAGCTCGCCGCCGCGCGCCGACTCGCGCGCGCCGCGTGAACCGCCGCCGCGTTCAGCGGCGGCGCTCGGCGACCTCCGCGCGCACGCGCTCGATGAACGCCTCGCGCGTCATCACGTCGAGCTGTCCCTCGCCCTTCCGGCGCGGGGACACCGTGCCCGCCTCGGCCTCGCGCGGGCCCACGACGAGCATGTAGGGGATCTTCTCGACCTCGGCGTCGCGGATCTTCGCGTTCATCTTCTCCTCGCGCACGTCGGCCTCCGCCCGCAGGCCCGAGTCCTTGAGCAGCCGCGCGGTGTCGAGCGCGTAGTCGAACGCCTTCGGGTTCGCGGGGATCACCTTGACCTGCGTCGGCGCGATCCACACCGGGAACTCGCCTCCCGTGTGCTCGATGAAGATGCCCGCGAAGCGCTCGAGCGATCCGTAGAGCGCGCGGTGCAGCATGATGCACTCGTGATCCTGTCCGTCGGGCCCCGTGTAGTGGACCCCGAAGCGCTTCGGCAGGTTCAGGTCCACCTGGATCGTCGGGCACTGCCATTCCCGGCCGAGCGCATCGCGCAGCTTGACGTCGATCTTCGGCGCGTAGAACGCGCCGCCGCCCTCGTCCACCTCGTAGGGCAGGCCGCGCTTCTCGAGCGCCTGGCGGAGCGCGTCGGTTGCGAACGACCACTCCTCGTCGGTGCCGAGGTACTTCTCCTTCGGCCGCGTCGCGAGGTAGCAGACGTACTCGTAGCCGAACGTCTTCAGCAGGTAGTCCATCAGGTCGAGGATGCCCTGAACTTCGTCCTGCAGCTGGTCCGGCGTGCAGAAGATGTGCGAGTCGTCCTGCGTGAAGCCGCGCACGCGCTCCATCCCGTGCAGCACGCCGGAGCGTTCGTAGCGGTACACCGTGCCGAGTTCGGCGAAGCGCAGCGGCAGGTCGCGGTACGAACGGCGCCGCGACTTGTAGATCATGATGTGCCCGGGGCAGTTCATGGGCTTCGTGCGGTACGGCATGCCGTCCACGTCCATCGGCGAGTACATGATGTCGCCGTAGTTCTGCAGGTGCCCCGAGATCTCGAACAGCTTCTCGCTCGCGACGTGCGGCGTGAACACGAACGAGTACCCGCGGCGGAGGTGCTCTTCCTTCCAGAGCTTCTCCATCTCGTGGCGCACCATGCCGAGCTTCGGGTGCCAGAAGATGAGCCCCGGCCCCACCTCTTCGTGGATCGAGAACAGGTCCAGCTCGCGTCCGAGCCGGCGATGGTCGCGGCGCAGCGCCTCCTCGACGTTGCGCAGGTGCTGCTCCAGCTCGGCCGCCGACGGGAACGCGGTGCCGTAGATGCGCTGGAGCATCTCGTTGCGTTCGTTCCCGAGCCAGTACGCGCCGGCGACGTGCGTGAGCTTGAACGCCTTCACCTCGCCGGTGCTCTTCACGTGCGGCCCGCGGCACAGGTCGAGGAACGGACCATTGCGGTAGGTCGTGACCTTCGCGCCCTCGGGAATGACCGTGAGGAAGTGCAGCTTGTACTTCTCCCCCGCCTTCTCCCAGTGCGCGCGCGCCGCGTCGCGGGTCGTCTCCTCGTACGCGAACGGCTGATCGGCCGCGACGATCTCGCGCATCTTCGCTTCGATCGCCTCGAGGTCCTCGGGCGTGAACGGCTTGTCGCGCGCGAAGTCGTAGTAGAAGCCGTTCTCGACCGGCGGACCGCCGGCGACCTTCACGTCGGGGAACAGCTCGGTCACCGCGGTTGCGAGCACGTGCGCCGCGGAGTGGCGCAGCCGGTACAGCGCTTCGCCGCCGGGGTAGTGGGTCACGTCGGGACGGTCGTCAGCTGTCGCCTGGCTCATCGGAGGATCCCGCGGAAAGGAAGAAGGCGGCGCGCCGCAACCGGCGCCGCCGCCTCGGCCCCACGCCGCTCGCACCTCGGGCAGTCGGGGCGATCGGACGGAAAGTGGTGGGCGCTACTGGACTTGAACCAGTGACCCCTTGCTTGTCGAGCAAGTGCTCTACCAGCTGAGCTAAGCGCCCGCGAGGCGCAGCATTTAGCCGTAGGGCGCGTGAGGGTGTCAAGCGGCCGACCTCGACTCGCGCGCCCTTCCCGCATTCTCGGACGGAATGAAACCGGGTGCCGCGAACGTGAGTTCGCGACACCCGCATCGTCCGGAGTCCCCCTCAGGCCTCCGGCGACGTCTCTCGCTTCCGGTCTTCTTCGTTCCGTCTCTCTCTCGCGACTCACGCCCGCCGCCCCGCGGCGAGCGGAGTCGGACGATCACTGTGCAACGCGCGGGCCAATCGCGGATCGGCCCGACTCGATCGCGCCCGGTCCCCGCATCGTGGACGACTCCTCGGACGCCTCGCCGTCTCGCGCGCGTCGAAACGCGAGGAGCCGCGGGTCCGACCCGCGGCTCGCTCGTCGTGGAGTCACGTCGTGACTCCGGCAGGCACTTGGTGAGGAAGCTGGAGAACTCCCTGTCGTCTTGGGCTTCCTTCCGCCGCGAGGCGGTGGATCCCGTTCACGTCATGCGCCCCCTTTCGCTCGGGTCGTGGCACGACGCGCACGAGGGCGCGTCCGGGATCAACGTGGCCCACGCGAAGGCGTCGCTGGCGCGAGACGGCGAGCGGCGTCGAGCGGGATCGCCCACGGAGTGCGCGCGAGCGCGAGTCCGGTGGGGCGTCGGCGGCGCGGCGAAGTCGAGCATGGGCGTCTCACGGTGACGGGGCGGTCCGGGGCGCGGGCCTGCGAGCCGCGCGGGGGTCGGGATCGATTTCCCGAATCGCAATCGCCGCGCCACGGGGTGCAGCCGCGGACGTGCACGCAAGTGGCTGCGGCGGCGTCGCGGCGTGGCGCCAGCGCTGCGGCGAGGGGCAGGATCTTCCGAACGCGCGGCCGGACCTTCCGGACGATCGCGCCGCTCAGGCCGCGGGGCGGAACTCGAGCACGAGCGCGAGCGCGTCCTCGTGCGGGCGACGCCGGCCCGCGTGCGCCATCGCGGCGTCCACGGCGGCGCGCGCGAGCGACTCGACCGGCGCCGGACGCGCGGACTCGAGCGCTTCGAGCAGCCGTGCTTCGCCGAGCGGCTCCCCCGCCGCGTCGGGCGCACCCGTCAGGCCGCAGAGGCGATGACGAGCCGGTCGCCGGGCAACAGTCGCGACTCGGTCTCGGGAAGCGCGGCGTGCTCTTCCCCGTGCGGTTCGCCGCGTCGGTCGGCGATTCGCGTCACGCGCCCGCCGTCCGCGGGAATCCAGAACGGCGCCGCGACGCCCGTGTTGCACGACGTCGCGCGGCCCCCGCGGCCGAGGTGGGCGATCCAGAACGCGCGCGCGGCGCCGGGCCGAAGCGCGAGTGCGTGCGCAGGTGCGCGAGCGTCGCGAGCCACGCGAGAGGCCGGTCGGAGCCCTGCGCCCCGCAAGCAGTCCTTCGAGGAACGCGCAGGGACCGAACGACTCCGCCTTGGAGCCGCGCGTCTCGAGCAGGTAGACGGTGTGGGACCCGTCGAGGTGCGTGAGCTGCCCGCACGTCACGGCGCCGAACGCGCGCGCGTCGCGCCGCGCCGCGGCGAGCGCGTAGTGACGGAACTCGGAGCGGCTCGCCGTCGGCCGGGAGCGAGGGCCGCGATGCGGCGCGCGCGCGTTCCACGGCGCTCGCGAACGCCTCTCCGAGCGCGGGCGCGCGCGGCGCTCGAGCAGGTTCGCGAGCGGCGCGGAGCGTGCGCCGCACCCTCGAGGTCCGCCTCGCCGAACGCGCTCGCACCGGCGGGGCGCGCGAGGTTCACGAGTCCGAGCGCGCCGTCGGCGCCGAGCACCGGCACGCACAGCGACGACCCCCACGCTCCGCCGAGACCCTCGAATCGCCCGTCCTCGGCGCGGCCTCGTGCTTCAGGGGCGCGCCGAGCAGCGAATCGGGCAGTCCGAGCACGACGCGCACGTGGAACCGGTCGTCCTCGCCGTCGGCGAGCGACAACGAGGCGCGAGGCGCGTTCGCGGCCTCGGCGATGCGCTCGAGCGCGGCGCGCACGAAAGTCTCGTCCCCGGCCGCGTGGGCGGCGGCGAGGCCGGTCAGATCGGCCTCGAGTCGGGTCCAGTCGATGGAACGGTGCGGTGCGGCGGCAGGCACGGCGGGCGCCCGGTCGGGCATGCGAAGACTCTCCCTGAGGAGTCCGGGTCGAAGTGCCTGCGGCGGAGTGATCGGCCGTTCGGGCCCCGCGCTTGAGGCTCGAGTCGCCGCGCGCGCGGGCTAGAGGTGGCGGCCGATCGCGCCCGCGATCGTGCGCACCTGGACGACGAGCTCGTCGAACTGCGACGGGTAGAGGGACTGGGCCCCGTCCGAGAGCGCGTGATCGGGGTCGTGGTGGACCTCGACGATCAGGCCGTCCGCTCCCGCGGCCACACCGGCGCGCGCCATCGCCGCGACCTTGTTGCGGATCCCGGTGCCGTGCGAGGGGTCCACGATCACCGGCAGGTGCGTGAGCTCCTTCACGACCGGAATCGCGTTCAGGTCGAGCGTATTGCGCGTGTAGGTCTCGAACGTGCGGATGCCGCGCTCGCACAGGATGACCTGCGAGTTGCCGTGCGAGATCACGTGCTCGGCGCTCATCAGCCACTCTTCGATCGTGTTCGCGAGGCCGCGCTTGAGCAGCACCGGACGCTCCGCGTGTCCGACCTCGCGCAACAGCGCGAAGTTCTGCATGTTGCGCGCGCCGATCTGCAGCACGTCGGCGTAACGCGCGAGCAGCGGCACCTGCGCCGTGTCCATGACTTCGCTCACGACCGCGAGCCCGTTCGCGTCCGCCGCGCGGCGCAGGATCTTGAGGCCCTCCTCGCCGAGGCCCTGGAACGCGTACGGCGAGGTGCGCGGCTTGAACGCGCCGCCGCGCAGGATCGTCGCGCCGGACTTCGCGACCGCCTCGGCGATCGTGAAGGCCTGCGACTCGCTCTCGACCGAGCACGGACCGGCCATGATCGCGAGCTGCGCGCTGCCGATGCTGCACCGCCCCACCGTGATGATGGTGTCGTGCGGATGGAACGCGCGGCTCGCGAGCTTGAACGGCGCCGGGATCTTCGTGACCGACTCGATGGACGGGAACTTCTGGATGACCGCCCAGTCCACCAGTCCGGCCTCGCCCATCGCCGCGAGACGCACCTGACCTCCGTGATCGGTGCGGTGCACGGCGAGCCCGGCCATGCGCAGCCAGGCGATCAGGTCGGCGACCGCCGCTTCGGACAATCCGGCTTTGAGCAGCACGAGCATCGGGTCAGGCCCCAAACAAAACGCCCACGCCGTCGTGGCATGGGCCGGGAGCTTCGAATCGCGACGGGATCAACGCGCGCGATCGGGCTCCCGGCGACGCCAGGAAATCCCGAGTCCGCACCACCACGCACGCTGAAGCAAAGTCGTCACGAGCGCCTCCAAGTCAGGAACGCGCAAGAGGCTAGCACGGCCCGAAAAAACCGCCAAAGACCCGTGCGTCACATGCGGCGGATGATCTCGTAGCGGTGCGGATCCTCCACGAACTTCGCCTTGTTCCCATCGTTCTCGAAGAAGTAGGGCCCGCCGAGCCAGTAGGCCTCCGGCGAGCGGCTCGAGGGCAGGAAGCGCCGGCCCGAGACCGGATCGCGAAGCGCACCGCACCACAGCGTCGGCGACAGCATGAAGCGTCGCAGCGTGCGCTCGTCGGCGAAGCGGTACACCTCGCCGTTCACGCGGAACTGCAGCGCCGCGTCGAGCGAGCCGATGCGGGTCGGATCCACCGGATCCCAGAGCGCGCGCGACAGGTGGAACAGCGCCCAGTCCGGATCGATCACCGGTCCCAACGGGACCGCGGTGAGCTCTCAGGTGAAGCGCGTGGACGGCGGACCGGCGAGCGCGTCGAGCGAGCGCTCGTTCGCGCGCGCGGCGCCGGCGAGGATCGCGGCCGCGGCGAGCGCCGCCGCGGCGACGGCCGCCGCTCGTCTCACGCGCCACCCCGCAGCGCGCGCTGGCGGAGCCACGCGTCCACGAGCACGATCGCCACCATGCTCTCGGCGACCGGCACGACGCGCGGGCAGATGCACGGATCGTGTCGCCCCTCGATCGCGACGGTGCGCGTCCCGCCCTCGGCGGTCGCCATCGTCTGGGGCTTGCCGATGGACGTCGCCGGTCGCACCGCGACGCGCACGACGACGTCGGCGCCGTTCGAGATCCCGCCGCTTACGCCGCCCGAGTGGTTCGTGCGGTAGCGCCCGTCCTCGAACACGTCGTTCGTCTCGGATCCGCGCCGGCGCGTCATCTCGAAACCGCCGCCGATCTCGACGCCCTTGGTCGCCGGGATCGAGAGCATCGCGGCGCCGAGCGCGGCGTCGAGCTTCGCCATCGTCGGATCGCCCCAGCCGGCGGGCACGCCGCGCGCGACGATCTCGACGACGCCGCCGAGCGAGTCCTTCTCGTCGCGCGCCCGTTCGATCGCGCGCGCCATGTCGGCGGCCGCGGCCGCGTCGGGGCAGCGCACGGGATTGCGCTCGACCTCGTCCCAGTCGCGCGCTGCCGCCTCGACGTCCGCGACGCGCACGGTGCCGCCGACGATCGTGACGCCGGCGGTCGCGAGCGCGAGCTTCGCGAGCGCGCCCGCCGCGACGCGGCCGACCGTCTCGCGGCCCGAGGCGCGCCCGCCGCCACGGTGGTCGCGCACGCCGTACTTCTGCGCGTAGGCGTAGTCGGCGTGCCCCGGCCGGTAGACGTCCTTCAGCGCGTCGTAGTCCTTCGAGCGCGAATCGGAGTTGCGCACGAGCATCGCGATCGGCGTGCCGAGCGTGACGCCGTCGTAGATCCCCGACAGCACCTCGACGCGGTCGGCCTCCTGCCGCTGGGTCGTGAGCGCGCTCTGTCCCGGGCGGCGGCGGTCGAGTTCGCGCTGGATCGCCTCGACCGCGACCGCGATGCCGGGCGGCATGCCGTCCACGACGACGCCGACGCCGGCGCCGTGCGACTCGCCGAACGTCGTGATCGTGAACAGCGTGCCGAAGGACGACGAGCCCACTAGCGCTTCTTCGGCCGTCGCGCGGGACGCGACGCGGCGCGCTTCGCGCTCGCGAGGTAGGCCGCGTTCACGCGCGCGCGGAAGGCGAGGTGGTCCTGCACGAGACGCTCGAACTGGTAGAGGTAGGTCGGCCGCAGGTCCGCGCGCGCGCCGGCGATCCAGCTCTTGCAGCGCTCCCACGTGACGATGTCCTCGCCCGTGTGATCGAAGAACAGGTCCGGGTGGAGCAGGCCGCGATTGACGAGCGTCCCGACCATTTCCCAGTACGAGATCGTCATCCGGAACCAGCGGTCCTCGTCCGAGTGCGACAGGTAGCGGGCCTTGATCTCGGACCACTCCCCGGGCTTGAACTCGCTCAGGAACCACGCGCGCGCGCGGCGCAACTGCGGCTCGCGCCGCATCTCGTAGAGCTTGAGCAGCAGTTCGGCGTCCGCCGGTGCGGGCTTGCGCATGTCGTCACCTCTCGGGTTGGGATCGATCGCGGAGCGCGAAATCTACTCAATCCCGTTCGCCCGGGTCGAGCGCCGAAGCACGCGCGTCGCCCGCGCGAGTTGCGTCCGCGGCGCGGGCAGGCTATCGCTCCCGCCCATGCCTGCTCTCTCCGGCCGTCCGGCTCCGACGTTCCCGCGCGCCGCGGGCGTCCTGCTGCACCCGACTTCGCTGCCCGGCCGCTTCGGCATCGGCGACCTCGGCGAACCGGCGTACCGCTGGGTGGACTGGCTCGCCGACTCGGGCCTCGGCCTCTGGCAGGTCCTGCCGCTCGGCCCGACCGGCTTCGGCGACTCTCCTTACCAGTGCTTTTCGGCGTTCGCCGGCAACCCCTACCTCGTGAGTCCCGAGACGCTCGTGCACGACGGCCTGCTCGATCGGGACGCGGTCGATCGTGCGCCCGGCTTCCGCGACGACGCGGTCGAGTTCGGCCGGGTGATCGAATGGAAGGTCGGGATGCTCGCGCGCGCGCACGAGCGCTTCGCGTCCGGACCCCACGACGGCGCCCTGCACGAGGCGTTCGACGAGTTCCGCATCCGGCACGCCGAATGGCTCGACGACTTCGCGCTCTTCCAGGCGCTGAAAGAGGCTCACGGCGGCGCACCGTGGTTCGAGTGGGACGACGCGCTCATCGCGCGCGAGTCGTCCG
Source organism: Candidatus Eiseniibacteriota bacterium (assembly GCA_044222065.1). Taxonomy (GTDB): domain Bacteria; phylum Eisenbacteria; class RBG-16-71-46; order RBG-16-71-46; family RBG-16-71-46; genus JBGAOA01. Next base: position 59,593 of record JBGAOA010000010.1, read on the forward strand.
CCCTGACCGAGGCCCGCACGCGGCTCGGGCGCGAGGTCGAGTCGCACGCGTTCCGCCAGTTCCTGTTCTTCCGCCAGTGGCAGGCCCTGCGCGTGCACGCGGCGTCGCGCGGCGTGCGCATCCTCGGCGACCTTCCGATCTTCGTGTCGCACGACAGCGCCGACGCGTGGACGAACCGCGAGCGCTTCTTCCTCGACCGCCACGGCCGCCCGAACGTCGTTGCGGGCGTGCCTCCGGACGTCTTCAACGAGGACGGCCAGCTGTGGGGCAACCCGCTCTACCGCTGGGACGTCATGGCGCGCGACGGTTTCGCGTGGTGGATCGCGCGCGTGCGCGCGACGCTCGAACTCGTGGACGTGATCCGGCTCGATCACTTCATCGGCTTCACGCGCTACTGGGAGGTTCCCGCCTCGGCGACGACCGCGCGCAGCGGACGCTGGGTGCCGGCTCCCGGCGCGGCGCTGTTCGAGATGCTGAACGCAGCGCTCGGGGCGCTGCCGATCGTCGCCGAGGACCTGGGCGAAGTGTCGCCCGAGGTGTTCGCGCTGCGAGACCGCTTCGGGCTTCCCGGCATGCGCATCCTCGAGTTCTCGTTCGGCAGCGGGTCCGCGCATCCGTACCTGCCGCACCACCATTCGCCGAACTCGGTCGTCTACACCGGCACGCACGACAACGAGCCGGCGCGCGCCTGGTTCGACTACAGCGCCCGGGACGACGAACGCCACTACGCGCGCCGCTACCTGCAGTGCGACGACGCGGGCTTCGTGCGCGCGCTCGTGCGCGCCGCCTTCGCGAGCGTCGCCCACACCGCGATCGTGCCGCTGCAGGACGTGCTCGAACTCGGGGCCGAGTCGCGCATGAACCTGCCCGGCCGCGCGGACGGCAACTGGGCGTGGCGGTTCCGCTGGGAGCAGATCGGCGACCGCGGAGCGTGGCTGCGCGAACTGGCCGAGCTGTTCGGCCGCGCCACGCCGCCGCCGCCCACGATCTAGGGGCGCGGCGAAAAGACGCGGGCGGACGCCCCTCGCGGAGCGCCCGCCGCATCGCGCTCACCGGGCGGTCGTTCCTCCACCCGGCGCGTATCGGAAGCGCCGCATCGGGCCTCACGACGCCCTCCGTAGTCTCGGCGGCGAATGCGGCGGCTGTAGCCCCTCCACCCGGGACCGCGCGGGGCCCTGTGCTAGCGTGACACCGCAGCGCCGCGCCGCGCGCGGCGCGACTCCTCCACTCCGCACGTGTTCGAGGGCCGCATGGACACCCCTTCCGAAACCCCGTCTCCCGCGCTCGTTCCGCCGAACGCTCCCGCCGCGCCGATTCGGTTCCAGTACGTCGCCGACGGCGGCGAACTGTTCGGCATTCGATTCATGACCTCGCTGCTCTCGATCGTCACGCTCGGGATCTACTACGCGTGGGGGCGGGCGCGCGAGCTGCGCTACGTCATCGGGGCCGTTCACGCCGACGACGACGAGTTCACGTTCCACGGCCACGGCCGCGAGATCTTCCTCGGCCTGCTGAAGGCGTGGGCGATGTTCCTGCTTCCGCTCGTCGGGCTCTACGCGGTGCTGCTCACGTCGAAGGACTCGGGCCTCGAGCTCGCGGTGCTGCTCGGCTTCTACGCCGTGCTCGGACTGTTCGTGATCTACGCCGCGATCGGTTCGCTGCGCTACCGCTCGAGCCGCACGACGTGGCGCGGGATCCGCTTCGGTTTCGACGGGACGTTCAACGAGTTCGGCGCCGCTTACCTGCCGCGCGTGCTGCTGGTCCTCTTCTCGCTCGGCATCGCCTATCCGTTCGTCGCGACCTGGCGGCGCGACTACGTGCTCTCGCACGCGCGCCTCGGCAGCGAGCGCTTCGCCTTCGACGGCAAGGCCGACGACCTGTTCGCCCGCTACCTGATGTGCTGGTTCCTCGCGATCCCGACGCTCGGCCTGTCGCTCGCCTGGTACCACGGCTTCCAGCAGCAGTACTTCTGGAACCACACGCGGCTCGCGGGCGGCCGCTTCCGCTGCGGACTCTCGGGCTCGGACTGGCTCGTGCTCGGGATCCAGAACGCGCTCCTCGCGGCCGTGACGTTCGGCATCGCCGTGCCGTGGATCTACGTCCGGCTCCACGAGCGCTTCTTCGGGACCCTGCACCTCGAGGGGCTGGACGTCGCGAAGCTGCGCCGCGGCGAGAGCGAGGGATCGGCGCTCGGCGAGGCGGCGGGCGACCTGCTCGACTCGGACGGCGGCTTCGACCTCGGATGAGCGAGCCGGCGACCCCCGCACGATTCCCGGCACGGCTCTTCGACGGCGAGTCGGCCGAAGCGCACGCGGTGACGGCGGAGCCGCTCGGCTTCGGCGTGCGCGTGGTGCGCGCGGACGGTCGCGAGGACGTGTGGCCGTACGCCGAGTGCGTGCTCGTGCGCGGCGAGGCGCGCGGCGAGGACGTGCAGCTCGAACGACGCGCCGATCCCGTCGAGGTGCTCGTCGTCCGGGACGGTTCGTTCCTCGCCGAGATGCGCGCCGCGCTTCCGCCCGCGACGCGGCTCGCGCGGCTCGGCGGGCCGTCGTTCGGCCTGCGCGCCGTGCTGTGGATCGCGCTCGCCGCCGCCGCGCTGCTGTTCGGCCTCTACCGTTGGGGGCTTCCCGGCCTCGCGGAGTTCGCCGCCGCCCGCGTGCCGCCCGCGTGGGAGGCGAAGCTCGGCGAGGCCGTGGTCGAGGAGCTCGCCCCCGCCGAGCGGCGGATCGAGAATCCCGCGGTGACGGGGCCCGTGATCGCGATCCACGCCCGGCTCCGCGACGGCACGCCAGCGGCCGAGTCGCGCGTCGTCGTCGCCCGGCTCCCGATGGTGAACGCCTTCGCCGCGCCCGGCGGCACGATCGTCGTCACGACGCCGTTGCTCGACGCGCTGCACTCCCCCGAGGAACTCGCGGCGGTGCTCGCGCACGAGCTCGCGCACGTCGAACGCCGCCACGCGCTCCGCGGGCTCATCCAGCAGCTGTCGCTGCAGGCGCTGCTCGGACTCATCGCGGGCGATGCCTCCGCGCTCGGCGAGGGCCTGCGCGTCGCGGGACGGCTCGGAAGCCTGTCGTACAGCCGTGCCGACGAACTCGCGGCCGACGACGGCGCCGAGACGCTGCTCGAGCGCGCCGGGGTCGGAGGCGCGGCGCTCGCCGACGCGCTCGAGAGTCTCGGCCGCGCCTCGCCACGCTCGGGCGGCCTCGACTTCCTCTCGACCCACCCCGCCCCCGAGCGCGCGCGCGGCGGATTCGCGCGCGAGCGCGCGGCGGGCCGGGCGACCCCGGACGGCGAGCCGCTCGTCGGACCCGAGGCGTGGCGGGCGATGCAGGAGGCCGCGCGCGCCTCGGGCGGGGACGCCGGAGCGCTCACGCGCTGAGCGCGCTCGCCCCTTCGGCCGTCGCCGACGAGCGGCTTCGGTGCTAGTCTTCGGGCCGTGAGGCGCAAGCGCGGCGCCCCGCCGCGGTCGCACAGACCTCCTCGCGGGAGCCGCGTCGCCCGGAACGGGTCCGACCGCCCGCGTCGTTGACTCCGCCCGTTCCCTCCGCGCGCGCGACCGCGTGCGCCTGCGACCTCCGCGCTCCGGGCATCCGCGCCTTTCGCTTCGCGAAAGGAGGCGAAGAGCCATGCTGGCGATTCCACGCCACGGGAGCTTCCCGTGGCTCGCCGCGATCCTCGCGCTCGCGTTCGCCGTTCCGGCGGCGCGTGCGGCGCCGGCGGCCGCGGCCAAGACGCCGACGCCGAGCGAGACCTCGGAGCCGCTCGAGATCCACGACACCGGCGCGAACCTGCAACGCGCGTTCGGCGGCGAAGTGAACGCGCACCATCGCTACCTGGAGGCCGCGAAGGTCGCGGAGTCCGAAGGCCGCCGCGACGTGGCGGCGCTGTTCCGCGCGTGCGCGACGGCCGAACAGGCGCACGCCGACCGGCACGTCGAGGCGATCGCGTGGACGAGCGGCGGCGAAGCGCGCGCGATGATGGCGCGGCTGTCGCTCGGAACGACGCTCGAGAACCTGCAGCTCGCGGCGGCGCTCGAGGACTATGAAGTGCAGTCGCTCTACCCCGCGCTGCTCGAGCGCGCGAAAACCGAAGGGCACACCGAGGCGGTGCGCTCGTTCAACTTCGCGCTCTCCGCGGAGCGTGAGCACGCACGGCTGCTGCGCTCGGCGCTCGACCGCTGGAACGCGGGCGCGGGGCCCGCGGCGTTCCACGTCTGCCCGAAGTGCGGCAAGACCGTCGTGGACGTGACGTTCCCGAAGTGTCCGAACTGCTTCACGAGCGCCCGCCGCTTCGTGCGGGTGTCGTAACGCAGCGGACGAGAAAGCGAGGTTCCTCATGTCGGTGCTTCCCGCCGTTCCCGGGTGGGACGGACTCCATCCGGCGCTGGCGCAGTTCCCGCTCGCGCTGATCGCCGCAGCCCCCGTGCTGCTCGTCGTCGGACTGTTCGCGCGCGGCGCGTGGCGCAGCTGGACCATCGCGGCGCTGCTCCTGCTCGCGCTCGGCGCCGCGGCCTCGTGGTTCGCGAGCGCGACGGGCCACGCGGCGGGCCAGCTCGTCACGAAGACGCCGCAGCTCGAGGCCGCGATCCTGCGGCACGAGTCGCTCGGCGTGCTGACGCGCAACGTGGCCACGCTGCTCGTGTTCGTGCTCGGGGCCCTGCTGCTCGTGCCGCGCGTGTTCCGCCGGGAATGGCCCGAGCCGCTGCGCATCGGCGTCTATGCGGTGTTCGCGCTCGTGTCCATCGCGGCGAGCGGCCTCGTACTGAAGACGGCCGATCGCGGCGGACGGCTCGTGCACGAGTACGGCGTGCGGGCGATCGTAGCGCCGGAGCAGAAGACGGCGACGGCCGCCGCGAGCGCCGTGGCCGAATCGCCCTCCCCCGTGCCGCCGGCGGCGCCTCAACGCTGACGGTGCGGCCGAGCCCCGGCGCCGGGCCCGTCCGTCCGGCGCCGGGGAACCTTTTCGAGCGCTGGACGCTTCGAGCGGCGGATGCGACATCCTCGGGACGGAGCGGCGCCGGGACGCGCGCCGCGAACTCCCGCCACGGGCCGCGAAAGGACGACGGCATGGAATGGACGCTGACACTCGCCGCGCTGCTGGTCGGCGCGGGACTCCAGGCGCCCGCGCGCGAATCGTCCGCGACGCCGCGCGAGCTCGGCCGCGTGCGCTGGGGCCACGACCTCGACCACGCGTTCGAGCGCTCGCGGTCGGACGGACGCCCGGTCGCGCTGCTCTTCGACGAGGTGCCGGGCTGCGCGACGTGCGTCGGGTTCGGCCGGCAGGTGCTCGGCCATCCGCTGATCGCAGACGCGCTCGAGAGCGAGTTCGTTCCCGTGTTCGTCGCGAACAATCGTCCGGGGCGCGACGCCGAATCGCTCGCGCGCTTCCGCGAGCCCGCCTGGAACAACCCCGTCCTGCGCCTGCTCGATGCGCGCGGTCGCGACCTGATCCCGCGGGCCGATGGCGTGTACGCGCCGCACGAGATCACGGCCCGCCTCGTGAAGTCGCTCTCGGCCGCGCGCCGGCCCGTGCCCGGCTACCTCGTGCTCGCGTCGCTCGAGACGCGGATCGCGACGCGCTCCGAGGCCGCGTTCGCGATGCACTGCTTCTGGGAGGGCGAGGCGCAGCTCGGAGGGCTCGACGGCGTCATCGCCGTGGAAGCGTTCCACTGGCAGGGGCACGAGGCGGTGCGGGTCGTGTTCGACGAGTCCGCGCTCCCCTACGAACGACTCGTGCGCGAGGCCGAGGAGCGCGATTGCGCCGATCGCGTGATCGCGCGCACGACGCGGCAGTACGACGTGGCCCGCAGGATCGTCGGCGCGCGCGCCGTCCGCTCCGACGCCACGGGGCGGCCCGCGGCGGCCGGCGACCACGAGCACGCGCTGTCCGCCTCCCCGCTGCGCTGGCTGCCGCTCACGGCGGCGCAGGCCGCGCGCGTCAACGCGGCGCTCGCGACCGGGGCCGCACCCGAACGCTGGCTGAGCCCGCGCCAGCGCGCGCTCGCGGCCGAGATCGCGCTCGTCGCGCACGATGCTCCGGCCCGGCTCGCGGGACTCGAACGACCGGCGGAGTTCGAGCGCCTCGAAGACTACGAAGCGCGCCTCGTCGGAGCGCTGGCCGCCGCGCACTAGGCGCCGCTCGAAGTCGCGATCGCCGGCGCGCCGGGTACGGATCGCGGCGCGCCGGCGCCGTCGTTCAGCGCACGACCATCAGCTTCCGCTGCGCGCTCGCGCGTCCCGCGTCGAGCCTGCAGAAGTAGAGCCCGCTCGCGAGCCCGCGCGCTTCGATCGTCACGCGGTAGCGGCCGGCCGTCTGCCGCTCGTTGACGAGCGTCTTCACCTCGCGACCCTGCACGTCGAAGAGCCGCAGCACGACGTGCTCGGCCGCCGGCAGGTCGTACAGCAGGCTGGCGCGGCCGTGCACCGGGTTCGGCGCGACCGGCGCGAGCGCGAGCGCGGCGACCGGGCCCGAGGCGACCGGTTCCACGTCCACGAGCCGCACCGAGTCCGTGCCGCCGAACTGGTAGTAGCGCGCCGCGAACTCCTGCAGGTAGTGGTTCGCGATGACGTGGTCGTGGATCACGAGCGTGTTCTCGTTGTTCGACGCCTCGGCCGCCGCGGACCAGTTGTGCGATCCCGTGAGGACGAAGCTCGACCAGCCGGGACTCTCGGCGTCGCCGACGAGGTACTTGTGGTGCAGGAGCCCACCGCCCGTGTTGAGGTGCACGTCCACGCCGGCCGAGACGAGGTTCCCGTACTCGGAGCCGGTGTCCGTGCCGTTGTCGAGGTCGCCCCGCACCTTGAGTCCCGCGTTCTTGCGCGCGATGAGTCCGTTCGCGAGGTCCGAGCGCGTGAGCGTCAGCAGCTCGAAGCCGAGCGAATGCTGTGCGGCGTTGATCGCGGTGAGGATCTTGAACGTCGTGCCGTCCGACGGGCTGAAGTAGCACTCGACCGCCTTGCCGCCGATCGAGAAACGGTGTGGCGTGTCGTCCAGCTTGCGAGCGCCGAAGCGCGAGACGGACGCGTTCGGAGTGCTCGTCGAGCTGCCCCACATCTCGTCGAACTCCATCGTGTAGACCTTCGCAAGCGATTGGTCCTGGATTTCGATCGCGTTCTGGTAGTCGTTGTTCGTGCCCGGATCGGTCGGATTCCACGAGCCGGTCCACACCCACGCGCTCTCGGGCGCGCCCGCGCGGCCGTCGATCACGAAGAACTTGTTGTGCATGAGGCCGGCGCCGAAGTTCACGGGATCGAAGCGGTCGTTGATCAGCGGAATCCCCGCCGACGTGAGCGAATTGAACGCCGTCGTGGCCTGGTTGTCGTACTCGCAGATCACGCGCACGTTCACGCCGCGGTTCTTCGCGGCGATCAGCGCGTTCGCGAGCGTCGTGCCGGGCGTGCCGCTCAGGTTGTAGATCGCCGCGTCGATCGAGCGCCGCGCGCCGTCGAGCCGCGGTACGAGCTGGGCCGGAAGGTCCACGTTTCCGTTCGCCGGCGAGATCGTCATCACGCCCGTGTTCACGCTCTTGTTGAAGTAGACGTGCATCAAGCCCGTGGACGCCGGTGTCGAAGCGGTGATGAACACGCTCGTGGCGCTGAAATTCGCGCCGTTCCCGTCGGCCGAGCCGGCGCTGTAGTAGTAGAGCGTCGCGGGCTGGAGCCCGGACACCGTGAGCGCGTGGTTCGTGACGGCCGCAGCGTCCACGGCGCTGTCGCCGAGCGCCGGCGTGAGTCCGTAGCGGACGACGCTCGTCGAGGCCACGTCGGTCGTCCAGTTGATGCGCACCGAGTTCCAGGCGATCTGGTCCTCGTAGGGCGTCGTCAGGAGGATCGGACCGGGGTGCGCGATGATGTCGTCCGGCGTGCGCGGCGAGATCTCGTAGTCCGCCGTGTACGGGGGCCCTGGCGCCGGCGTGCCGGGCTTGAACTGCTTCAGCACGCCGATGACGTCGAAGACGCTCGGCGCCGGCGGGTAGCTCGCCGGGATGAAGATGTTCGTCGTGCCGCTCGCGTCCGTGATCGTCGAGGTGATCGAGTTGTAGGTCACGCCGTTGATGCGGATGAGGCGGCTCTCGTTCGGCTCGGTCCAGTCGAGGTGGAACGTGGCGTTCACGTCGGCGCACGACACGACGAGCGGCTCGGGCACCGGGCGTCCGGTCGAATGGCGCGTGAGCAGCGCGAAGTCGGGCTGGAGTTCCGTGAGCCCGCGGAACTGCAGGATCGTGCCGGTGACGGTGATGCTGTCCCCCGGCGCGAGCGTGATCGGACCGAGCGCGGCGTTGAACAGGTTGATACCGCCCGTCACGTCCTGGACGTAGACGTCCGTGCGCGTGCTGCTCAGGTTCGCGGTGACGATGCCGCTCACCGTCGCCTCGGCGCCGACGGCGTAGGGCGAGGCGGCGACGCCGCTCGCGTCGTTCACGTGCAGCGTCACGATCGGCACCAGCTCGAGCGCGCGCACCGAAGGCTGCGCCGCGATCGGGGTCAGCGTGCCGGCCGCGATGGCCGTGCGCGTCGTGAAGATCGAGGCGCCCTTCGTGGCCGGCGCCGTGAGGTTCGCGACCGTGACCGTGCCGGGATTCGCGGTCGTGATCGCGGCGCCGGTCACGAACACCGTGTCGCCCGTGACCGAAGCACTTGCGCCACCGAGCCCCGCGCCGCTCAGCGACACGTCGCCGGCCGAGTGCGACCAGGTCCAGCCCGCGGGCACGAGGATCGCGACGCTCGCGAGCGTGTAGCTCGAGTCCTGCGTGATCGCGAACGCGAGCGAGGCGACCGACTGGTTCGCGAACACGAGCGACGGGCTCACGGACACGAGCCCGGTGCCGTTGCCTCCGACCGCGAGCGCGGGCTCGATCGCGCTCGCCGCGTTCTGTGGACTGCGGCCGTGGGTCTGGACCACGAAGTCGACCGAGTTGTTGTTCGTATCCTGGCCGTTGCCGAGCAGCGCGTGCGCGCCGCCGCTTCCGAGCGAGTCCGCGGTCGAACTCGAGAGGGCCTTGCGCTCGAGGCTCAGTCCGTTCGCGCTCGTGCCGTGGTTCGGCGCCGCGATGCCCTCGGGATCGATCGCGGTGCCCCAGCCCACCTTGTCCACTTCGACCGCGGCCGCGTTGATGATGCGCTCGTGGCCGTTGTCGGCCATGCCGGTGCCGGAGTTCCACAGCGCGGACATGTAGTCGGCGGCGGGACCCGAGTAGCTCGTCTGGTTCCCGATCAGGAAGTAGCCGTGCGCCGCGATCACCGTGCTCGCCGGCAGGATCGCGCGGTCGTTCCACGTCGTGCCGCTCGTGGACTTGTACTGGAGCTTCCAGCCCGACAGGTCGATCGGGGCGCTGGTCGGGTTGTACAGCTCGACGAACTCGTCGGTCGCGCTGGCGGGGCCGCGCGTGGCGAGTTCGCTGATGACGACCTGGCTCGAGGCGGTGGTCGCGGTCGCGGCCGCGAGGGCGAGCGCCGCCAGGGAGGCGAGCGCGCGGGAGGCGAAGTGGTGGAGGGAACGCATGGATGCTCCGCGAGAAGGGTTCGGGAACGGCGACGAACGCCGGAGAGAGTAGCACGCGGGTCCGTGACGAATCGCCGTTCGAGCGTTTCCCTTTCGAAGGCCTGCGTCCTAGAGTGCCTCCGCTCGCCAGCGGACCGACGAATCCTCTCAGGAGCCCTCATGCACAAGTTCCGCATCGCCCTCGTCCTCGCCCTCGCGTGCGGCCTCGCGGCCGCGCCCGCACAGGGCGGATTCGACCTGATGAACAAGGTCAAGCAGAAGGTGAAGCAGAAGGCCGACCAGAAGGCCGACCAGGCGATCGACAAGACGCTCGAGGGCGCCGAGGGCGCCGTGAAGCCCGGCGCCGCCCCGGCAGCGGAGGCGGACGCCGCGGCCACGTCGACCGAGGCCGCGTCCCCGGCCGCCGCCGCGGATCAGCTGAAGCCGGGCGAAGGCGCGTGGGTGAACTACGACTTCCGCCCCGGCAACCGCATCCTGTACGCCGACGACTTCACGAAGGACGAGGTCGGCGACTTCCCGCGTCGCATGGAATTCGTGAGCGGCACGATGGAGATCATCGAGTGGCAGGCGAGCCGATGGCTCAAGCTCACGACGACTTCCAAGTTCCGCGTCGTGCTGCCCGAGGTCCTCACCGAGCGCTACACGATGGAGTTCGACTTCAGCGTGCCGGGCGGCGAGATGTGGATCTACCCGGGCGAGGAATCTGCGCACCCCTACTTCATGATCTTCGCGAACGGCGGCGTCGCGGGCGTCCAGGGCACCGGCATCCAGGCCCGCTCGCAGCACAACCCCGCGCTCGCCGGAAAGATCGTTCACGCGCGCGTGCTGGCGGACGGCCCGTACATCAAGCTCTACGTGAACGACCGGAGGCTCGCGAACATTCCGAACTTCAGCCCCGCGCGCGAGAACAAGATCCTCTTCTACGTGGACGCGCACGAGCAGACGCCGGCGATGTTCGGGAACTTCCGCATCGCGGCCGGAGGCAAGAAGCTCTACGACGCGCTCGCGGCCGACGGACGCGTCGCGACGCAGGGCATCTACTTCGACACCGGCTCCGACCGCGTGCGCCCCGAGTCCTCGCCCACGCTCAAGGAGATCGCGACGATGCTCACGGAGCACGCCGACCTGAAACTCCTGATCGAGGGTCACACGGACAACGTCGGCCAGGCGGCCGCGAACCAGACGCTGTCCGACAAGCGCGCCGCCGCGGTGAAGGCCACGCTCGTCGAGTCCTACGGCGTGGACGGCGCCCGGCTCCAGACGAAGGGCTTCGGCCCCTCGAAGCCGGTGCAATCGAACGACACGCCGGAAGGCCGGCAGATGAACCGGCGCGTCGAACTCGTGAAGCTGTAGGCTGCGCTCCCCGGCCCGCGCCCCGGCGGCCCCCCCGCCGGGGCGCGCGCTTTTTCCCTGTTGGATCGGGCCCGCTCCGGCGAATACTCGTGGAGAGCGTCCCGTTCCCCGCCCCTTCCTTCCGGCGGTCCATCCCACCCGGAGAGTCCATGCGCCACCGCCCGGTTGTCACGCTGCCTGCCGTCCTCGTCGCGCTCGCCATTTCCGCCAGCGCGGCTCGCGCGGTGAACCTCGTACCGAACCCGAGCTTCGAGACCGTGTCCCCCTGCCCCACGGGCTTCGGCCAGCTGAACGTCGCCGTGCCGTGGGACACGCCGAACACGGGCACGTCGGACGCGCTCCACGCCTGCGCGCCGTCCGGGCCGTTCGCCCCCGGCGTGCCGTTCAACGCGCTCGGCCAGCAGGCCGCGTTCTCGGGTGTCGGCTACGCGGGACTGATTCCCTACAGCTCGGCCGCGGACTATCGCGAATACCTGTACGCGCCGCTCAACTCGCCGCTCGTCGCCGCGCAGACGTACACGTTTTCGTTCCACGTCTCGCTCGCCGACACGAGCATGCTCGCGATCGACCGGCTCGGGGCCTACTTCTCGGTCGGGCCGATCGGGCCGTACGGGAACTACGCGCCGCTCCCCTTCACGCCGCAGGTCGAGAGCCCGGCGAACGCGTTCCTGACGAACACGACGGGTTGGACCACGATCAGCGGCAGCTTCGTCGCCGTGGGCGGCGAGGATCACATCGTGATCGGGAACTTTCACGACGACGCGACCACGAACACGACGCCGATGCCGGGCACGTGGCCGGGCGGCGCGTACTACTACGTGGACGACGTGACGGTCGAGATCGTGCTGCCGACCGATCAGGCCTGCTGCCTCGCGGACGGTTCGTGCGCGGTGATGCTGCCGGGCGAGTGCCAGGCCCTCGGCGGCACGCCGGGCGGCGCGGGCAGCGTGTGCGATCCGTCGCCGTGCGGTCCCACGCCCGCGAAGCGCACGAGCTGGGGCGCGGTCAAGACGATCTACCGCTGACGATCGGGCCGACGCCGGCGCCGCGGGGCGTCACTCCGGACGGGTGACGCCCCGCCGCGTTTCGCACCGCGGCAACTTGAACCGAGCCCGAGCGTGTCGGACAGTGCCGCCCCATGTCCGACGCGCCCGCGCCTTCGCCGAAGTCCCCGCTCCAGTTCGCGCGTTTCGACCGGCACGAACTCGCAGGCTCGCTCGGCGACCTCGGGACGTTCCTCCCGCTGCTCGTCGGCATGTCGGCGCAGAACGGCCTCGACTTCGGCGCCGCGCTGTTCTTCGCGGGACTCTTCAACGTCGTCACCGGGCTGACCTTCGGGATCCCGATGGCCGTGCAGCCGATGAAGGCCATCGCGGCGGTCGCGCTCACCGAAGGTCTCACGACGCCGCAGATCCTCGCCGCCGGCATCACCGTGAGCGCGATCGTGCTCGTGCTCGGCCTGCTCGGACTCGTCCGCGTGCTCGACCGCGTCGTTCCGCGCAGCGTCGTGCGCGGGCTCCAACTCGCGCTCGGTCTGTCGCTCCTCACGAAGGGACTCCAGATGTCGGCGGGTTCCCCCGCGAGCTGGACGTGGGACGGGGTCTACGCCGCGATCGCGGCGGCGCTCGTCGTGCTCGGCCTCGCGCGCTCGCGGACCGTGCCCGCGGCGCTCGTGCTGTTCGCGGGCGGCATCGCGATCGCGCTGATGCGCGACCCCGCCGTCGCGCGCGAGGTGCAGCTCGGCCTCACGCTGCCGAAGTGGTCGCCGCCCGCCTGGGGCGACTTCGTTTCGGCGTTCCCGCGCGCCGCCCTTCCGCAGATCCCGCTCACGACGCTCAACTCGGTGATCGCGGTGTGCGCGCTCTCGGGGTCGCTCTTCCCCGACCGTCCGGCGGACTCGCGCAAGGTCGCGATCTCGGTCGGCCTCATGAACCTCGTCGCGGGCTGGTTCGGCGGCATGCCGATGTGCCACGGGGCGGGCGGGCTCGCGGGCCAGTACCGCTTTGGCGCGCGCACGAACGGCTCGATCCTGTTCCTCGGCGCGGCGAAGATGATCCTCGCCGTGCTGTTCGGCGCCTCGCTGATGGGACTGTGCCGCGCGTTCCCGGCGAGCGTGCTCGGCGTGATGCTGGCCTTCAGCGGCCTCGAGCTCGCGCTCGTGTTCCGCGACCAGACGCGGCGGCGCGATGCGTTCGCGGGCGTGCTGACCGCGGGCGCCTGCCTCG
>JBGAOA010000102.1:0-9950 GCA_044222065.1 Candidatus Eiseniibacteriota bacterium
GGTCGGACCACCCTCGAAAGTCGCCGCGGTTTCGACGGCAAATGGCATCAGGGCCATCGAGAGGATTGCGCTCGGCGATCGAAGCCGGATTGGCATGCTAGCTACCCACGCGGAGGGTGGTTGTTCGGGGTTCCTGACTCGACGGGTATGTGGTCGTCGGGCCCGCGAGTATGGCTCACGCTTGAATCGGCCCCGTTCGACACCAGCGCTTCGTGGTGGCTGCCCTCCGAGACACTAGGGGCAGCCCAGCACCGGATTATCCCCGAGGTAGCGTTCAAGTGGCTCTTCCGGGTTTGGTGTGGCTGAGAACGGCGGCGTGAGCGGCGTTGCGGCCTGATACCTTGCGCGCGGACCCTTTCCTGCGAGGACGCGCGTTGAGCGAGATCGACCGGCTGTACGAGGCGGTGCTGGGCCTGAAGACACCGTGGAGCATCGAGCGGGTGGAGACGCAGATCGAGGCCGGCGAAGTGCACGTCTGGGTGGCGCTGCCCGCGAACACGCTGTGGGTGTGCCCCGAGTGCGGGGCCGCGGCCCCGATTCACGACCACCAGGAACGGAGCTGGCGACATCTCGACACCTGCCAGTTCCACACGCTCGTGCATGCGCGCGTGCCGAGACTGAAGTGCCCGACGCACGGTGTTCGTCAGTTGAAGGTGCCGTGGGCCGAGCCGGGCTCGCAGTTCACAGCGATGTTCGAGGCACTGGCGATCGACTGGCTCAAGCAGGCGAGCGTGAGCGCGGTGGCGAAGCACCTGCGGATCTCGTGGGACGAAGCCGCCGGCATCCAGTCGCGGGCGGTCGAGCGCGGGCTTGCGCGCCGAGCGCGGGTCGCGCCGAAGTACGTGGGCGTGGACGAGACGAGCTTCCAGAAGCGGCACGAGTACGTGACGGTGGTGAGCGACCTCGAGCGCGGGCAGGTCCTGCACGTCGCGGACGACCGCACGATCGCGAGCCTCGACGAGTTCTGGGCGAGCCTGCCGCACGCGCGCCTCGTGGCGATCGAGGCCATCGCGATGGACATGTACGCGCCGTACATCCAGTCGGCGCTGCTCAACGTGCCCGCGGCCGACGAGAAGATCGTGTTCGACCGCTTCCACATCGCGCAGTTGTTGAACCAGGCGCTGGATCAGGCACGGCGGACGGAGAACCGGGAACTGCGAGCCGAAGGCGACACCTCGCTCGTCGGGACGCGTTACGACTGGCTGCGTCACCCGGCGAACTTCACCCGGGCCGCAGCGCGTGCGTTCGAGGTCCTGCGGGCGCGAGTCCATTGCATGGCGCGCGCGTGGGAGTTCAAGGAGACCGCCATGGCGATCTTCGACCTCAAGGCAGCATGGGCCGCGCGGCGGAACTTCGCGGTGTGGTTCCAGTCGGCGATCCGCAGCCGGATCGAGCCGATCAAGCGCGTCGCACGCACGCTGCGCCGGTACTGGGACCAAATCGAAAACTACTTCCGTCATCGCATCACCAATGCGGGCGCCGAGGCGATCAACACGAAGATCCAGCAGGTGAAGCGGCGCTCACGCGGCTTCCGCAGTCGCGAGCGCTTCCGCGAAGCCATCTACTTTCACTGCGGCGGGCTCGATCTCTACCCGAGCGGCGTCGCAAGCAGGCCGTGAATGCAGCCACACGATTCCCGGAAGAGCCGTTCAAGTCACCATCCAACACACTTCCACGTGGCGGGCGAGCCTCCGGGACCGCCACCCACCCGTATGCGTCCCACCCGATGTCGAGCGGTCGACCTCGCCCCGCTCGTGGTTGAGGGCTGCCCCAGCAGCCTTGCGGATGAGACCTCGCGCGTGGTGTCGCCTCGCTGCTTGAGCGCGTCCCGCGCCGCCTCGTTGAGCAGCCCGCAGCGGGGTGACTCACCGTTCTCCAACTACGAGATCCGTGGGGCATGCAACTCGAGCGATGAATCGCGAGGCTTCAACAGAAACTCCCCGCGTGAGACCGAGAACTCCACGAGGTTCCGTGGCGGAGCGAACGCGCGAGATCTACCCATGACAACCGCCGACGAAACGCCGGACATCGAAGACCGGTCGCCCGGAAGAGACCTCAGTGCACAGCCTGACCAGAGACTGGCTCAAGCCCTGACAACGATGCTCAGGGAGTCTCCCGAGCCGGCCGCGGGGCTCTGTTCCTTCCGCCGCACTGCCGCTCCGCCGACCCGTTCTTGCCATAGGGGTTCCGGCCGGGCGGCGAGCCCGCGCCCTCGAACACCACACCGCTGCAACCGATGCTCCCACCCGTACGGTGCGCAGTTCGATCATCTTCATCGCATCGCGCCGAGGTGCCGCGCCCCCCGCTACGCCACCGCCCCCTTCACGCTGTCCGCCAGCACCGTCGCGGCGTTGTTCGACACCTCGAAGAACCCGCCGCTCACTTCGAGCTTCGACGTCTGCCCGCTCGCGGTCCGCACGGTCAGCGCGCCGCTCGCGAGGGCGGTGACGAGGGCCGCGTGGTGCGCGAGCACGCCGAGGTAGCCTTCCGTCCCCGGCACCTCCACGTACTCCACCTCGCCCTCGTACACGCTCTGCTCGGGCGTCAGCACGCTCAGCTTGAACGTCGCCGCCACGTCACACTCCCGCGAGCATCTTCTCGCCGGCGTACTTGCCTGGCGTGCCGGTGAACGCTTCGGCCACGAAGAACGGCTGCGACAGGAAGCGCTGGATCTTGCGCGCCCGCGCGACCGTGACCTTGTCGTCCTCGGACAGCTCGTCCATGCCGAGGATCGCGATGATGTCCTGAAGGTCCTTGTAGCGCTGCAGGATTCGCTGCACCGTGCGCGCCACCGTGTAGTGCTCCTGACCGACGATCTGCGGATCGAGGATGCGGCTCGTCGAAGCGAGCGGATCCACCGCCGGGTAGATGCCGAGCTCGGCGATCGAACGCTCGAGCACGGTCGTCGCGTCGAGGTGCGAGAACGCCGTCGCCGGCGCCGGGTCCGAGAGGTCGTCGGCCGGCACGTAGATCGCCTGCACCGACGTGATCGAACCCTTCTTGGTCGTCGTGATGCGCTCCTGGAGTGCTCCCATCTCGGTCGCGAGCGTCGGCTGGTAACCGACGGCGCTCGGCATGCGGCCGAGGAGCGCCGACACTTCCGAGCCGGCCTGAGTGAAACGGAAGATGTTGTCCACGAAGAACAGCACGTCCTTGCCCTGCTCGTCGCGGAAGTACTCCGCCATCGTCACGCCCGTGAGGCCGACGCGCAGCCGCGCGCCCGGCGGCTCGTTCATCTGGCCGAACACCATCACGGTCTTCGCGATGACGCCCGACTCGGTCATTTCGCGGTAGAGGTCGTTCCCTTCGCGCGTGCGCTCGCCCACGCCGGCGAACACCGAGAAGCCGCCGTGCTGCGTCGCGATGTTCCGGATCAGCTCCTGGATCAAGACCGTCTTGCCGACGCCGGCGCCGCCGAACAGCCCGACCTTGCCGCCGCGCTGGTACGGCGCGAGCAGGTCCACGACCTTGATGCCGGTCTCGAACAGCTGCTTCTCGGTTTCCTGCTCCGCGAACGGCGGCGAGGAGCGGTGGATCGGCATGCGCTTCTTCGCGGTCGAGGGGCCCTTGCCGTCGATCGTGTCGCCCGTGAGGTTGTAGATGCGGCCGAGGCACTCCTCGCCGACCGGCACCGAGATCGGCGCGCCCGTATCGGTCGCGGGCATGCCGCGCACGAGGCCGTCCGTCGAGTCCATGGCGATGCAGCGGACGACGTTGTCACCGACGTGCAGCGCCGCTTCGACCGTCAGCTTGATGCCGCGGCCTGCGTCCTCGATCACGATCGCGTTGTAGATCTTCGGCAGCTGCGTCGGCTCGAAGGCCACGTCCACCGTGGGACCGATCACCTGAACAACCTTGCCTACGTTCATCGAGCGTTCCTTCCGCGTGAGTCCACCGGCGCGCGCCGGACGAGCGTTTCGTTACTTGAGCGCTTCCGCGCCACCCACGAGCTCGGCGATCTCCTTCGTGATCGCCGCCTGACGGAGCCGGTTGCGGGTGAGCGTGAGCGAATCCACGAGTTCGCCCGCGTTCTTGCGGGCCGAGCCCATCGCGACCATGCGCGCCGACTGCTCGCTCGCGAGCGCGTCGGCCATCGCGGCGTAGAGCTTTGCGGTGGCGTAGCGCTGGAGCAGCGCGCCGAAGATGCTCTCGGCGTCGGGCTCGAAGATCGTGCCGCGGTCGGCCGCGGCCTGCTTCGTCTCGCCCGCGCCGACCGGCAGGAACACTTCCTGGCGGATGCGGCGGACGAGCGCGTTCACGAAGTGCGAGTACACGAGTTCGACGCGGTCCACCTCGCCGCCGACGAAGCGCGCGGTGAGGTCGTCGGTGAGCGTGCGGGCCAGGTCGAGGCTCGCCTCGCCCGGCAGCTCCGTGTGCGCGGCGAGGATCGCGTATCCGCGGCGGCGCAGGTAGTCGCGGCCCTTGCGGCCGACGGCGACGACCTGGATCGCGCCCTTCGGCGCGCTCTTCAGCCGCTCCTCGACGACGCGCAGCACGTTCGTGTTGTACGCGCCGGCGAAGCCGCGGTCCGACGTGACGACGACGAGCGCCGTCGTCTTCACCTCGCGCGCCTTGAACAGCGGGTGCTCGAACTCACTCGCGGCGCCGCTCAGGTTCGTGAGCATCTGCGTGATCTTCTCGGCGTACGGCGCCGCGGCGCCCGCGCGCGCCTGGGCGCGGCGCAGCTTCGCGGCGGCCACCATCTCCATGGCCTTGAAGATCTGCTGCATGCTCTTCGTCGCCCGGATGCGGCGGCGGAGGTCTTTCAACGAAGCCATCGGATCAGGCCTTGAACTGGGTCTTGAAGGACTTGCACGCCTCGTGGAGGCGCTTCTGGTCGTCGTCCGAGATCGCCTTCGACGTGCGGACGTTGTGCGGCACCTCGGAGTAGTTCTTCGCGACGAACTCGAGCCACTCGGCTTCGAACTTGCGCACCGCGGCGACCGGCACGTCGTCGAGGTAGCCGTTCGTGCCCGCCCAGATCGAGATCACCTGGTTCTCGACCGGCATCGGAACGAACTGGCCCTGCTTCAAGAGCTCGACCATGCGCTCGCCGCGCGTGAGCTGCGCCTGCGTGGACTTGTCGAGGTCCGAGCCGAACTGCGCGAACGCCGCGAGCGCGCGGTACTGCGCGAGATCGAGGCGCAGGCGGCCGGCGACCTGGCGCATCGCCTTGATCTGCGCGTTGCCGCCGACTCGCGACACCGAGATGCCGACGTTGATGGCGGGGCGCACGCCGGCGTAGAACAGGTCCGACTCGAGGAAGATCTGGCCGTCGGTGATCGAGATGACGTTCGTCGGGATGTACGCCGACACGTCGCCGGCCTGCGTCTCGATGAAGGGCAGCGCCGTGAGCGATCCACCCTTCAAGTCGTCCGAGAGCTTGCAGGCGCGCTCGAGCAGGCGCGAGTGCAGGTAGAAGACGTCTCCGGGGAACGCTTCGCGGCCCGGCGGGCGGCGCAGCAGCAGCGACAGCTGGCGGTACGCCGTCGCGTGCTTCGACAGGTCGTCGTACACGCACAGCACGTGGCCGCCGTTGAACGTGAACTCCTCGCCCATCGCGCAGCCGGAGTAGGGGGCGATGAACTGCAGCGGGGCGGACTCGGACGCCGACGCGGTGACGACGATCGTGTACTCCATCGCGCCGTACTTCTCGAGCGTCGAGACGACGTTCGCGACCGTGGACTCCTTCTGGCCGATCGCGACGTAGATGCAGATGACCCCGGTGCCCTTCTGATTGATGATCGTGTCGAGCGCGATCGTCGTCTTGCCCGTCTGCCGGTCGCCGATGATCAGCTCGCGCTGTCCGCGGCCGATCGGGATCATCGAGTCGATCGCCTTGATGCCGGTCTGGAGCGGCTCCTTCACCGGCTGACGCTGGATGACGCCCGGCGCCTTGAACTCGATGTTGCGGAAGTGGTCCGCGCCGATCGGGCCCTTGCCGTCCACCGGCTGCCCGAGCGCGTTCACGACGCGGCCGATCATGGCCTTGCCGACCGGCACCGACGCGATGCGTCCGGTGCGCTCGACCGTGTCGCCTTCCTTGATGTTCTTGTCCGAGCCGAACAGCACGGCGCCGACGTTGTCCTCTTCGAGGTTCAGGACCATGCCCATGACGTCGCCGGGGAACTTGAGCAGTTCGCCCGACATCGCGTCTTCGAGGCCCCACAGGCGCGCGATGCCGTCGCCCACCGACAGCACGGTGCCGACGCTCTTCGTCTCGAGCTTGGCCTCGTAGCGTTCGAGTTCCTTCGCGAGTACCGCGCTCACTTCTTCCGGTCGAAAGGACATCGGTGCGAACCCCTGACGATCAATGAGTGGTGACGGCGACGCGCGCGATCAGACGCTCGTCTCGTGCAGCTGCCGCCCGATGGTCTCGAGCAGCGTGCGAACGGAACGGTCCACGACGCGGTCGCCGATGCGCACGAGCGCACCGCCGACGAGCGACGAGTCCACCTCCGCGGTCAGTCGGATCTTCTTCTTCGTGTAGCGTTCGAGTTCCGCGTGCAGCCGCTGCGTCTCGGCGTCCGTCATCGGCACCGCCGACACGACGTGCGCGCGCTGCAGTCCCTGCGCGCGCTCGACCAGGGCTTCGAACTCGGTGACGACCCGCTCGAGCTCGGCGAGGCGCTTCTTCTTGAGCAGCAGGTCGAGGAACAGCGCGACGGAGCGCAGGCAGGCTCCTTCGAGCGACTGGAGCAGCGCCTTGCGCTTGTCCGAGAGCAGCACCTGCGGCGTCGCGAGGAAGTACCCCACGCGCGTGCCCGGCTTCACGACCTCCCAGAGTCCCTTGAGGTCGGCGAGCGCCTGCGCCGTCTCGCCCCGGGGTTCGGTGACGAGGAACAGCGCCTTCGCGTAGCGGGCGGCGACGGTGGTGTCCTGCATCATCGGAGCGCGCCCACCTCGTCGACGAACTTGCCGGCCAGCTGGCGGTGCGCGGCGTCGTCGAGCTTCGTCGCGAGCACCTTCTCGGCGGTCTTGAGGGCGAGCGAGACGACTTCGTGCTTGAGCGTTTCCTTCGCCTTCTCGCGCTCGCGCAGGATGTCGTCGTTCGCGTGCTGCAGCCGGGCCTGCGCCTCGGTCTGCGCCTGCGACTTGATCTCGCCGGCGACCTTCTGGCCTTCGGCGATCGCTTCCTGCATGCGCGAGCGCGCCTTCGCCTCGATGCCGCGCAGCTCGGTTTCGTAGCGCGCCTTCGCTTCGTCGGCTTCCGCCTTGCGGCGTTCGGCGTCCTTGAAGTCGTCGGCGATCTTCTGCCGGCGCGCTTCGAGCATCGCGAGCACGGGACCCCACGCGTACTTGCGCAGGATCGCGAGCATCAGCAGGAAGCCCAGGATCTGGGTGACGACCTGTCTGAGGTCGATGAGATTCATGAACGGTCCTCGCGGCCGCGTGCTCCCGCGCGCTCTCGCGCGCCGTCACGCCGGCCGAACGGGGTCGAGACTCAGATCTTCGGCGAGAGCAGGAACATCGTCACGAACGCGTAGATCGTCAGCGCTTCGGCGAGCGCGGCGATGATGATCATCGCGAGCTGGATCTTCGCGGTCGCTTCCGGCTGACGGCCGATCGCCTGCATGGCGCCCTGACCGATGAGACCGAGACCGATGCCCGAACCGATCGCGGCGATGCCGATGCCGAGCGGCAGACCGAGGGCCAACGCAGCGTGCAGATCCATGTGAATCGTCCTCCTTAGTGAGAGTGGGCGTGTTGCGCCTCCGCCTCGTGCCCGTGGTCGTCGTGCGGGAGCATGAGGAGGAGGTAAATCGTGCTGAGCACCGTGAAGACGAGCGCCTGAAGCGTGCTCGTCAGCAGCGCGAGGAACAGGAACGGCAGGTGCAGCGGCAGGCCGAGCGGCAGGTTCAGGAACGCGAGCGTCGTCACGCCGAGGCTCACGAACGCGACGAGCAGCATGTCCTCGCCGAAGATGTTTCCGAACAGTCGGCACGAAAGCGAGATGGGCTTCGCGAGCTCGCCGAGGATGTGGATCGGCAGCATGAGCGGCACGAGCAGCCAGCCCGTGAGGTCGCGCGGCGAGCCCATGAGGTGGTCCACGTAGCCCAGCGGCCCGAGCGCCCGCAGGCCGACCCACTGGCAGTAGAGGAACACGGTGATCGCGAGCGCGAACGTCGTGTTCAGGTTCGCCGTCGGCGATTCCATGAACGGGATCAGGCCGAACAGGTTCATGAACCAGATGTAGATGAACAGCGTGCCGAGGAACGGCACGAAGCGCCGGCCGTGGTGGTCGCCGAGGATGCCGACGATGAAGTCGTGGAGCGAGCCGACGAGCATCTCGACCACGTTCTGGAGCGGGCCCGGGATCAACTGAGCGTTCCGGGTCGCGAGGAACGCGATCAGGCAGATGAGCGCGGCGACGAGCAGCGCGTAGACCTGCACTTCGAAGTGGTGGAGGAAGTCCGCCCACGGCTGGCCGTGGTTCGCCTTCGCGATGATGCCGACGACGCTCGGGAACTTGGGCGTCCCCTCCTCGGCCGCGTGCTCGCCCTCGGCGGCTTCGGCGCCGTGTTCGGCCGTCGCGTCCCCGGCGGCGTGTTCACCCGCCGGCGCGCCCGCTTCGGTCGTGGTCGCGGGCTCGGCCTGGCTCAGCACCTTCGCCGGCACCGCCCACCACGCGGCGACGAGGATCGCGGCGACCGCGAGTCCCGCGCGCCACGGGCTCGCCGTGAGCCACTTCCACGCCGGCGACTCGAGCAGCAGCGACGAGGCCGCCTTGAGCACGAGCACGCCGAGCGGCAGCGCGAAGCCCGCGAGCAGCAGCATCGGCGGCAGCAGCACGAGCAGCATGCCGCCCGCGGCGAACAGCAGCAGCGTGGCGAGGCCGGCGAGACCCGCGCGCTTCGCCATCGCGAGCCGCTCCTGGCCGCGCGAGGTGACCGCGACGACGAGGCGCTCGAGCAGCGCGAGATTCGCGAGCGACCACGCCACGCCGGCGGCGACGCCGAGCGCGCTCCGCCACGGCGCATAGGTCGTGAGCACGAGCAGCACGACGGCCGCGGTCCACAGGGTGCTGCGACGTACGCGTGCGAGGAATTCGAGTCCCATGTTCGTCCGCGACGCGCGTCAGCCGCGCCGCTGGCGCTCCTCTTCAGCCGTGTACCGGCGATAGATCAGGTAGGTCTCTCGGCCGGCGGCGACGAACCCCAGGATCAGGCCGACGGCTGCGATCCACGGTGCCGAGTGAAACCGGCGGTCCAACCAGCTGCCCAGGAAGAAACCGACGAGAGGAGCAACGATGAGCAGGGTCGGGATCGCGAGCAGGATGCCCGCGCTCCGAAGCGATCGATAGGAGTCGTTCTCACGCTTCGGATCCGGCATGCCGCCCGCTCCGTGAATCTTTTCACAAGGCACGACGCAAGCATCGAGGTTCCAACACCTGCGTGAAGACGCGGCAATCTAGGGAATGCCCCCCCGCGCGGTCAACCCGATTCACGCGGAAAATGCGCGCCGGGACGCGGGGCCACCGACTCGCATCCGAGCCGCTCGATCTCACCCCTCGAACGGTGGCTCGAGGGCGCCGCGTGGAGCTTCGGCAACCCTTGCCACCTTCCCCCCCGACGGCTGGCCCGCGACGGCGCCTCCTCTTATGCTCCCGCGCCGCGATGCCACGCCTGCTGACGAACCAGATCGAGGTCCATCTCTTCCGCCGCAAGCGGATCCGGACCGAGTTCCTGTGCCTGCGGCGCACGCCGGTCCGCGAGACGCTGCCCGGGGTGTGGCAGCCCGTCACCGGCGGCATCCGCCCGCGCGAGTCGGCGCTCGCCGCCGCGGCGCGCGAAGTCCGGGAAGAGACGGGCCTCGTTCCGGTGCGATGGTGGGCGCTCGAGAACGTGAACGTGTACTTCGACGCCCGCCGCGACGCGATCGTTCTGCTGCCGGTGTTCGCGGCCGAGGTCGGCCGCGACGACGACGTCCGGCTCTCGGACGAGCACGAT
>JBGAOA010000103.1:0-9961 GCA_044222065.1 Candidatus Eiseniibacteriota bacterium
CAGGAACGGGCGCGGCAGCAGGCGGCCGTTTCGGACGACGCGCACGGTCCCGCCCTGCTCGCACACGAACGCGCGGCCATCGGGCGCGAGCGCGAACGCGGTCGGGCTCGCGAGCGACTCCGCGACCACCGTCTCGCGCAAGCCCGCGGGCAGCGGCGCACGCGGGCGCGCGAACGCCGCGGGCGGCGGCAGGTCGGGTGCGGGCTTCGGCGCCACGGCGGGCTTCGGCGCGGGCGCCGCGGACGCGGCGGCCGCGAGCGCGATCATCGCCGCGAGCGCGCTCGCGCGGATCATCCGCCCTCGCGCAGGCCGCGCCGCGTCACGAGGTACGCGACGAAGCTGCCGAGCCAGTGCGAGCCCGCGTAGTGGCCGGTGTCGAATCCCGCGAGCGCCGCGGCGCGGTGCGCGCGCGCGGCGCGCGCGAAGATCGCGGCCACGGGAGCGCTCGGATCGAGCGCCGCGACGACGCCGTCGAGCATCCAGGCCCGGCTCGCGTTCAGGCCGTCGAAGTGCGCGAACTTGCCGTCCTCGCGATCGACCGCCTGCACGGGCTCGAACCAGCGCGCCGCCGCCGGGGAATCGAGCTTGGGAAGGAAGCCTCGGAGCCAGTCCGGGAAGTCGAGCGGAGCGAGGATGCGTCGCATCAGGTCGGCTTCGGCGAGCACCGGCGAGAGGAAGTCGTGCGCTGAGGGTTCGTACGCGATCGGCCCCTCGAGGTCGTGCCCGTAGAAGCGCAGCGCGGAGTCCGTGAGCACGCGCTCGAGCGGCGCGTCGCCCACGAGTCGCGCCCAGTCGAGCGCGAGGGCCATCGCGAACGCGGTCTGCGGGTGTTCGCCGCCGCGGATCGGGTGCGCGAGCCGTGGCAGCCAGCGCGCGAGCCGGTCCGCCGCGATCCGCTCGAGCGGCGCGAGCGCCGCGAGCCAGGCGCGCGACTCGGCCGCATCCCACTCGCGCAGTTCGGCCGCGAGCTGGAGCAGCCACGCGAGACCGTAGGGGCGCTCGAAGCCCTCGTGACCCGGCGACTCGAAGTAGCGCACGTCGGCGGCGACGTTCGCGGGCGTCAGGTTGCCGGCGAGGAACGCGGCCGCTCCCTCGGGCGCGAGGTCCGGCGCGAGCCGGAGCACGCGCACGAGCGTCCAGTGGCCGTGCACGGCCGAGTGCCAGTCGAAAGCGCCGCTGAACGTCGGATAGAGCGCGCGCGGATCGCCGAGTTCACCCGGCTCGTTCACGAGCTGCACGAGGTGGTGCGGAAACGTGCGCGTGACGGCCCCGAACGCCAGCGCACCGGCGCGGCCGAGGGCGGCCCGCTCTTCCGGCGTCATTTCGTCGTGGCGTTCGCCCCGCTCCGCTTCTAGCATCCCGGCTCCGTTCGAGCGTCGCGCGGTGCGGCGCTCTCCCCCGCGAGGTGCCCCGTGATTCGTGACCCGTTGCGCCGGTGGATCGCTCCCGCGGCGTGCGCCCTCCTCGCCTTCGGCGCGCGCGCGACTGTCGCAGAACCGTCCCGCTTCGTGAAGGGCGAGCTGCTTGCCGTGCCCGCCGCGCGCGCCGCCATCGACCGCGGCGCCGTCCGGCTCGACGCCCGCGCGGCGGCGCCGCTCGCGGCCGCCGGCATCGATCGCGTCGCGACGGTCGGGCGCGGCGCGAAGAGCGCCGGGCTCGTCGTGAAGCTCGCGAGCGACCGGCCCGACTTCGATCCGAACGCCGCGGCCGAAGCGCTGCGCGCGAGCGGGCTCTTCCGCGCCGTGATGCCGAACTACCGGATGCGGCTCTTCACGACGGTCCCGAACGACCCCGCGCTTCCGCTCCAGTGGTCGGTCGAGAGCGGCGACGCCGCCGACATCGACCTGGAACACGCGTGGGACGTCGCGCAGGGCGACACCGGCGTCGTGATCGCGATCCTCGACACGGGCGTGGACACGACGCACCCCGATCTCGCCTCGCAGATCGCGATCCACCGCGGCGAGATCCCCGCGAACGGGCTCGACGACGACGGCAACGGCTACGTGGACGACGTGAAGGGCTGGGACTTCGGCGACGGCGACTCCGACGCGAACCCGGGTCCGTTCATCGACCCGATCGGGCTCGACGTCGGCTTCCACGGCACGTTCTGCGCGGCGCTCGCCTCGGCCGCGACGAACAACGCGCAGGGCATCGCGGGCGCGGGCTGGAAGTGCCGCATCCTGCCGCTGAAGGTCGGAAACGCCGCGAGCGAGATCACGAGCGACGCGATCGCCGAGGCGGTGCTCTACGGCGTGGACAACGGCGCGAGCATCCTGTCCATGAGCTTCGGCGGCCCCGGGGACCCGGGCGTGCCCGAGTTCTTCCAGGCGCTCGTGGACTTCGCCGACTCGGCGAACGTGCTGTGCGTCGCGGCCGCGGGCAACGACGGCACGGACACACCGAGCTATCCCGCGGCGTGCGACCGCGTGCTCGCGGTCGCCGCGACCGACGACCTGAACGCGCGCGCCGACTTCTCGAACTACGGCGCGTGGGTGGACGTCGCCGCGCCCGGAGCGGCGATGTGGTCCGCGATCGCGCAGAACTACGTCGTGGACGACATCTCGCAGATCTTCTACCTGCTGTTCTTCGGCTGGGACGGCGAAACGCCGTACATGTACGGCGACGGCACGTCGTTCGCCTGTCCGCTCACGGCCGGCGTGTGCGGGCTCGTGCGCGCGCGCTGGCCTTCGATGTCGGCGGCGCAGGTGCTCGCTCACGTCGTCGAGACGGGCGACGCCGTCGCGTTCGACCAGCCGGTCGGAACGAAGCTCAACGCGTTCCGCGCCGTCTCGGCGCCCCCGGTCGCGGTCGAGACCGCGCCGGGCCCGGCGTTCGGCGGAAGGTCGGCGGCGCCGAATCCGTCGCGGGGCCCCGTGTCGTTCGCCCTCGATCTGCCGCACGAGGGCGTCGTGCGGGCCTCGATCGTGGACCTCGCCGGACGCGTCGTGTTCGACTCGCGCGCGCCGCTCGCGCGCGGCGCGGGCGCGTGGACGTGGAGCGGATTCGACGCGCGAGGCCGGGCCGCGGCGCCGGGCGTGTACTTCGCGCGGTTCGAGTTCGACGGCCGCGCGCTCACCCGCCGACTCGTACGGCTCGCGCCCTGAGCAGACGGCGCGTGACTTTTCGCGCGCCCGAGGGTCGGTGGAGTACCACGGTTTCACGAAGACCACGCACGGCCGCCCGAGGGCGTCCGCACGCTTCAGGGAGGTGGCATGGATCAGGGAGTGCGCTCGTACTGGGCCGAGTTCCTCGGCACGTTCACGCTGTGCTTCGCCGGCCAGGGCGCGATCGTCGCGACGCACGCGGCCGGCCTGCCGTTCGACCTGCTCACGATCGCCGTCGCGCACGGCCTCGCGCTCGCGGTCATGATCTCGGCGTTCGGCGCGACGAGCGGCGGGCACCTGAATCCCGCGGTGACGTTCGGGTTCTTCGTGACGGGCCGGCACAAACTCGGCTCGACGATCGCGTACTGGATCGCGCAGCTCGCGGGCGCGGTCGTCGCGAGCTTCCTGCTGAAGAGCTTCGCTCCGCCGGCGACGGTCGAGGCGACGAAGCTCGGCGCGGCGTGGCTCAACCCGATCCTCTCCCCCGGCGCCGGCGCGATGATCGAGTTCGTGCTGACGTTCTTCCTCGTCACCGCGGTGTGGGGCACGGCCGTGGACGAGCGCGCGCCGAAGATCGGCGGCTTCGGCATCGGGCTCTGCGTGCTCATGGACATCCTCGTCGGCGGTCCGCTCACCGGTGCGGCGATGAACCCGGCGCGCGCATTCGGCGCGGCGCTCGCTTCGGGCCAGTTCGCGAACCACTGGATCTACTGGGTCGGCCCGATGCTCGGCGGAGCGGCCGCGGCGCTCGTGTACCGCGACGTGGTGATGAAGCGGTCCTGACGGCTCGGCATCGGGGCGCGGACGCCGATCCAGGCTCCGGACGGCACGCGCTCACACGGCCGGGCCCGGACGAAGTGGCCGCCCGCTCCCCGCGGGCGGCCGCCTTCGTCCACTCCTCGGCGATCGTGGCGCCGTGACGACGCGCCTCGTGCGCGTGCGCTGAACACTTGCCGCTTCAGGCAACCTGCCCGCGCGCCCCGGACGTCGCTCCGGCGGGCGCGCGGCCCCGCCACGCGCTAAGTTCCCCCGCGCCCGGGGCCGATAACGCCCGGGACGCTCCGCGTCGGAACCTCTTCTCCCTCCACACCATTCGAGGTCGTGAGATGGCCGAGCCCCGGATGAACCACACGAGTCCCGGATTCGACCCGGCGCGGGATCTGCCGCCGGGCTTCCTCGCGTTCTACCGCCCGCTGCACGACCGCCTCACGCCGCGGCAGCAGGAACTCGCGGCGCGCCGCAAGGACGTGCTGGCGCGCGCTCACACCGGCCGGCTCCCCGATCACCTCGGGCCGTCGGAAGCGACCGAGAGCGCGTGGCGCATCGAACTGCCGCGCTGGTGCGAGGACCAGCGCAACCAGATGACGGGGCCGGCCGACGACGCCGAGCTGGTCGTGAAGATGCTGAACTCGGGCGCGCCGGGCGTGATGCTCGACCTCGAGGACTCGATGGCGAACCGCTGGGAGTCGGTACAGCGCGGCCTCGCGAACATCCTCGCGGCGCTCGCGGGCGAACTGACCTACGAGGACACGAAGCGCGGACGGACCGTCGGCATCACGCCGTCCTCGACCGTGATCTTCAGCCGCGTGCGCGGCCTTCACCTGTCGCAGGCGGGCCTGCTGCCGGACGGCGCCGCGACGTCGGCGTCGCTCCACGACCTCGCGCGCATCGTGTTCGCGGTGGAGCCGAAGAAGCTGCGGCATCCGCTCAGCTTCTACATTCCGAAGAGCGAATCGGCCGACGAGGCGCTGTGGTGGCGCGACGCGTTCCGCGCGCTCGCCGAGGCGCGCGGCTGGTCCCCGGCCGACCTCCGATGCATGGCGCTCGTCGAATCGCATCCGATGGCGTTCCAGATGGAGGAGTTTCTCTGGCACCTGCGCGACCACATCCTCGGCCTGAACCTCGGGCGCTGGGACTACATGGCGAGCCTGATCCACTTCAATCTCGCCGACCCGCGCTGGGTGCTGCCGGACCGCAACACGATTCCGCACGACGTGCCGTTCTTCCAGCGGCTGCGCTTCCTGCTCGCGGACATCTGCCACCGGCGCGGCGCGCTGGCGATCGGCGGCATGACGGCGCTGTACCCGAGCCGCGAGGACGCGGAGCTGAACGCGCGCGCGCTCGCGGTGCTCGAGAAGGACAAGAAGAACGAGGCGAACTGCTTCATGGACGGCGCGTGGACCGGTCATCCGGATCAGAACGGTATCGCCGTCGCGCAGTTCCCGGCGCCGAACCAGATCACGCGCCGGCCGCCCGCGGTCGAGCGCTGGCCGGACCTGCGCCCCGCCCCGGACGGCGTCGGCGCGCGCACCGTGACCGGCACGCGCGCGGCGGTGCGCACGGTGATCCGCTACCGCAACGGCGTCGTGAACGGGCGCGGCGCGAGCCTGCTCGACGGCTACATGGAGGACCTCGCGACCGACCGCATCTACCGGCTCATGATCGCGCAGCGCCTGCGGCACCGCGGCGAAATCGCGATCGCGGGCGACGCGGGCGGCGCGGTCGAGCACGATGCGGAGTTCGTGCGCCGCTGCTTCGAGGAGGAATCGGCCCGGCTCGTCGCGGAGCTGCCGCGCGGCAAGGACCTCGGCGACGCGAGCACGATCGCGACCGCGGCCCGGATCAGCGAACAGATGATCGAACACGGGTGGTTCGATCCGGTCTGACCGGACGACCGCCTCCACCCCTGAGCGGAGCGATCCGCGCACCGAGTTCGCGGCGGGACCGCGAACGTGGAGAAGGACTCATGTCGCACGCACGCAGCGCCGCCGAGATCCAGGCTTCGTGGAAGAACGATGCCCGCTGGAAGGGCATCGAGCGTCCGTACTCGGCCGAGGACGTCGTCCGCCTGCGCGGCACGGTTCACGTCGAGCACTCGCTCGCCCGCCGCGGCGCCGAACGGCTGTGGACGTCGCTCCAGACCGAGCCGCCGGTGCGCGCGCTCGGAGCGCTGACGGGCAACCAGGCGGTGCAGATGGTCGCCGCGGGCCTGCGCGCGATCTACCTCTCGGGCTGGCAGGTCGCGGCCGACGCGAACACCGCGGGCCAGATGTACCCGGACCAGAGCCTCTACCCGGTGGACAGCGTTCCGAACGTCGTGCGCCGCATCAACCACGCGTTCCAGCGCGCGGACCAGATCGCGCACCTGTCCGCGCCCGCGAACGGCGCGCCGCGCGTGGACTGGTTCGCGCCGATCGTGGCCGACGCCGAGGCGGGCTTCGGCGGCGACCTGAACGCGTTCGAGCTCATGAAGGCGATGATCGAGGCGGGCGCCGCGGGCGTTCACTACGAGGACCAGCTCGCATCGGCCAAGAAGTGCGGGCACATGGGCGGCAAGGTGCTGGTGCCGACGCGCGAGTTCGTGCAGAAGCTGCACGCGGCGCGGCTCGCCGCGGACGTGCTGGACGTGCCGACGGTGCTGGTCGCGCGCACGGACGCGAACAGCGCGAAGCTGCTGACGAGCGACGTGGACGAGCGCGACCGCGCGTTCCTCACGGGGCGCCGGACGAGCGAGGGCTTCTTCGAGCTGAAGGGCGGGCTCGACGCGGCGATCGCGCGCGGGCTCGCGTACGCGCCGTACGCGGACCTCGTGTGGTGCGAGACGTCGACGCCGGACCTCGGCGAGGCGAAGCGCTTCGCCGAGGCGGTGCACGCGAAGTTCCCCGGCAAGCGGCTCGCGTACAACTGCTCGCCGTCGTTCAACTGGTCGAAGCACCTCGACGCGAAGACGATCGCGACGTTCCAGTCGGAGCTGGGCCGCATGGGCTACGCGTTCCAGTTCGTCACGCTGGCGGGGTTCCACGCGCTGAACTTCGCGATGTTCGAGCTCGCGACGGGCTACCGCGATCGCGAGATGTCGGCCTACGCGGAGCTGCAGGACCGCGAGTTCGCGCGCAACCGTGAGGCGGGCTACGAGGCGGTGAAGCACCAGTCGTTCGTGGGCACGGGGTACTTCGACGAGGTGCAGACGGTGATCAGCGCGGGGCAGGCGTCCACGAAGGCGCTCGAGGACTCGACCGAAGAGCACCAGTTCTAGCGCCCGGCGCGACGGTCTCCTCGAGTCGCTGACGCGACGGATTCCTTCGACACGGTTTCGCGAGGCGTTCCCTCGACACGCCCCGCGACGAGTTCCTTCCACGCGCCCCGCGACGAGTTCCTTCGACACGCCCGGGGCGAGCGAAGTGTGTTCCGGGCACGCGAGGGCGCGCTTCCTGCGCGCCCTCGCTCCGTGTCTCGGGCGCGCTCCCGCCCTCCCTGGCTTCGCGCGCCCTCGACGGACCGGAACACACTTCGCTCGCCCCAGGCTGCCTCCCGCTCGAACTCGGAGCCTCTTCCCGACCGATGTGCCGGAATCGCGCCGGTGCGGTGTGAGGCGTGCTGCGGGGCGGTCGAGGAGGCGCGAAGCCAGGGAGGGCGGGAGCGACTCCGACCGAGCGAGGGCGGCAGGATGCCCGACCGAGCGTCCCCGCAGCACGCCTCACCGCACCGGCGCAGCGCGAACGACGAACGAAGCGCGCACGAGGAGCCGAACCGGCGCCGCGCGAACGACGAACGAAGCGCGAGACAGAAGCCCGGGCGCACATCACCGCAGCGGCGCAGCGCGAAGCCCGAACGAAGCGCGCACTCGACGCAACGCGCGCTGCCGTGCGAGTCTCGCGCGCATGTTCCTCCGACGACTCGCGATCCCGCTCGTCGCGCTCGCGCTCGCCGCCGGCGTCGCCGCCGCCGCGCCCGCAAGGCGCACGGGACTCACGCTCGTGCCGATCGTGAAGGGCCTCGCGCAGCCGGTGCACCTCACGGCGCCCGCCGGCGACCCGCGGCTGTTCGTCGTCGAGCAGCCCGGCCGCATTCGCATCGTCTCGAACGGACGCCTGCTCGCCCTGCCCTTCCTCGATCTCACCGATCGCGTGCGCGCGGGCGGCGAGCGCGGACTGCTGTCGGTCGCGTTCCATCCGCGCTATCGCACGAACGGGCTGCTGTACGTGAACTACACCGACCGCCGCGGCGACACGCGCATCGAGCGCTATCGCGTGAGCCCCGACCGCAACGCCGCCGATCCCGCGAGCGCGAAGCTCGTCCTGCAGATTCCCCAGCCCTACTCGAACCACAACGGCGGCCACCTGCAGTTCGGGCCCGACGGCATGCTGTGGATCGGCATGGGCGACGGCGGTAGCGGCGGCGATCCGCACAAGAACGGCCAGAACCGCGCGTCGCTGCTCGGCAAGATGCTGCGGCTCGACGTGGACGGCGGAGAGCCCTATCGAATCCCGTCCGACAATCCGTTCGTCCGCACACCCGGCACGCGCCCCGAAATCTGGGGCCTCGGCCTCCGCAACCCCTGGCGCTTCTGCTTCGATCGCGTCGAGAGCCTGCTCGTCGTCGCCGACGTGGGTCAGGGCGAACTCGAGGAAGTGGACGCCGTGCCGCTGTCGTCGCGCGGCGCGAACTTCGGCTGGAACGTCATGGAGGGCAGCGACTGCTACGACGCCGCGAACTGCGACCGCTCGGGGCTCGTGCTGCCCGTGTACGAATACCGCCACAGCGAGGGCTGTTCGATCACGGGCGGCGTCGTGTACCGCGGTCGCGCGATTCCCTCGCTCGTCGGTCGCTACCTGTTCTCGGACTACTGCAACGGCTGGATCCGCAGCGTGCGCCTCGGGCCGGGCGCCGCGACCGAACTCACGGAGTGGGCGCTGCCCTCGGTCGGCAGCGTGTCGTCGTTCGGCGAGGACGCGAGCGGCGAGGTGTACGTGATCGCGCACGGCGGCGCGGTCTACCGGCTCGCACCCGCGCGCTGACGCTCAGCGCGTCCCGAGTCCGCGCACGTCCCAGAGCGTGATGCGCGGCGCGGTGGCGCGCGACCAGAGCCGCCGCAGCCCCGGCGCCGCGCTCGAGTCCGCGAGCAGCGGCGCGAGCGCCGCGCGCGACGTCTCGACCGAACGTTCGTCCACGACGAGCACGTCCGCGCCGCGCTCGGCCGCGCGCGCGAGGATCGCTTCGAGCGGCGCGTCGGGCAGCTCGACGTCGAGACCGTCCCCGTAGAACGCCACCCACGGCTTGCGCGCCATCACGACGGGGCGGGCGTGCGGCGCGTGTGCCGCGCCATCGGGTGAAGCGGCGGCGAGTCCCGGCCACGCCTTCGCGAGCCACTCCCCCGCCGCGCGCTGTTCGGGCGCGTCGTCGAAGCGCACGCCCTTCGCGAACGCGTACACGATCGAGCCCACGGCGAGCAGCGCGACGAGCGCGTGACCGAACACGCGCGGCCAGCGTTCGCCGCCGGCCTCGATCCCGGCGGCCGCGAGCGCGACGAGCCAGGGGACGAGCGGAACGAGGAATCGCCGGTCGGGGCTGATCGGCGCGTAGAGCAGCACGCCGGCCGCGAGCACGACCCACAGTTCGCGCGGCACGCGCCGGCGCGCGGCGATCGCGCCCCACAGCGCGAGCGCGAATACGGGCGCGTAGGCGACCACCGGCAGCGTCGCGACGGCGAGCCGCCCGAGGTTCGCGGCCGTCGTACCGAGCACGAGGCCGGGCGCGCGCGCGAGCAGCCCTAGGCCGTTCACGGCCTCGGGGCGCGCGTCGCGCGTCAGCTCGGGCGCGTCGTTCACGATCCGCGCGAGGTCGCGCGGCGCGCCGAAGGCGGCGTCGTACGCCGCGGCGTACGTCCGCCACGCGTTGTAGCCGGCCTTCTCGCCGAGCGACCAGCGTCCGAGACGTTCGTGGGTCGCGAGGACGTACGGCAGCGCGACGAGCGCGAACGCGACGAGGAACGCGGGGCGCAGCCGCGCCGCGCGCGCACGCCACAGGTTCCCGAGCCACAGCGCCAGCGCGAGCGGCGCGCCCTCGGGGCGCGCGAG
>JBGAOA010000011.1:0-67207 GCA_044222065.1 Candidatus Eiseniibacteriota bacterium
ACGTGACGCCGTCGCCTATCTGGTATCCGACCGTCGTGAGCAAGCCGAAGCGGCTCGGCAGCGGCGCCTTGCCCGTGTTCACGAGGATGAAGGCGCCGGTGCCGTACGTGCACTTCGCGTCGCCCTCGGCGAAGCACGCCTGGCCGAAGAGCGCCGCCTGCTGATCGCCGGCGATGCCGGTGATCGGGACGCCGTCGGGCAGCGGCCCGAAGCCCTTGGTCACCGCGATGTGCGCGGCCGACGGCACGATGCGCGGCAGCACCGCGCGCGGCACGCGGAGCAGCGCGAGCATCTCGTCGTCCCACGCCAGCGACGCGAGCCCCATCAGCATCGTGCGCGACGCGTTGGTCACGTCGGTCGCGTGCACCGCGCCGCCGGAGAGGCGGTAGACGAGGTAGCTGTCCACCGTGCCGAACGCGAGCTCGCCGCGCTCGGCGCGCTCGCGGGCGCCGGCGACGTGGTCGAGGATGTACGCGACCTTCGTGCCGGAGAAGTACGGATCCAGCACGAGGCCGGTCTTCTCTCGAACGCGCGCCTGGTGCCCCGCGGCCTGCAGCTCGGCGCACACGGGCGCCGTGCGGCGATCCTGCCAGACGATCGCGCGGTGCACGGGCTGACCCGTGGCGCGGTCCCAGACGAGCGTCGTCTCGCGCTGGTTCGTGATCCCGATCGCTTCGATCGCCGCGGCGCGTGCGCGCGCCGCGGCGAGCGCCGACTTCACCGCGCGCGCGACGCTCGTCCAGATCTCGCCGCCGTCGTGCTCGACCCACTCCGGTTTCGGGAAGTGCTGCGGCACCTCCGCGTAGCCGCGGCCGCCGATGCGGCCGCGCCGGTCCACGAGCAGCGCCGTCGTTCCCGTCGTTCCCTGGTCCACCGCGAGCACGTACCGCGACATCGTTCCCTCCGGCGCGCCGCGCGGGCGCGGACGATCACTTCGGTTCGATCGCGCGCGCGAGGCGCGCCTCCTCCTCGCGCAACGCGTGGTCCCACGCCTGCACTTCGTCGCGGATGCGCGCCTCGCTCCAGCCGAGCGCGTTCGCCATGCCGCGCGCCACGGCGGGCGCGGCGACGCGGCCGCGGTCGGGTTCGAGCCACAGCGCGGAGCGGCGCCGCATGACGTCGCCGAGGCGCAGCGCGTATTCGTGCGTCGCGGCGTGCTCGCCGAGTGATTCGGGCGCGAGCGCCGTCGCGACCGGCGCGGGCAGCGGCTCGGCCGGATCGCGCAGCGGGCGCGTGTCGCCGAGGTGCTGCACGATGCGCTTGAGCGTGTCGCGCGCCATGACGCGGAACGTCGTGTACTTGCCGCCCGCGAGCGTGAACAGCGCTCCGTCCGCGAGCACCTCGTGCTCGCGCGAGGCGTCGCCGACCTCGTCGTCCTCGGAGCGCAGCAGCGGACGCACGCCGGCGAACGCCGCGTGCACGGCCGCACCGGCGGCGCCGGGCACGACGTGCGCGATCTCGTCGCGCAGGTATCTGATCTCCTCGGGCGTCGGCAGCGCGTGCGACTCGTCGGGCGGCGTCGGCACCTCGACTTCGGTCGTGCCGACGAGCGTCCAGCCGCCGAGCGGCAGCGCGAACACGGCGCGGCCGTCCGAGCGCGCGAAGAACAGCAGCGCGTGGTCCTTCGTGAGCGGCGGCAGCACGAGGTGCGTGCCGCGCGAGGGCCGCAGCAGCGGCGGCGGATCGGGCGCGCCCGGATGCAGCCCGCGCAGCAGGCGGCGGCGGACGTCGTCGGTCCACGGGCCCGTCGCGTTCACGACCGCGCGTGCGACGAACGTGTCGCGGGCGCCGCTCATGCGGTGGCGCGCCTCGATCTCGATCGTGCCGTCGGCGCCGGGATGCGCGCCGGTCGCCTCGGTGTAGGAGTGGATCGAGGCGCCGTGCGCGGCGGCGTCGCGCGCGACCGCGATCGCGAGGCGCGCGTCGTCCATGACGACGTCCGAGTAGAGGCCGGCGCCGAGCAGGCCCTGCGGTTCGAGCGTGGATTCGAGCTCGAGCGCCTCGCGGGCGCGCACCATGTGGTGCGGTGCGAGCGCGCGCGGTCCCGCGAGCCAGTCGTAGAGCGAGAGCCCGAGCCGCAGCTTCCACGGCGCGACGCGCCCGCGCCGGACGAGCGGCACGAGGAAGCGGCACGGCCGCGCGAGCCCCGGCGCCATGCGCAACACCTCGCCGCGTTCCTCGAGCGACTCGCGCACGAGGGCGAACTCGCCGTGCTCGAGGTAGCGGAGCCC
Organism: Candidatus Eiseniibacteriota bacterium; assembly: GCA_044222065.1. GTDB lineage: Bacteria > Eisenbacteria > RBG-16-71-46 > RBG-16-71-46 > RBG-16-71-46 > JBGAOA01. The sequence goes on from JBGAOA010000011.1 coordinate 2,232, forward strand.
GCCGTGCAGCATGTGGCTCGAACGGCTGCTCGTGCCGCCGGCGAGGTCGCCGCGCTCGATCACGACGACGGAGAAGCCGTTGCGCGCCGCGAGGCGCGCGACGCCGAGACCGGCGATGCCGCCTCCCACGATCACGATGTCGAGTGGCTGCACCGCGGGCGCCTCCGTGCGCTTAGGGGTGACGATGCGCGCGGATCGCGGCGGGCGATCGGCGCGAAGGGCCGCAGACTAGCACGCCGGCCGGGGCGTCCCGCGCGCCGCCGCCGCGTCGCGGCCGACGGGGGCGGCGCGCGCGTTTCCGTTCCGGCCCCGCATCTGTTAGCACTTCGCGGCCCGCTCCGGGCTCGATGCGAACGCGAAACGGGAGGCGAGGATGGGATTCTCTCTGTTTCCGCGCGAGGACGACTTCTTCGCGCTGTTCCGCAAGCAGGCGGCACTCGTGCACACCGGCTGCGACGCGCTGCTCGAAATGGTCGAGCGCTACGACGACGTCGAAACGCGCACGCGCAAGCTGAAGGAGATCGAGCACCAGGGCGACATCGTCACGCACGAGATTTTCGAGCGGCTCAACAAGACGTTCATCACGCCGCTCGAGCGCGACGACATCCACGCGCTCGCGAGCGGACTGGACGACGTGCTCGACGCGGCGGAGGCGATCGGCAGCCGGTTCCTGCTCTTCAAGGTCGAGAAGGTGACGCCGGAGGCGCTCAAGCTCGCGCGCATCCTGAGCCAGTGCGGCGCGCAGATCGAACAGGCCGTCGGCCACCTGCAGGACTTCAAGGGGCTCATGGCGTTCACGATCGAGATCAACCGGCTCGAGAACGAAGCCGACACGGTGTCGCGCGAAGCGGTCGCCGACCTGTTCTCGGGGCGGCACGACCTGCTCGACGTCATGCGCTGGAAGGAGCTGTACGGCCGGCTCGAAGGTGCGGCCGACCGCTGCGAGGACGTCGCGAACGCGATCGAGTCCATCGTGCTCAAGAGCCGCTGACCGCGTGCCATGGAACCGACCCTCCTGCTGATCGTCGCGGTCGCGCTGTTCTTCGACTACAGCAACGGCTTCCACGACGCGGCGAACTCGATCGCGACCATCGTGAGCACGCGCGTGCTGTCGCCGCGCGCCGCGGTGATCTGGGCGGCGTTCTTCAACTTCATCGCGTTCGCGGTGTTCGGCGTGCACGTCGCGAAGACGATCGCGAAGGGCATCGTGGATCCCGCGATCGTGACTCCGCCGATCGTGCTCGCGGCGCTGCTCGGCGCCGTGATCTGGAACCTGTTCACGTGGTGGATCGGCCTCCCGACCTCGTCGTCGCACGCGCTCATCGGTGGGTTCGTCGGCGCGGCGCTCGTCGCCGTCGGCCCGCAGGCCGTCGTGACGTCGGGCATCACGAAGGTCGCGATCTTCATCGTCGTCTCGCCGGTCGTCGGCCTCGTGCTCGGCTTCCTGCTCATGCTCGCGGTCGTGTGGATCTTCAGGCGCTGGAACCCGCGTGCGGTGGACCTGCTGTTCCGGCGGCTGCAGCTCGTGTCGGCCGCGGCGTTCAGCCTCGGGCACGGCTCGAACGACGCGCAGAAGACGGCCGGCATCATCACGGCGCTGCTGTTCTCGACCGGCCACCTCACGGGCGAGTTCCACGTGCCGTTCTGGGTGATCCTCGCGAGCTACGGCGCGATCGGCCTCGGCACGCTCTCCGGCGGGTGGCGCATCGTGAAGACGATGGGCATGAGCATCACGAAGCTCCAGCCCGTCGGCGGCTTCTGCGCCGAGACGGCCGGCGCGCTCGCGTTGTTCGGCGCGAGCGCCGCGGGCATTCCCGTGTCCACGACGCACACGATCACGGGCTCGATCGTGGGCGCGGGCGTCAGCGCGTCGCAGCGGCTGTCGGCGGTCAAGTGGGGCGTCGCGGGACGCATCGTGTGGGCGTGGGTGCTGACGATGCCGGCGGCCGCGATCGTCGCCGCGGTGTCGTGGTGGATCGTGCACCTCATCGGGCTGCGGTAGGGACGAAAGGGAGGAGGCGGGGATGAATCCGATTCGCATGGCCGCGGTCGCGACGGTGACGGCGGCGCTGATCCTCTACACGGTCGGCACGGTGCTCGTGCAGCGCTCGCGCCGCTCGACGCCCGCGGCGCGCGGCTGGCTCACGTGCGGCCTCGCGTTCGACACGATCGCGACCGCGCTCATGGTGATCGCCGTCGGACGCTTCGCGATCACGCTGCACGGCGTGCTCGGCTGGTCGGCGCTCGCGTTCATGGCGGTGGACGTCACGCGGCTGTGGCGGCACGCCTCGGAGCACGGTACGGCGCCGCTCACGGCGGGGCTTCACCGCTACTCGCTCGTCGCCTACCTCTACTGGGTCGTGGCGTATTTCACGGGCGCGGCGCTCGTGATGATGGCGAAGCGCGGCGGCGGAGCCTAGGCGTCGGTCTTCTTCGGCGCCTGGTTGAGCAGCCAGTCCCACGGGACGTAGCGGTTCGGGCGCTGGAGCTTCTGCGCCTCGATCGCGGCGCGCACCGGCTTCGGCGCGTAGCGCTTCACGAACGCCCAGGCGGCGACGTTTCCCCCGAAGTCGGCGGCGTACCAGCTGAAGAGCGTGCTGACGCCGACGCGCTTCGTCGCCGGGTCGAGCACGAGGTGGCGCGGCAGCGCGAGCGCGTTGTGCGTCGCGAATTCGAGCTGGCGTTCGAGCGAATCGGCGCGGTAGGCGCGCGGCAGCAGCGGAGGGCATCCCATCGCGCCGCACACGAGCGCGAAGTGCACGCGCGGATCGAGCGTCGCGGGCGGCGTCTGGCCGGACGAGCGGTCGTAGCCGTCGAGGCAGAACGCGCGCTCGAAGTCGTCGAGCGAGTAGTTCACGCCCTCGACCTCGATCGTCTCGCCCTTGAAGAACAGCCCGGTGCGGAGGTGGATGTCCTGCACGCTCTTCCAGCGCAGCCGCCCGCGGCCGGGCACGAGCAGGTAGTCGGTGGCGTTCTCGAGCACGAGGAAGTTGTAGGTGTTGATCGCCCACGCGAGCCGCGTCGCGCGGTCCATGCGCGAGGGCGTCGCGGCGGCGAGCTGGCGGTGGATGCGCGCGAACGTCTCGGGCCGCGTGCGCACGTCGTAGAGGCGCTCGTAGTCGAAGCGCGTGTCGAGCGGCTCGCCGCGCTTCGAGACGACGACGAGGTAGTCGTCGAGCAGGCGCTGGTACTCGGGCACGTCGGGCACGACGAGCGCGGTGTCGGCGGCGGCGGCGCGCGCGGGGCGCGGCGCGCCGGCGCACGCGAGCACGACGGCGGCGGCGAGCGCGAGGTGCGGCGCGAACGATCGTGGCTTCAAGAACGCTCTCCGGAGGCGGGATCGCGAACCGCGTCGCGCGTGAGCACGGGCGCGGGCTCGGGGATCGGTGCGAGGCGCGGCTCGACGCGCGCGGGGACTCCGGACGCGGCGAGGCCGGCGGGCTCGACGGTGACGAACGCATTGTAGTCGGGCTCGCCGGACACGGGGTCAAAGCGCCGTGAAATGAGCACGTTCGTCTCGGGCCAGTAGGCCTGCAGGTGTCGCGGTTTCATCGGGGCGATGCGCGCGATGCCGGTCCAGACGCCGACGTCGGAACGCAGCGTCACGGCGCCGCCGTCCTCGACGCCGATCGCGCGCGCGTCGTCCGCGCACATCAGCACGTCCGAGCGCGACGGGCTGCCCATCAAGAAGTCGCGCGAGCCCCACGTGATGCTGTTGAACTGCTTCCCGCGCCGCGTCGTGAGCAGGAACCGGCCCGCGGGGATCACGGTCTCGGGGAGCCTCAGCGCCGTGAAGCGCGCGCGACCGCCCGGCATCTTCGTGAAGCCGTCCGTGAACAGATGCGCGCCGCCCCACTGCACCCACTGGCCCTCGCGCTCGAGCCGCTCGATGCCGGCGTAGAGGGGCATCGCGCGCGCGATCTCGTGGCGGATGTCGCGCGTGTCCTTCCACGGGAACGCGCGCGCGAGATCCGCTCGCGCGGCGAGCGCGACCTGCACGGGGATGCGCCACTCCGCGCGCGCTTCGGCGAAGCGCGGCCCGGGGATCTCGGGGGAGAAGCGGATGCGGCGCTCGGTGCTCGTCGCCGTGCCGCCGCCCTTCGTCTCGTAGCGCGTCTCGGCCGGCAGGATCAGCACCGCGCGGCCGGGCAGCAGCGACGAGGTGTTGAGCACGATGTCCTGGTGGATGCGCAGCTTCACGTGCGAGAGCGCCTCCGCCATGTAGTCGCGGTCGGGCATCGTCTCGAGCAGGTTGCCGCCGAGCGAATAGAGCAGGTCCATCTCGCCGCGATGGGCGGCCTCGAGCATCTGCAGCGTGCGATGGCCGCGGTGCGTCGGCAGCGGCGCGCCCCACAGGTCCTCGAAGCGGCGCCGGTCGGGCTCGGCGTGGATCTCGTAGCCGCCGGGCAGCTTGTCGGGATCCACGCCGCACTCGCCGCCGCCCTGCACGCCCGAGTGGCCGCGGATCGGCATCACGCCGCACTTTTCGCGGCCGAGGAAGCCGCGCGCGAGCGCGAGGTTCACGACCGCCTTCACGTTGTCCACGCCGAAGCGGTGCTGCGTGAGGCCCATGCTGTAGACGAGCACGCACGACTTCGCGTTCGCGAGTTCGCGCGCGAAGCGCAGCATGTCCTCGCGCGTCAGCCCCGAGTCGCGCTCGAGCGCTTTCCACTCGAGCGACTTCACGTGCGCGGCGGTCTCGGCGAAGCCGCTCGTGTGGCGCTCGACGTACGCGCGGTCCACCCAGTCGTTCTCGACGAGGTGCCGCAGTGCGCCGTTCAGGAACGCGACGTCGCCGCCGACGGCGACCTGGAAGAAGTCGTCCATGAGCTTCGTGCCGAACACCGCGCTGCGCGTGTCGCTCGGCACCCAGTAGCGCTCGAGGCCGGGCTCCCGCATCGGATTCACGACGACGATGCGCGTGCCCTGGCGCTTCGCGTACGTGAGGTACTTCATCGTGACGGGCTGGTTGTTCGCGAGGTGCGAGCCCAGCACGACGACGAGGTCGCTGCCGATCATGTCCTGCAGCGAGCACGTCGGCGCCGGCACGCCGAGCGTGTCCTTGAGCCCCGACACACTCGCCGCGTGACACAGCCGCGCGCACAGGTCCACGTGATTCGAGCCCATCAACCGCGCGACCTTCGTGAACGCGTAATAGGTCTCGTTCGTCGTGCCGCGCGAGGTGGCGAAGAAGCCGAGCCGCTCGCCCGGGACGCCGCGCAGCTCGTCGGCGACGATCGCGAGCGCCTCGTCCCAGCTCAACCGATGGAGCGGCCCGCCGTCGCCGCGGTGGATCATCGGGTACGGCACGCGTCCGAGCCGGTGGAGCTGCTCGTTCGTGAGCGCTCGCAGCGCGCCGACGTCACGCAGGCGCTCGTCCGGGATCGCGCCCATGGTGTTGAGCCTGAGCAAGCTCAGGCGCGTCTTGCACAGGTGGTTGCCGTCGATGACGTCATCGCGCAGGCCCGGGGGCCCGAGCGAGCAGCCGTCGCACACGCCCTTCGTGAGGATGCGCCAGGCGTAGGGGAGGTTGTCGCGGTTCTCCCACGCGACCCACGCCATGCTGACGAAGGGGCGGGGACGCGGGTGGCGCTTGGGGCCGAACGGGATCAGGTCGCGGAGCCGGAAGCGGCCGCCGCTCGAGGTCATGGGTGTCGGTTCCATGAGGGCGCGGAGGGTAGCACGGGCTTCCGAGAAGCCGGAGCTTGTCGGAGCAAGGCGTCGCGGAGAGAATGCCGCGGCCTTCGCGCCCCCGCCGGACTTCCCCGCGGAGGGCACGATGTGCCCGAGATCTCGCGCTTCTTCGGAATCGTGATTCGGATGTACTTCTCAGACCATTTGCGACCGCACTTCCACGCACGCTACGCGGAGTTCGAGGCGCGCTTCGACATCGAGACGACGAGCCTGATTTCCGGTGAGCTGCCGCCGCGGGCGCTCGGACTCGTTGCGGAGTGGGCCAGCCGCCATCGTCCGGAGCTTCGTGAGAACTGGCGGCGGGGCCGCAAGCGAGTCCCGCTGATTCCCATCGCGCCGCTGGAGTGAACGTGCAGCCACATGACGCCATCGAGATTCGAGTGATCGGATCGCACCGACTCTGGGTTCGGTTCGCCGACGGGGTGAGTGGCGAGGTGGACCTATCTCGCCGTCTTCGCTTCAGGGGCGTGTTCGAGCCGCTGCTCGATCCTGCGGAGTTCGCCCGCGTCGCAGTGAACGCCGAGGCAGGTTGTCTCGAGTGGCCGAACGGCGCGGACATCGACCCCGACGTGCTCTACTGGTGGGTGACCGGCATCAAGACCTTCGAGGGCGACGTCCCGTGAACTACCGCAATCTCGGCCACAGCGGCCTCAAGGTGTCGGAGATCTCGCTCGGCTCGTGGACCACCTACGGCGGATCGGTGGACGAATCGGAAGCGTTGAAGATCGTGCGTCGCGCGTTCGAGCTCGGCATCAACCTGTTCGACACCGCCGACGTGTACGTGCGCGGCGGCGCCGAGACCGTGCTCGGCCGCGCGCTGCGCGACCTGCCGCGCGAGCAGATCGTCATCGCGACCAAGTGCATGGGACGCGTGTGGGAGGGGCCGCTCGGCGCGGGGCTGTCGCGCAAGCACGTGTTCGATGCGCTCCACCAGAGCCTGCAGCGGCTGCAGACCGACTACGTGGACCTGTACCAGCTCCACGCGCCCGACCCGTCGACGCCGATCGAAGAGACGCTGCGGGCGCTCGACGACCTCGTCACGTCGGGCAAGGTGCGCTACGTCGGGTTCTCGAACTTCGACCACCACCCGAAGCTCGCGGCCCAGGCCGTGGCGTACCAGAAGGCGCACGACCTGGACGCGTTCATCTCGAGTCAGCCGCGCTGGAATCTCGTGGACCGCCACGTCGAGAAGGAGCACGTCGCGTTCTGCCGCCGCCACGGCCTCGGGATGATCGTCTACTCGCCGCTCGCGCAGGGCGTGCTCACGAACAAGTACGCGGGCGGCGCGGTGCCCGAGGACAGCCGCGCGAAGACGAAGTTCGCGCACTTCCTCACGGCCGAGAAGGCGCTCACGCCCGAGAACGTCGCCGCCGCCGAGCGCCTTGCGGCCTGGGCCGCGAAGCGCGGACTGCCGGGCCCGGCGCCGGTCGCGATCGCGTGGGTGCTCTCGCGCCCCGAGGTCGCGAGCGCGATCGTCGGCGCCTCGCGCGTCGCGCAGCTCGAGGAGAACGTGAAGGCGTGCGAGCTGAAGCTCGGCGCGCCCGACTGGAGAGACCTCGAGACGGCGGTCGCGGGATCCGCCGCGAAGCGTCCGCCGCGCGCGAGGGTTTCCGTTCGCACGCGGCGGGCGGCGAAGAAGAAGTAGCGGGGCGCCCGGTCGGCGCGCCCGCCGTCAGCGCGTGTCGGGGTCGGGCGCGGGCAGCGTGCCCGCGGGCGGGACCTTCGCGGGATCGCCGCGCCACACGACGTAGGAGTAGATCGCCAGTCCGAGTGCGGTGGCGGCCATCACGGCGATCGCCGCCGCCTTCGCGCTCTCGATGCGGGCCGCGGCCATCGCCATGATGAGCAGACCGTCGGCCACGAACGCCCAGCCGCCCACCCGGTGCGTGCGCAGCCAGGACTCCTTGCTCGAAAGCGTCCACGGCGTGCGGATCCCGGCGAACCAGTTCGGCCGCAATTTGCCGAGCAGGTTTCCGATCACGACGCACAGCGCACCGACGGCGAGCAGCGTCACGGTCGGCAGCGCGACGAGTGTCCCGCGCGCTCCGATCACGAGGCACACCTGCGCGACCGCCACGACGAGCAGCACGAGGAGCCGGATCGTTCGGTACGCGCCGGCGAAGCTCTCGTAGTTCGCGCGGCCCGGATCCACGCGCGGCAGCACGAGCATCACGGCGTACAGCGCGAGCGCGGTCAGCGGCAGGGCGAGCAGGCCCTGCGCGCGGCCGGCGAATCCGTCCGGCTCGCCCGCGAGGTTCCAGTGAACGGCGAAGCGGTCGGGGACCGCGTTCCAGCTCGCGAGCGAATACGCGATCGTGCCCGCGAGAACGAGCCACATCGGCCATTCGGTGCGCCAGTCGGGCTTCATGACGATTTCCCCTTTCTGCGCTTGCCCGCCGCGAGCAGGTCGAGCACCGCCGCGACGGCTTCTTCGAACGTGGAGAGCTGCAGGCTGTAGACGATCGTCGTGCCGCGCCGTTCCGAGACGATGAGCTTCGCGTGACGCAGCACGTTGAAGTGGCCGGACAACGTGGACTTCGCGAGCGGGAAGCTCTCGGCCAGCTCGCCGGCCGTCATGTCCCTGCGCCTGAGGAGCCGCAGGATCTCGCGACGCGTCGGATCGCCGAGCGCGCGGAACACCTCGTCCATTCGTCCTCCTTCGCTATTTCGCCAAACACCGAAATAAGATCGGCCGTTCGCTCCGAGCGGTCAAGCGAAATCTCGACGCCCCCCGGCGGCGGTCGCCGCCCACAACGAATCGGCCCGCCTGCACTCGCAGGCGGGCCGCTCGCGGCCGCGGAGGAGGCGCCGCGGCCGGGATACCGTTACCAGCGCGGGGGCTGGGCGAAGCCGAGTTCGCCGCGCTCGCGCTCCCACACCCGGTCGCGATTGCGTTCGCGAACCGGCACGATGCCGAGGGCGCGCAGGCCGCTCGAGTACTCGTAGCGCAGCGTGATGCGGTCGGTCGCGCCCGCCGCGGCGAGGAAGCGGGTCTGCTCGACGCGGTCCTGGCGGCGTTCGCCCCAGCCCGTGCCGGGCGCGGACTGCTCGGTCTGCGGCTGGCTGTTGTACGGCATCACGCCGCTCTTGCCCGGAGCCTGAGGCGCCGGCGCGACTTCACGGCGCGCTTCGTCGCGCGCTTCCCCGCTCGCATCGCCGCGCTCGCGCGCCATGCCGTCCTTGTCGTAGGGCTCGGGGCCGCCGTTGAAGCGCGGCAGCGTCCACGCGATCGGGCGCTGCTCACGGAAGGCGAGCACCCGGATCCAGCCCATGTCGCCGTTCGCCTGGCCGGTGCGCTCCGCGTACGAACGCTCCTCGTCCACGAACACGAACCGGCGGACTTCGTCGAGCGACGTGCGCCAGCCGCGGATCGTCGCGCTCTCGAACGGGTCGAGCACGTACATCGCCTCGCGGTTCGACAGGCTCGAGCGCTCGCCGTTCACGACGTTGAGGCCGTCCACGGCGATCAGCACGCCGACGCGCTCGCCAGTGTTGTTGCGCAGCTGGAGCGCGTAGTTGCGGCCCTTGAACGCCTGGAAGTAGCTGCGGTCCCACGCGCCGGCCTTGTGATAGAGCGGCGTCTCCGAGCCGCCGACGAGGACGCTCACGTCCACGAGCCGGCCGTCCACGTTCCAGTCGTAGTTCGACGAGCCGGGACGCCAGCGGACGTCGTCGGCGCGCGCCGCAGTGACGACGGCCGCGGTCGCGGCGGTCATCGTCGCGGCGAGCAGCAGCGCGCGCCACGCGGCGTGAAGGTGGTCGGAATTGAGGACGGCGGACTGGCCGCGATGGCGGGCCTCGGACGGGATCACTCGGCTGCGGTTCATGGTCACTCCTCCTGTGGGCTGTGCGCCTGATGGCCAGGGTCAGCACGAAGTACGCCGGGAGGGGTGTGCTATTCCTGCGGGAACTTTCCCGGGCGGAACGCATTGAAAAGGGCACGAACGACGCGAAATCGCCGCGGGGAAGGCATGGGCCCCCGTGGCGGTTTCGCCACAGGCGCGAGCCCGCCGGGGTCGATTTGTCCGTTCGAAGTCACGTCGCGTCCTCGGACGTGCGACGATGCCCCGCGCCCGACCGACACCGCGTCACCTCACCGAGGAGAACCGCATGACCCGCTTCCCGCTCGCTCGAATCCGCTTCGTGCTGCTCGCGGCGGTGGCCGCGGCCGCGCTCGCCGTCGCCGCGCCCGCCCGCGCCGACATCGCGCTCGGGGCCAGTGCGCCCGACTTCACGAAGAACTCCCTCGCGCACGGCCCGGTCTCGCTCTCGAACTACTCGGGCAAGGTCGTCGTGCTGTTCCTCATGGGCTATGCCTGACCCTTCTGCCTCACCGACGGTCCGTCGGTGCAGCAGGACGTCCAGAACTACTACGCGACCCGCAATCCGGGTGAGGTGCAGGTGATCGGCGTGGACCTTTGGAACGGCTCGTTCGGACAGCTGACGGGATTCCGCAACCAGACCGGTGTGACGTTTCCGCTGCTGCTGCTCGGTGCGACCGCGACGGGCGGGAACGTACAGACGCTCTACGGCACGTACGACAACTACGTCGTGATCAGCAAGCAGGGAAAGGTGCGCTACCACGCCGCGCTGACCTGGCCGCACGGTGACCGCTACCACCTCGACGAGATCCGCGGCGCGGTGGACACGCTCGTCACGCCGACCGCCGGTGTCGAAGAGGGCTTCAGCCTCGAGCGCGGCGGCCTGCGCGTGAGTCCGAATCCGTTCCGCACGTCGACGTCCGTGGAATTCGCGGCGCCCGCAGGCGCGGCGGCCGACGGCGACGTCGCGGTGCTCGACCTGCAGGGCCGCCGCGTCGCGACGCTGTGGCGCGGACCGGTCGGGCAGGGCGGCGTGCGCGTGAGCTGGAGCGGCGCGACCGACGCGGGACACGCCGCGCCCGGCGTGTACCTCGTGCGCGCGCGCATCGGCGATCGCGTGTGGCGGCGTCGCGTGGTGATGTTCCGGTGAGGCGCACGCTCGACGCGCTCGCGCTCGTCGCGGCGGCAGTGTTCCTCGCGTCTCCGATCGGCGCGCAGGCGCCGGCCGTTCCGGGACGCGGCGTCGCGCCCGCGTTCGAGGCGCGGTCCGTCGCGGGCGAGCGCATCGCGCTCGGCGAACTCGCGGCGAAAGGCCCCGTCGTGCTCGACTTCTGGGCCACGTGGTGCAAGCCGTGCCTCATGTCGCTGCCCGAACTCGAGCGGCTCGCCGCGAAGCACCGCGCGGACGGCGTCACCGTGGTCGCGATCTCGATCGACGGGCCGCGCAACCAGGCCAAGGTGCGCGCGTTCGCGAACAAGCTCGGTCTCACGATGCCGATCGTCGTGGACCGCGACGAGAGCCTTCAGTCGGCCTACCAGGTGAAGGCGGTGCCGACGACGTTCCTGATCGGGCGCGACGGCCGCATCGCGTGGTCGCGTCAGGGCTACCTGCCGGGCGACGCCGACGCGCTCGAGCGCGAACTCGCCCGCACGCTCGCCGCGGCCGCGCCCGCAGCCGGGACGACGCCGTGAGCCGCGCGTTCCGGGCCGCGGCGCTCGCCGGCGTCGCGGCGGCGTTGGCGTGTGCGTGCTCGTCCGGGGCACGCGCCGGGGCGACGGGCTTCGAGGCCGCGCCCGCGCGCGTCTCGGTCACGAACCTCGTCGAGGCGCAGTTCGGGAACGACCCGTTCGCCTCGTTCCTCGGCCAGCCGGAGAACGCGACGAGCACGTACGACCAGCTCTCGGCCGAAGTCGCGTGGGGCGGGTTGCTGTTCGGCTTCCGGCACGAGTCGCTCGACGACAGCCAGGACGAGGCCAGCGCGCGCGAGTTCACGCAGCGCTACGCCGAAGTGCGCGCGGACGGATTGCGCGTGCGCGCGGGCGACTTCTACTCGATCCTCGGCCGCGGGCTCACGTTCCGGGCGTTCGAGCTGCCGGGCGTCGTACTGCAGGATCCCGGCTCGCGCGCGCGGCGCTCGTTCTCGCGCGAGCGCGACGGCGTGCTGGCCGAAGGCGCGTGGGGGCCCGCGAGCGTGCGCGCGCTCAGCTCGAGCGACGACGACGGCACGATCTCGGGCGGCGAATTCGCCGCGGACGTCTGGCGCGGCAGCCGCGCGGGCGTCACGTACGTGCGCACGACGAACGCGGGCGCGACGCTGAGCCGCGAGGCGGGCTCGGGGTTCCTCGAGCTCGACCCGTTCGCCCTCGCGGGCCTCTCGGCGGTCGCGCTGCCCGTATACGCGGAGTACGCGCAGCTCGACCGCTCGTTCGGCGAGTTCTTCGAACTTCGCACCGGCGACCGCGTGCCGCACGCGCTGTACGTCTCGACCGAACTCGTCGCGGGGCCGTTCGCGGCGTCGGTCGAGTGGAAGGACTACCGCGACTTCCGGCTCGGCACGAACGATCCGCCGTCGCTCGTGCGCGAGCACGCCTACGCGCTGCCGAACCGCGCGACGCACGTGCTCAACGCCGAGAGCGAACACGGCGTCCAGGCCGAGCTGTCGTGGGGCGCCCGCGGCTGGGGCGCGCTCACGCTGAACCACAGCCGCTCGGCCGGAACGCCCGCGGGCTCCGAACTGCGCTTCGAAGAGAACTATGCCGAGCTGCACGTCGCCCCCGAGCGCGTGGCGTGGCTCGAAGGGACCGCGTTCTTCGACCGCGGCTTCGACACGTTCGCGTCGATTCGCGAGCGCGAGATCTACGGCGCGAGCGCGACCGTGCGCGCGTTCGGGCCGTGGTCGGCGACGCTCGACCTCGAGCGGCTCGACGCCGAGCGCCGCAACCTGTTCGCGCCGAACGAGGGCTGGACCGATCTCTACGCGAGCGTGCAGCTCGCGCGCGCGTCGTGGGGCAGCATCGCGTGGCTGTGGCAGCGCACGACCGATCCGCTCGAGGAGGAGCCCGATCTCTTCGGCGGGACCGTGGACCCGCGCACGTATCGCGCGGTCACCGCCTCGGCCGTCCTCGGGCGCGCCCACACGCTGCAGCTGTTCGTCGGCGAACGCCGCGGCGGACCCGCGTGCACGGCCGGCACCTGCTACGAGGTGCAGCCGTTCGAGGGCGCGGAACTGCGGCTCGTCTCGCGCTTCTGAGCGGTCCGCCCGCTCGCGTTTCCCTTCCCGCGCGGCCCGGGGTATTCCTCCGCGATGGTCCGAGAATTCATCCCGACATCGAGCGACCTGCGCGCGCTTGTGCGCCTCGCGATCCCGATCATCACGGTGCAGGTCGGGCTCATGTTCATGGGCGTGGTGGACACGATCGTGGTGGGCCACGTCTCCGCGCGCGAACTCGCGGCCGCCTCGCTCGGCAACCTGTACGTGTTCGGGCTCGCCGTGTTCGCGATGGGCACGCTGTGGGCGCTCGATCCGATCGTCTCGCAGGCGATGGGTGCCAGGGACCACGACGCGGCCGCGCTCGGCATCCAGCGCGGCGTGGTGCTCGCGGCCTCGATCGGCGTCGTGATGACGCTGCTGTGCCTGCCGGCGCCCGCCGTCTTCCGGTTCCTGCGCCAGCCGCCGGACGTGATCCCGCGAGCGGCGGGCTTCGTGTGGATGTCGGCGCCCGGCATGATCGTGCTGCTGCTGTTCGTCACGCTGCGCCAGAGCCTGCAGGCGATGAAGCACACGCGCGCGATCGTCACGACCATCGTGTTCGGGAACGTGCTCAACCTGGCGCTCAACTTCGTGCTCGTGTTCGGCCGCTTCGGGGTGCCGCCGATGGGCGCGCCGGGGTCCGCACTCTCGAGCACGATCGGACGCTGGTGCATGCTCGCGCTGCTGCTCGTGCTGTCGCGGCGCGAACTCGGCCCGATGCTGCGGCCGTTCCGTCGCGAGGCGCTCGCGCGAGGGCCGCTCCGCGACACGCTCGCGATCGGGCTTCCGATCGGCATCCAGGCGTCGGTCGAGTTCACGACGTTCGCCTCGATCAGCGTGTTCGCCGGCTGGTTCGGCGCCGAGGCGATCGGCGGGCACCAGGTCGCGATCAACCTCGCCTCGCTCACGTTCATGGTGCCGGCCGGCATCGGCAGCGCGGCGTCGGTGCTCGTCGGCCACGCGATCGGCGAAGGGGACGCGCCGCACGCGCGACGGGTCGCCTCGAGCGCGCTGCTGTTCGGCGCGGGCTTCATGTCGCTCACCGCGGTCGTGTTCCTCGTCGCGCCCGGCGTGTTCGCGCACCTCTATACGTCGGTGCCGGGTGTGCTCGCGATCGCGATCGCGCTGATTCCCATCGCCGGCGTGTTCCAGGTGTTCGACGGGCTGCAGGTCGTGGCGTCGGGCGTGCTGCGCGGCGCGGGCGACACGCGCGCCGCCATGATCTCGAACGTGCTCGGCTTCTGGCTCATCGGGATGCCCGTGAGCCTCGGACTCGGATTCGGCGCCAGGATGGGCGTGGTCGGATTGTGGTGGGGCTTCGTCGCGGGACTCGCCGCCGTCGCGACGTTCCTCGTCCTGCGCGTGCGCTTCCGGCTCGCGGGCGAGCTCGCCCGGATCCCGGTGCGGTCCACGGGGGAGCACTGATCGCACGAAGAAAAGCGGGACGTCCGTACGCTCGTGGTGTAGAAACCTCGAACGCACGCCCCGGGGGCGGGCGAGAGGAGGCACAGCTCGTGAGAATCGTTCTCGACCGAACACTCGGTTTCGCGCTGCCGACGGTGGCGATCGTCACCGCGCTGCATCTCCAGAAGCTCGCAACCTGGGGCGAGGCGCTCGACGGCGTCGTCTCGGGGCTGACGTTCGCCGTGCTCTTCGGGCTCGGGACGGCGGTTGCGGAGTTCCCCGCTCGCGCCCGTCCGCCGTTCGACGTGCGCGAGCGGCCGCTGCTCTCGGGGCTCATCGCCGGGCTGATCCTCTGGTCACTCCAGTTCGCGTTCTGGTCGGTGCCGGCCACGGCCCCGCTGCGGACCATCGCCTTCCCGATCCAGTGCGCGACCATGGCCGCGGCCGGCGCCGTAACGAGCGGGCTCGCGCGCCGGCGCCTGAACCGAGCCTGATCGCCCCATCCACGAGGGGAGGCCGCGCCGCGTGCACAAGGGCAGGCTCGAAGCGTTCAGCGACGGCGTGATCGCGATCGTGATCACGATCATGGTTCTCGAGATGCACGTGCCTCACGGCGCCGACCTCGCTTCGCTGCGGCCGCTCGTTCCGGTGTTCTCGAGCTACGTCCTGAGCTTCGTGTTCGTCGCGATCTACTGGAACAACCACCACCACCTGCTGCAGGCGGCGAAGCACGTGGACGGCCGCGTGCTGTGGAGCAACATGGCGCTGCTGTTCTGGCTCACGCTGTTCCCGTTCACGACGAACTGGATGGGTGAGACGCACTTCGCGCCGCTGCCGGTGTTCGCGTACGGCGCCGTGCTGCTCGCGGCCGCGCTCTCCTACACGGCGCTCGTCCGCTCGCTGATCGCGGTGCACGGCCGGGACTCGACGCTCGCGCGCGCGATCGGCGACGACCGCAAGGGCTGGATCTCGGTCGCGGCCTACGTGCTCGCACTCGGGGTCGCGTTCGTGAACGCGTGGGTGTCGTGCGCGCTGTTCGTGTTCGTCGCGATCCTGTGGCTGATTCCGGATCGCCGGATCGAGCGCGCGCTGCCGCGCGCGGAGCACTGAGCCGCCGGCGCCGGCTCCGCAGTTGCGCGGCGGGCCCGCCGCATCGCATTCTCCGCCGCGTCGCGCCGGCCCACTCGCGAGTTCCACGGCCGCGCGCGCGTACGCCGGTGTCCGACACCACTGGCTCCAACCGACTCCACGGGAACGATGGGAGGGGCGGCGGGCCATGGAACATCACCTCACCGAAGAGCAGCGCAGCATCCGCGACCTCGCGCGCACGATCGCCGAGGAACGCGTGAAGCCGGTGCGCGCGAAGTACGACGAAGAGAACGTCTTCCCCTGGGACATCGTCCAGGAGCTCGCGAAGACCGACCTCTTCCGCGTGTTCATTCCGGTCGAGTACGACGGACTCGTCGAGTCGCCCTCGATGGGCGTGACGAACATGTGCCTCGTCACCGAGGAACTGTCGAAGGCGTGCGCCGGGATCGCGCTCGCGTTCGCGGGCACCGCGCTCGGCACGTTCCCGATCCTGCTCCACGGTTCCGAGGAGCAGAAGAAGAAGTACCTGCCCGACATCGCGGCGGGGAAGAAGCTCGCCGCCTTCGGTCTCACCGAGCCGATGGCCGGCTCGGACGCGAGCGCGCAGCGCACGACCGCGCGGCGCGACGGCGACGAGTACGTCTTGAACGGCACGAAGGTCTTCATCACGAACGGCGGCGAGGCCGACGTCTACACGACGGTCGCGCTCACGAATCCCGAGAAGGGCGCGCGCGGCGCGTCGTGCTTCATCGTCGAGAAGGGCACGCCGGGATTCACGTTCGGCAAGAAGGAAACGAAGATGGGCATTCACGCGTCCGTGACGCGCGAACTCATCTTCGACGGCGCGCGCGTGCCGAAGGAGAACCTGCTCGGCCGCGAAGGCATGGGCTTCCTCGTCGCGATGAAGACGTTCGACATCTCGCGGCCCGGCGTCGGCGCTCAGGCGCTCGGCATCGCCGAGGGCGCGCTCGAAGAGACGCTCAAGTACGCGCACCATCGCCACCAATTCGGGCAGAGCATCATGAACTTCCAGGGCCTGCAGTGGATGCTCGCCGACATGGCGACCCAGATCGAGGCGGCGAAGGCGCTCATCTACTCGCTCGCCGCGCGCATCGACTCGGGCGACACGAAGGACATCGGCCACCTGTCGGCGATGTGCAAGGTGCTCGCGAGCGACGTCGCGATGAAAGTCACGACCGACGCCGTGCAGATCTTCGGCGGCTACGGCTACATGACCGACTATCCGGTCGAGAAGATGATGCGCGACGCCAAGATCACGCAGATCTACGAGGGCACGAACCAGATCCAGCGGAACGTGATCGGCTCGTGGCTCGCGAAGGAAGCGGGGCGGCTCGCGGGCTGACCCCGGACCCCGGAATGCGAGAGCCCCGTCGCGCGGAAGGCGCGGCGGGGCTCTGTCGTTCGACGTCGCGCGTTACTTGCCGCTCGAGAGTCGCATCGAGATCACGCCGCTCGAACCGTTGCCGGCGATGCAATACCTCGCCTGCGCGCTGTCGGCGTAGGCGACGATGCCCTGAACGGCGCTGAGCGGCGTGAGCGCCGGCGAGTAGGTCGGCTCGTCCACCCACGAGAGCCCGTCGCCCACGCGTCCGTCGAACGGATTGTGGAACGTCGCTCCGAGGCTCGGGAGCTTCGCCGCGACCCGCAAGGCGTCGTCGGCGTACCAGCCGTCGGCCTCGATGCCGTAGTCCTCGGCGGCGAGCTGGAACGTGTGCATGTTCTCGCGCGTCGCGGCTTCCTTCGCGCGATTGCGCATCGCGATGAAATTCGGCATCGCGATGGCCGCGAGCACCCCGATGATCACGATGACGATCATCAGCTCGATCAGGGTGAAGCCCTCGGCGTGCGGGCGGTGCGAGCGCATGCGCCGGGTATCGGCCGCCGGAGCGACTCCCTGCACCCGAAGTCTCGCGGGCAGGCCGGCCGAAGGGCCCGTCGCGGGCGTTGGCGGCAACGCGAGCCGCGCCCCCGACCCGGCGCCCGAGCCGGTCGCGTCACCCTCGATGCGCGGCGGTTTGCGCTTGGATTGCGCCGAGCGTCCCTCTAGCGTCGCGGCGTCGGCAGTGCCTCCAGAGTCCACGCCCGGATCCGGTCTCGAACCCGCGGAGGTCGTCATGAGCCCGCTGCGCCGTTCCCCGTTCTTGCTCGCACTCGGAGTGTCGCTGTTCTCGGCGGTCGGCCCGGCGCGCGAGGCGCGAGCGTCCTGGCCGCACGACCCGAGCGATTTCGTCGCCCTCGCACCGGCCCTCGGCGACACCTACCTGTTCGGATTCCGAGAGGCCGTGTCGGACGGGCAGGGTGGCGTCATCGCCGTGTACGACGTGATCGGGACTACCTGGGACGTCTATGCGCAACGCGTGGACGCCTCGGGGAACCGGTTGTGGGGCGCTTCCGGAGTCGCCGCGGCCTCCGGGCCCGGCAATCAGGACCAGTCCGTCGCGATCTCGGACGGGCAGGGCGGGATCATCTTCGCCTGGGCGGACGACCGCGCGGGCGCCGCGAACACCGACATCTACGCGCAACGCGTGAACGCGAACGGCGTCCCCCTGTGGGGCACGGGTGGTGTGGCCGTCTGCACGCAGGCGGGAAATCAGACGGAGCCCGCGATCTGCTCGGATGG
This sequence comes from Candidatus Eiseniibacteriota bacterium, assembly GCA_044222065.1. GTDB lineage: Bacteria > Eisenbacteria > RBG-16-71-46 > RBG-16-71-46 > RBG-16-71-46 > JBGAOA01. The sequence goes on from JBGAOA010000011.1 coordinate 20,132, forward strand.
CCTCGGCGGAGTCGTCGTCACCTGGACGGACGCGCGAGTGGGCCCGACGGACATCTACGCTCGCTTCGTCAACCAGGCGGGAGTGGCGCAGGGCGCCGCCGCGGGCATCACGATCTGCACGGCCGCGAGTGGGCAGGTCCACCCTCGCATCGTGCCGAGCTTCGGCACCGACTACATCGTCGTCTGGCAGGACGGACGTTCGGACGGTGGCGACATCTACGCGCAGAAGTTCTCGACGAACACCGGAACCGTGGCGTGGGCCGCGAACGGCGTCGCGATGTGCACCGCATTGAACACGCAGGAGTTCCCCGAGATCTGTCGCGACGGTCAGAACGGCGCCGTGGCGGTGTGGTGGGACTTCCGGAGCGCGACCACGATCTACGCGCAGCGCATCAGCTCGTCCGGAACGACGCAATACGCGGCGAACGGCATCCAGCTCGGGCCCGCGGCGGGTTCCACCTCCGCGCAGATCGTCGAGGACGGCGAGGGCGGCGCGATCGTGGCCTGGACGGACTTCCGCTCCGTGCCGGGCGACATCTACGCGCAGCGGATCGAGTTGATGACGGGCCTCACGCAATGGACCTCGGGTGGAGCGATCGTGTGCACCGCGCTCGGCCAGCAGGCCGCCCCGAGCGTGGCGCCGGACGGCCGCGGCGGCGCGTACGTCGTGTGGCAAGACACGCGCTCCGGCGTGACGGGCCTCTACGGGCAGCACCTCGAGGGCTCCTTCGGCGCCAGGTTCTGGACGCAGAACGGCGTGCCGATCGCGACGGGATCCGACTACAGCGCGAATCAGACGCTCGTCAGCCGCGGTCCCGAGGGCGTGTTCGTCGCATTCTTCCGATTCGGCGTCGGGCCGTCGACCGCGGCCCTGCAGCGCGTCGACGGCTGGGGCTACCTCGGCGCGGAGCCCGCACTCGTTTCGGTGCGCGACGTCCCGAACGACCAGGGCGGTAAGGTCGTGGTCTCGTGGAACGCGAGCCCGCTCGACACCGATCCGCTCCTCTACTCGATCTACGAGTACCGGATCTTCCGCGCGGTTCCGACGACCGCGCTCGCGGTCGCGCTCCGCGAGCGCGGAAGCGCGCCGGCGGCGGCGTGGACGCCGGGCGCTGCGCCGCCACGCGCGCCGCTGCTCGCGCATCCGGAGCGGAACGGGACGTTCTCCTACTGGGAGTACGTCGCGACGACGCCCGCGAATCACCTCGACACGTACAGCCTCGTCGCTCCGACGGCCTCGGACTCGGTCGCGGGGTCGAATCCGCTGACGAGCTTCATGGTGCAGGCCCGCGGCAACGGGGTGGAGTTCTGGAATTCGAATCCCGACTCGGGCTACAGCGTGGACGATCTGGCGCCCGCGATGCCCGCGCCGTTCGCGGGCGCCTACTCGGCGGGCGCGACGGTGCTCGCGTGGGGCCCGAACGGGGAGTCCGACCTGGCCTACTACCGCCTCTACCGTGGCCACGGCGTCGGATTCGTTCCCGGCCCGGCGAACTTCGTCGCGGACCTTTCGACGACGAGCTTCACGGACTCGCCCGGATCGGCCTACCTCTACAAGCTCGTCGCCGTGGATCTCCACGGAAACGTGTCTCCGCCCGCGCTCGCGATTCCCGGCGGAACGCTGCCCGTCGAGGACGTTGCGCCGAGCGTGGACTTCCTCGCACCCGCGGCTCCGACACCACTGCGCACAGCGTCGGCGACCCTGCGCTTCGGTATGGAGCGGGCAGGGCACGCCCGGCTCGAGCTTTTCGACGCGCTCGGACGCCGCGTGCGAACGCTCTTCGATGCCGAGGCCGCGGCGGGCGAGCACCGCGTCGTGCTCGAGCGCGTGGGGCGCGACGGAATTCCGCTCTCGCCCGGGCTGTATCTCGCGCGGCTCGAGACGGCCCGGTTCCGCGCGACGCGGCGCATCGTGGTCGTGGACTAGCGGACCGAGGCGGAGGAAGCGGCGCGGCCGCCCGCCGTCGCGGGCGGCCGCGGCCGTTGGGCGACGATCGAACTACGCCGCGAGTTCGGAGCCGCCGAGTTCCGTCGACTGGCTCGCGACGCGAAGCGCGTCCATGACGAGTCCGTCCAGGTCGAGGTCGAGCATGATGTCCTCGTCGCTCGCGCGCTCGTTCGGATGGAACTCGAACGCGCCCTCGCGCCACAGCAGCACGCGGCACAGGATGCGCCGCTGCACTTCGAGCACGGCCGCCCGCAGCCGTTCGGGCTCGATGATGCCGTTCTCGACGAGCAGCCTTCCGATCGGCGAGCCGGGCTGGTCCTGCTGCACGGCGGCGGTCAGCTCGATCGCCTCGGGGCGAATGTCGCCGCCGCTCACGAGCACGTCGCCCACGCGCACGTGCACGGCGTTCGTGAGCGCGAAGCCCGAGCGTCCGTCCACGAGGTAGAGGTCGGCGCGCTCCTCGCCGTGGACGAATTCGAGTCGTCCCGTCGCGCGCACCGACTGGAGCAGGCGCAGCACGCGAATCGGCATGAAGAGCGACAGCGAGCCGGACAACGCGTTCATTCGAGCCTCCGGGAAGGGGTTTCCGCGGAGTATCGGCGCGGGGACGCCGCGGCCTGAGTCCCGCACCTCCGGTGGCCGCGGACGCCGCGCCGGCCGGGCGCGCGAACGCCCCGGCGGGGGATCCGCCGGGGCGCTCGCGAACCGTCCGATCAGCCCTGCGGCTTCATGGCGCCGCCGGCTTTCTGGAGCGCCGGAAGCTCGCGCGCGTCGCGCGTGTGGTCCACGTAGGTCCGGTAGGTGGCGAAGTCGAAATCCGGGCTCGACTTCGCGTCGTGGCAGCCGCGGCACGTCGCTTCGGAGACGGCCGCCGTCGCGTTCGAGAACGCGTCGTGCTCCGTGCCCATGCCGTGGCAGCTCTCGCACTGCACGTTCGCCAGCTGCGGCGACTCCGTGCCGCTCGTGAAGCCGCCCGCCTGCCGGAACCCGACGACGTGGCAGCTCACGCACTCGGCGGACGCGTCCTTCTTCGTGCTCACGAGCGACGCCCACGCGTTCGCGTGCGCGGTCGTCTTCCACTGCTCCGCCTCCTTCGCGTGGCAGCGCGCGCACATCGCGTCGCCCACGTAGTGCTCGCGGTCGAGCGAGGAGTGCTCGAGCGCCTTCTCGCGATCCTCCTTGAGGCGCTCGTTCTCCTTCGCCTTCACCTGCGCGTTGATCGCGTCCTCGAACGACTTCACGTCGCGGAGCACGTCCTCCTTCTCGCCGACCTCGGGGCTCAGGATGAACGTCTCGGCCTCGCTCGCCGTGGGCTTGCCGGCGCCGTCCACCGTGAGGATCGCGCGTCCGATGTACTGGCCCTGCTCGCCGCCGTAGACGGTGAGCGTGTTCTTGACGACGCGTCCGCGAGGCAGCAGCGGCACGTTGCGGCCGGCGATCAGCAGGTCCACGCCGTCCACCGCCGTCACGAGGTCCTCGGACTCGACCTTGCCGAGCTGAGACACGAGCACGACGACGGAAGCGCCGGCCTTGCGGGCGGCGGCGACCGCCTCGCGCGTCGCGGGCAGCGGGTCGCGCGTCTCGAGTCCGTCGCGCGACGGTCCGAGATCCACCTTGTCGCTCAGCACGCCGACGACGCCGACCTTCACGTTGCCGACCTGGCGGAGGACGAACGGCGCGAGCGCGGGTTTCTTCGACTGGCGGTCGTACAGGTTCGCGCACACGAGCTGCAGGCCCGAAGCCCTCGCGTTGTCGCGCAGGAAGTCGATGCCGAACTTGAGATCGCGGTCGCCGACGCCCGCGACCTCGACGCCGACGCGGCGGAATCCGTCCATCATGAAGCGCGCGGTCTTGCGGTAGACGCTGTCGGCCATCTCGGGGAAGTAGCCGCCCGCGTCCACCTGGAGCACCTGCCCGTACTCGGAGCGGATGCTGTCGGCGTAGCTGCCGAGGCGGGAGAGCCCGCCTTTCGGAATGTGGCAGCCGCACGGGCTGGTCTTGCCCTTCACGTCGGTGGTGGACAGGACGACGAGCTTGTCGGGCGCGAGCACCGGGGCTTTCGCGCTGCGGGCGCCGGCGGGAACGCTGAGGAGCGCGATCGCGACGAAGGCGAGGGCGCGCGAGACGGTCGAACGAGAGAACATGCGGAACCTCGTGCGGTGAGTGGGTGCGGGGAACGACGCCGGCTCCGCGGGGAACGGAGCGTGCGGGTTCGCGAGTTGGACGGCCCGGCCGGAGCGAGCGTTGGGTCTCCGGCGGGGGAAACCCGGCCGGCTCAGTCCGGGCGCAGGGACGGGAGGGCGGACACGCCGCCCCGGGGGCGGCGGCCTCAACCGTATTCGGTGCGCGAGAAGGCCGGGCGAGCGGGCGTCACGGCGCGGTTACATTCCCAGGATGTGCCAGCCGGCATCCACGTACAGCGTCGTGCCGGTGATGCCGCTCGAAAGGTCCGAGAGCAGGAACAGGCCGGCCGTGCCGACCTCCTCCTTCGTGATGTTGCGCTCGAGCGGCGCCGCGCCCGAGTGCTCCTTCAGCATGTCGGTGAAGCCGCGGATGCCGCGCGCGGCGAGCGTGCTCACCGGTCCCGCGGACAGCGCGTTCACGCGGATCTTCTTCGGCCCGAGCTCGTAGGCCATCTGCCGCGTCGCCTGCTCGAGCACCGCCTTCGCGCTGCCCATCACGTTGTAGTTCGGCACCGCGCGGTTCGCGGCGAGGTAGGAGAGCGTGATCACGCTCGCCCCGTGCTTCTCGAGCAACGGCAGCGTGCGGTTCACGACGTTCACGAACGAGTAGGCGCTCACGTCGAGCGCGAGCTGGAAGCCCTCGCGCGGCGTCGCGACGAAGCTGCCCTCGAGGTCCTCCTTGCGCGCGAACGCGATGCCGTGCACGAGGTATTCGAGCGAGCCCCAGCGGCCGGCGAGCTTCTTCGCGACCTCGTCGATCTCGTAGTCCTTCGTCACGTCGCACTCGGCCGCGAAGGCGTGCGGCAGCGTCGCCGCGAGTTCCTCGACCGACGACTTGAGCCGTTCGCTCGCGTACGTGAGGCAGAGGTGCGCGCCTGCCTTCGACAGGCACTCCGCGATCGCCCAGGACAGGCTGCGGTGGTTCGCCACTCCCATCACGAGCGCGTGCTTGCCGCGCATGTCGATGTGGTACATCGGTCCTCCTCCGCGGGCGGAGCGAGCCGTCCCGCGCTGCCGGCCCTCAGGCCACGCGCTTCTGCTCCCAGACGCGGATCGGCAGGATGATCACCTGCACGCCCGCGAACTGGAGGCGGCGCTGGATCGAGAACGCGGTCTCGTGGTGCAGCGACCGCGTGAACAGATTCTCCTTCTGGAACACGAGCTGGCCCGCGAACACGACCGAGCGCCGGAACTCCTTCACGAGGTCGAGCACCATGTGGTCGAGCTCCTCGATGAGGTCGGTGCCGAGCGTGTAGCGGTATTCCGCGTAGTAGCCCATGCGCTGCGCGAGGTGCACGTATTTCTCGAGGTCGCCGCGCACCTTCTCTTCGAGCGCGTTCACGTCGGCGGCGCCCTTGAACTGCCCCGAGTCGACGAGTCCGACGGAACAGAACACGAAGTTCTTGAAGTGCTTCGGGAACATGCGCTGGACGCTGAGCAGCGTGTGGATCCCGAGGCCCGCGTACGACTCGACGAGCACGATCGCCGTCGGCCCCTCGGGTGCGAGGTCCGGCTGCTCGCGCGGCTCGGGCAGCGGCAGGTTCGTCAGCACCTCGTCGAGGCTCGACAGCATGCGGCGCACGCTGCGGTAGTGCGAGCGCACGATGAAGCAGAACGTCACGAGCAACGCGGTCGCGACGAGCGTGACCCAGCCGCCCTCGCGGAACTTCACGACCGACGTCACGACCAGGATGCCGCCGGTGACGAGCGTGCCGAGCGCCGCGACGAACATCGCGCGCCGCCAGTGCGCGAGGCGCTGCCGCTCGTTCCACCAGTGCCGCACCATGCCCGCCTGCGTGAGCGTGAACGTCAGGAACACGTTGATCGAGTACATGACGACCAGGATCTTCACGGCGCCCTGCGTGTAGAGCAGCGTGAGCATCGCGGCGATGCTCATCGTGAGCACGCCGTTCTGGGTCACGAGGCGCTCGGACAGGTGCGCGAAGCGCTTCGGCACCCACTGGTCCACCGCCATCGCGGCGAGCGTGCGCGGACCCGCCACGAAGCCGGTCTGGGCGGCGATGAACAGCAGCGCGCCCTCGGACAGCAGCGTGAACACGACGAACGCGTGTCCGAACTGGATGCCGCCGATGGACCAGCCGCCCGCGAGCGACTCCCACAGCACGGCGTTGAGCGTCTTGCCCGGTTCGTGCGAGACGGCGTGCAGCAGGTAGCACAGCATGATGCCGCCGGCCGTGAAGGCGAGCGAGATCGCCATGTAGAGCATCGTGCGCTTGCCCGTCTCGGCGCGCGGCTCGCGCAGGATGTCCGTGCTGTTCGAGACCGCCTCGATTCCGGTGAACGTTCCGCCGCCGAGCGAGAACGCCTTGAGGAACACGGCTGCGACCCCGAGCAGGCCCAGTTCGCCGATCGCCGAGCGCGTGTCCGCCATCGTGTCCGCGGCGAGGTGGTTCATCACCGCAGCCTTCGACAGCACGCCGAAGAGGATCAGGCCGACGTGCGTCAGCATGAAGATCACGAAGATCGGCAACAGCACGGTCACCGATTCCTTCACGCCGCGCAGGTTCAGCGACGTCAGGCCGAGCACCATCAGGAACTTCGCCGGCAGCAGCAGGGGCAGCCACGTCTCGGGGAGGAACGAGAAGATCGTGTCGCACCCCGAGGCGACCGAGATCGCGATCGTCAGCACGTAGTCGATCGCGAGTGCCGCGCCCGACACGACGCCCGGCGTCGTGCCGAGCAGCTTCGTGCCGACGAGGTAGCCGCCGCCGCCGCTCGGGAACAACTCCACGATCTGGCTGTAGGACGCCGAGATCAGGAACACCGTCGCGACCATCGCGAGCGCGACGTAGAGCGCGAGGTGGGTGTGCGACCCGAGCGAGACGAACGCCTCTTCGGGGCCGTACGAGGCGGACGACAATCCGTCCGAGCCCAGGCCGACCCACGCGAAGACCGCGATGAGTGCGAGGCTGTGGTGAATGCGCGGGTCGAGTAAATTCTTCGGGCCTCCCAGGAGGAGGCCCTTCAATCGGTCGATCACCGGGGGAATCTAGGGTTTGTGCGAGCGACGAATCAAGCCCACCCCACGCGCCCGAAACCCGTGGCGCGCGTGACGTTCTGCCTGCTCGCCTGCGCGCTGCTCGCGGGCGACGCCGGACCCGTGCCGAGCCGCGTCCCGGCGGCGACCGCGTCGGCGGCCGCCGAGAGCGGGCGCGTGCCGCCCTTCGTCCTGTTCGGCTGGGTGAGCCCGCCGGTCGCGCGCACTTCGCAGGCGCGGCTGCTCGAGTACGCCGGCTGCGGGCTCGACCTCGCGATGCCGGCGTGGCTCGACTCCGGGCGATTCGAAGCGAACGCCGCGCGCTGCGCGTGGGCCGACACGGCCGGCGTCGCTTGCCTCGAGTGGGACGCGCGGCTCGAGCGCGCGCAGCCGGGATTCCCCTCGGCCGATTCCGTCTTCGCCGCCGTCGTCGCCGACTATCGGACGCGGCCGGGCTTCTTCGGCTGGTACTTCTCGGACGAACCGCTCGAAGCCGAGTTCCCGCTGCTCGCCTACTACTTCGCCAAGCTGCGCGCGCTCGATCCCGCGCATCCGAGCTTCAACAACCTGCTGCCGGCTTATGCGATGAGCGGTCACGAAGCGTGGCTCGCCTACGCCCGTCGCTACTGCGACGAGGTGAAGCCCGCGATCCTGTGCAACGACCACTACGACTTCCTCGAGGGCGAAGACCGCGGCCTGTTCGTTCAGAACCTCGCGGGACTGCGCGCCGTCTCGCGCGAGTACGGGATTCCGTTCTGGACCGTCGTGCAGCTCATTCCGCACGGCACGTATCGCCCGCTCTCGGCGGGCGAGCTCGAATGGCAGTGCTCGATGGCGCTCGCGTACGGCGCGCGCGGCATCGGCTACTTCACGTACTGGACGCCCGATCCGGATCCGGTGTGGAACTGGCAGAGCGGCATCCTCACGAACGACGGCGAACGCACCGCGTGGTACGACGTGCTCGCGAACTGGAATCCGATCGTGCGCCGCGCGGGGGAGACGCTCGCGCCGCTCACGTGGCTCGCGACGGTGCACGCGGGCTCGCTTCCGATCGGCGCCACGCCGTTCGCGGCCGACGCGCTCGTGTGCGGCGTCGAAGGCCGCGCGGCGATCGGCTGGTTCGCCGACGCGGCCGGCGTGCGCCACGCGCTCGTCGCGAACGCCGACTCGCTCGCCTCGCGCACGGTGACGCTCGCGCTCGCCGCCGGCGCGCGGGTCGAAGCGTTCGATGCCGCGAGCGGTGCGTGGCACGCGGCGGCGCTCGACGGCGGCGCGAACGCGCCGCGGCTCGCGCTGCCGCTCGGCGCGGGCGAGTTCGCGCTCGTGCGCTTCCCCGGCTCGGAAGACGGCGGCCTCGCGGCGGGCGCGCCGCCCGTGCTGCGCGCGTGGCCGTCGCCCGCGCGCCGAAGCGTCACGTTCGCGGTCGAGCGCGCGACCCGGGGCGCGCGTCTCGAAGTGCTCGATGCCGGCGGACGGCGCGTGTGGGGACGCGACCTCGGATCGGGGTTCACCTCGATCGCGTGGGACGGCGAGCGGGACGGCGGCGGCGCCGCGCCCCACGGCCTCTACTTCGTGCGGGTCGAGGACGCGAACGGCGTCGCCGCGCGGCGCCTCGTGTGGCTCGGGCGATGAGCGCTGCGCGCGATTCGCGAGCGCCGCGCGCGCTCGCGGCGCTCGAACGCGCGATCACGACCTGCGAGGCGTGCCCGCGCCTGCGCCGCTGGTGCGAGCGCGTCGCGCGTGAGCGCAAGCGCGAGTTCGCGGACTTCGAGTACTGGGGCCGTCCGGTGCCGGGCTTCGGCGATCCGCGCGCGCGGCTGCTCGTGGTCGGCCTCGCGCCCGCCGCGCACGGCGGCAACCGCACCGGCCGCGTGTTCACGGGCGACTCGAGCGGCGACTGGCTCTACGAAGCGCTTCACCGCTTCGGCTTCGCGAACCAGCCGGAGTCGCGCGCGCGCGGCGATGGCCTCGCGCTGCGCGACGCGTGGGTGACCGCCGCGGGTCGCTGCGCGCCGCCGCAGAACAAACCGGCGTCCGCCGAACTCGAGCGCTGCCGCCCGTTCCTCGCGGGCGAACTCCGGCTGCTCGAGAGCGTCCGCGTCGTGGTGACGCTCGGACACATCGCGCACGAGGGCTGGCTCAAGGCGTCGGGCGCGTGGGCCGCGCTCCCGCCGCGCGAGCGGCCGCGATTCGCGCACGGGGCCGAATGCGAAGTCGCGGGCCGCACGCTGATCGCCTCGTACCACCCGAGCCGACAGAACACGAACACCGGCCGGCTCACGCGCGCGATGTGGCACGCGGTGTTCGCCCGCGCGCGCGCGCGGCTCGGCGGCTGACGCTCCGGCGTCGTTCTCGAGCGCTACGCGGCGCAGGATCGCCGGCGACTCGCGCGTGACGAACGCCGGCTTCGCGCATTGACGGGGGGATTCTCCCTCGCCGCCGCCCGTCTCCTCTCGATCGGAGCTCTCTCCATGCGCGCCACGCTCGTCCCTGCGTTCGCACTCGTCTTCGCCGTGACCCTCGCCGCTTCCGTCGTACTCGCTCAGACGGCGCCGCTCGACGGCGCGGCGCCGGGGCGGCTCGTCAGCTTCGGACTCGGCGGCGGGGTGTCCGTGCCGGTGAGCGACGCGGGGGATGCATTCAAGAACGGCTTCGCCGGTCAGGGCTTCGTGCGCTTCAACCTGCGCCAGCTGCCGGTCGCGCCGCGCCTCGACTTCACGTTCTCGCGCTTCGACCTCGACGCGGTGCAGATCTCGACGCCCGGCGTCGCGCCGACCGGCACCGGGCAACTGCTCGCCGGACTCGGCAGCCTGCAGCTGCCGCTCGTGCGGTCGGGCGCGATCCGTCCGTACCTCGTCGCCGGCGTCGGCGCGTACCGCCTCGAGACCGAAGTGGACGCGAGCGGCGCGTACGCGGGCGACTCCGAGTCGAGCACGCGCTTCGGCGTCAACGGCGGCGCGGGCGTGCTGTTCCGCTTCGGTTCGGCCGTGAGCGGCTACGTCGAGGGTCGCGTGGACAACGTGTTCACCGAGAAGGGCGTCATCGACTCGGACCAGATCCAGGTCGTGCCGGTGACGTTCGGACTCGTGTTCTAGCCGCGCCGCGCGCGCATCTCCCGCAGGACCGCTCTACGGCAGTCGCGCGACGCGCACGGTCTCGAGGCGTTCCTCGGACTCGAGTCGAACGAAGAAGAGCCCCGCGGGCACCCGCGTCCCGGCCGCGTCGCGACCGTCCCAGTCGACCGAGTGCGTTCCGCTCGTGGCGACGTCGTCGAACAGCCGGCGGAGCCTTCGTCCGGCGGCGTCGAGCACCGTCACGCGTACCCGGCCCGGTGACGTCGTCCCGAACTCGAGCCGGCTCGCGGAAGCCCCGCGCGCGGGATTCGAGGACGCGAGCCGCAGCCGGGACGCGAGTGCCGTGCTCGCGGGCGCGTCCAGGTTCGGCGATTCGAGCACGAGCGAGAGGTCGTCCTGGCCGCCGTCCGAACTCGCGCCGAAGCTGCGGCTCGCGAGCAGGTGAATCCGGGCGCTGCGGGTTCCGACGGGAAGCACGCGCTGATCCTGGATCTGCAGCCACGTGTTGAACGGTGCGAAGAGCGTCGTGCCGAACGAAGCGAGGGCAGAGGAAGCGTTCCGGTACTCGACGGTGAGCCCGCCGACGTCGTTCACGCCGGACGCTTCGTTCGAGCGACCCCATCCCGAGAAGTGCGCCGTGACGGCCCCGGCGTCGATCAACGACGCGTACGCATCGAGCGCCACGTCCTGCACGAGTTCGTGCGTGTACCCGCCGGAGGGCCCCGCGACACCTCCCCAGAAGCAGAACGCTCCCGAGTGCGAGGCGCTCGAGACGTTGTACCCGTGGCCCAGGACGTCGACCCAGTCGGACGTGTTCCCGGTTTCGGCATCGCCGTTCCGGATCAGGTTGGGCGTGAGGCCGGCTCGGGCCGCGGGAACGGGCGCGAGCAGGAGCATGACAGCGAGGAGCGGGAGCGAGGCGCGGACAGGTGCCGCGGACGACCGAGTCATGAAAGGCCTCCACGAGGAGAGAACGACGCGTGCGGAACCCGTTGGACGGGCGGTGCTCCGTCGGACGAGGTCGCCCGCGAGAGCGGCGCCGAAGCGCGTATGAAAACGATAACGTTCGAGGGGGCATTTTCCGAACGGGGAGGCGACGCGCGCGGCGCCGCGCGCGGGCGTTCGGCGACGCTTCAGCCGCCTGCCGCGGCCCCCGTCTCGGTCGGCATGCCGGCGGCCACCCAGCCGGTGACGCCCGCCGACAGCACCTTCACGTTGCGGAAGCCGAAGCCCTTCGCGCGGCGCGCCGCGTTCGGCGCCTTCCGGCACAACGGGCCCGAGCAGTAGAAGACGAGCAGCGCGTCCGGATCGGCGCCGAGGTCGGCGGCCGCGAACCCCTGCGCGTCCAGGTGACGCGCGCCCGGCACGCGACGTTCGAGCCAGCGAGACTCGGCGTTGACGTCGAACACGGCGACCGCTTCGCGACCGAGCAGCGCGTGCAGGTCACGCGGCGAGATCTCGGCGAGTCCCATCAGGCGCGCGATCACCCTACGCGTCCTTGCCGGCGCCGGACGACGCGAGCAGCGATGCGCGCACGGCGACGAGCACGATCGCGAGCGGCATCAGCACGAACGTTGCGGCGGTCGCCATCGGAACCGGGAGCAGCACCCACGCGAGTCCGAACACGAGTCCGGCGAGCACCCACGTCCAGCCCGCGAAGCGGTAGAACGCCTGCGCGTTCGCGCGGCGCGTCACGCGCAGCGGGATGCGCTTCGGGATCGAGTTCCCGGTGAGCACGATGAACGCGGCGAGCAGGATCATGAGCGAGCGGTCGGAGAAGTCGCCGCTCCGCATCCAGCCGGCGCGCGTCGCGAGCTTCACCGAGAGCGGAATCGCGAGCAAGAGTGCGGCGATCGTGATCGCAACGCGAAGGTCGTCGCGGACTCGGCCGCCGGCGGGGGCGGGGACGTTCGAAGCGGTCATGTCGTTCCTCGGAGCGAACGCCGGACCGCGTTCGCGGCCGGCGCGCCGCGGCGTGCGCGGCGGGGGGCGGGGGACTGCAGGCCCACCGTGCTCGCGAACGCGAGCAGCGCGTCCTCGAGCACCGAGATCTGGAGCTGATAGAGGATCGTGCGCCCGCGCTTTTCGGACGCGAGCAAGTCGGCCTCGACGAGCACCGCGAAGTGGGCGGACATCGTGGCCTTGGAGACGTCGAAGTGTTCGGCGAGTTCGCCCGCCGACATAGGACCACCGCGCAGGAGCTGCAGCACGCGGCGGCGCGTGGGGTCGGAGAGGGCCTTGAAGACGCGGTTCACGGGCAGATGTTTAGCTAATCATCGAAATATTGTCGAGGACTTTCGCACGCGAGCGACACGCGGACTCGTTGGAGGTCGTCACTCGCCGAGCGCGCACGGCGGGCGTCCAGGCGGTGCGCTGGGACGGCCTCGGCGCCGACGGCGCGCGCGTCCGGCCGGGGCTCTGCGTCGTGCGCGTCCGCGCGGGCGGCCGCGACGCCCTGCGGTCGGTCGTCCAGCTCGACTGAGCGGGCCGCGCGCCGGGCCGATCCCGGTGCGCGCGAGGCGCCTCGCGTGGCGGCATCGCCAGGCGTGTCGTCGTTCCGCCGCGGGGCGCGCTCGGCGCGCGGCGGAAATCGCGCGCACGAGAAGGCACACGCCGGTGGCATCCGCCTTGTTAGCTCCCCACGCTCCCCCGAATCGAGGTGTCGCATGCGTCCGGCCGCGCTCGTGATCCTGGCCCTCCTGCTCACCGGCTGCATGACCGTGCCCGTCTACCGCCTGACCTCCTTCGATCCGGGTGCGCGCTGGTCGCACGGCCGCCAGTGGGTCGTCCACGACTCGGGCGGGGTTTCGGTCGAGGTGTCCTACGACCGCTGCTGGAGCCAGTACGTCCTCTTCCACGTCGTGGTGACGAACTTCACGGACACGATGCTGCGTGTGGACCCCGCGCAATTCACGTACGAGGTTGCGGGCGAGCGCGAGCACGCGAAGCGGAGGTCGCGACGGTACCCCGCCGTGGACCCGGAGGAGGCGATCCACCGCCTCGACCAGCTCGCCGCCTCGCAGCAGGGCGCTCACGCGACGTTCGGGTTCCTCGGCCTGCTCTCGGGCGCGGCCGACCTCGTGAACGACATCGCGGAGTCGGGGAAGCGCACCGAGGAAGAGCAGCGGCAGGACGACGCCGAGGACGCCGAGCGCGAAGCGCTCCGGCAGGATGAGCAGTCCGAGTTCGAGTCGCGCATGTATTCGCTCGAGCAGGAGCGCGACCGCTGGGCGACGAGCGCGCTGCGCAAGACCGACCTCGCCCCGGGCGAATCCGTCGGCGGCAAGCTGCTGCTGGCCGCCGCTCCCGTGCAGCGCGAGGTGGACACGATCGACTACGCGCGCCGCACAGGCGGACGGAAGGAGTGGGAGAAGAAGCCGCCGGCCGCACGGCTCTCGCTCTTCACCCCCGCGCACCTCGGCGGCGAGCGCCTGGAGTTCAGCGTCATCGGTTGGTGAGCGCGTTCGCGTCGCCGCCGGGTCGCGCTTCGAAAACTCGGCGCCGCGAGATTTCGAACCCGAGAGGGCCGTTCGTCGCTGCGATCCGTTTCGGGGCCGCGATTCTCGCGCCTCGAGCAATCCCGAGATCTTGCGCTCGATGAACGAGGATCCGCACGACGAAATCGACATCCCGCCGGGCCTTCTTCGCACACGCCGGCTCGAGCGACCCGTCGCTCGAGCTCTACGAAGGCTACTGCCACGACCTGCTGCGCGACGTCGGCCGGGAGCAGGTGCTCGCGGACGTCACGGACTGGATCGAGGCGCGGATCGAGCGGGCCTGAGTCAGCGCCGCACGATCAGCTTCTGCTGCTTCCGGGACCCGGCGGCCTCGAGCCGCGCGAAGTACACGCCCGCGGGTGCCGCGACTCCGGCGGCGTCGCGCGCGTCCCAGCGCGCGGCGTGTTCGCCGGGATCCAGGACGCGCTCGACGAGCGTCGCGACGCGCCGGCCCGTCACGTCCACGATCGAAAGCCGCACGCCGGTCGCGATCGGGAGCGCGAAGCGCAGCGTCGCGCCGTCCGCTCCGAACGGATTCGGGGCCGGTGACGCGAGCGTGACGCCGTTGGGCGCATTCGCCTCGAGCGGCGCGTCCACGAGACAGCCCTGGAGCGCGGCGCGGATCTCCTCGCGGAACATCTCGCGGCACGCGTTCGCGACGCGTATCGCGGCGCCGTTCTGATCGAGCGCGAGATTCACGAACGCGCCGAAGCCGTACTCGACGCCCCCCGAGACTCCGCACTGCGGGAGGCGCGCCCAGCCCGCGCGCGCGAAGTAACCGCGCCCCGGATCGTTCGGAAACGGATCGAGCCCGTAGCCGCCCGGCTTGTAGCGCACCGCGATGCCGCTCTGGAACGCCGCGAGCACGCCCGGAGACAAGCCGAGCGAAGCGCCTTCCTCGGCGGCGATGTCCCGCAGATGCGTCTCCATGCTGGAACCGGGTCCGGCCATGTAGCTGAACAGCGTGTCGCGCCACTGGGGCGAGATCGCGCTCGCGCGGGCGATGTTCTCGTAGATGCGGCACATGTCGGCCGGCGTGAAGCGGCCGGGGCTCACGACGGCCTCTTCGCCGCACCCGATCGTGTGGCCGACCGCCGAATTCAACACCCCGCCCCACGTCGCGGCCGTTGCGTTGATCGAGTCCATGCCGAAGTGCGAGCGGACGAACTGCGTCGCCGCGTTGTCCGAGTTCATCATCATGAGCCAGACGACCTTCCGCAGCGGCAGGTACAGGTACGGACTGCCGCCCGTGGGGCAGCTGCTCCCGGTCGCGATGTAGCCGTTGCCCACGAAGTACGGGTCGTCGAGTCCGTCCAGGCCCTGCTGCACGCGGCGCATCACGTGCAGCTCGTGGAAGATCTTGAGCGCGCTCGCCGGTTCGCTCTCGTAGTCGTCGTTCAGACCGCCGACGACCGCGCCGTTCACGCGCTTGAGCTGGAAGCCCGTCACGCCGTCCGACCCGTATCCGAGCACGTCCCCGATGCGCTGCACGAAGCCGCTCTCGTTGTTGGTCAGCGTGACCGCGTAGCGCGTCTGCACGGTCAGGCCGACGAGCACGTTGTACGCCTCGAGGTCCCCGATGCGCGCCCCGTATTGCGCGCACAGCCCGTCGAGCGCGCTCGCGGGCTGGTCGAAGAACCACCACTGGCGCGCCGCCCACGTGCCCGTGTTCGGCACGAGGATCGCGTTGAAGCGCCGCGAGCCGCTCTCGAGATAGGTCTCGACCGAGTAGAGCCGCGCGTTGTTCGACGACTGGAACGCGTTGAGGCTCGCTTCGGTCTCGCCGAGGAGCCACCACCAGCCCGTCGCCTCCGCGCCGGTGTTCCGGACCATGAGGCACGTGTAGAGCCGCGTGCCGCTGACGACGTAGGTCTCGAGGTCGATCAGGCGCGCGTCGTTCTGGTTGAGCAGCGTTCCGATCTCGGCCGCCGTCTTGTCCACGTAGAACCACGTGTCGCGCTGGTACGGGCCGGTGTTGCCCACCATCACGCCGGCGAAGCGCACGGCGCCGGAAACGAGGTAACGCTCGACGTCGATCAGGCGCGCCTGGTTCGCGGTGACGGCCGCGCGCAGCTGCGCCTCGGTCTGGTGGTAGGCCCACGACGTGCCGTTCTCGAAGTTCGCGTTCGAGTTCTCGACGAGCACGGCCGCGAACTCGGGAGGATCGGCCTGCTCGACCTCGAGGTCGTGCAGGCGCTTCGTCGAGTGCACCCCGAGGAAGTAGGCGAGCGCGGCCGGAGTGAGACCGGTCGCGTGCGCGGAAGACGTGATCGCCTCCGTGCGACGGGCATCGCCCGCGACGGCCGAGCCGGCGACGCAAAGGGCGCAGATCGCCAGTGCCGTCAACGATGTCAGGTTCGAAGTCCGCGACATGAGCCCTCCTCGGGACGAGTTCCGAGGGAGTAGTCCCTGAAATCGACGAGGAGGGGACACCCGCGGACGGCCGCGGGCTTCGACAAATCGCCGCCACCACCCTCAAGGAATCAGGCGAGGCGGCGATGATTGCGAGGGTCGGCCGGGGACCCGGTGCCGTGGAGGGGTCTCCCTCCGCCATGCCCGCCGCGGAGGCCGTGCGGCCCGCATGCACCGAGGCGCGAGGCGCCCCCCGGACGTTCGCGTCCGGAGAACCGCCGCATTCCCTCGGACGCGCCCACTTTCGGCCTCGGGATCGGCGGCATCACGGAGGTCGAGTTGGCGACGCGCAGGCCCACCCCAAGTCCGAAGCGTCGTGCGAAGCCGGTCAGCCGGGACGGCCGGCGCAATTCTCCCGCGCACGACTCGGCGGCCGTCGTCCTGCGCGAAGTGCTCGACGCGATTCCCTACTCGGTGTTCTGGAAGGACTTCGACTCCACGTATCTCGGGTGCAATCGCCGCTTCGTGAAGGACGCGGGGAAATGCGACTCGTCGGAGATCGTCGGCCGAAACGACTACGACATGCCGTGGAGCCGGGAAGAGGCGGACTTCTATCGGAAGTGCGACCGCGAGGTCATGGAGTCGGGCACCCCGTTGATCGGCATCGAAGAGACGCAGATCAATGCTTCCGGGGAGCAAACGTGGCTCTGGACGAGCAAGGTGCCCCTGCGCACGCCGTCCGGGATGGTCTTCGGAATCCTCGGGATCTACACCGACGTCACGGCTCGAAAGCGAATCGAGCAGGAACTCGTGACGGCCCGGGAGACGGCCGTTCGTCAGCTCGAGTACATCCTGACCCAGCAGGCGAGTCTCGAGGAACGCACGAAGTCGCTCGATGCCGCGAACGCCGAGCTGAACGAGATCCAGCGCATCATGCCCGGCGCGCTGCTCGTCCTCGACAGCAACGCCCGGATTCGCAGCGCGAACGCGACGAGCGCAGCGCTGCTCGGAATCCCGCGGCCCGACGCGCTCGTCGGCCGCTGCCTGTGCGAGTTCATCGCGCCGGCCGATGACGGCCTGCCGTTCCAGCCCTCCGAGCTGACGCAGGCGCGTTCGGCGACTCGCCGCGAGGCTCTGCTGCTCGCCTCGAGCGGCGAACGGGTCCCGGTGCTCATTTCCACGTCGAAGCTGGAGACGGCCGCGGAGCCGCTCGTGGTGTTGATCGCGATCGACCTGCGCGATCGCAAGCGGCTCGAGACCGAACTCCGACAGGCGCAGAAGCTCGAGGCGGTCGGCCGGCTCGCGGCGGGGATCGCGCACGAGATCAACACTCCAGTGCAGTTCGTGAGCGACAGCGTCCAGTTCCTGCGAGACTCGAGCAACGACCTGTTCGGCATCCTGAACGAGCTGCGGGAGCTGCGGAGGGTCGCGGTCGCGGGCGGTCCGGCGAGCGCGATCGAAGCGGCCGCCACCTCGTCGCTCGCGGCCGAGGAGGACGCGGACCTTTCCTACCTCGTAGAAAGCGTGCCGAAGGCATTCGACCGCTGCCTGGACGGGCTGTCGCGGGTCGCGACGATCGTGCGCTCCATGAAGGAATTCGCCCATCCGGATTCGAACGAGATGAAGTCGATCGACTTGAATCGGGCGATCGAGAGCACGCTGACGATCGCGCGCAACGAGTACAAATACGTCGCGGATCTCGTGACGGAGTTCGGAACGCTCGAACCCGTCCGGTGCCATCCGGGCGACCTGAATCAAGCGGTTCTCAACATCGTCGTGAACGCCGCGCACGCGGTCGCCGCCGCCGTGGAGGGCACCGAGCAGCGCGGCCGCATCACCGTGCGCACGAAGCACGAGAACGGACACGTGGTCATCAGCGTGTCGGACACGGGGAACGGCATTCCGGAGCGCATTCGCGAGCGCATCTTCGACCCCTTCTTCACGACCAAGGACGTCGGCCGCGGCACGGGTCAGGGGCTCACGATCGCGCGTTCGATCGTCGTGGACAAGCACCACGGCTCGCTCGACTTCGAAACCGAAACCGGGCGCGGGACGACGTTCTTCATCCGCCTGCCGGGAGATGCGAAGTAGCCGAGCGGTCGAGCCGGCGCGGACATCGAAACGACCCTGGCGCGGACGGCCCTCACGCATGCGTGTCGCCTGGCTCCGCCCGCATCGCCGCGCTTGACGCCGCGCTCGAGTCACCCGCCCGACGCCGCGTCGGGCGGCCACGCGCCGATCCGCTGTCGCGACGCCACGATCTTGCCGAGGCGGAGAGGGACAGTTCCGAGACAGTTCGGTGAACAGAGAGGGCGGCAAGCCGCCGGAAGATCCTGCGGCCTCATGGAGGAAGCCGGCGTCCCCAACGGGATTCGAATCCCTTGACTCCGCTCGCATCGCCGCTCACATTGCGTCTCGACATCTTCCGGGTGCCCACGCTCGGTGGGGAAAAGGGAAGGGGGTGCGAATCCCCCACGGTCCCGCCACTGTGAAGGGCGAGGGAGCCTCAGAACGTCACGGATCGCGACGCGATCCGGAAGACGAGGTTCCCCGGGGACGCGACGCCGCGCATCGCGCGTGACGCCGCGCCCCACGCCCCAAGTCAGGAAACCTGCCCGGAAGCCATTCGCCCGACGCGCCTCGACGAACGCGCGTGCGGAGTGGCGTCTCTGCCCTTCTCCGTGCGCACCCGTCCGGCGGAAGGGCTTTTCGATTGAGGCGCGAGAGACGCCATGATCGTTCCGCTGCTTCTGAGCCTCGCGCTCGCCGCCGCACCCGCGGACACGGCGAGCCGATGCGAACCCGTCCTCACCCTTCCCGAGCAGCGCGTGAACGACACGCGCTCCCCCTCGCTCGCCGAACGACGCGTGCCAACGGGCTTCGTCGCGAGCCTGCGCCCCGCCGACCGCACGCAGGCGCTGCAGTCGTTCAGCGACGTGTTCGCCGACGTCACCGGCGCGCGCATCGTCCAGTACGGCGGGCTCGGCGCGTTCGCGACCGTGTCGCTGCGCGGCGCGCCGCCCGGCCAGGTGAGCGTGTACCTCGACGGCACGCCGATGAACTCCGCGGCCTCGAGCGTCGTGAACCTCGCCGACCTGCCGATCGCGCCGATCGAGCGCGTCGAGGTCTATCGCGGTTCGAGCCCGCTCTCGCTCGGCGGTGCGGCGCCGGGCGGAGCGATCCAGCTCGTGTCGCTGTCGCGGCCCGAAGTGCGCGAGCTCAAGCTCACGCGCGGCTCGTTCGGTTCGTGGGAGGGCCGTGCGAGCGCGGGCGCGCGCCGCGGCGCGTTCGAAGGCGTGCTGCACGCGGGCTACCTCGGCTCGAACGGCGACTACGCCTACGACGACGACAACGGCACGCCGTTGAACGCCGCCGACGACAGCGTGAGCACGCGCGCGAACAACCGGCTCGATGCCGTGAACGCGCTCGCGAGCGTGGCGTGGAATCCGGCGGGGCCATTGCGCGCGGTGCTGCGCCAGCACCTGTTCCGGCGCGCGGGCGGCGTCGCGGGGCTCGGCGCGGTGCCGGCGCGTCACGCGCGACTCGAGTCGCGGCGCACGCTCACGCAGTTCGAGGTGCACGACCGCGGCGGCGCGTGGCGGCCGCGGCTCGCGCTGCGCGGCTCGCTCGGCCGCGAACGCGGCGACTTCGACGACGCGATCGGCGAACTCGGGCTCGGACGCCATGACGCGACGCAGCGCTTCGCGAGCGAGCAAGGGGCGCTCGAGGCCGAGTGGCCGACGCTCCCGCGCGGCGTGCTGCTCGAAGGCGCGCTCTCGGCGCGGAACGAGCGCGCCGACGTCGGCGACCGCGCCGACGGCGCGCCGGATGCGCCGCGCAGCCGGCGCTCGACGCGCTCGGGCGTGGCCGGCGTGCGGCTGCGCCCGCTCGGCGACCACGTGCTGCTGCGTGCGGCGCGGCGCTGGGACCGCGTCGAGGACCGGCTCAACGTCGCGGGCTTCGGCGGGGCGATCGCGACGACGCACGCGGCGCGCACGCTCGATTCGCCGCAGCTCGGCGCGGCCGTGCGCCCGTTCGAGTCGTTCGAACTGCGCGCGAACTGGGCGCGCGCGAGCCGGCCGCCGGACTTCGCCGAGCTGTTCGGCAACCAGGGCAGCGTGCTCGGGAACGCGAATCTGAAGGAGGAGCGGAGCGAGAACTGGGATGCGGGGGCGCGTCTCGCGACGCGCTCCGCGCCCGGCGCGCGCCGCTTCGGCGCGAGCGCCGAGTTCGCGCACTTCGTCTCGCACGCGCGCGACCTCATCCTGTACGTGCGCAATTCGCAAAGCAGCGTGAAGGCGCAGAACGTCTCGGCGGCGCGCATCGAGGGCGACGAGCTGACGCTCACGCTCGACACGCCCTGGACGCTCGCCGCGAGCGCGCACGCGACGCGCGAGGACGCGCGCGACACGGGCCCGGTGCCGTCCTGGAGCGGCAAGCGACTGCCGCAGCGCCCGGGTCTCGAGGCCGGCGCGCGCATCGAATGGCGCCCGGCGCCGTTCCGGCTCGCCGCCGACGTCCACTACCTCGGCGACGACTACCTCGACCGTTTCAACCGCTACCGCGAGACGAGCCGCACGCTCGTCGGCGCGTCGCTGCGCTGGTCGCCGCCGTCCTCGCCGTTCGAGCTGACGCTCGAGGGCAAGAACCTCGGCGACGTGCGCGCCGCCGACGTCGGCGGCTTCCCGCTTCCCGGCCGCAGCCTGTGGATCGCGGCCGGATACCGACACGACGCGGCGTCGCGCCGCGAGGAGAACTGACATGCTTCGTGCCCGACTCCGGTTTCTCCTCGCGTGCGCGGCGCTCGTCGCGCCTTCCGTCACTCCGTCGCGCGCCGCCGAAACGAAGGCGTTCGTCGCGTGCAGCGACTTCTCGACCGGCTCGCTCGACGTCGTGAACCTCGGCACGCGCGCCGTGTCGCGGGACGTGGAGCCGATCCACTCCGACGCGCGGCTGCGCTTCTTCGGCGGCGAGCTGTACGTGATCAACCGCTTCGGCCAGGACAACGTGCAGGTCGTGAACCCGGCGACGAACCAGACCGTGCGGCAGTTCTCGACGGGGAACGGGTCGAATCCCTACGACCTCGCGTTCGTCTCGGCGACCAGGGCTTACGTGACGCGCTACGACCGCGCCTCGATCCTGATCGTGAACCCGCAAACGGGGGCGGAACTCGGCACGATCGATCTCGCGGCGTTCGCCGACGCGGACGGACTGCCCGAGATGGACCACGCCGTGCGCGTGGACGACCGCGTGTTCGTGTCGCTGCAGCGCCTGAATCGCAGCGCCGGCTACGCGCCGACCGATTCGAGCCTCGTCGTCGTGATCGACGCGGACGCCGACACGGTGCTCGACGCCGACCCGGCGCACGCCGGCAAGCAGGCGATCCGGCTCGCGGCGAAGAACCCGGTGACGGCGTTCGCGTTCGACGCCGCGAGCGCCCGCCTCCTCGTCGGCTGCGCCGGGGTCTACGGCGCGACGGACGGCGCGGTCGTCGCGCTCGATCCCGTGCACCTGACGAGCCTCGGCACGGTCGCGACCGAGGCGAACCTGGGCGGGGACCTCGGCGACCTCGCCTGGTGGTCGGCGACGCGCTCGTACGCGATCGTGAGCGACGCCGCGTTCAACACGAAGCTCGTCGCGTGGAATCCGACGACCGGGCTCTCGCTCGGCGCGATCGCGAGCCCGTCGGGGTTCGTGCTCGCCGACGTCGAGCTGAACGACCGGGGCGAGCTGTACCTGTGCAACGACGATTTCGTGCTCGGCGGCGTGTCCGTGTACGCCGCCGCGACCGGCGCGCTGCTCGCGGGTCCGCTGCCGATGAGCCTGCCGCCGCAGGCGGTGACGTTCGATGCGCCGAGCGGAATCGTCGTCGGCGCCGAGGAGCGTTTCCCCTCGTTCGCGTTCGCGCCGCCGTCGCCGAACCCGGCGCGTTCGAGCATCGCGTTCGCGCTCACGCTGCCGGAGGCGGGCGATCTCGCGCTCGAGATCGCGGACGTCGCCGGGCGCCGCGTCGCGACGCTGGCGCGCGGCACCGCAACCGCTGGGACGCATCACTTCGAGTGGAACTTGAAGTGCGAAGGCGGCGGCTCGGCGCCCTCGGGCGTCTACTTCGCGTGCGCCGCGATCGGCCGCGAGCGCGTGACGCGCCGGCTCGTCGTCGTGCGCTGAGCCGTCGAACGCGCGAGCGCGAGTGCGATCCGAGCCGCGAAAATCACGCTCGGAACCGTCGTTCGCGCTTGCGCCTCGCCCGCTCCGCGGTTAGATTGCGCGCGCTGCTCGGCGGAAACGGCCCCCACGCCGTCGTCCGCCATCTCCCAGGGCACGCAACCGGGTCAGCGACGGATCGCACCGGATCCCCGCGAAGCCCGTTCCCCAGCTCTCCAGACATCGAAGCAGGCCGCCGCGCTCGACATCTCGCGCTCGTGGACCCGACTCGTCCGCGCGCCACACCGGGGCTTGGGAGGGACAATGGTTTTTTCGCGGCTAGGGATAGTCGCCACCGCGATCGCCGGCATCACGCTGCTGGGGTTCGCACCGTCGGCTCACGCCGCCGACGTCACATTGATCTGGACCGCGCCCGGGGACGACGGCTACACCGGAATCGCGACCTCGTACGATCTGCGTTATTCCACGACGCCGATCAACGACGGGAATTTCGCGTTCGCCTCCCGTGTGATGAACGCCCCGTCGCCGAGGCAGCCGGGCAGCCTGCAGTTCCACATCGTTCAGGGTCTGCAGGCGAACCTCGACTACTTCTTCGCGCTCAAGACGTGCGACGAGCGCGGGAACTGGTCGGCGATCTCGAACATCGCCGTCCACACGGGCGAGAAGCTCGCGAGCGAGGACTCCGTCCTCCAGCTCGCCGTGAGTCCGCCGAGCCCGAACCCCGCGCGCTTCGACGTCCGCTTCGAGATCACGCTGCCCACCGAAGCCGAGGTGGACGTGCGCGTGTTCGACATCACCGGTCGTGAATTGAGCCGCGTCGCCTCCGGCGTCTACGACGCCGGGCGCGCGCAGGTGAGCTGGAACCTCCTGGATCGGACGGGTCGTCGCGTGGCGCCCGGCGTCTATCTGGTCCGGGCCCGGCTGGGAGGCGAGTCCTTCTCGAGGAGGGTTCTCGTCACGAATTAGCGTCGTCGGCGCCGCAGGGAGGCGGCGCCACGCGACGCGTTTGCGCGCGCGCGTCGCCGGTTCGTAGGCTGCGCGCGGCGCGCACCGGGACGACCCTCGGGCGCGCGGAGACCTGCACCGTGCCCCGCACCCCGGCCGCGATCCTCGCGGTCCTTTGCGCTGCCGTCGTCGCTGTCGTCGCGATCACGACCGCTTTCGCCGACGGCCCGCTCGATACGACGAGCGTGTATCCGCCGCCCGCTCCGCGCGTCGCCGCGCCCGCAGCACCCGCCGACACCGGGCTCGCCGACTCGCTCGCCGCCGCGCCCGCGGGACCGCGCGACTACGTCGGCGAGCTGCGCGCGAACTTCACGCCCGCGAACCGGACCTACGCGCGCATCCGCCAGACGCTCTCGTTCGCGGCGCCGCTGTACGCGCTGTTCGTGGCCGCCGTGCTGCTGTTCTCGGGCGGTTCGGCGCGCATCCGCGCGCGCATCGAGGGGCTCGTCCAGAGCGGCTACGTGCGCGCGATGCTCTACGTGACGCTCTACTTCGTCACCGTCACGGTGCTGTCGCTGCCGTTCGACGTCTACCGCGACTGGGCGCTCGAGCGGCAGTTCGGGCTCTCGACGCAGAGCTTCGGCGCGTGGGTCACGGATCACGGCAAGTCGCTCGCGTACCTGATCGTCCTCTATGGAATCGTGCCGGTCGTGTGGGGTGCGCTCGCCGTCGTGCGGCGTTCTCCGCGCTTCGCCTGGGCGTGGCTCGGCGTGCTCGGGCTGCCGCTCTCGATCGCGCTCGTGTGGCTCGCGCCGCTCTTCGTGGACCCGGCGTTCAACCGCTTCACGCCGCTCGAGGACTATGACCTGCGCGTCGGCCTGCGCGATCTCACGGCGCGCGCGGGCATCGCGGGCGCGCAGACGTTCCAGGTGGACAAGAGCCGCCAGACGAAGAAGGTGAACGCGTACGTCACCGGCTTCGGCGGTTCGCACCGCGTCGTGCTGTGGGACACGCTGATCCGCCAGATGAAGCGCGACGAGGTGCTGTTCGTCTCGGCGCACGAGATCGGCCACTACCGGCTCGGGCACGTGTTCAAGGGCATCCTGCTCAGTTCGGCGGGATCGCTCGCGTTCCTGCTCGTGTACTTCGCGCTCGCGCGCGCCTCGCTCGGGCGCTGGGGCTCGGATTGGGGCGTGCGCGGGCTCGACGACCTCGCCGCGCTGCCGCTCCACTTCGCGCTGCTCGGCGCGCTGACGTTCGCCACCGCGCCGATCACGAACGCCGTCTCGCGCTCGATGGAGCACGACGCCGACGTCTACGCCCTCGAGATCACGCGCGACAACGACGCCGGCGCGCGCACGTTCCTCGCGCTTGCGCGCGAGAACCGCTCCGATCCCGATCCGGCGCCGCTCGCGCGCTGGTTCCTGTGGACCCACCCGCCGCTCCTGGACCGCGTGCGTTTCGCGATCGCGTACCGGCCGTGGGAGGAGGGGAAGCCGAACCGGCTCTACCGCGGGCCCGAGGCGGGAGCGGTCGCGGGGCGCTGAGCCCTCAGCGCGCGCCGGTCGCGATGCGCGTCACGGCGCGCTCGCCGGCGACGCGTGCGACGAGCCGCGAGGCCGGGACGCGGTGCGAGAAGCGCGGCGCGTGCTCCGAGCGCTCGAGCGTCCAGCCCGCGACGCCCTCGGCTTCGAACGTCGCGCGCGAGCCGCCGGTCGCGACGACCGCCCGCGCGCCGTCGGTCTCGACGCTCGCACCCGGCGCGAGCGGGAAGACGAGCCGCGGGTCGCGGCCGCGCACGCGGTCCTCGATCGTCACGACGCCGTCCGCGACGCCGACCGAGCGCGCGTGCGTCTCGCCCGTGCGCCATGTGCAGCGCCAGCCGTCGCCCTCGGGTGCGACGCTCGCGCGGCGGCCCCACAGGAACGGCCCGAGGCTCTCGCTCTGGTCGCGGCCGCCGAAGTTCACGGTCGCGTGCGAGGCCGTGGCGCGCGTGCGCGCCCGCGCGTCGTCGTCGTCGTGATAGGCGAGCGTTCCCGGATCCACGACGACGCCATCCGCGCCGCGGAACACGGTGACGGCGAGCGCGTCCGCGTGGCCGTGCGCGGCGAGGGCGCCGAGCCCGAGCGGTCCGTGGTCGAACGTCACGTGCAGCCCGCGCTCGCGCCACACCGTCCAGCCGCCGGCCGGGAACTCGTGACGGCCGTCGGCCGCGGCGCGCGCCGTCCGCGCGGCGTCGCATCGCAGCAGCTCCGCGTACGCGCGCGCGCCGTCCGAGAGCGCGTCCTCGCCGAGCCACGCGGCGAGCGCGTTGCCGACGAGGTCGAGCCGCGAGGCGGCGTGGCTCGCGAGCAGCACGCGCCCGTCGTCCTCGTCGCCGACCTGCGGCGCGGAACCGTCCGCGAGCCGGATCGCGCGCGCGAATTCGAGCGACGCCCGGAGGCGCCGCCGCGTCGAGTCACCGGCGCGGTGTCCCGCGCGATCGAGCGCCGTGAACGCGAGCAGCAGCAGCTCCCAGACGAACGGCAGGTAGCCGAACGCCTGCTCGGCGTTGACGCCGTCCGCGTGGAACTGCGCCTCGACTTCCGCCTCGAGCGCACCGAGCGCGGCGCGGGCGAGCCGTTTGGAGCCGCGCAAGCCCGGCAGCAGCGCGGCCGCGATCGCGACGCTCGCGTCCTCGGCAAGAAGGTGGTTGTTCGCGCTCGAGCCGACGCTGCGGTGCGCGCGGCACCAGAGCGCCTGCTGGGCCGCGAGCCCGAGCGCGGGCTCGAGCGCGTCGCGCACGTCGTCCGGCTCGGCGAGCGACAGCGTCGCGAGCGTGTTCGCGACGCGGATCGCCATCTCGATGCCGCTCGTCTGGTGGAGCCCGTGGCCGAGCGGGTTGCGGCGCGCGAAGTCCTCGAGCAGGCGCGCGGCGCGGCGCGCGAGCGCGCGGTCGCCGCTCGCACGCGCGGCGAGCGCGAGGTCGGGCACGAACGTGAGCCGCCCGAGTTCCCACGTGAACTTCGCGCCGCCTGCCGCACCGGCGCGGCGGTAGTCGATCGCGCGGCTCGGCGCATCGGGCCACGACGCTCCCGAGAGCGGATTGCGGTTCCAGTCGGGCGGATCGGCGAGCGTCACGCGGTGCCCGAACAGCGACCATTCGCCGCGCTCGAACGCGCGCGCGGCTGCGACGACGGATTCGAGTTCGCCGGCGTCGGCGGGCGGCGCGAGCCAGCCGCCGAGCCGCGCGAGGTCGAAGCCGAGCGACGCGTCGCGCCGGTCGCGCCGGGTGCTGCAGCGCCCGCTTCGGCGGGCGTCCACTTCGACCACGCCGGGGGCGCGAGGCGGTCGCGCGCGGCGACGCGCGCGCGGTGCGCGAGCTCGGACGGCGTCATCGCGCGGAGCCGCCGGAGCTTCCAGCCGAGGCCGCTCACGCGCGCGCTCCATCGCGCGCCGCCAGCTCCGCGCGCACGGCGTCCGCGACGAGCCCGGCCACGCGGTCGGGGTGGAAGGCCGCGACGTCTTCGCGCAGCTGGCGCCCGAGCCGGACGCGCCGCTCGGGATCGCGCGCGAGCGCGGCAAGCGCGGCGGTGAGCCCGTCCACGTCGCCGGGCTCGACGATCAGTCCGTTCGAGCCGTCGCGCACGAGATCGGTGATCGCGCCGACCGGCGTCGTCACCACGGGGAGCGCGAACGCGCCCGCTTCGTAGAGCACGGCCGGGATGCCCTCGTTGTAGCTCGGGAGCGCGAACACGTCGGCGTCGTCGAACTCGCGGTAGAGCGGCTCGCCCGTGAGCGGGCCCGTGAAGCGCGCGCGTTCGCCGAGCCCGAGTTCGTCGCGCAGCGCGTGCGCCGCTTCGGTCTCGCCCGCGAGCTGCGCGGGTCCGACGAACGTGCACGTCACCTCGACGCCCGAATCCGCGAGCCGGCGCAGCGCCTTCAGCAG
The DNA here is from genome assembly GCA_044222065.1 of Candidatus Eiseniibacteriota bacterium. Taxonomy (GTDB): domain Bacteria; phylum Eisenbacteria; class RBG-16-71-46; order RBG-16-71-46; family RBG-16-71-46; genus JBGAOA01. The sequence goes on from JBGAOA010000011.1 coordinate 47,222, forward strand.
GTCGAGCACGCCCTTGCGGCGGCCGAGCTGGCCCACGTACAGCACGCGCATCGGACCCGGCGGACGCACGCCGCGCGGCGTGCGCGCGCCGCGCTCGACGACCTCGCGACGAAACGTCGAGGGGCACACGTCCACGGGCATCGCGACGCCGTAGTCGCGGAACAGCGCGCGCCAGCGTTCGCCGAGCACGAGCAAGCGGTGGAACCGGGCGAGCCCGCCGCGCACGAGTCGCTCGTCGCGGCCGGTGCGCTTCAGCACGTCGGGGATGTCGCCCGCGTGCTGGTGGCCGATCACGCGCGCGCCCGAGCGGCGCGCGATCCAGCCGAGCGCGAGGTCGCGCAGCGCGCCGGACCACGTGCCGGCGATCGGGATGTACACGACGTCGGGCCGCACGCGCGCGAGCGACGCGGCGAGGCGCGCGAAGTGGACCGCGGCCCACGCGAAGTTGCCCGCATCGAAGACGCCCTGCGTGGACTTCGGACGGCGCTTCGTCGTGTCGCAGTGGAAGACCGCGAACTCATCGAGCGCGTGCGACTCGAGGATCGCCTGCGTGAACGTCTCGACGCCGCCGATCGGCGGCGGCAGCGGCCCGACGATCAACAGCCGCGCCTTGCGGCCCGGGGCGGCGTTCGAGGTTTCGATTGCGTTGCTCCGCGCCCTAGGCTCCATTCGAAGACTCGAGTGCAAGGCGGCGAGGGAGTGAGGAACGACGTGTATCCGCAGGATACTCCGCAGTGACGAACGACCGAGCCAACGCAGCAATCGAGTCTTCGAATGGGGCCTAACGCAGCGCGCGCTCGAGGAACAGACCAAGCGACTGGAGAACGCTCGAAGGGCTCAGGCTGTGGATGCCGTTCGGGAACAGCTTCGACTCGACCGGCGCGCCGGCCTTCTCGAGCGCCGCGAGGAACCGGCGCGCCTCCTCCGCCGGCACGTCGCGGTCGCGCTCGCCGTGGAGCACGAGGACGCGCGCCTTGATCGCGGGCACGCGCGCCGCGGGGGAGGCGTCCTTCCAGGCGCTCGTGTCGTGGCCGGCGCCGGCGAGCAGTGCGGTCCGCAGCGCGGGCGACCACGCCGCGCGCGCGGACGGCGAGAGGTCGTACGCGCCGCTGATCAGGGCGACGGCGCTCACGCGCGGATCGTCGGCCGCGAGATTCAGCGCCGGCACGGCGCCGAGGCTCTGACCGAGCACGCCCATGCGCTTCGGGTCGACGTGCGGCGAGGCCGCGAGGCGGTCGAGTCCCGCGCGCGTCGCGGCGCGCACCGCCGGTCCCGCGAACGCGCGCGAACCGGCCGAGGTTCCGAAGCCGGGAAGGCTCATGCACACGACCGTCGTGCCGCGCCCGGCGAGCAGCTGAGCGAGTCGCAGCATGCGGCGCGCGCTCGAGCCCTCGGGGTGGATGAGAAGGAGGCCCGGGCCCTTCTCCATGCCGCCCGCCGCGATCTCGACGACTTCGACCGCGCCAGACTTGGAAGCGACGGATTCGGACGGATTCGCCGCCTGGAACTCGCCCGGCGCGGTCTCGACCTGCGCCGTGACGACGTCCTCGGTGCCGTCGGCCGAATGCGTGTGCAGCCGGAACGTGAGCCGCATGCGATCGCAGTCCGCGGGACGGAAATAGGAGAGCTGCATGTCGGCATTCGCCTCGACGGACGAGTTCGCGGCGACGAGCGCGTGCAGGTCGTCCACGATCACACGCGGCAGCGCCGGGTCTCCCGGCGTGAGGTCCTCGGCCGTGCACACGAGGCTGTCGAGGTAAAGGCCCGAGCCGCGCCGGTTCGCGATCGTGAGATTCGCCGTCCACTGGAGTTGCTCGTCGGCGACGACGGGCGAGGGCTCGATCGTGAGCAGCGGCTTCGTCGCGTCGTCGGCCGTCGCGCGTCCGTGGGACAGGGCGAGCGTCGCGCAGGCGATCAGGAGGAACGGGACTCGGCGCATGTCGGGGGCTCTCGATCGGGAGGGTCGGGGAACGAGCGGCGGCGATGGTAGCATGCGGTTCCCGCCGTGCGCGTCACGGTCTCTTGAACTCTCGCCCCCGGAACGCACCGTTGACGACACCCGCCGCCGGACTCGTGTGGCTGTTCGACGTGGATGGAACCCTGCTCACCACCGACGGCGCCGCGCGGGAGGCGTTCTCGCGCGCCATGCACCGCGCGTTCGGAGTGGACGACGACCTGAAGAGCGTGGCGTTCGCGGGCCGCACGGACCCGCTGATCCTCGCCGACATCCTCGCGAAGCACGGTCTCGAATGCCCCGACCTCGGGCGCTTCTGGCCGCTCGTGTTCGAGGAGATGGCGGTCGTGCTGCGCGCCGATCGCGGGCGGCTGCTCCCGGGAGTCCCCGGCATCCTCGACGCGCTCGAGCACGATCCCGGCGGCGTGCTCGCGCTGCTGACGGGCAACACCGGTCGCATGGCGGACGTGAAGCTCGGGCACTTCGGCGTGCGCGGACGCTTCCGATTCGGCGCGTTCGGCGACGAGGCCGAGGACCGCAACGCGCTCGCGCGGATCGCCGTCGCGCGCTCGCGCGACGGCTACGGCGTGGCGCCGCACCGGTGCATCGTGATCGGCGACACCGAGCACGACATCGCCTGCGCGCGTGCGGCCGGCGCGTGGGCCGTGGCGGTCGCGACCGGCGTGCGCTCGCGCGACGAACTCGCCGCCCGCGATCCGGACCTGCTGCTCGACGACCTCACGGACGCGGCGCCGATTCGGGCGCTCGCGGCGCGCGCGCTCGCCGACGAGCGGCCCGGGACCTAGTTCGAGCCGTCGAAGCCCGACTGCGCGCGCCGCATCATCTCGAGCGCCTCGTCGAGCCCCGTCGCGACCGGCGCGTCGGGCAGCGCCGTGCGCAGCGCCTCGACCGGCCGGTAGAGCACCGGGAAGTCGCACGCGCGCAGGATCGAGAGGTCGTTCAGGCTGTCGCCCATCGCGGCGACGCGGAAGCCCGCCGCCTGGAACCCCGACACGAGCCGTTCCTTCTGGCCGCGGATGCGCAGCTTGAAGCCGCGAATGCGGCCGTCGGCGTCGAGCTCGAAGCGGTTCGCGAACAGGTTGCAGCCGCCGAGTCGCTCGATCAGCGGATCCGCGAACTCGTGGAACGTGTCCGAGATCACGATCACCTGTCCCAGCGGGCGCAGGCGGGCGAGGAACTCGCGCGCCCCGAGGTACGGCTCGACCGTGTGCGCGACGTCCTGGAGCTGCCGGAGCGTGAGCCCCGCGCGCGCGCAGCCCGCCACGCGCCGGCGCATCAGCTCCTCGAAATCGGCGAGGTCCCGGGTCGTGAGTCCGAGTTCCGGAACGCCGAAGTGATCGGAGAGCCGGGACCAGATCTCGGGCGCGAGCACGCCTTCCAGGTCGATCGAGAACACCATGGGCCGCGCATCCTAGCAGGCCCGGCGTGGCCGGAGCGGCCCGCGCGCTCGCCGGCGGGGGAGTGCTTCCGAATAATCTCAAGTTGACTGGCCAAAGAGCCGAATGTATTCTCGTCACATGGTTATGTCACCGAAGATTACTCACGAACTCGATACGGTGGATCGCAAGATCCTCGCGCTCGTTCAGCGCGACGGCGCGATGTCGCAGGCCGACATCGGCAAGCGCGTCGGCCTGTCGCTCGCGGCCGTGAACGAGCGCATCAAGAAGCTCGAGCGCGCGAAGGTCATCCGGCGCTGGACCGCGCTCGTGGACGCCGAGGCGGTGGGGGCGACGGTGACGGCGTTCATCGAGGTCTTCATCGAACATCCGAAGCTCGAGAGCGCGTTCGTCGCGCGCATGGCGAAGCTCGACGAGGTGCTCGAGCTGCACCACGTGACCGGCGAGTTCTCGATCCTGCTCAAGATCCGCGTGCGCGACATGCAGGCGCTCAAGGAACTTCTGCTCAACCAACTGAACGCTCAGGAAGGCGTTCGTCAGACTCGGACCGTCATGGTGCTCTCGACCCACAAGGAAGAGAGCTTCGTGGCGACGACGGCGAAAGGAGACACGGCATGACCCTCGCGAATCGGCACATTGCCGCGGCGGACGTGCACGCCACCCTCGGCCGCCACATGCTGGCGGATGGTTACGACATCGTCCTCGACCTGGAGAAGAGCCAGGGTCGGCGGCTCTACGACGCGAAGTCGGGACGCACCTTCCTCGACCTGTTCTCGTTCTTCGCGACGCTGCCGGTGGGCTTCAACCACCCGCGGCTGAAGGACGAATCGTTCCTCGCGAAGCTCACGCGCGCCGCACTCGTCAATCCGACGAACTCGGACATCTACACGAGCGAGATGGCGGAGTTCGTGGACACGTTCGGCCGCGTCGGCAAGCCCGACTACCTGCCGCACCTGTTCCTCATCGCCGGCGGCACGCTCGGCGTCGAGAACGCGATCAAGGCCGCGATGGACTGGAAGGTGCGCCGCAACATGCGCAAGGGCCTGCGCGAGGAGCGCGGCCATCAGGTGCTGCACTTCCGCCAGGCGTTCCACGGACGCTCGGGCTACACGCTGTCCATGACGAACACGGCCGACCCGAAGAAGCACCAGTACTACGCGAAGTTCGACTGGCCGCGCGTGTCGAACCCGGCGCTGCGCTTCCCCGTGGACGCGGCCGAACTCGAGCGCGTGAGGAAGGCCGAGAACGAGTCGCTCGACGAGATCAAGAACGCGTTCGTCACGCGCAGGGACGACATCGCGTGCATCCTCCTCGAGCCGATCCAGGCCGAGGGCGGCGACAACCACTTCCGCCCCGAGTTCCTCGCGGCGCTGAAGACGGTCGCGCACGAGAACGACGCGCTGCTCGTGTTCGACGAAGTGCAGACGGGCGTCGGCATCACGGGCCGGTTCTGGGCGCACCAGCACTCGGACGTGCGGCCGGACCTCGTTGCGTTCGGCAAGAAGATGCAGGTGTGCGGCATGCTCGCGGGCGGCCGGCTCGACGAAGAGCCCGAGAACGTGTTCAAGGTGTCGAGCCGCATCAACTCGACGTGGGGCGGCAACCTCGTGGACATGGTCCGCTGCGAGCGCTACCTGCAGATCATCGAGGACGAGCGACTCATGCAGAACGCCGCGACGGTCGGCGCGCACCTGCTGAAGGGGCTGCAGGCGCTGCAGGCCGAGCGGCCCGACGTGCTGAGCAACGCGCGCGGCGCCGGTCTGATGTGCGCGATCGACTTCGCCGACGGCGCGCTGCGCGACCGCGTCGCCGACAAGGCGTACGACCTCGGCGCGATCATCCTGTCGTGCGGCACGAAGAGCCTGCGCTTCCGCCCCGTGCTCGACATCACCGCCGCCGAGGTGGACGAGGGACTCGCGCTCATCCGCAAGGCGGTGGACGCGGCGTACGCGAAGACGGCCTGAGGCGGTTCCGAGCAGTTCGCGCGCGGGGCGGGCCGACGGTCCGCCCCGCGCCGTTGTTGTAAGCTGCCGCGCCCGCCCATGACCACCGCTCCCGAGAAGAAGAAGTTCCGCGAGTCCGCGGTCATCGTGCTCGTGCGAGGCGAAGGCGCAGACCTCGAAGTGTTCTGGGTCCGCCGCAGCGACGAAGTCGCCGTGCAGCCGGGCTTCTTCGCGTTCCTCGGCGGAAAGGTGGACCCGGGCGATGCCGACCTGCCGCTCGAAGGGCTCGCCGACGACGTGACGCGCGCGGCGTGCGCGTGCGCGATTCGCGAGGCGTTCGAAGAGGCGGGGGTGCTCGTCGGGCTCGCCGCGCCGTGCGATCCGGCCGCGCTGCCCGCGGCGCGCGCCGAACTCGTCGAAGGGCGCGCGACGTTCGCGGAACTCGCCGCGCGCCACGCCTGGACGTTCGACGCCTCGCGGCTCGACTTCGCGGGGCGCTGGCAGACGCCGCCGTTCGCGCAGGTGCGCTTCGACGCGCTCTACTTCCTCGCGCACGTGCCGGACGGCCAGTCGCCGCACGTGACGCCGGGCGAACTCGCGTTCGGCGAGTGGGTGCGGCCCGCGGCCGCGATCGAACGCTGGCGGACGGGCGACGTCACGTTCGTGGCGCCGATCCTGTGGACGCTCCGCGCGCTCGCCGATCCCGCCCCGGGCCTCGCGGCGCGGCTCGCGAGCGCGCCCGAGCGCGCGCGCACGCCCGCGCCGCGCATCGAGATGAAGTGGGGCGTCGTGCTGCACCCGATGAAGACGCGTCCGCTGCCACCCGCGGACCACACGAACGCGTACTTCATCGGCGATCGCGAGGTCGCGCTCGTGGATCCCGGCAGTGCGGACGCCGAAGAGCTGGCGAAGCTGTTCGCCGTCGCGGACGCGCTCGCGGCCGACGGCCGCCGCGTGAAGTGGATCGTCGCGACGCACCACCATCCGGACCACGTCGCGGGGCTCGAGGCGTGCCGCGCGCACGGGCCGTGGCGCCTCGTCGCGCTCCACACGCCCGGGCACACGCGCGACAGCCTGTCGCTCTACGACCCGCGCACGCGCGCGCTGTGGTGCGGCGACCTGATCCCGGGCGGCGCGGGCACGGTGATCGTGGATCCGCCCGACGGGGACATGCGCGACTACCTCGATTCGCTCGAAGCGCTGCTCGCGCGCCCGCTCGACGTGCTGTTCCCGGGCCACGGCACGCCGCAGGGCGCGGTGCACCGCCGCGTGCGCGCGTTGATCCGCCACCGGCTCGAGCGCGAGGCGAAGGTCGCGGCGGCGCTCGGTGACGCGCCGCGCACCGCCGCGGAGCTGCTGCCGGCCGTGTACGACGACGTGAAGCCCGAGCTGTGGATCTACGCCGGACGTTCGCTCGTCGCGCACCTCGAGAAACTCGAAGCCGACCGCGCCGCCGTGCGCGAAGGCGGCGGCTGGCGCCGGGCGCGCGCGTGAACTTCGCGCTGCTCCTCGGCGTGCTGTCGTCGGTGCTGTTCGGCGCCGGGGACTACGCCGGCGGACGCGCCGCGCGGCACGACAGCGCGCCGCTCGTCACCGCGTTCTCGGGTCTCGCCGCCGTGCTCGTGCTGCTCGTCGGACTGCCGTTCGTGCCCGGCACGCCGTCCGCCGCCGATCTCGCGTGGGCCGCGGGCGCCGGCGTGTGCGGCGCGGGCGGCGCGACGCTCATCTACCGCTCGCTCGCGATGGGCCCCGCGAGCGTCGCCTCGCCGACGTTCTGCATCATCGGGCTCACGACGCCGGTGCTGTTCGGCATCCTGATCGGCGAGCGGCCGTCGGCGATCGCGTGGGTCGGCGTCGCGCTCGCGGCGGTCTCGCTCGTGCCGCTCGCGTGGGGCGGCGGCGAGCAGGCGCCCGCCGATCGCGCGCACGTGCGCCGCACGTTCGCGGTCGCGGCGGCCGCGGGCGGCGTCATCGGCGGCTTCCTGATCTGCGTCGCGCGCATCGGCGCGGGCGCCGGCCTGTGGCCGCTCGTCGTCGGCCGCCTCACGTCCATCACGATCCTCGGCGCGGGGCTCGTGCTCGCGCGCCGTCCGCTCGTGCCGGTCGCGGCCGCACGCCGTCCGGCGCTCGTCGCGGGCGCGCTCGATTCGAGCGCGAACCTGCTCTACTGGTTCGGCGTGCAGGGCGCGCCGATCGCGCTCATGGCGGCGCTCGTGTCGCTCGCGCCCGCGACCACGGTGCTGCTGTCGCGCGCGCTGCTCGGCGAGCGCTGGAGCTCGGCGCAGAAGTTCGGCCTCGCGCTCGCGCTCTTCGCCGGCGTGCTGATCGCGTACCGCTGACGCGGCGCCCGCGCCGGAGCGCATCGCGCCGCGGGCGGGCGTGCTACCGTCGCCGCGGGCTCGCCGAACCCGGAGGCGCGTCATGCCACAGACGCCGCACGTCGAGAAGCACTTCACCGCGGGCGAGAGCGTCCGCGACGTCGTCATCGGAATGTCGGACGGGCTCACCGTGCCGTTCGCGCTCGCCGCGGGACTCTCGGGAGCGATCGCGAACACGCGGCTCGTGGTGACCGCGGGCCTGGCCGAGATCGCCGCCGGCTCGATCGCGATGGGGCTCGGCGGCTACCTCGCCGCGCGCAGCGATGCCGAGCACTACGCCAACGAGCGCCGTCGCGAAGAACTCGAGGTGCGCGAGAAGGCGCAGGCCGAGCGCGACGAAGTCTCGGGGGTGTTCCGCGGCTACGGGCTCACGGACGAGCAGATCGCGCCGGTGCTCACGGCGTTCGAGGCGAATCCGCGCGCGTGGGTGGACTTCATGATGCGTTTCGAGCTCGGACTCGAGGCGCCCGACCCGAAGCGCGCGATCGTGAGCGCGTTCACGATCGCGGGCGCGTACGTCGTCGGCGGTCTCGTACCGCTCGCGCCCTACTTCTTCAATGCCTCGCCGCAGCGCGCGCTCGGTGCGTCGGTGGCGTTCACGCTCGCCGCACTCGCCGTGTTCGGCGGCTTCAAGGGGCACTTCACCGGGGCGCCGCCGGCGCGGAGCGCCGCGCAGACCACGCTCGTCGGCGGGATTGCGGCGGCCGCGGCGTTCGGGCTCGCGAAGCTGTTCGGCTGAGCCGCGGCCATCACCACGCGTCGCCCGGCGGCTCGTCGCCTCCCGGGACTTCGCGGGCTCGGCTCGAGCGGGCGTCATCGCCGTTGCGACTCGGCCCCGGGCGTCGTTTCGTGTTCGCAAACCGGTTCCGACTCGTTTGGCGATTCCCGCCCATGGCGCGTTGACCCGCCGGAGCGGCGTGACTAGCTTCGCTCGCTCGTCCAGCGGAAGGAGGCTTCGTGTCGCGCATCGTCGCCCTCGCGGGGGCCGTCATCGTCTTCGCATCGCTCGTCATCGCCGTCCGACAGGCCGGCGCCATTCCCGTGTTCGCGCGCCGTTACGGCGCGAGCTGTGAGCGCTGTCACGCGCCGTTCCCGAAGCTCACGGCAGCGGGGGAGGGTTTCGCCGCGCACGGCTTCCGCCGGCGGGCCGGAGAGACGCCGCCCGACACGATCGGGACGAGCGATCCACTGCTCGTGCTCGGCGCCGAGTTCCCGCTCGCGATTCGCTTCGACATGAACGTACAGCTCGTGAACGACGACGAGGATGGGTCGCGCACCGACTTCCAGGCGCCGTGGGTGTTGAAGGTGCTTTCGAGCGCGCCGCTGTCGAAGTCGCTGTCGTACTACTTCTACTTCCTGATGTCCGAGCACGGCGAGGTCGAGGGCGTGGAGGACGCGTACGTGCACTGGGACGACGTCGGCGGTCGGCCGTTCGATCTCGTCGTCGGGCAGTTCCAGGTGAGCGATCCGCTCTTCAAGCGCGAGCTGCGTCTGCCGTTCGAGGACTATGCGATCTACGGCGCGCGAATCGGCGCGCTCGCGACGAACCTCACGTACGACCGCGGCTTGATGGCCGCCTTGACGCACGGCCGCGCCTCGTTCGTCGGTGAGATCGTGAACGGCAACGGCAAGGAGGCGCCCGAGGGCCGCGCGACGCTCGACGACGACGCGCCCAAGAACGTCGCGGCGCGCGTGTCGCTCGACGCGGTGCCCGAGCGCTTCCGCATCGGAGGCTTCGCGTACTCCGGCCGGCAGGACGGCGAATCCGCAGGCGGCGATCGTGTGCGCGCGGAGGTCTGGTACGCCGGGCTCGACGCGACGTGGCGCGGCGGTCCGTGGGAGCTGAACGCGCAGTGGCTCCATCGCGCGGACCGGCGTCCGACCTTCACGCCGGGCGAACCCGACGCCGCGACCGACGGCGGATTCGTCGAGGCGCTGTGGATTCCCGAGGACGCGCGCTGGTACGGCTACGGTCTCTGGAACCGCGTGGATTGCGACCATGCGCTGCTCGCGGGCGGGGAAGAAGGCGACGCCGCGTCGTCGCGGCTCCAGTCGTTCGCCGCGGGCGCAGGCTATCTCGTGCAGCGCAACGTGCGGCTTCAGGGCGAAGCCGCGTGGGACACGGAAGCCGAGCGCTTCCGCGCGACGCTCACGCTGTCCGCGGCGTACTGACGACGCGAGATCGGGCGCGCGCGACACGCGGCTGTCCGAAAGTCGGGACGAGCCGGCGACCGCGGCGGCCGCTCACGCGGTCCCGGCGCACGATCCCGCCCTCGATTCGAATTCCGGCACGTCCGGGACCGCAACCCACGAGACGAATTGTCTGCGGAGCGACGGGCTCAGCAGCATAGACTTGTCGCGCGAAGCAGGATCGTCCGTTCGTTTCCGCGAGTGACGAGTTCGCTCTCATCCGCGCGGGCGCTCGAGAGAACGCGCGACCTGCGACGTCACTTCGCGAGGAAGGTCAGGGCCGGCAAAGCGCCGGCATCGCCGCAGGGCTCCGAACTCGTTCACCGCCTCGACGCCGGCCTGTGCCGGGCATCACCTGCGGTTCGGCGTCGTTCGGGTGCCTCGACCGTGGAGGTACGCCATGCCTGGACCTCGTCCGCCGTTCGCCGACCGAATCCGGTCGTTCTTCCGTCCGCATCTCCGGCTCTCGATCGCGTCGTGCTTCGCGGCCCTGTCGCTCGTGCGGGCGGCTGGAGCAGAATCCGTCGACTTCGACACGTACCCCGGCGGCGCCGCGGTCCCGCCCGGCGCGACGATCGGAGATCAGTGGAAGAGCCTGGGCGTCATCTTCTCCGACGCGGTCGGTGGCGCCGTCGGCGCCTCCAACAACTCGTGCTCCCTCACCGCGCCCAACCACGCCTACGCCGCCACGATCGTCGCGCGATTCGTGGATCCCGTGTCGGGTGCGCAGGCCCTCACCAGCTACGCGGGCACCGCTCAGGACAATTGCTGGGTTCCCGGTGAGGGCATCGCGATGCGGGCCTACGGTCTCGGCGGCGATCTGCTCGGCAGCATCTTCAATTCCGGCGGAGGCCACTTCGAGGCCTTCAGTTACCCCACCGCCGTCATCGCTCGACTCGAGATGGACTGCATTCTGCAGGGGATCGACAACTTCGTCTTCAACGCGACGACGCTCGTGGACGTCGCGGGTCGGCCGAACGCATTTCGGTTGGAGCCGCTTCATAACCCTTCGCTCCGCGGCCGGGTGAACGTGTCCTTCTCGCTGCCGGCGCCGACCGCGGCCCGACTGGAACTGCTCGACGTGAACGGGCGTCTCCTCACGTCGCGCGCAGTGGAATCGCTGGGAGCGGGCGGGCACACCGTGGATCTGGCGGCGGGCCTCGGCCTGCCGCCGGGACTCTATCTGGTGCGTCTCCGGCAGGGCGCGGACGCGCGCGTGGCGCGCGTCGTGGTGCTCGACTAGTCCGCGCTGCGGCGAAGGCCCGGGCGGCGACCCCGGGGTGTCACGCTCACGAGGGGCGGGGCAGTGAGCATCCCCGTCTCATGCAGTGCCGTCCTGGGCGCCGGAGCATCCGTGAGGGCGCGGGTGGATGTCGCGGTTGCGGTGACGTGCTCCCCAACTCGGACGCGACCACGGCCATCCGCCGTCCGCCGAAGCGGGGAACTCCAGCTCCTCGACTACCGCGCCTTTCGCTTGCCGTGATGCAGCTGCGCTTCGCGCTTCCTCGCCCAGGCGTCCATCCAGATCACGAACTTTCGCGGCGGCGGAATCGCGAAGTCGCGTGCGGTCGCCACGCGACCCTCGAGCAGCAGGTCCTTGGGCTGGTGATAGGTGCCGAACACCCAGTCGGCGATCGGCAGCGAGAAGAAGCCTGAAATGGCCTCGTTGCACGAGATGTTGGCGTGATGCATGTGATGGAAGCCATACAGCTTGCGCCAGAGCGGCCCGAAGCGAGGGTGCTCCGTCGCGTGTTTCCACCAGTCGTACGGACGATGCTCGATTGCGTGCAGGATCTCGTACAGGCACATGGACCAGGTGATCGCCGCGTAGCCACCCATGAGCACCGGCGCGTGCGGGATCAGAAACTGGACGCCGACCAACAGCGGCGTGAACACGACCCAGAATGCCACGATCGCGTAGGGCGGGAACGCCGAGTCGATGAACTGCGCCTCCTCGACGATCGGGTAGCGGTTGAGCACGTAGCGATCCGAGCCTTCGGAGACCTGCTGCAGTCGGATCGGCGTCAGCCCGTGATGACTGCGATGGCCTCGCGCGAAGTAGAGCAGCCACGGGGTGGTGACCGAATGGAGCACGTAACGGTGGAAACCCCATTCGAAGAAGCACAGGAAGAGGTGGACCGCCAGGAACGAGACCAGCAATGCGGGCCAGCCCGCCTCGAACTGATTCGCCCACACACCGGGGAGCAGGAAGCGGAACGCGAGCAGCAGCAATCCGTACTGCGCGAGCGCCTGGATGCTGAACCACGCGATGGAGAACTTCTTCTGAACTCGGCTCATGGTCGTCCATGGTTCGGGGGCGCCGGCACAACTCGAGCGAAACGTCGCCGACTCAAAGGGCTCTGGGGTCGGCCGGCCCTGACGTGAGGTGTCGTAACGGGGGCGAGGGTGCCCGCGCGCTCCGGCGGCGTCAATCGAGTCGGCCGGTTCGTACGCGCTCGCGGCGGTGCTGGCGGGTGTCGGCGTGGCTCGAAGCGTGATTGGCCGCGGGCAGTTCGCGTCGCGCGCCGGCGAGGTCGGGGCGAGGCGGAAGCTCGCCCCGCGCCACGGGGCGGCTTGCAGGAAGCCGGCCGCAGCGGGCGAGCGGTAACCCGCTCAACCCGCAGAGGCTGGCATCTTGATGTACGTCAGCATTGAGGAGCAGATCTGACGCACCCCGCGTGCACAGGGCACCCCGACACGAATTCGATGACGACGCGACTCCGAAGATGGTTCACTCTCCGGTGAGGGATCCCCGAGCGGCGCTTGCGGTGCGCCTTTGTGCTCGAGCGTGAGCGGTGTCTACTTCTGCTCAGGCAATTCGCTGGACCCGCCTGAACGACTTTGGGGAGGAACCATGCACTGTCCCGAATGCGGGCAAGAGTACACCCAGGGCGTCAGCGTGTGCCCCGAATGCGACGTCGCTCTCACGACCATTCCCCCGGAGGCTCCACAGGAGCCGAGCGCCGAGTGGGTGGAACTCGAGACCATACTCGAGACGAGCGATCCAGCTCGCCTCGTGGTCGCTCGCTCCTTGCTCGAAGCGGAAGGAATACCGTGCTTCACTCGAGGGGAGTTGCTTCAGGAGTTTCTGGGGTGGGGACGCATGCCCTCGGGATTCAACCTCATTACGGGCCCGGTGCAACTCCAGGTGAGGGGAGACCGAAGCGTCGAAGCGCGCGAGTTGCTGGACGCCGCTTTTCTCGAGCCGCCTGAGGACGAGCCGACGGAAGGCTGATCCAATCCGCGGCTTCAGCCGGGATCCGCAGGGTGGCGCAGTGGTTTCTCGAATTGGAACCGGGCCCCTACGGGATTCGAACGCGCCTCGCGCCCGCGTCGCGCGAGCCCCGATCCGTAGTGACCCGTCCCGCGCATTCGTCGCCTCCTTCGCCGCTCCCGGCGCGGCGCGAATCGCCACCTCGTCGCGCGCGGCGTACAGTGCGCGCGTTTCCGCACGCGATTCCCCACCGCCGAGGGTTTCCCCGATGACGCGCCGATCGCTGTTCGCCGCCGCGGCACTCGCGCTCGCGTGCGCGTGCGCGCCCGCCGCCGCACCCGCCGCGCTTCCGCCGCTCCTGCCGCGCACGCTGTTGTTCGGCGAGGCCGAGTCCGACTTCGCTTCGATGTCCTCGGACGGCCGCTGGCTGTGCTGGGCGAAGCGCGACACCGCCGGGATCGTGAACCTGTGGGTGCGCGGCCTCGATCGCGACACGAGCTGGCAGGTCACGAACGACCGCCGGCGCGGCACGCACTTCGGCGTGTGGACGTGCGACTCGAAGCGGCTCTTGTACCTCGAGGACGGCGACGGTGACGAGAACGACCACGTCTTCGCCGCCGACGTCGCGACCGGCCGCGTGCGCGACCTGACGCCGTTCGTCGGCGCGCGCGCCGAGGGCATCCACCTCGATCCGCGCGTGCCGGGCGCGATGGTCGTGGGGCTCAACGTGCGCGACCCGCGCGTGTTCGACGTGTACCGCGTGGACTTCGAAACCGGCGCCGTGACGCTCGAGGCCGAGAACCCCGGCGACGTGCTCGAGTGGACGACCGATCCCGAGCTACGCGTGCGCGGTGCGACGGCGTTGCGCAAGGTCGACGCGGCGACCGTGCTGCGCGTGCGAGATCGCGCGGACGGTCCGTGGCGCGACCTCGCGACGTGGCCGTTCGAGCAGGCGGGCTTCGATCGCGCGCAGAAGATCGTCGCGTTCCTGGACCCGCGCACGCTGCTCGTGCAGATGTGGGCCGGCGGGAACACGTCGCGGCTCGTCACGATGAGCGCCGACGACGGCCGGGTGATCGAGACGCTCGTCGGCGATCCGCGCGGCGACCTGTGGATGTTCGGCGGCGGCGGAACGGACGAGCCGGTCGTGATGCTGTCGCGCGACCGCTCGCGCGTGCTCGCCGCCGGCGTCAACTACCTGAAGCCCGAGTGGCGCGTGCTCGACCCGTCGGTGAAGCCGGACTTCGACGCGATCTCCGCCGCGGTGAAGGGCGACGCGTGGGTGCCGCAGCAGGTGTCGGCCGACGGCCGCCGCTGGCTCATCAACGTGTTCGGCGCGACGAATCCCGGGCGATACGCGTTGTGGGAGCGCGACGCGAAGCGGCTCGTGCCGCTGTTCTCGGCGCGGCCCGAACTCGAGGCCGCCACGCTCGCCGCGGTCGAGCCGCTCACGATCCGGGCGCGCGACGGCCGTGCGATCCCGTGCTACCTCGCGCTGCCGACGGGCGTGCCCGCGAAGAAGCTGCCGCTCGTCGCGTACATCCACGGCGGGCCGTGGTTCCGCGACCAGTGGACGTGGGACCCGCTCGTGCAGCTCTACGCGAACCGCGGCTACGCGGTGCTGCAGGTCCAGTTTCGCGGCTCGACCGGATTCGGACTCGATCACCTGCTCGCGGGCAAGCTCGAGTTCGGGCGCGGCAAGGTGCTCGGCGACGTCGTGGACGCAGTGGAGGCACTCGTCGCGCGCGGCACGGCGGACCCGAAGCGGCTCGCGATCATGGGCGCCTCGTTCGGCGGTTACGCGACGCTCGGCTGCCTCGCGTTCCACCCGGACGTTTTCGCGTGCGGCGTGGACATGGTCGGGCCGTCCGACGTCGGCGCGCTGTTCGCGACGTTCCCGCCCTACTGGGGCCCGCGGAAGCAACGCTGGATGAACTGGATGGGCGACGTCGAGCACGACGCCGAACTGAACCGCGCGATCTCGCCGCTCTACCACGCCGACGCGATGAAGGCGCCGCTCCTCATCGGCCACGGCGCGAACGATCCGCGCGTGAAGCTGTTCGCCTCGGAGACGATCGCGAAGGCGCTGCGCGATCGCGGCGTGGACGTCGCGTTCATCGTGTACCCGGACGAAGGGCACGGATTCGGGCGCGCCGAGAACAACCTCGACTTCTTCGGCCGCGTCGAGGAGTTCCTCGCGAAGCACCTCGGCGGCCGCGCCGAGCCGTGGCGCGAGGTGCCGGGCTCGTCGGCCGAACTGCGCTGATGGCGGACGGCGAGCCGCTGCGCGTCGGACTCGCGGGCGCGGGGCCGTGGGCGGCGAAGGCGCACGCGCCGATGCTCGCCGCGGGGCCCGGGACGCGGCTCGCGGGCGTGTGGTCGCGCACGCCCGAAGCGGCGCGCGCGCTCGCGGACGCGCACGGCAGCGCGGCGGTCGAGTCGTGCGACGCGCGGCTCGAGCGCTCGGACGCGATCGCGTTCGCCGTGCCGCCCGACGTGCAGGCGCGGCTCGGCGTCGTGGCCGCGCGCGCGGGGAAGGCGCTGCTGCTCGACAAGCCGCTCGCGCTCGCGCTCGACCCCGGGCGCGAACTCGCGCGCGCGGTCGAGGCATCCGGCGTCGTCACGCAGCTGATGCTCACGCATCGCTACCGGAGCGGCGTCGCGCGCTTCGTCGAAGAGGCGCGCGCGTTCCAGGCGCTCGGCGCGCGCGCCGCGTTCCTGTCGGGCGCGTTCGTGCGCGGGCCCTACGCCGGCGGCTGGCGGCTCGAGTACGGCGCGCTGCACGACCTGGGGCCGCACGCGCTCGACCTGCTCGAAGCGGCCCTCGGTCCGATCGCGCACGTCGCGGGGCGCGGCGATCCGCGCCGCTGGGTGACGCTCGTGTGCGAGCACGAGGGCGGGGCCGTCAGCGAACTCGCGCTCTCGGGCGTGATGCGGCTGCCGCAGACGGTGTTCCGGATCGAGCTCTTCGCCGCCGACCGCACGCTCGAGTTCGACGCCGTCGCGGCGTCGGCGGAGTCGCCGTGGGAGGAGGCGCGGCGCACGTTCGTCGAAGCGGTGCGCACCGGGCGCTCGCCCGAGTGGGACGTGCGCCGGGGCCTGAGGCTGCAGGAGTTGATCGCGCGCGCCGAGCAGGCGATTCGCTAGTCGGCGGGACGCCGCCGCTCGCGCGCCGCCAGGCCTCGCGATCTTGCACTCCCCGGACGTGCGGGAGAGACGCCACCGCTAGACTCCTCCGCGTGATCTCGCGCCGTCGGTTCCTCCGCCTCGGCGCCGTGGCGGCCGCGACGGCGCTCGGCGCGAACTACCTCACGCGCACCGAGACCCGGAGGCTCCAGGTCACGCGCCGCACGCTCCCCGTGCCCGGACTGCCCGATCCACTCGTGGGGCGCACGCTCGTCCAGCTCTCAGACCTTCACATCGGCGGCTGGATGGACGACGGCTACATCGCCCGCACGTTCGAGCGCGTACGCGCGATGCGCCCCGACTTCGTCGCCTACACGGGCGACCAGGCCACGTTCCTCGGCAAGCGCGATCCGCGGCCGCGCATCGAGCGGCTCTTCCGCCGCGCGCCGCACGGCGCCATCGCCACCGTCGCCGTGCTCGGCAACCACGACTACGGCCACGGCCGGCTCTATTCGCAGTATCTCGACCGCAACGCCGACGACGTGACGTCGTTGCTCGAAGCCGCGGGCGTGACCGTGCTGCGCAATCGGCACGTCGAAGCGGAGGGACTCGCGTTCGTCGGCCTCGACGACCTGTGGAGCGGCCGGCTCGACGTCGCGGCGGCGCTCGCGCCGCTTCCGCCCGAGCGTCCCGCGATCCATCTGTGCCACAACCCCGATGGCGCGGACCTTCCGGGCTGGAGCGGCCGCCGCGGCTGGGTGCTCGCGGGTCACACGCACGGCGGGCAGGTGAAGCTGCCCGGGCTGCCGCCGCCGATCCGCAACGTGAGCAATCCGCGCTACCTCGCGGGTGAAGCCGTCATCGCGGAAGGACGACGCATGTACATCTCGCGCGGCGTCGGCTACGTCGCGCCCGTGCGCTTCCGCGTGCCGCCCGAGCTGCCCGTGTTCACGCTCGTGCGCGCGTAGCGCGCACCGCTCACGCTGCCGGGCGTGTGGGACGGACTACTCGCCGAGCGACTCGAGGTCGCCGGTCGCGCGCGGCCGGCCCAGTCGCGCGAGTGCGAACGCGCCGACGATCAGGTAGCGCGCCTCAGCGTCGGACAACGCGTGCAACAGATCGACAAAGTCCCGGTTCAAACGGGCGCCCCTCCGTGTGCTCCCATAGCTGGACGCTCAGCGTCCACGCGAGATTTACGCGCTCGTCCGGACCGAGCGATTCCCAGTAGGCCCGGTCGGCCGCCTCGCTTTCGGCGCCGAGAGCGACCTTGCGGATCGTGATGTTGCGCGTGCGCGGAGCGTCGTTCATGCGCGGGAGGATAGCACGCGAATCAGCGCTCGTCGGCCGCGAGCGGCTCGCCCGCGCGCTCCTTCGCGAGGCGTTCGAGGCTGCGATCGGCGACGCACCACGCGTGCAGCCGCTCCATCGCCCAGTGGAACTCGCCGTTCCTCCGCAGCCCCGTCGCGATGCAGTCGCCGTAGCAGCGCGCGGCGCCCTTCAGGTCGCCCTTCGCCTCGCGCGCGAGGCCGAGGTAGTAGAACGCCTCGCACGCCGACTTGCCGTCGGTGATCGTCGCGCGCGCGTCCGACTCGCTCGCCGCGCCGACGAGGTAGCGCGTCAACACGCGGTAGCGGTGGTCGCCCGGCGTGCGCAGCCACTCGTCGAGCGCCGCGCGCCACGCCGCATTGCGCGAGCCGTCGCGTACGTAGCTCGCCGCGCGCACGAGCCACACGCCCTCGCGCGCGCCCGCCCGCTCCGGCACCGGCACCGACCACAGCAGGTCGTCGAAGCCGCGCGAGTAGGCGCTGAGCGCCGCGTAGCCGCGATCGTCGTCGGTCTTGAGCCGCAGCTTCTCTCGCAGCCACGCGTCGGCGGCGTCGCGGCCCTTCAGCCGGCGCAGGAAGTCGGCGGCGTAGAGGCGGTCGAGCATCAGCAGGTAGTCGGTCGCGATCGTGTCCTCTTCGGCTTCGTGTTCGGGCTCGTGCGACTGCACGTAGAAGGCGGTCGCGAGGTCGCCGCGCAGCGAGAGCCCGATCGCGAGTTCGCGCAGCGTGCGGTCGCGGGGGAGCGTGAGCGCGAAGAGCGCGTCGGCGGCGCGCCGCCGCGCCGCGGGATCGGGCAGCGACGCGCACATCGCGCGCGACAGTCCGTCGCGCCAGAGCCCTGGCGTCCACGGCGCGATCGTCGCGCTCGACAGCACGTCCGTCACGCGCTCGAGCTTGTCGTGACGCCAGCACAGCTCGACCACCGTCTCGATCGCCGCCGGTTGGTCGGGGTAGCGCTGCCACGTGCGCACGGCCGCATCGAGCGCCTCGTCGTGCCGGCCGAGCCGGTCGAGCGCGCGCGCCTGCACGTCGCGCGCGCCGAACTGCCAGCTCTCGACGACGGGCGCGATGGTCTGGAGCGCGCGCGCCGCGTCGCCCTGCGCGAGCCACGTGCCCGCGAGGCGCGTGCGCACGAAGATCTCGTCGAACGCATCGCTCGTGGTTCCGAGCGCGAGCCAGCGCTGCAGCACCGCGATCGCCTTCTGCGCGTGGCCGCGCTCGCGGTAGTAGAGGGCCGCCGCCGTGACGAGCGCCTGGTCGTGCTCGCGGCCCTTCAGCGCCGCGTCGTACCACGACTCGATCGTCGTCGAGTCGAACAGCGCCGAGCCGTCGGCCTCGTCGATGAGCCAGCGCACGTCCTCGGCCGTGAGGTCGCGGCGCGCGAACATCTGCCGCAGCGCCGCGCGGTCGCCGCGGAACGCCGCGCGGAACGCCGCGAAGCCGAAGTCGTGCGCGCCGGCTTCGCGTTCGGCGGCGGCGAGCAGCGACTCGCCGAGCGCGAGATCGGCCATCGGATTGCGCGCGAGGAAGCCGAGCGATCGGCGGTGCCAGGGGCGCGTGTCCATGCCGCGGGCGAGCCGGCCGACGGGATCGCGGATCGTCGCGACGCCGAACTCGCTGCGCTCCGTGAGCGCGTCCATCGTCTCGGACAGCAGCAGCGGGCCGAACGACCGGATGCTCCTCAGGTCCTCGTTCAGCTCGAGGCTCACGTCCTCGCCCATCTTGTGGCGGGCGAGGTGCAGGAACCAGTCGCCGAACTCGCGCGCGGGCGCGGTCTGCCCGCCCTCGAGTTCGCCCGCGAGGTCCACGGTCTGGCGCGTGTCGGAACGCGCGACGCGCGCGTGGTCGCAGAACACGCGCAGCGACGAGTAGAAGCACGCGCGGTAGTAGCCGCTCACGACCGCGCGGTCGAGGAACACGCCGTCGGCGGTCTCGGGCACGCCTTCGAGCCGGCGCTCGAAGATGTCCATGCAGGTCGCGAGCGGGCGGCGGTCGGGATCGGCCGCGACGCGCAGGCCCTCGAGCACTTGCAGGCGCAGGTCGTCGCTCACGAGCGCGAGGATCGTCGCCGCCGACGGAGGATTGAGGTCGAAGCGGCCGATCGCGAGCGCCGTGCAGGTCACGGGCAGCGAGAGGTTCGGGCGGTCTTCGAACCACGCCGACACGCCGTTCGCCCAGCGCTCGGCATCGTGACGGCTCGCCGCGCGCATCAGGGTGAGCCAGCGCGTTTCGAGCGGCGCGCCGGTCGTGATCGCCGCGCGCTCGAGCGCCGCGTCGTCCTCGGTGACGTAGGCGCGCACGGCGTCGCCTGCGGGTAGCGTCGCGGCGAGGCGCTCGGCCGAGCCGTCGTAACCGAGCACGCTCGCGAGCAGCGCGCGCGCGCGCGCGTCGTCCGCGCCCGAGAGCGCGGCGTCGAGTGCGGCGAGCGCGAGTGCGAG
>JBGAOA010000104.1:0-9877 GCA_044222065.1 Candidatus Eiseniibacteriota bacterium
GAGGGCGAGTGGCTCCAGCCCGAACTCGAACAGCTCCTGAGCTTCGGCCCGGTGTCGCTCGCGCCGGCCGTGCGCTGGTGGCGGCTCCTGCTGCCCGGCGCCGCGGCCGAGTTCGCCGAGCGCGCGCCGGCCGCGGGCTCGGGCGGACGCACGTACGCCGTGTGGCCGCGCGCGGACGCGGCCGATTCGGCGTGGGTCACGCTCGGCGCCGACGGGCTCCCGTCGCGGCTCCGTTACCGCGACTCCGCAGGGGAGTCGGTGACGCTCGCGTTCTCGAACTGGCGCTTCTCGCCGAAGCGGCCCGAACGTGACTTCCACCTCGCGCCGCCCCCCGGCACGAACGTGATCACCCTGCCCTGAGGCGGCTGCGAGCGGCCGTGAAGACGCGCGGCCAAGTGCCTCTCCGGCTTCGAGAAAGCGCGCCGCCAGCGCTTGACACTCCACCGGAGGCGGTGGAAGGCTGCGGCCGTCCATGCGCGTGATCGCCGGAGATCTCGGTGGGCGTCGCCTCAAGGCCCCGCGCGGCTCCCGGACCCGGCCGACCTCCGACCGCGTTCGCGAGGCGCTCTTCATGGCGCTCGAGCCGCTCGCGGGAATTCGCGTCGTGGACCTGTACGCGGGCTCGGGCGCGCTCGGAATCGAGGCGCTATCCCGGGGCGCGGCGTTCGTGGACTTCGTCGAATCGAACCGGGGGGCGCGACACGTGCTGGCCGGAAACCTCACCGAGCTGGGGCTCGACGCGCGCGCGGCCGTGTGGCCGCTCACGCTGCCGCACGCGGTCGAGCGGCTCGCGGAGCCGCTCTCTCGCGCGGACCTCGTGCTGCTCGACCCGCCCTACGGCGGTGACGAGGCGCGCGCCACGCTCGCGGCGCTCGCGCGCGCGGGACTCGCGGCCGGAGCGCGGGTCGTGGTCGAGCACCACGGACGCGACCGGATGCCCGAGCGCGAGGGGCGGATCGTGCGCGAGCGCGAACGGAAGTACGGAGAAACGGTGGTCAGCACCTATCGGGTCGCGGCGGCCGATGCGCCCGCGGCCGCTTCCTCATGAGGAGCGTCTGAGATGGCCGGTCGCACCGCGATGTTCCCGGGCACGTTCGATCCGTTCACGAACGGACACTTCGACCTGACGCGCCGTGCGGCGACGCTGTTCGACCGCGTCGTCGTCGCCGTCGCGGACAGCCCGGCAAAGGGAACTCTGTTTCCGCTCGACGAGCGCGTCGAGATGATCCGCGGCGCGACGCGCGCGCTGCGCGTGGTCGAGGTCGTGAGCTTCTCGGACCTCGTCGTGGACTGCGCGAAGCGGCTGCGCGCCCAGGTGCTCATCCGGGGCCTGCGCGCCGTGAGTGATTTCGAATTCGAATTCCAGATGGCGTTGATGAACCGCCGGCTGTCGCCGGCGCTCGAAGTCGTGTTCCTGATGCCCAGCCAGCAATACACCTACCTCAATTCCACGCTCGTCAAAGAAGTCGCGCGACTCGGCGGCAACATCCAGGGCCTCGTGCCCGACGCCGTCGAGGCGCGCCTGCGCGCCCGCTTCCCGCTTCCACGGACGAAGGGGCGGCTGACCGCGAAGCCCGCGACGGGGGCGCGCGTGGTTCGAAAGCGGGCCCGCAGGAGATCGTCATGACGGACGTGATGGACCGCATCCGGCGCATCGCGCGCTCGAAGCCCCAGCGGCTGCTGCTTCCCGAGGCCGGCGACGACCGCATCGTCACCGCCGCGGAGCGCATCCAGCGCGCGGGCGTCGCGCAGGTCACGCTGATGGGCGCGCCGGACGCGCTCAAGGCGGCGGCGCGGCAGTCCGGAGTCAACGTGTCGGGCGTGCCGTTCCTCGACAGCGGCGCGGCCGACGAGATCGAGCGCACGCGTTCCGAACTGAAGGCGGCGCGCGGCGACCGGCTCGGCGGCGCCGACCTCGATCGCTACGCGGCCGATCCGATCTTCCAGGCCGCCGCCCGCGTGCGGCTCGGACTCGCCGACACGTTCGTCGCCGGCGCGACGCGTCCGACCGCCGACGTGCTGCGCGCGTCGCTGTGGCTGATCGGACTCCAGCCCGGCGTCAAGACCGTGACGTCGTTCTTCATCATGGTGTGCCCGGGCGGCGCGGGCCGGCCGGACCGCACGCTGATGTTCAGCGACTGCGCCGTCGTGCCGGATCCGACGCCCGAGCAGCTCGCCGAGATCGCGATCCTGTCCGCGGATCACGCCGCGCTGCTGCTCCAGCAGGTGCCGCACGTCGCGTTCCTGTCGTTCTCGACGCGCGGCAGCGCCGAGCATCCGCACGTCGACAAGGTGCGGCGCGCGCTCGCGATCGCGCGCGAGCGACGGGCCGACCTGCACTTCGACGGCGAACTGCAGCTCGACGCCGCGATCGAGCCCGGCGTCGCGAAGCGCAAGGCGCCCGACAGCGTCGTCGCGGGGCACGCGAACGTGCTCGTGTTCCCGGACCTCAATGCGGGCAACATCGGCTACAAGCTCGTGCAGCGGCTCGCGGGCGCCCGCGCCTACGGACCGATCCTCATGGGCCTCGCGAAGCAGGCGAACGACCTGTCGCGAGGCTGTAGCGCGGACGACGTCGTCGAGACCTCGACGATGGCGTGCGCGGTGAACACGCTGCGCTAGGCGCGCGAAAGGAGCCGACGCACCGGTGCCGACCTACGTCTACCGTTGTCCGAAGTGCGAAACCGTCTTCGAGCTGTTCCACTCGATGTCGGATGCGACGCCCAAGAAGTGCCCGAACTGCAAGGCGCGCGCGCAGCGCGTGCCGGCGGGCGGCGCCGGTCTGCTCTTCAAGGGGAGCGGCTTCTACATCACGGACTACCGCACGTCGGGCTACAAGGAGAAGGCGAAGTCGGAATCCGGCGGCGGTTCCGCCGCGCCCAGATCCGAATCGAAACCCGAGCCGAAGCCTTCGAAGCCGAAGGCCAAGGGCGACGCCTGATCGCATGACGGCCTGGTCGGAAGGCGTGCTCGACTCCCACGCGGCCGAGCGCGCGCGCGACGGCGGCGCGCGCGTGCGGGTGGACCATGCGGTGATCGGCGCCGGCGCTGCCGAGCTCGTGATCGCGATGGCGGAGCGCGCGGGGCTCGCGCGCCACGCGCTCGAGTTCGCGCTCGTGGACGGCGACCGCCGCGGCGTCAGCATCGGGCTCGAGCGCGCCGACGCGGTGACCGCGCTGCAGGAGCGCGCGCTCGCGCTCGGCTTCGAGTTCCTGCGGCCGGGGGGCGGCTGGATCGCGCGCGCGCACCTCGAGCGCGCGGGCGCGCCGGGCAAGCTCGTCGCCGTGACCGGCGCGCGGCCGTCGCTCGCCGGTGCGGTCGGCGGCCTCGCGTTCGAGTGCGACGCGCTCGAGATGGCGGGCGTCATCGCGCGCGGCGAGCTCGAACTGCCGCCGCTCGTCGTGAAGCTCGTGTGGCTCACGGGCCGGCTGCCGTGGGACGCGGACGGCGCCGATCTCGGCTTCGCGATCCGCGAGCGCGCCGCGGCGATGAGCGCGGACGTGCTCGAGTTCGCGGGCCCGGGCGCCGAGTCTCTCGGCCCCGCGGACCGCGTGCGCGTGATCCAGGCGCTCGAGGGCTCGGGGCCGGCGAGCGTCGTGTTCCCGCCCGACGCGGCCGCGCGCGCGGCACTGCGCGCGTTCGGTCGCGACGCCGACTGGCGGCCGGCCGTCGCGGCGGATCGTCCGCCCGGCGCGCTGCACGTCGAACTCGACGCGATCGAACCGCGCGCCGCGTTTCGTGCCGGGCGGGCGCGTGACGCTCGTGCGCGAGTGGCGCGAGCCGGAGGTCGCGCGCGTCGCGATCGGGCCGCACGCCGCGATCGAGGACGTGGCGTCGCTGCTCGACGGCCTCGGCGGCGCGCCGGTGCACGCGCGCGTCGCGGCGCAGTGGCGGCCGGGGAGCCTCGTCCGCTCACCGGCGCGCGGGCGAGCTCGGTTGGCTCGGAACGCCTCGCGTCGGCCGGCGTGCAGGCCGTGGAGCCCGGCGCGGCCGAGGCGAGCCGCGAGCCGGGCGAGGGGCTCGAACTCGCGTGGGGCTTCCCCGCGGGCGCGCGTCTCGAGTCGCTCGTCGCGAGTCCGTCGACGTGCGCGGCCGCCGCGCGCGCCGGCGTGCTCGCACCCGTGCGCGAGGGCACGCGCGAGAGCGAGCCGCAGGCGGCCGAACTCACGCGCGTCGCCGAGGGCTGGGTGCTGGGGGCGGGCGCCGCGGAGCCGCGCGCGTAGCTCCCGCGGCGCCCGCCGCGGCGCCGCCGCTGCCTTCGCGCGCCGAAGTGCTGCTCGAAGTGGGCGACGACGTCTCGACCGACGCCGTGCTGCCGGCGCGCGCCGCGAGCCGATCGCGGGCGACGTGGAGGCGCTCGCCGCATTCCTGTTCGAAGAACTGGACCCCGCGTTCGGCGAGCGCGCGAAGGCGGCCGGCGGCGGCGCGCTCGTCGCCGGCGCGCGCTTCGGCCGGCCGGGCCGCGCCGACGCCGAAGCGGCGCTCGCGCTCGCCGCCGCGGGCGTGCGGCTCGTGCTCGCGCGTTCGTTCGAGCCGCGCTTCCAGCGCCAGCTCGCGGACGCCGGGGTGCTGCCGCTTCGAACGAGTGGCGCCGTCGCGCGCGCGGGGGACGAACTCGAGTTCCCGGGCGTTCCCGAACAGCTCGAGAGCGCCCGGCCCGTCGCCGTGCGCAACCTCACGCGCGGGAGCGAATCGCTCGCCGAGCACGATCTCGCGGAGGCGCGCCTCGAGCGCGCGCGCCTCGGCGGCTGGGCGTACGTCGCCGCGCGCGCTCCGGAGCGCCGCTGATGTTCGTGGACCACGCGCGCATTCGCATCGTCGCCGGTCGTGGCGGCAAGGGCTGCGTGAGCTTCCGGCGCGAGAAGTTCGTGCCGCGCGGCGGACCGGATGGCGGCAACGGCGGACGCGGCGGCAGCGTCACGCTGCGCGTCGATCCGCACGTGCGCACACTTCTTGACTGCCGTGAACAACCTCTCTACCGTGCCGGCCACGGTCGTCCGGGCTCCGGAGGAGGGCGCACGGGCGCCGATGGCGAGGATCTCGAGATCCGGCTTCCCGCCGGAACGGTGGTCCGCGACGCCGAGAGCGGCGAGGTCATCGCGGACCTCACGCACGCCGACGCCTCCGTCGTCGTCGCGCGGGGCGGCCGCGGCGGACGCGGAAACGCGATGTTCGCGACCCCGACGAACCAGGCGCCGCGGCGCGCCGATCCCGGCGAAGAAGGCCAGGAGCGCGCGCTCGATCTCGAGCTCAAGCTCATCGCGGACGTGGGGTTCGTGGGGCCACCGAACGCGGGCAAGTCCACGCTGCTGTCGCGCGTGACGCGGGCCCGGCCGAAGATCGCGGACTACCCGTTCACGACGCTCGAGCCCAACCTCGGCATCGTGCGGCTCGACGAGGAACGGACGTTCGTGGCCGCCGACGTGCCCGGCTTGATCGAGCACGCGCACGAAGGGAAGGGCCTCGGACTCCAGTTCCTGCGTCACGTCGAGCGCACGCGCGTGCTCGCGTTGCTCGTGGACGCGTCGAGTCCGACGCCGCGTGCGGATCTCGAGATGATCCGGCACGAACTGGAGTCGTACGGAGGAGGACTCGGCTCGAAGCCGAGCGTGGTGGTGCTGACGAAGGCGGACCTGCTGCCTCCCGAGGCGCGCGCCCGCGCGGCGGAAGATGCGGGGATCGCGGACGCGCGCGTCATCAGCGCGCACAGTGGATACGGTGTCGGCGAACTGCTCGACGACCTGTGGAAGCGCCTCGCCGGCGCGAAGGACGACACGCATGACGGATGACAAGTACTCGCAGAGCCGGCCGCTCGAGGTGCTGAACGCCCGCGGACTCACCGCGAAGCGCGAATACGTGCGCGGCCTCGAGCAGCGGCGCGATCCCGAGGCGCTCTCGCTGCTCGTCGAGTGCCTGTGCGACGAGTCGTGGTACCTGCGCGACCTCGCCGAGGAAGCGTTCCGCCGGATGGGCCCGGACCACGCGCAGGTGCTGCTGCCGCTGCTCGAAGAGGGGCTGTGGTTCACGCGCACGAGCGCGGCGCGCGTGCTCGGCCGCATCGCCTACCGCCCGGCCGTGCCCGGTCTGCTGCGGCTCACGGCCGAGAGCAACGAGACCGTGCGCGAGGCCGCGTGGCAGGCGCTCGTGGCGCTCGGCAACGGCGGCGGCGCGATGCGGCTCTCGCACGCGATCCACAACCTGCCGCCCGACGAACGGAAGCCCGCGATCGAAGGCGTCGCCGCCCGCGATCGCACGCTCGCCGACCGCCTCGCGCGGCTCGCGAAGCACGAAGAGCTGATGTCGCTCGAACACCCGGACTCGTACGCGGACGACAGTCCGACCGTGCGCGCGAGCGAAGAGGGCGTCGAGTGGGAGATCCTGACCGGCCCGGCTTCGCGCCCCGCGCCGCCCGCCCCCGCGGACGGAGGCCGTGCGCCGGGCGGAGAACGCTGATCGCTCCGGGCCGCTCCGCGTCCCGGCGGGCGAGGACGCGCCGCGCGCGCTCGCACCCGGCGACGCCGGGTACCCGAGCGGCCTCGCCGACCTCGAAGACGCGCCCGTGCCGCTGTGGATCGCGGGACGCGGCCCGCTCGACGGTCCCGCGGTCGCGATCGTGGGCTCGCGCGCCGCGACTCGCTACGGCCTCGACGTCGCGCGATCGCTCGCAGCCCGGCTCGCCGGCGCCGGCGTCGTGGTCGTGAGCGGGCTCGCGCGCGGCATCGACGCTGCGGCCCACCGCGGCGCGCTCGAGGCCGGCGGACGCACGATCGCGGTTCTCGCGAGCGGCGTGGACCGGCCGACGCCGCCCGCGCACGCGCCGCTCGCGCGCGCGATCGCGGGCTCGGGCGCGCTCGCGAGCGAATACCCGCCCGGCTCGTCGGCCTTCGCGTCGCGATTCCCCGCCCGCAATCGGAACAGCGCCGGGTGGGCGCGCGCGACCGTGTTCGTCGCGGCGGCCGAACGGCGCGGCGCGCTCACGACGGCGGCGCACGCCGCGCGGCTCGGTCGCGCGCTGTTCGCCGTGCCGGGCGACGTGGATCGCGCGACGAGCCGCGGCACGAACCGCCTGCTCGGCCGCGGCGCGCGGCCGTGCCTCGACGCCGCGGACGTGCTGGACGCGCTCGCGCTCGCGCCGGGCGCGCGGCGGTTCGACGACGGCGGCGTTTCGGCGCCCGCCGCCGGCGGCGCCGACGAGGCGCGTCGGCGCGGCGCTCGCCGACGTTCCCGAGACGCCCGAGGCGAGCGCGGCGCGCGCGGGCCTCGCGCTCGACCGCGCGCTCGCCGCGCTGCTGCGGCTCGAGTGGACGGGCGCCGCCGCGCGCCACCCCGGACCGCGCTACGCGCGCGGAGCGCGCGAGTGAGCGCGAAGCACGCGCTCGAATGGTTCGCGACGCGTGCGCTCGCGGCCTCGCTCGGCGCGGGCGACTGGCGCTCGGGGCTCGCGAAGGGCGAGGGACTTGGCGCGCTCGCGCACGCGCTCGGTTTGAGGCGGCGCGTCGCCCGCGAGAACCTCGCCGCGGCGTTCCCCGAACGGAGCGCGGAGGAGCGCGCGCGGATCCTCGGCGAGCACTACCGCGAACTCGGTCGCGTCGTCGCGGAATACGCGCGATTGCCGCGACTCGCGCGCTCCGAACCGGGCGAGGGCTTCGCCGGGTTCAACGGTTACGAGCACCTCGAGAGCGCAGCGCGCGCAGGACGCGGCGCGATCCTCCTGTCGGGACACTTCTCGAATTTCGAGTGGATGGCCGCGCGCATCGCGCAGTCGTTCCCGGTGGCGCTCATCGTGCGCCCGATGTCGAACCCGCGCGTGGACGCGTGGCTCGCGGCGCAGCGGCGCGCAAGCGGCTTCGAGCTGATCGACGCCACGATCGGCGCGAAGGCCGTGTTCAAGGCGCTGCGCGACGGCCGATTCGTCGCGATGCTCGCCGATCAGGACGCGCGCCGGCTCGGCGTGTTCGTGCCGTTCCTCGGACGGCCGGCGAGCACGGCGGTGGGGCCCGCGCGCTTCGCGCTCGCGCATGGATCGCCCATCGTGACGGGGTTTGCGATCCGCGACCCGGACCGCCGCGTGCGCGTCGAAATCGAACCTCCGATCGTGCCCGAGGGCAGTGGAGACGAGGCCGTGCTGCGGCTCACGCGCGAGCACGTCGCTCGGCTCGAGCGCCGGGTGCGCGCACGGCCCGAGAGCTGGTTCTGGCTTCACCGACGCTGGAAGACGCGCCCCGCGGAGGCCGCGGCGGCCATGGGGGAGTGACGCGATGCACCGCTTCGACCTGCGCGTTCGCTACGGCGACACCGATCAGATGGGCGTCGCCTACTACGGGAACTACCTTCGGTGGTTCGAGATCGGACGCGCGGAGATGCTTCGCTCGCTCGGACACACGTATCGCGAGGTGGAAGAGGCCGGCGTGCGCCTGCCGGTGCTCGAGGCCCGCGTGCGCTACCTGCGCGCCGCGCGCTACGACGACCTCGTGACGATCGAAACCGGCGTGCTCGAGGCCGGCCGCGTGTCGGTCACGTTCGGCTACCACGTCCGCCGGGGGGACGAGGCGCTCGCGAACGGATTCACGACGCACTGCTACCTGTCGCCCGAAGGCCGTCCGATCCGTCCGCCCGCATTCCTCGCGGGACTGCTCGCGAGCGCGCCGCCCGCGGTCGGCGTCGAGGGTCCCGGACGGCGCTGAACGAGCGCGGGCGCGCGACGTCGCGTCAGGGCTTGAACCCGATCTCGCGGCCGCCGCGCGGATCGCCCGGCATCTTGATCGGGCCGTGCTGCGCCTCGTAGTTCTTGAGGTTCTGCTCGAGCGCGAGCAGCAGCGACTTCGCGTGCTGCGGCGTCAGGATCACGCGCGCGTACACCTTCGGCCGCGCGAGGCCCGGCAGCGCGCGTGCGAAGTCGAGGATCACCTCGGAAGGCGAATGGGCGATGAACGCGACGTTCGAGTAGATGCCTTCCGCCTCGCGCTCGCCCAGGTCGAACGGCACCTGCGGCTGGGGGTTTTCCACGTGGTCCTCCTGAATCCCACCCACGTTTCGCGGGGCGGGGACGGATCTCGGGCGTGCGGGATGCACGGGAGTGCGAGCACCGTAGAAAGGCCGCCCCCTAGGGTCAAGTCCCGGCGCGGTTTAGCGCGCTCACGCCCGGCCCTTCGATGCGCGCCGGCCGGCGCGCGTGATGGCACATCGGTTGCGGCTGTTCCTCGCGAGACCGTTCCCCATCCCTGCAGGGGCCATCCGCATGACCGATCGTCGTTTCGATCCTCCGCCGCTCGCCGCGGCGAGAGGGCCCGTCCTTCCGGGCGAGTCCGTGCTCGGGCTGCTCGAGCGCGCCATGGACACCGAGGGCATCGAGGCATTGCTGCTCGACCTCGCCGTGCATCCGCAAGGCTTCGGCGCGCCCGCGGCGTGCGTGCTCCGCTGGATCGAAGAGCGGCGTGAGTTCGTGCTCGCGCGCAGCGCGCGTCCGAGCCCGGGGGGCCCCGACCTCGCCGAGACGCTGCGCGGCGGGAGCGTGCGCCGTTCGGCGCTCGAAGACGGCTCGCCCGAGCCGGGGCCGCTGCCGATCGAAACGCTGCCGCCGCTGCTCGAACGCGCGTGGCGCTCGCCGGCGCCGGTGAGCGGCGAACTGCACGGGGAAGGACTTCCGTTCCGCGGGGCGTTCGGCGCGTTCACGCTCGCACGCGGCATCACGCCTCACGGCCTGTTCGTCGTCGCCGACCCGGGACGCGCGGACTTCGAGGGCACGCTCGCGCGGCTGCAGGGCTTCGCGCGCGCGAGCTTCGACGCGCACCAGCGGCAGGAGTGCGCGCGCCAGCGCCGGCGTCACGCGAGCGCGCTCTCCGAGATGGCGCGTGCGTCGGTGTCGGCGCTCAACGTC
>JBGAOA010000105.1:0-9124 GCA_044222065.1 Candidatus Eiseniibacteriota bacterium
GGGTCGCCACCAGGCGACGAACCAACTCCGACAGCTTCGAGTCGCTTTCGAGGAGATCCCGGGTGGTCATCGATGTCTCACGGGCCCTAGTCCACTGCATGCTTCGGCTTCGCCGGGGGGCGAGAATAGCAGACGCACGAACCACCGGCGACGGGTCGGCATGAATGCGTGACGGCCGCGTTCAGTCCACGAAGCCCTCGCCGATGCCCTCGTTCACGGTGACGAGCGCACGCCCCGAGGCGAGCCGCGTCGAGTGTGCTCGAAAGCTCGAAGTCACCCCGCCACTCCCGCCTTGTACACAATCCCCTCATTCCGCCTCCCATCCATCTTCACGACCAGCGCCTCATCGAACCGCAGCAGGCGCACGTACTCGCGCTCGCGCAGCGCCGGCTGCGCCGCGAGCCAGGCCCAGTCCACGAAGCCCTCGCCGATGTCGGCGTTCACCGTGAAGTAGCCGACCTCGAACGACGACAGGTTCTGGAAGAAGTGGCTGCCCTGGGACGGCGTCACGCGGAAGTCCTTGAAGCCCGACTCCACGATCACGCGCGCGCCCGCGATCTCCTCCCAGCGCACCGGAATCCCGAGCCACGGGTCGGTCGAGCCCCAGCGGCCCACGCCGATCAGCAGGTACGGCCGGCCCTCGGCGCGCAGCTCGGCGTCGAAGCGCCGCACTTCGGCGGCCACATCCACGCTCTTCGAGCGGTCGTAGCGATGGAAGTCCACCACGACCACGTCGCGCAGGTCGTCCACGCGCCCGTTCCCCATCACGCGCGGACTCCGCACCACGAGCTTCGTGTCGTCGGGCTCGACGGCCTGCTGCTGCTCGGTCTCGCGCGCGTGCACGAGCGGGCGCATCTGCAGCATCGCGAACTCGTGCGGCGTCGCGCCGTCGCCCGAGAGCCGCACCGCGAACTCGATCTCGGCCGGCCGCCCCATGCCGTGGGCGCCGGTCTCGAGCAGCGCCGACAGCACGTCCGCGAGCGGAAACACGCCGTGCTTCAAGATCGGCGCGAACGTCACGAGCCGCACGCCGGGGCGCGACAGGCCGTCGTAGATGACCTGGTTCTCGGCCGAGAACGTGCTGCCGAGCGCGTAGAGCGCGCCGTCCTTCTCGGCCACCTCGAGGCGGAAGCGCCGCTCGCGCATCTCCTCCCAGTCGTCGCCGGCCTCGTGCGAGCCGAGTTCCAGCGCCCAGAAGTCGCGCTGCGAGTTCGTGAGCACGTCGTCCACGGACGAGAAGTTGAGCAAGTGCTGCGGATGCCGCGGCGAGAACATGAACGTCTGCCCGCCGCCGACGACGCCGCGCCCCAGGCCCAGCGCCACGCTCGCGATGCCGTCCTCGGTCTCGAGCGGCGGCGAGGGATAGAAGTTGTGCGAGCGCGCCACGCCTGAGAAGTCCGGGTAGTAGCGCGAGCCGTGGGGTGCTCCGACCACGCGCTGGATCAGCACGGCCATCTTCTCTTCTTCCAGCCGGTACGGCGTCGCGTGCAGGTAGGCCTTCGCGTGGCTCGAGAACATCGAGGCGTACACGAGCCGGATCGCGGTCGAGAGCTGCCCGAGGCGCGCTTCCAACGACGGCGCGTTGTTCGGCAGCATGAACGTCTCGTACACGCCGGTGAACGGCTGGTACTGCGAGTCCTCGAGCAGGCTCGACGAGCGCACGGCGAGCGGCCAGCGCACGTTCTCGAGGAACGCCTTCAGGTCGTTCACGACGCGCTCGGGCAGGTCGGCGACGCGGAAGCGCGCCTCGAGCTCGGCGTCGTCGCGCGCGGCGAGCGCGAAGTCGGCGAGGCCGTTGAGTTCGAGGAACTCGTCGAAGCAGTCGGTCGCGAGCACGACCGCGGGCGGCACGGTGAGCCGCACGCCCTCGAAGCGCCGCGTCAGCCGGCGGTGGTCGAGCAGGTAGCGCACGAACGCGAGCCCGCGCGCCTTGCCGCCGAGTGAGCCGCCGCCGATGCGCGCGAAGAACGCGGTCGTGGGGTCGAACGTGTGCGGATCGAAGTCGGCGACGAGCGTCTCGCTCTGCTCGCGGCGGTACTCGGCGATCGACGAGACGAGGTCGCGGCGCAGGTCCTCGAGTGTCGCGAATTCGCTCACGGTGCGGGGCTTGAGCTTGCGTGCGAGCGCGAACTCGGTGCGCGCGGTGAACCAGTTCGAGAAGTGATTGCGCTCGCCGTGGTAGGCGATGCTCTCGGCCGGCACGGTCTGGAGCTTCTGCTCGAGTTCCTTCAGGTCCACGGCGCGCGCGACCTCGGTGCCGTCCGGCAGCCTGAAGACGAAGTCGCCGAACGCGAAGTGTTCGACCATGAAGCGCCGCAGGTCGGCGAGCAGCGTGTCCGAGTACTTGCGCACGAACTGCACGCCCATCTCGGCGGCGCGCGCGGCGAACACCTCGCGGCTCGACTGGATCAGGATCGGCACATCGGGCGCGACTTCGCGCAGCCGGCGCACGAGCGCGAAGCCGGCCTCTTCCGTCGCGAGCCCGTCGGCCGGGAATTCGACGTCCGAGATGAGCCCCAGGAGGTGCGGGCGGTAGCGCTCGAACAGCGTCCACGCCTCTTCGAAGGTGCTCGCGAGCAGGATCTTCGGGCGCGCGCGCATGCGCACGAGCTTGTGCGACAGGTTCACGCCCTCGCTGATCAAGCGCTCCGACTGCGAGATCAGCTCGGTGTAGATCGCCGGCAGGAACGCCGAGTAGTAGCGGACGTTGTCCTCGACGACGAGGATCACGGGCACGCCGACGGCGGCGGTGTCGTGCGGCGCGTTGCGCGCGTCCTCGACGGATTTCACGATCGCGACGAGCACGCGCGCGTTCCCCTGCCACAGAAAGACGCGCTCGATGCCCGACAGGTCGCGCGTCGCCATGAACGACTTGCGCTCGTTGTTGTCGAACGCCAGCACGACGACCGGGATGTCGAGCCCCGCGGCGCGCACGGCGCGCGCGAGTGCGGTCGCGTCCATGTCGGCCGGGTGCGGCGCCGTCACGATGAGGTTGTAGCGCGGCTCGTTGCGCGCGAGTTCGAGCGCTTCCGCGGCGAGCGAGACGTGCGTCATGCCCGGCGTCTGGTGCAGCGACAGCTCCAGGAACTCGCCGAGGATGAGTTCGTTCAGGCGCCCGTCCTCCTGCAGCGTGAACGAGTCGTAGAGACTCGACACGAGCAGGATGTCCTGCACCCGGTAGGGCATCAGGTTCTGGAACGCTTCGTAGGGATTGCCGGCGCCGTCGTGCGGCTCGAACGTTCGCGTGGCCATTGGGGCTCCGTGCCTAAACAATCGCGCGGGGCGGAAGGTACCCGCCCCGCGCGTGCGCTGCCATGCGAATGAGGACTAGACCAGGCCCTGGTCCATCATCGCGTTCGCGACCTTGAGGAAGCCGCCGATGTTCGCGCCGTTCACGAGATTCGTCGGCGTGCCGTACTTCTCGGCGGTCTCGAAGCAGTTCTTGTGGATCGCGATCATGATCTTGTGGAGGCGATCGTCCACCTCTTCACGCGTCCACGAGAGCCGCATGCTGTTCTGCGCCATCTCGAGACCCGAGGTCGCCACGCCACCGGCGTTCGCGGCCTTCGCGGGGCCGTACATGACGCCTGCGTCGAGGAACACCTTCGTCGCCTCGAGCGTGCTCGGCATGTTCGCGCCTTCGGACACGAGCGTGCAGCCGTTCTTCACGAGGTTCGCCGCGTCGCGCGCGTTGATCTCGTTCTGCGTCGCGCTCGGGAACGCGCAATCGGCCTTGATGTTCCACAGCGGATTGTGGTCCGCGGTGGGCTCGACGGCCGTGTACTTCGCGTTCTTGAACTGCGCCGTGTACTCGCTGATACGGCCGCGGCGGTTGTTCTTGAGATCCATGACCCACGCGAGCTTCTCGCGGTTGATGCCGTCCGGGTCGTAGATCATGCCGTTCGAGTCCGACAGCGTGACCGGCTTCGCGCCGAGGTCCAGGAGCTTCTCGACCGTGTACTGCGACACGTTTCCGCTTCCCGAGACGAGGCAGATCTTGCCTTCGAGCGACTGCTTGCGGACCTTGAGCATCTCCTGCGCGAAGTACACGCAGCCGTAGCCCGTGGCTTCCGGACGAATGAGCGAGCCGCCCCAGTTCAAGCCCTTGCCCGTCAGCACGCCGGTGAATTCGTTGCGGAGCCGCTTGTACTGGCCGAACAGGTAGCCGATCTCACGACCGCCGACGCCGATGTCGCCCGCCGGCACGTCCGTGTCGGGGCCGATGTGGCGCGCGAGTTCGAGCATGAAGCTCTGCGTGAAGCGCATCACTTCGTTGTCGCTCTTGCCCTTCGGATCGAAGTCCGAGCCGCCCTTGCCGCCGCCCATCGGGAGCGTCGTCAGCGAGTTCTTGAACACCTGCTCGAACGCGAGGAACTTGAGGATGCCGAGGTTCACGGAGGGGTGGAAGCGCAGGCCGCCCTTGTAGGGGCCGATCGCGCTGTTCATCTCGATCCGGAAGCCGCGGTTCACCTGAACTTCGCCGCGATCGTCGATCCAGGGCACGCGGAACATCAGCACGCGCTCGGGCTCGACCACCCGCTCGAGGATCTTCGACGAGCGGTATTCGGGATGACGCTCGAGCACGAGCGTCAGGGATTCGAACACTTCCTGCACTGCCTGGAGGAACTCGGGTTCGGCCGGGTTCTTCGCACGCACCGACTCGAGCACCGCGCTCACGTATTCCTTGGCGTTCGCCGTCTTTGCCGGGGTCATGACGCCCACAGTCGTTCCTTTCATCTGTCGGCTCCTTTCGATGATTCCGGGGGAGTAATCCCCGCTTCACAGGCAATCGGCACGCCACGAACCGGCGACCGGGGCGGACTCGCGCGACCGGATCGGAGCCGGATCCGGCCGCGCGTCTCGCCCGAGGACTGCCTCACTGATTTCCGCGGCTCTCAAGCACTTGGCGCACGAGGCGCGCGAGCGGAGCGAGTTCGCGGAGGCGACGGGTCGCAGGGTAGCCGGGGGCTCGTCCCCACTTCCAGCCCCAACCGATCCGCCAAGCTGGCAGATCGCTGGCAGGTTCTGACGGGGACCGGCAGCCCGAGCGTGTCGGGATCGGCGGCGGTCGGGGTATGCTGCGGCCACCTCAACCCGACACTGAGGAGCCCACCCCCTTGAATTGCGCGACCGACGGCGGCGGCGCATCGCCGCAAGAAACGCTCGAGCTGCTGAAGCTCGCCAAGGACGGCAGCGTGGAAGCCCGCGATCTGCTGTTCTCGCGCTACCTTCCGCGCCTCCAGCGCTGGGCCAGCGGCCGGCTTCCGCGCTTCGCCCGCTCGCTGCTCGACACCTCGGACGTGGTCCAGGAGGTGTTCCTGCGCACGCTCCAGGGGCTGGACCGGATCGAGCTGCGGGGCCCGGGCGTGTTTCAAGCCTATGTTCGGCGGGCGATCCTCAACCGTATCCATGACGAGGTCCGATGGGCGGCTCGCCGCCCCGGCCCCGAAGGCGTTCCGGATGACCTTCACGACCCCGGACCGTCGCCGCTCGAACAGGCGATCAGCGCCGACGTGCTGACGCGCTACGAGCGGGCCCTGGAAACGCTCACCGAAGACGAGAGGGAGCTCGTGCACCTGCGCATCGAACTCGACTTCGCCTACGAGGACATCGCGAAGATGACCGGCCGGCCGAGCAGCGACGCGGCCCGCATGGCGGTGCGCCGGGCGCTCTCGCGGCTCGCGGCCCAGATGGGGCCGGCGACCGCGCCGAGGACCGAACCGTGAACGACGATCGCGACGCCATCGAACGACTCATCGCCTCGGTCGCCGACGACACGCCGGCCGACTGGGAGCGCGAATTCTCGACGCTCACCCCGAGCGACTCGCAGCAGTTCGAATCGCTGCGCGACCTCTCGCGCATCGCCGACTTCAATCGCGCGCTCCAGCGCGGCGCGGGCGCGCTCGCCGAACCGGCGCGCGGCGAATGGGGCGGCCTGCAACTGCTCGAGCGCCTGTCGGGCGGGGCGCGCGCGGAAGTGTGGCGCGCGTGGGATCCCGTCGTGCGGCGCGACGTGGCGCTGAAGCTCGTGCGCGCGAACGGCGCGGGCGCCGCGCTCGCCGCCGACGCGCTGCTCGCCGAGGCTCGCGCCGCCGCGCGCGTGTCGCACCCGCACGTCGTCGTCGTGCACGGCGTCGCGCGCCACGGCGACCGCGTCGGGCTGTGGATGGAGTTCGTGCGCGGCCGCTCGCTCGACGACCTCGTGCGCCACGACGGGCCGCTCGCGCCCGCCGACGTCGCGGCACTCGGTGCCCAGCTCGCCTCGGCGCTCGCCGCCGTGCACCGCGCGGGCGTCGTGCACCGCGACGTGAAGCCCGCGAACGTGCTGCGCGATGCGGCCGGACGCTGGGTGCTCGCGGACTTCGGCCTCGGCGTCTCCCCCGACCGCAGCGACGCGGCCGCCTTCGTCACCTCGGGCACGCCGATGTACATGGCCCCGGAATCGTTCCGCGGCGAGCCCGCGAACGCGGCGAGCGACCAGTACGGACTCGGGCTGCTGCTGTGGTTCGCGCTCGCAGGACGCGACCCGTTCGTCGCGAAGACGGTGGAAGAGCGCGCGGCGCAGGCCGAGCGCGGCCCCGCGACGAAGCTCGCGGCCGCGCGCCCCGGCATTCCCGCCTCGCTCGCGGCGATCGTCGAGCGCGCGATCGCCGCCGATCCCGCGGCGCGCTACGCGAGCGCCGGCGAGTTCGCGCGCGCGCTCGAAGGCTGGACGCCCGCGCGGACGAACCGCTCCGCGCCGTGGCTCGTCGGCGCGATCGCGGCGGCGCTCGTCGCGACGGTCGCGTTCGTCGCGTGGCGCGCGACCTCGAAGCCCGCGGCGACGACGCCGCCCGTGCCGGCCGTGGCCGCGCCGCCCGCGCCCGCCGCCTACTCGGTCGCGGCCGCGTTCACGCGCCGCAACGACGGCGGCAGCGAACGCCTGCAGGACGGCGCGCGCGTGCGCCCCGGCGACCGCCTGTCGCTCGAACTCGAGGTGTCGCGCCCCGCCTACGCCTACGTGCTCAACGAGGACGAGCGCGGCGAGCGCTACCTGCTCTTCCCGCAGCCCGCGTTCGACCGCGCGAACCCGCTGCCCGCGAACGCGGCGATCACGCTGCCCGGCACGATCGGCGGGCGCGAGAACGCGTGGCGCGTGACGAGCGCCGGCGGCCGCGAGCACTTCCTCGTCGTCGTGAGCCCCGAGCCGATCGCCGACCTCGAGGCCGAGATCGCGAAGCTCCCGGCGCCGCGCGCGGGCCGTCCGATCGCGTACGCGCCCGTCGGCGAAGCGACGATGGAGCGGCTGCGCGGCGTCGGCGGCCTGACGGCGCTGCCGAGCGCGCCCGCGCCCGCGGCGCCGCGCACGGCGACGGCGTTCGACCGGTTCTCGGCGCTGGCCGAGCGCGAGTCCGGCGTGAGCGGCGTGTGGGTGCGCAAGGTCGTGTTCGAGAATCCCGGGCGGTGACGGCGCGCGCGGCCGCACGCGCGGCCGCGGCGCTCGCCGTGGCGCTCGCGCTCGCGGGTTCGCCCGCGGCGGCGAAGCCGCGCGGCGGTGCGACCGCCGTCGCGCACGTTTCGGCGGCGGCGCGCGACTCGACCGCCGCGGCCGTGCGGCGGCTGCGCGAACTCCAGTCCGCGCGGCGCTGGGCCGAGTGTGAGAGCCTCGCCGTGGCGCTGCGCGTGCGGTTCGACGCGCCGCCCATCGAAGACTCGCTGAACCTCGCGCGCGCCGAGTTCGCCTACTCCGCGGCGCGCTTCGGACACGCGGCGCACACCGACGGCCCCGGCCTGCGCGCGATCGAGCGCGCGCTCGCGATCTACCGCCGCGTGCTGCCCCCGGGGCACGCCGAACCGATCGAGGCGCAGCACCTCGCCGTGCGCTGGCTGCTGGAACTCGGCGCGGCCGACAGCGCGGCGACGATGCTGCGCGAGAGCATCGCCCGGCGCCGCCTGCTCGTGCGCGCGCCCGACTCGACGCTGGCCGAGACGTGGCGCGGGCTCGGCTACGCGCTGCGCGACCGCTCGGACTGGGCGGGCGCGAGCGCGGCCTACGATTCGAGCATCGCGTGGCGCGCCGGGCTCCCGGGCGGCGAGCGGCTGCGGGCGGCGACGATCGCCGAGATCGCGCGCTGCTGGCACAAGCGCCGGGACCTCAACCGCGCGCGCGACTCGCTCGAGCGCGCGCTGCAGGTCATCGAGACCGAACGTCTCGGCGACACGCCGGCCGCGATCGGGCCGCTCGACTACCTCGCCTCGATCGAGCGCGAGGTCGGCCACCTGACGCGCTGCATCGACCTGCAGCAGCAGGCGCTGCGCATCGCGCGGCTCGCGGGCGATCCGTCCGAGGTCACTCGGCTCGAGCGCAACAAGGCGAACTCGCTGATCGAGCTCGGCGACTACGCGGGCGCGCTCGCGCTGCTCGAGCGCGTGCTGCCGAACTACCTCGCGACGCACGGGCCGAAGGCGCCACGGACGATCGGGCTCGTCGCGACACTCGGGAACGCGAAGATCGCGTGCGGAGATTCGTCGGGGCTCGCCGAGCTTCGCGCCGCCGAGGCCGGCTACCTCGCGCGGCCCACGGGCGTGGACTTCGAGATCTCGCGCCCGCTCCACACGCACGCGTACGCGCTCTACCGGCTCGGCGACCTCGCGGGCGCTCGCGAGGTGTGCGAGCGCGCGCTGCGCCTCACGGCCGGAGCGCCGCCGGCGCTGCGCATCGTGCAGGAGCAGCTGCGCCTCATGTGGCTGCGGACGCAGATCGCGCTCGGCGACTCGGCCGCCGTGGACTCGGCGCGCGTGGAAGTGATGCGCTACGCGCTCGAACAGTCGCTCGACTCGACGAGCCTCGCGAACGAGGTGCACGAGGTGAACGCGCTCGCGCTCGACCGCCTCGGCCGCACCGACGAGGCGTGGACCGAGGCGCTCGAGGCCGAGCGGCGCGCGCGCGAGCGGCTCCAGCGCGTCGCGCGCTCGCAGTCGGACGAGCGCGCGCTCAGCAGCGCGATCCACTTCTCGGGCTCGCTCGACGTGCTCGCGGCGTTCGCCGCGCGGCGCGGCGGCGCGGCGAGCGAGACGCTGTGGGACCGGCTCGTGCGCACGCGCGGGCTCGTGCGCTCCGAGGTCGGGCGGCGGCGGCTCTCGC
>JBGAOA010000012.1:0-66840 GCA_044222065.1 Candidatus Eiseniibacteriota bacterium
GACCTGCGCGCGCCCGGCGCCGCGCCGCCGCTGCCGCCCGGCAGCGAGGTGCTGCGCCTGAACGGCGAGCGCCCGGCCGATCTGCTCGCGCGC
Organism: Candidatus Eiseniibacteriota bacterium; assembly: GCA_044222065.1. Lineage (GTDB taxonomy): Bacteria > Eisenbacteria > RBG-16-71-46 > RBG-16-71-46 > RBG-16-71-46 > JBGAOA01. Next base: position 94 of record JBGAOA010000012.1, read on the forward strand.
CTGATGCCCCTCGCTGCCGCCGACGGACACAACGACGCGAAGCGCGCGAGTCAGCTCGAGGTGCAGGTCCGCGCGCGCTACGAGTGGTTCGACGTGCTGCTGCCGCTGCTCGTGCCGGGCGTCGAGGATTCGGTCGCGCTCGAGTTCCGCGCGCCCGGATCGTCGCGTGCGGTGCGCGCGTCGCTCGCGCCGCTCACGTGGAAGGAGCGCTCGGAAGCGTACGCGGCGCTCGAAGCCGAGGGTGGCGAGGTGCCGTGGACGCTCGACCTCTCCGATCCGGCGTTCGCCCTGCTGCGCATGCCGACGTGGGCGGTCTACAACTCGGACGCGAAGTGGGACTCCGTGCTCGACGCGATGCTCGACCGCGTCGTCGCGAGCGGCCGGCCCGCGCTGGTCGTGGACCTGCGGGGCAACTCGGGCGGCTCGGACTGCGGCGACCCGATCCTGCAGCGCGTCGTCGGGGCCGAGACGCGCTTCGAGACCGAGATCCGCAAGGTGCGCTTCCGCCGCACGCCCGCGGACCTCGACGCGGCGCTCGACACGTGGGACGACGGGTTCCGCGACCAGACGGCGCGCACGGACTCGCTGCCCGGCCCGGACGGCCTCTACGCGCTGCGCGGCGCGGGGGAGGACGAATTCGCGACGATCCGTCCGCGCGCGCCCTCCTTCCGCGGACGGTTGTTCGTGCTCGTCGGGCCCGACAACAGTTCGGCCACGTTCCAGTTCGCCCGGCGCGTCCAGAGCCGCGGGCTCGGCACGCTCGTCGGCCGTCCGACGGGCGGCAACCGGCGCGGCATCAACGGCGGCCAGTTCTTCTTCCTGCGCCTGCCGCACTCGCGCATCGAGGTGGACCTGCCGGTCATCGGCTACTTCCCGCCGCAGCGGGAGCCGGACCGCGGACTCGATCCCGACGTCGTCGTTCGACCGACGCGCGACGATTTCGCGCGCGGCCGCGACGCCGAACTCGACGCGGTGCGGCGGCTGCTCCGCGCCCGCTGACGGCCCGCGCGCCGTGCTAGAGTGCCGGACCCGCGCGAGCGGTTCGCGCACGTGAGACGGCGAGGATCGGCCGCATGCTCGAAATCTCCACGACCCTGCAGGGCGAACGGCGCGCCTGGACGCTCGACGCCGCCGTCACGACGATCGGGCGCGCGTCCTCGAACGCGGTCTGTCTGCCGGACGCGACGGTGTCGAAGGAGCACGCGCGCGTCCGCCGCGACGGCGAACGCTGGTTCGTCGAGGACGCGGGCAGCCGGAACGGCACGCGCGTGAACGGCCGCGACGCGGGCACGCCCGTCGCGATCGCGGACGGCGACGTGATCGAGACCGGACAGGTGATGCTGCGCGTCTCGACCGTCGCGGGCACGGCCGCCGCCGCCGAGTACAGCGAGTCGCCGAGCATGAGTTCGTCGCTGCGGCTCAACGCGGCCGACATCCTGAACCGCCGCACGGAGCGGCTCATGGACCCCGCGCGGCTCGTGCGCCTGCTGTCCGAGGCCGGCCAGCAGCTCGTGCTGCCGCGGCCCATGAAGGAGACGTGCGAGCAGGTGCTCGAGTTCCTCGAGAAGGCGGTGCCCTCGTCGCGGCTCATCATCCTGCTGCGCGAAGAGGGCAAGGCCGAGCCGGTGCAGGCCGCGGCGCGCTACCGCGGCGGCAGCGCGCGGCAGCCGCTCGCCGTGTCGAAGACGATCCTGCAGGCGGTGCTCACCGAGAACGCCGCGATCATCACGGCCGACGCCGCGCACGACCCGCGCTTCGCGGGGCAGCAGAGCATCGTCGCGCAGCTCATCCGCTCCGCGATGGCGGTGCCGCTGTTCGACAACGAGCGCGTGATCGGCGTGCTGTACGCGGACACGAGCGACCTCTCGATGGTCTACCAGCAGGAGCACCTCGAGCTGCTCACGATCCTCGCGAACATGGCGGCGGTGAAGATCACGAACGCCCGCCTGCTCGAAGCCGACGAAGCGCGCCGGCGCATGGCGCAGGAACTCGCGACCGCAACGCGCATCCAGCGCGCGCTGCTGCCGCCGCCGCCCGCCGACGTGCCGGGCTTCGAGTGCGAGGCGCGCCTCGAGAGCTGCTTCGAGGTCGGCGGCGACCTGTACGACTTCCACGTGCGCGCCGACGGCACGCTCGTCGTGGTCGTGGGCGACGTGTCGGGAAAGGGCATGGGCGCGGCGCTGCTCATGTCGTCCGTGATCGCGTCGGCGCGCACGCTCTACGACGTGTGCGACGATCCCGCGGACCTCGCGGCGCGGCTCAACGCCGTCATCCACCGCGGTTCGGACTCGAAGCACTTCGTGACGATGTTCTTCGCCTTCGTGCGCCCCGAGACGGGGCGCGTCCGTTACGTCAATGCGGGGCACAACGCGCCGTACGTCGTGGGGTCCGCCGGGCTGCGCACGCTGGAGGCGAAGGGGATCCCGATCGCCGTACTGCCGCACTTCCCGTATCAGGCGGACGATGTCGCGCTCGCACCGGGCGAATTGCTCGCGCTCTTCAGCGACGGCATTCCGGAAGCGCAGCGCGGCGACGCGTTCTTCGACGACGAACGGCTCGCGGCGACGCTCACGGCGCACGCGGCCGACGTCACTCTGCCCGAGATCGCGAGCGCCGTGATCGGCGAGGTGGACGGCTTCCTCGCCGGCTCGCCCCGCACCGACGACGTGACGCTCGTGCTTCTGCGCCGCCGCGCGTAGAGCGCCGCGCCCGGTTCGTTTAGTATGCGCGGCGCCGACGGCGCCGGCGCTCCGGTGCCTCGGCCGCGCCACCGACACGCGGAGCCGAACCCGCGCCCGGACCCACTCGCGAGTCGCACCCGAGGGGCCGCGCGGCGTGCCGCCCGCTTCCGCAGCGATTCGAAAGGAGCCACGGCATGACCGTCAGCAACCCCGCGCCGCGCGGACTCGACGGCGTCGTCGCCGCGCAGACGCGGCTGTCGCACGTCGACGGACAGAACGGCGTTCTCATCATCGGCGGCTACGAGCTGAAGGAGCTCGCCGGCAAGGTCACGTTCGAGGAGGCGGCCCACCTCCTGTGGACGGGGACGCTGCCGACGAAGTCCGAGGCCGAGTCGCTGACCCGCGAGATCGCCGCGCTGCGCGCGCTGCCCGAGGACGCGATGCGGCTCGTGCGCGAGGCGGCGAAGCGCAACGCGCCGCCGATCGACACGCTGCGCATGGTGTCGGCGGCGCTGTCGCTCGACGTGAAGAACCCGAACGACATCTCGCTCGCGGCCGACGTCGCGAACGCGAAGATGCTCGTCGCGCGCTTCCCGACGATCGTCGCGGCGCACGCGCGCCTCACGGCGGGCCAGGAGCCGATCGCGCCGCGCGCCGACCTGTCGCTGGCCGCGAACTTCCTCTACATGGTGCTCGGCAAGGAGCCGGACGCGATCGCGGCGCGCGCGCTCGACACCTACTGGGTCACCGTGATCGACCACGGCATGAACGCTTCGACGTTCACGGGCCGCGTGATCGCGAGCACGCGCTCGGACATGGTGAGCGCGATCACCGGCGCGATCGGCGCGCTCAAGGGGCCGCTCCACGGCGGCGCGCCGGGCCCGGTGCTCGACATGCTGCACGACATCCGCACGGCGTCGAACGCGGAAGCGTGGGTGCGCAACGAACTCGCGGCGGGGCGGCGCATCATGGGATTCGGACACCGCGTCTACAAGGTGCGCGACCCGCGCGCGGAAGTGCTGTCGGCGGTCGCGGAAGAGATGAGCGGCGCGGTGCTGCACGACCGCGGGCTGTTCGACCTCGCCCGCGAGGTCGAGCGCACCGTGCTGCGCGTGCTCGACGACGTGAAGCCGGGCCGCAACCTGCGGACGAACGTCGAGTTCTACACGGCGCTCGTGCTGCAGTCGCTCGGTCTCGCGCCCGCGACGTTCGTCGCGATGTTCGCGTGCGGCCGCTGCGCCGGCTGGGCGGCGCACGTCATCGAGCAGCACGCCGAGGACCACCTGATCCGCCCGCAGTCGCAGTACGTGGGCCCGCGCGGGCTCACGGTGGCGCGCTGAGCGCCGCGCCCGCGACGGTCCGATGACCCGCGACGAGGGCGTCCGCGAGCCGCGCGCCCGCCGCAACCCGGCAGGCGCGCGCCGCGCCGCCACGCTCGCGCTCTCGGCGCTCGCGATCTTCCGCGCGGGATCGGCGTGGCTCGCGCTCTATCCGCCCGTGCCGGTGGACCTCGGCGGGGCGCCGAACCTCGACGCGGACGCGCGCCGCGTCTCGATTCCCGTCGCCGGGGATTCGCTCGCGGGCTGGGTGCTCGAAGGCCGCGGGACCGGCGTCGTCGCGATCTTCCACGGCTACGGCCGCGACCATCACCGGGCGTGGCGCTACGCCCGGTTCCTGCGGGCGGCCGGCTACTCGGTCGTGACGGTGGACTTCCGCTCCTCGCGGTCCGCGCGCCGGCTGCCGACGACGCTCGGCCGCTACGAACTCGAGGACGCGGCCGCGACGCTCGACTGGATCGCGCGCGCGCCGCGGCTCGGCTCGGAACCGCTCGCGCTGCTCGGCGAGTCGCTCGGCGGGAGCGTGGCGCTCGTGCTCGCGAGCGAGCGCCCCCAGGTGCGCGCGGTGCTCGCGGACTGTCCGTTCGCGAGCGGGCGCCGCGCGCTCGAGGACACGTTCAACCACTGGACCGGGCTGCCCGGCGCGCCGATCGCGACGGCGGCGAGCGCGTTCGGCGCGCTCGCGACCGGACACGATCCGGCGCGCCTCGACGTCGTCGGCGCCGCGGCGAAGCTCGCCGGGCGCCCGCTGCTGCTCGTCCAGTCGGCGCGCGACGACCGCATGCGGCTCGAGCAGGTGCGCGACATCGCGCGTGCGGCGGGACCGGACGCCGTCGTGTGGACCGTGCCCGAGGGGCACAACGAGGCCTGGCTGCGCCACCGCGCCGACTACGAGCGCCGCGCGCTCGCGCTGTTCGGCCACGCGCTGCGCGGAGCGCACGAGTGAGCGTCGTCCGGCTCGGCACCCAGGGCTGGTCCTACCCGGACTGGATCGGCGTCTTCTACCCGCCGGGAGCGAAGCAGGAGCACTACCTGCCGTTCTACGCGGGGGTGTTCGACACCGTCGAGCTGGACACGACGTTCTACCACCCGCCGCGCGCCACGATCGCGCGCTCGTGGGCGCGCCACGTGCCGGAGGGATTCCGTTTCGCGGCCAAGGTGCCGCGCGCGATCACGCACGACGCCGCGCTGCGCGGCGTCGAGGAGCACCTGCTCGCCTTCGCGCGCTCGATGGAGCCGCTCGAAGGGAAGCTGGGTCCGCTGCTCGTGCAATTGCCGGCCGAGTTCCGTCGCGACGAGGACACCGCGCGCGATCTCGCGACGTTCCTCGCCGGAGCGCCGCGTTCGGTGCGCCTCGCGCTCGAGTTCCGGCACGCCTCGTGGCACGAGCCCGCGACGTGGGACACGCTGCGCGCCCACGGGGCGGCGGCCGCCTGGACCGAATGGCGCACGCTCGATCGCATCGAGGCGGTGACGGCCGACTTCCTGTACCTGCGCTGGCTCGGCGACCGCGAGGAGATCGCGAAGTACGACCGCGTGCAGGTCGACCGCACCGCCTCGTTCGATTCGTGGGAGCGCGCGCTCGCGCGCGTGCTGCCGTCCGTGCGCGAGGTCTACGGCTACTTCAACAACCACTGGGCCGGGCACTCACCCGCGAGCGCGAACGAGATGAAGCGGCGCCTCGGGCTCGTTCCGATCGAGCCGCGCGACCGGTGGCCGCAGCGCGAGCTGTTCTGAGCCGGCCGCCCGGCGCGGGCGAGCGCGCCGCGAATTCCCGTTAGATCCGCCGCGCCCGGTCGAAGACCCGGCATCCGGCGCCCCCTTGCGCCTCGTTCCGGCTCGCATTCGACCCCCGGGGCGCACGTGTCTTGGCGTGCGCCGGAGACCGCCCATGACCCGGTCGCTCCGCCTGCCGCTGCCGCTCGCCTTCACCACCCTGAGCCTCGTGCTCGTCGCCGCGTTCGCGCTCTTCGATCGCGCGTTCTGCAGTCCGTGCGACAGCTGCGTCGCCGTGCCGGACACGTGCTGCGACGCGCAGCCGCTGTTCCAGGGCGCGGAGGCGCCGTTCTTCTCGCCGAACGTCGTCGTCGGGACGCGCGAAGCGCACAACGCGTGGCCGTACGTCGTCACGGTCTACGACCTCGGCAGCCCGCTGCCGAGCCCGCTCGAGAATCAGGCGTGGAACACGATCCTGCGCTTCCACGGACCGTTCAACAGCTGGAACGCCGACTCGCTCGGCTCGGTGTTCGGGCTCACGCTCGACCGCTGGGGGAACATCTTCGTCACCCACACGTCGAGCTACCTCGCGGACAGCATCGGCAAGGTGTTCGGCGGCGGCCCCGGCGCCGTGTACCGCATCGACGCGGTCACCGGCGTGATTACGACGTTCTGCCGGCTTCCGAACTACCAGGACCCCAGCGTGTCGCCGCAGGAGTGGTGGCCCGGTCTCGGCAACATCACGTACGACTGCCGCCACGACCAGTTCTTCGTCACGAACATCGAGGACGGCCGCATCTACCGGCTCAAGGCGGTCGGCGTGAACGGCCCGACGGGGACGATCGTCGAAGTGTTCGACCCGCTCTCACCCGACCTCGGACCCACGAACTACCTGAACCCGTCGCCGACGCCGGGCTGGGCGCCGCTCGGCGAGCGGCTGTGGGGCGTGCAGAAGCACGGCGACCGCGTGTTCTACAGCGTGTGGGCCGAGGACTACACGAGCGCCGGGTCGCAGCAGAACGAGATCCGCAGCGTCTCGCTCGACGCGTTCGGAGCATTCGTGCCGGGGAGCGACCGCCACGAGCTGTGGCTGCCGTCGCTGCCGTCGCAGGTCTTCTCGATGCCGGTCTCGGACATCAGCTTCTCGGCGGGCGGCAAGATGCTGCTCGGGGAGCGCGGCATCGAGCTCGAGACGATCCCGTCGCCGCACCAGGCGCGGCTGCTCGAATACGTCTGCTCGGGCGGCTGCTGGCTGCCGGGCAACACCTACGACGTCGGAGCGGCTTCGCCGGAGAACAGCTCGGGCGGCGTGGACTACGACCGCCACGCCTGGAACACGCAGTCCATCGGGCGCGTGTGGTCGAGCGGCGACGCGCTCCAGTGGTCGCCGAACACGGTGTACGGCTACGCCGGCTTCCGTCCCTCGGGCGGCAACTGGACGACCACGATGCTCATCGATGCCGACAACGACCTCACGTGGGGCGACAAGACCTACACGGGCGACATCGAGGCGCCGGGGTGTCCGAACCTCGCCGTCGGCTCGATCTGCGGGCGCAAGTTCTCGGACACGAACTTCAACGGCGTGTTCGACGGCGGCGACACGCCGATCGCGGGCTGGAGCGTCGTGCTGAACGGGCCGGGCGGCCCGTACTTCGCGATCACCGACGCGAACGGCAACTACTGCTTCACGAACGTTCCGGCGGGCGCCTACACGCTCGCCGAAGTCGGCGTCGCGGGCTGGACGCAGACGGCGCCGCCGGGCGGCTCGTACGCGATCACGCTCGCGGGCGGCGCGGCCGTGACGGGGCGCGACTTCGGGAACTACCACTGTCCTTCGGGCGGCTGCGTCACGGCGCCTTCGGGCATGGGCGGCTGGTGGCCGATGAACGACGCGATCGCTTCGCCGACCGCCGCCGACGTCACGCACCTGTCGCCCGCGAAGAACGTGCTGCAGCTCTCGGGCGGCGCCGCGATCGCGGCGGGAGGCAAGGTCGGCCGGTCGCTGTGCTTCGGCGGCGAACTGGACCTGGCGTTCTGCCCGAACGCGAACACCGCCGGACTCGCCTTCGGCGTGGGCTCGTTCGCGGTGGACGCGTGGCTCAGTCTCGCGCCGTCGGGAGGAGGCCCTCGCGTCGTCGCCGAGAAGCGCCAGCTCGTCTCGAGCGCGCCGTACCGCACGCGCGGCTGGTCGCTCTACCTCGTCGGTCAGCAGCTGCTGCTCGAGATCGGCAATGGCGCCACGGTGCAGCTCGTCGCGGGCCCGACGATCGCCGCGTCGAGCTGGCAGCACGTCGCCGTCTCGTGCGACCGCACGAGCGGGCAGGGGCGCTGGTACGTGAACGGCGCGCTCGTTCCGGGGTTCAGCTTCGCGCCGCTTCCGGGCTTCCTGACGACGCCGACGGATCTCTACGTCGGTCACGCCGGGCCCGCGTTCGGTTCCGCGGGCTTCGAGGGCTGCATCGACGAACTCGAGATCTTCGCCGCACCGCTCTCGGCCGCCTCGGCCGCGAAGCTGTACGCGGCGGGCCCGCAGGGCAAGTGCCCCGAGTACTGCCGGCTGCCCGAGGTGACGTCCATCTGCAAGAACGCGACGTCGGTGAACGTGTGCTTCAACGTCTGCAACTCGACCGGAACGCCGCAGACGTACGCGTGGTCGCTCGCGGGCCTGCCGGCGGGGCCGGGCTGCAGCGTGCCGGGCCCGACGACGTTCACGCCGTCCGCGGGCGCCGTGACGGTCGCGCCGGGACAGTGCTCGGCGAACCTGTGCGTGACGATTCCGCGGCCGCCCGGACTCACGGCGCAGGGCGCGACCGCGTGCTACGTACTGAACGTGGTGAACACGGCGACGGGCGAGTGCCAGTCGTGCACGGGCACTATCCGCGCGGACAACGGCTGCTGGTGCGTGACGCCGGCGCCGGGTGGCGTGGTGCCGGTCGCGGCGCGCGTCGCCCCGCCCGGGACGACGATCGGCATCGGCGTCGGGCATCCGTGCGACCCGATCGACCGGCTCGCGTACTCGCTGTCGGCGGTCTACACGGCGCACGACCTCGAGGACCCGCTGCTCGTGAGCCTCAACGGACTGCCGCCGGGCGAGGCGGTGTTCGGTGAGATCGAGCTCGCTCCGGACGCCTCGGGCGAGGTGACGGTGGACGTGACGTTCCCGAACGGCTACGACGCGTCGGCGCCGTACGAGATCGTGCTCAGCGCCGACACCGACGGCGACGGCGTCGCCGAGCGGCTCGGCGGCACGATGATCCGCGCCGAGTACGTCGAGGACGGCACGGTCGGAGTGGGCGAGGAGGCGCCGGCCGCCGCGACGCTCGGACTCGCGGCGCGGCCCAACCCGTTCCTCGGGGACGCGGCGATCACGTTCACGCTGCCGCGCGCGGGCGCGGTCGAACTCGGCGTCTACGATCTCGGCGGCCGGCTCGTCCGCACGCTGCATCGCGGGTCGCTCGCGGCCGGCGCGCAGCGCTTCGAGTGGAACGGCCGCGATGCGCGCGGCCGCGAGGTGGCCGGCGGGATCTACTTCGCGAAGCTTCGCGCCGCGGGCGCGAACTTCGAGACCAAGGTCGTGAAGCTGCGCTGATCGTCGAGGCGCGTCCCCACGCACACGCGGCCACGCTCGCAAGGGCGTGGCCGCGTCGTTTCCGGTCGCGCGTCGCGCGCCGCGAGGAGCGAGCGGCGAAACCGCTTTCATGCGGAACGGATTTCCGAGTTCGCGTCGCGGCACGAGGCCGGTGAGCGTGCGTTGCGAAAAAGTCACTGACACGCTGCGGGTGCTGTGCTACGAAAGCCCGCGTCCGCGCGCACGACCGAGACGCGTCGCGCGGCCGCACACGTCCCATCGGTTCTCATCCGGCACGAGGAGGCATTCCCCCAACAGACTGGAGGCACTTCATGCTTCGGTTCCCCCGCCGTCGCAGTGCGCTCGCACTGTTTGCCGTACTCCTGCTCCTGCCCGGGTTCTCGGCCCGGGCCGCCGACCGCTCCGGACGCGCGTTCGCTCCGGTGCAGCGAGGATTCCAGCCCAACGCGCGGGCCGTCGCGGATCACGTTCCGGGCCGTGTCCTCGTGAAGCTCACGCGCGATGCCGTCGCGAATTCGAAGGTGTCGCCGGAGCTGCGCTACGGCGACCTCGCGACGAAGGCCGAAGTCGGGCTCGCCCGCGTGGACCGCGTGTTCGCGACGAACGGCGCGCAGAAGCTGAGCCGCTCGTTCATCCAGCCGAAGGACGCCGAAGCCGCCGACGACCTCGGCGTGGACCGCTGGCTCACCGTGGACTTCGACGCCAAGGTCTCGGCCGCCGCGGTCGCGGAGCAGCTGCGGGCGCTGCCCGACGTCGAGGACGTGACGCTCGACTGGATTGCGTTCCCCGCGGTCGTGCCCTCGGATCCGCTCTATTCGATCCACTGGGGCCACAACAACACGGCGCAGATGCTCAGCTACAACTGGACGAACTTCAATCACGAGACCGGCTCGCCGGTCGGAACGGTCGGGTTCGACACGAACGCGCAGGTCGCGTGGGACGGCTCGCAGGGCTTCGGCTCGAGCAGCGTCATCATCGCGATCATCGACAGCGGCGTGGAGGCCGGTCATCCCGACCTGACGCAGGTCGCGGGCTTCGACTTCGGCAACAACGATTCGAATCCCGACGACGACTCCTCGTCGCCCGGTCACGGCACGGCCTGCGCCGGCGTCGCGGCCGCGAAGGCGAACGCGCTGGGTTCGGTGGGCATCGCGGCGGGCTGCAGCATCATGCCGCTCAAGGTCGCGAACAGCGCCGGGACGATGACGTTCACCGCGATCCAGAACGCGCTCGTCTGGGCGGCGGATCACGGCGCGAACGTCATCAGCATGAGCCTGGGTGCCGCGATCTCGAGCGACGCCGCGACGGACGCGGCGATCCTCTACGCCTACAATGCCGGCTGCACGATCCTCGCGGCGACGGGCAACGAGAACGCCAGCACGATCAGCTATCCCGCGATCAACGCGAACGTCATCGGCGTCGGCGCGGCCTCGCCGTGCGGCGACCGCAAGCGTTCGAGCAGCAGCGCCTCGGAGCTGAACCCCGGTGTGAGCGCGGACCCGAACGGGTTCACGTGCGACGGCGAGCGCTGGTGGGGTTCGAACTACGGCGTCACGACCGCGGGCGCGGCCGGCGCCGTGGATGTGATCGCGCCGACGATCCTGCCGACGACCGACCTGCTCGGCGCGGCGGGCTACGACGCGAGCGACTACTCGAAGTGGTTCAACGGCACCTCGTGCGCGACGCCGTACGCCGCGGGCGTGTGTGCGCTCATCAAGTCCAAGAATCCGACGTGGACGCCGGCGCAGATCCGCACGCAGCTGCTCACGACGGCGCAGGACATCGTCAACGTCGAGTCCGTCGCGGGCTGGGACCGCTACAGCGGTTACGGCATGGTGGACGCCGCGGCGGCGGTCGGCGGCGGCGGCGGCGGCACGGACGCGATCACGGTGACGTTCCCGAACGGCGGCGAGTCGCTCGCGGCCGGAGCGTCGGCGACGATCACGTGGACGTGGACCGGCAGCTTCGCGACCGTGAACATCGATTACTCGACCGACGGCGGCACGAACTGGACGAACATCGTGACGGGCACGGCGAACGACGGTTCGCACGCCTGGACCGTGCCCTCCAGCGCGACGACGCAGGGTCGCGTGCGCGTGTCGGGCGGCACCGCGACCGACATGAGCAACGCGAACTTCACGATCACGGTGCCGTCGGGCGGTTATGCGACGCTGCCGTACTCGACGAGCTTCGACAGCGGCACGTTCGATTCGTTCTGGACGACCGCCGTCACGGCGAACGGCCGCGTGCGGCTGCTCACGACGAACACGCCGCATTCGGGCGCTTACCACATGGTGATGGACGACGCGGTGAGCGGCGGCTTCAGCCAGACCGACGCGCGGCTCAAGCTCAACCTGTCGGGCGTCACGCAGGCGAACCTGTCGTTCTGGTGGAAGGACTTCGGTGACGAGACCCAGACGCAGGACGGCATCTACTTCTCGAACAACGGCGGCACGTCGTTCGTGAAGGTGTACAGCCTCACGCCCGCGAGCTTCTCGGACAACACGTGGCGCAACGTGGTGCTCGACGTGGACGCGCTCGCGGCCGCGAACGGGCTCGCGCTCACTTCGACGTTCGTGATCCAGTTCCAGCAGTACGACGACTATCCGATCACGACCGACGGCATGGCGTTCGACGACATCAGCGTCACGGTGCCGACGGGCGGCGGCGGCGGCGGCATCACGGCCGAGAGCGAACCGAACGACGCTTCGACCACCGCGGACGGACCGGTCGGAACCGGCGTGGGCGTGGCCGGTTCGATCTCGTCGACGACGGACAACGACTGGTACTACTTCGACGTCACGTCGGCCGGCACGGTGAACGTGTCGCTCGCGATCGGCTCGGCCGCCGACCTCGACTGGTTCGTCTACAACTCGGCGCTCACCGAGGTCGCGCGCGGCTTCACGACGGCGAACCCCGAAGCCGGCAGCTACACGGCGACGACCGGGCGGTACTACGTGAAGGTGAACGGCTACAGCGGCGCGACGAGCGCGTACACGCTCACGGTCACGGGCGGGCTCGCGAACAACGCACTCCCGGCGGCGGGCGGCTTCGTCGGCCAGCCGCGAGTGACGGCGCTGCTGCAGAACGCTCCGAACCCGTTCCGCGCCGGCACCGTGATCGGCTTCTCACTCGCGAATCGCGGGCCCGTGAGCCTCGACGTCTACGATGCGAGCGGGCGCCACGTCACGAACCTCGCCACGGGCGTGTGGGAGGCGGGCGATCACAAGATCGAGTGGAACGGACGCGACGGACGGGGGGCGAACGCGCCGAAGGGCGTGTACTTCTATCGCCTATCGGCGCCAGGCTTCCGCGACACTCGCAAAATGATCGTGCTGCAGTAGCGCTGGCGACTCCGATGGGACCACGGCCTCCCTCGCCTTCGGGCGGGGGAGGCCGAAGTGCGTTCGGAGAAGTACGTTGAATCCGGCAATCGATGACGCTAGAGTCTTGTCTCCCCACGGGTTCCGCAGCTCACCTTCGACTTTGCTGCATCGCCGTTTCGGCCCCGCGCGCTCCACGCGTGGGCGCGAAGCGCGTCCCCGGGGAACCCCATGATCCGACTCGAGGTTTGCTTGCGCGCGGGCGCATTCGCTCGCCGCATCACGTTCATCCTCGCCGCGGCGATCGCCCTGCCGTGCGCCACGCCCTCCGGTGTGCGCGCGCAGGAATTCGTTCCGGGCGAAGTGCTCGTGAAGTTCCGTCCCGGGCGCTCGGACGTTCTGCGCGCAACGACCCGGTCCTGGCTCGACCGCTCGCAACGGCTGCGCGCGTTCGGCCGGATCGGCGCGGAACTCCGGCGCTTCGACGACCGCACGACCGAGTCTGCGCTCGCGCTGCTGCGCGCCGATCCCGCGATCGCCTACGCCGAGCCCAACTGGATCGTGCGCGCCTGCCTCACGCCCAACGATCCCCAGCTCGTGAACGAGATCGGATTGCGCAACACCGGTCAGGGCGGCGGCATCGTCGGCGCGGACATCGACGCGATCCTGGCGTGGGACCTGTTCACGGGCGACTCGACGCTGAGGATCGGCGTGATCGACACGGGCGTGGACTACACGCACCCGGACCTCGCCGCGAACATCTGGACGAACCCGGGGGAGATCCCGGGCAACGCGATCGACGACGACGGTAACGGATACACGGACGACGTGCACGGCTACGACGTGCTGAACGACGACGGCGATCCGATGGACGACCACTACCACGGCACGCACGTCGCCGGGACGATCGGAGCGGTGACGAACAACGCGCTCGGCATCGCCGGCGTGAACTGGCGCTGTCGCATCGTGCCGATCAAGTTCATGAACTCCGCCGGCTACGGCACCGATGCCGACGCCATCGCCGCGATCGAGTACGCGATGGCGCTCGGACTGCGCGTGACGAACAACTCGTGGGGCAACATGCCCTACTCGCAGGCAATGCAGGACGCGATCGCCGCCGCTGGCGACACCGGACAACTGCTCGTGTTCGCCGCCGGCAACGATCACTTCGACCTCGACCTGTACCCGGTCTATCCGGCGGCCTACGACTCGCCGTACATCCTGTCGGTCGCGGCGACCGAGAACCACGACGCGCGAGCGACGTTCTCGAACTACGGCGCGACGACCGTCGACCTCGGAGCGCCGGGGTGGAACACGCTCTCGTGCAAGCCGGGAGGCCTGTACCAGTACCTGTCGGGAACTTCGATGGCCGCTCCTCACGTCACCGGTGTCGCGGGCCTCGTGCTCGGGCGGACGCCGAACGTTCCGCCGCTCCGGCTCAAGCAGCTGATCCTCGACAACGCCGAGCCCTCCGCCGCGCTCGAGGGCTACGTGCTGACGGGCGCGAGGCTGAACGCCTACCAGACGCTGCTGCACCAGGACCTCGCGGCCCCGGGCCCGGTGACCGACCTCGGCGCCGGCGACGTCGGCTCCACGGCGGCGGCGCTCCACTGGACCGCGCCGGGAGACGACGGCGCCGCGGGGACCGCCGCACGGTACGACCTGCGCGTCGCGAACGCGCCGATCGACGCATCGAACTTCGCCGCGGCGGCTCCGCTCGCGACGCTCGCGCCCCGCGCCGCGGGGACGCTCGAATCGCTCGAGGTCGCCGGACTTCCCGCCGCGGCCGCGCTCCACTTCGCGGTGCGCGCGTTCGACGACTTCGAGAACGCCGGTCCGGTGTCGAACGACCTCGCGGTGACGACGCTCGGTCCGCCGACGCTCGCGCTCGCGCCCGCCGCCGTCTCGGCGCTCGCGCCTCCCGGAGCGCTCGCCGACGTGGATGTGCTCGTCTCGAACGCCGGGGCCGGACGTCTCGACTTCGGCCTCGATCTCGCCGGCGCTCCCGCGTGGCTCGCCGTGACGCCCGACACGGGACGCGTCGCTTCCGGCGCTTCCACCGCTCTGCGCGTGCGCCTCGACGCGACCGCGCTCGCGCCGGGCGTGTACTCGGCCTCGTTCGGCGTGCGCAGCAACGACGCCGGCGGCGCGAGCGCGATCCCGGTGACGCTGACGGTGTCGGAGGCGACCGCGATCGAATCGGGGACGCCCGCGCGCTTCGGGCTGCGCGTCGCCGGCGCCTGGCCCGGGCGTGCGCTCGTCGATTTCGAACTCGCGCTCGCGGAGGACGGCGAGGCGTCGCTCGCGCTCTACGACGTGCGCGGCCGACTCGTGCGCGCGCTGCGCTCCGGAGCCGCGCCTGCGGGCCGGGAGCGAATCCGCTGGGACGGCGCCCTGGCGAATGGCGCGCCCGCGCCGAGCGGGATCTATTTCGCCCGCGCGCGCACCGCGGGCGGCGCGTTCGTCGCGCGCTTCGCGTTCGTGCGCTGAACGACCTCGCGCCGGAAATGACGCGGGCGTCGCGGGGAGGCCTCGCGACGCCCGCGTTACGAACGGCTCAGCGCCCTTCGCCCTTCGCGCCTTCCTTGCCGCGCACCGTCGAGAGTCCGCGCAGCGCCGCTTCGCGCGCCGCGTCGATCTGCGCTTCCGGCCCCGACAGGTAGAGGCGGCCGTACGCGCCAAAGAGCGAGGCGTCGATCAGCTTCACGTGCGCCGCCTTGAGCGCTTCGTTCGCGGCGAACGCGATGTAGCCGGCCGGTTCGGTCTCGAGGATCAGCAGCGATTCGCCGGCGAGCAGCTGGTCGCCGTAACGCATCTTGTTGATCACCTGCGCGTGGTAGGGCTCGACCGCGCGGATGACCTGGTCGCTCACGACGCGGGGCTTCACGCGGTCGTGCTCCTCGATGCCGAGATGGGCGAGGACGGCCGCGCCGCCCTGCATCACCTGACCCTTGTCGCGGTGGTGGATCTCGAGCAGGCCGAACGCGCGCTCGACGACCATGATCGCCGGCGTGCACTGCGTGGCCTTGAGCGCCACGTCGGTGATGCGGTTGATGATGAGCCCGGGCGCGGTCTCGATGAACATGCAGGCGTCGCCGGCGACGGGCAGGAACCCGCGGGCGGTCGTGCCAATGAACGCGGCGAGCTGCGGCTGGAGCGAGTCCAGGAACACGTACGTGCGAAGGGTGACGTCGGACATGGCGCGCACGCTAACCCACCGGCGCGCGGAGCGGCAAACACGCCGCGCGACTCGCGCGTCTCATCGCGCGACCATCGGGCGTGCGACCGAGGCGGCCACGCTCTCGAGCAGTTCACCGGGCGTGAAGGGCTTCTGCAGGTAGCCGGCGCCGAGTTCGCGGAAGCGTTCGGGATCGAGCGCGTCGCTCGCGTAGCCCGAGATGAACAGCGCGCGCAGCCGTGGCCGCTCGGCCGCGAGCGCCGCCACGAACTCGCGCCCGCCGAGCCGGGGCATGAGCAGGTCGCTCACGACGAGATCGATCGGGCCCGCGTGCGCGCGCGCCACCTCGAGGCCCTCGGCTCCGTTCGCGGCCTCGATGACGCGGAAGCCCGCGTCGCGGAGCGTGCGGACGATCAGCTCGCGCACCGGCGGTTCGTCCTCGACCACGAGCACGGTCGCGTCGCCGCGCGGCGGCGCCGCGGCCGCGGTCGAGATCGCCACGCCCGGCTCGTGGGCGGCGCGCGGCAGCGCCACGTGCATCGTCGTGCCCGCGCCCGGCGCGGAGTCGATCCACACGTCTCCGCCGCTCTGGTGCACGATGCCGAAGACGGTCGAGAGCCCGAGCCCCGTTCCGCTGCCGGGCGGCTTCGTCGTGAAGAACGGATCGAACGCGCGCGCCCGGACCTCGTCGTCCATGCCGCAGCCCGTGTCCCGGACCCACAGGCGGACGAAGGCCGGGTCGCCGGCGGCGGCGCGTCCCGCCGCGTCCGGCTCCGGACCGACGCCGATCGTGAGCGTGCCGCCGTGCGGCATCGCGTCGCGCGCGTTCACCGCCAGGTTCAGCAGCACCTGCTCGAGCTGCCCGCGGTCCGCGCGCACGCGCGCGTCGGGGTCCGTCGCGCGCGTGACGAGCTGCACGTCTTCGCCGATCAACCGGCGCAGCATCTCGGTGAGCGACGCGACGACGGCCGTGAGGTCGAGAACGCGCGGCTCGAGCCGCTGCCGCCGGCTGTAGGCGAGGAGCTGGTGGGTGAGTGCGGCACCGCGACGGGCGGCGAGCACGATCTGGCCGGCGTGCTCGCGCTCCGAGCTCGCCCTCGGAAGCTGCTCCCGAAGCGTCTCTCCGAAGCCCATGATGACGGTGAGCAGGTTGTTGAAGTCGTGAGCGACGCCGCCCGCGAGCTTCCCGAGCGCCTCCATCTTCTGCGTCTGCCGCAGCTCGTCCTCGAAGCGCGCCCGCACGCTCGCCATGTCCGAGAGCGCCGCTTCGCGGTCGGCCACCGCGGCCGCGAGCACGAGCGGCGTCGCCGACACGATCGCGATCACCGCCTGCAGCGCCAGCTCCCGCACCGGCTGCGCGATGCTCGAGGACGCGAACGGCCCGATGCCGTTCAGCGTGCCGAGGTGCAGCGCGAGCACGAGCCCGGCGCTCGCCGTCACGGCGCCGCGCACGCCGAATCGCAGCGCCGCGTGGAGCGCGACCGGCAGCGCGAGGTACGAGAGCACCATTCCGGCTCCGTCGTTCCGCGGGTCGAGGCGCAAGAGGAACGCGATGCCCGCGACGACGAGCACGACGATCGCCGCGATCTCGACGACCGCGCGTGCGCGCGGCCGCGGCGGGCGGTCGCTGGTCCACACGAGCACGAGCGGCGCGACGACGAGGATCCCGAGCGCGTTCATGCGCCACCATCCGGACAGACCTTCGAGGAATCCCACGTGGTCCGGAACGAAGAGGAACTTGAAGCGTCCGAGTGCGGCGCCGACCGCCGGCGCGACGACGGCCGTGACGAGCAGCGCGACGACGTCCTTGAGGCGGCGGAGCCGGGTGTCGAACCCGAGGCGGCGGAGCACGACCGCGGCCGTGATCGCTTCGATCGCGTTGCCCACCGCCCCCGGAACGATGTTGATCGGCGGGTAGCCGATGAGGACGCGGTGGATCACCGTGCCGAGCGCCACGACGGGCCAGTAGCGTGCGCCGAGCCGCGCGAGTCCGGCGACGGCGATGCCGGTGGGCAGCCACAGCATCGCCTGGCGGAACGGCCCGTGGCCCTGGAGGAGCAGGGTCGAGGCGAGGTAGGCGCCGAGGAACGCGGCGGCGCGAGCGAGGACTCCGAGCGTTCGATTCATCGGCCGCGGACTCTACACGCGGGTGTGCGGGAACGCAGCCCGGAGCGGTCGCGCGAAGGTCAGCCGAGTTCCGCCAGTCGTTGCCACAGCGATTCGAGCTCGGCGCGCAGCCGCTCGTACTCCGCGACGCTCTCCCGGGAGCGCGCGACGTCGTGATAGAGCTCGGGATCGGCGAGCAGTGATTCGAGCTCCTTCGAGCGCGCCTCGCGCGACTCGATGTCGCTCTCGATCCGCGCGACCTCACGCTCGCGCTTCCTCGCGTCGTTTCGCGCGCGACGGTCGGCGTCGCGATCGCGCGGCGGCGCGGGCGGCGCCGGCGCACGCGCGGACTCCGCGCGCTTCGGGGCGGGCGCCGCCGTGACGCGCGCCGCGTCCTCCCGCGCGAGCCGCGCAGACTCCCAGTCGTCGTAGCCGCCGGGGTACAGCACGACGCGGCCGTCGCGGACTTCGATCACGCGCTTCGCGACGCGCGCCATGAGCGAGCGGTCGTGCGTCACGACGATCAGCGCGCCCGGGTACTGCTCGAGCGCGGCCTCGAGGACTTCTTTGCCGGCGAGGTCCAGGTGGTGCGTCGGCTCGTCGAGCAGCATGAGGTTCGAGGGCTCGAGCAGCATGCGCGCGATCGCGACGCGCTGCCGTTCGCCGCCGCTCAGCACGCGGCACCACTTGAACACGTCGTCGCCCGTGAACAGGAAGTTGCCGAGCAGGCTGCGGAGCCGCGGCCGCCACTCCGTGGATGCGACTTCCTCGAGCGACTCGAGCGCCGTGTGCGTTCCGTCGAGCGTCTCCGCGGCGTGCTGCGCGAAGTAGCCGAGCCTTGCCTGCGGCGAGGGCTCGCGCGCCCCGCGGCGCGGAGCGAGCTGGCCGGCCATGACGCGCAGCAGCGTCGTCTTGCCGGCGCCGTTCGCGCCGACGATCGCGACCTTCTCGCCCTGCTCGATCTCGAGGTTCGCGCTCGCGAACACGTCGGGGCCCGCGTCGTAGCCGAACGTCACGTCCTTGAGCTTCAGCAGCACGCGGCCCGAGTGCGGGGGCGAGGGGAAATGGAACCGGATGTGCTGCGGCCGGCGCGGAAGGACGACGTGTTCGTCCTTGAGGCGCGCGATCACCTTGCGCTTGCTCTGGGCCTGGGCGGCCTTCGTGTTCTTGGCGCCGAAGCGGTCCACGAAGCGCTGCAGCTGGGCGATCTTCCGGTCGAGCTGCGCGTTGTGCGCCTCGAGCTGCTCGCGCCGCCGTTCGCGCTCCTCGAGGAACGCGGTGAAGCTCATCGGGTAGACCTCGAGCCGGCCCTGATCGAGATCGCGGACCTCGGTCGCGACGCGGTCGAGGAACACGCGGTCGTGAGAGACGACGACGAGACCGCCGTGGAATCCGCGCAGGTAGTCTTCGAGCCACTCCATCGCCGGCAGGTCGAGGTGGTTCGTGGGCTCGTCGAGGAACAGCAGCGTCGGGTCGGTGAGCAGCAGCGCCGCGAGCGCGGCGCGCATGCGCCAGCCGCCCGAGAAGGACGCGAGCGGACGGTCCTGGTCGGTGGGCGAGAAGCCGAGGCCGCCGAGCACGGCGCGCGCCTCGGGCTCGAGCGTGTGCTCCTGCCGCAGTTCGAGATGGTGCTGGAGTTCGCCCGCGCGCTCGAGCAGCGGCGCCAGCTCCTCGTCGTCGGGGGCGATGCCCGAGAGGCGCTCGTGCAGAACGTCGAGTTCGGCGCGCATCGCGGTCAGTTCGCGGAACGCCTCCATCGCGCGTTCGAGCACCGTGCCGTCGAAGCGCTCCGCCGCCTCCTGCGGCAGGTACCCGAGCCGGGTCCCGCGCGCGATCACGCGCGTCCCGGCCTCCGGCGCGAGTTCGCCGAGGACGACCCGGAGCAGCGTCGTCTTGCCGGCGCCGTTCGGGCCCACGAGCGCGACCCGGTCGCCGGGAGCGAGCGTCCAGTCGAGGCCTTCGAACAGCACGCGGGGCCCGACCGAGTAACGGAGGTCTTGGAGCTGGATCACGCGGGGTTTTCCCGGGTCGAACGTGGGTGGAGAGTCATTGACACTACCTCAAGCACGCCAAGATAATCGCGACCGCGTCCCCCGCGACGGTGGCGCCTCCGCTTCCCGTTTCGACTTCGCCGAAAGGACGACCGTCGTCGTGCGCCTCCGAGCCTTCCTGATGAGCGCCGCGCTCGCGGCCCTCACCGCCGCGCCCGCCGCGGCCTCGTGGATCATCCTGCCGGACCCGATGCGGCCGAAGGACTTCACGATCGTCAAGAAGGACGGCGAGTACCACTGCTTCTACATCGTCCACGATGCGACGAAGCCGTTCGAGCAAACCGAGAAGTGGCTCGGCCACTCGAAATCGAGCGATCTGTTCGTGTGGACGCAGCTGCCGGACGTGCTTCCGATCCGGCCCGAGTCCTGGGACCGCTCGCACGTCTGGGCGCCGCACGTCGTCGAGCGCGACGGGCTCTACTACCTCTTCTACACCGGCGTCGAGGACGACGGCCCGGGCGGCGCGGTGCGGCTCTACCAGCGCATGGGGCTCGCCGTGTCGAGCGATCTGATGACCTGGAATCGCGTCGACGACCCGGTCCTGTCCCCGCCCGACGTGCCGTGGGCCGTGAACGACAGCACGGTCACGTGGGCGGCGTTCCGCGACCCGTTCGTCATGAGGGACCCGCAGCAGGCCGGCCGCTGGCTCATGTACTACACGGCGGTGCCGAGCATCGCGACGAACGGCATGATCGTCGGCGTCGCGGCCTCGGACGGGGACTTCACGCAGTGGGCGGACCTCATGCCGCTCTGGAACACGCACGTCGTGAACGGCTCGACGACCGCGACCGAGTCGCCGCACCTCTTCTTCCGCAACGGGCTCTGGTACCTGCTCTACTCGAGCACGACGGCTCAGCCGCTGCAGATCGCCGTGAGCGCTTCTCCGACGGGGCCGCTCGGATCGTGGGCGAACTGGGGTTCGGTCGGGGCGATGCTGAACCAGAACACGGGCTCGTGGTTCGCGAGCGAGTACTTCCGCGACGGGCTCGTGGACTACTTCGCGTACGTGAACGGCACCTGGATCGAGATCAAGCGCATGTCCTGGTTCCTGAACGGACGCTGGGCGCTGGCCGAGCCCGATCCGTTCCACGTCGTCTCGATGTTCATCGAGCGCGATCCGTTCATGCTCGACGACGATCCCGTGTGGATCACGGTGAGAACGCGCTGGGGGCTGGGGCGCAGCGTCCAGTACGACGTGATCGGTCACACCGACACGGGTGAGGACCTCGTGTTCACCCCGCAGACCTTTGGCCTGCCCACGACCATCCCCGTGGACGGGGACTCGCTCCTCGTCGGCGCGAACCTCGGGCCGCCGCTCGACCTCGGCGACGGGCGGATGGTCACGCACATCCGCCTGCGAACGAAAGACCAGGCGTGTTCGTCGAACTCGTTCGAGCTGCTCGGCGATCCGGTGCAGTTCGAGTACGTGCCGCCGCCGCCGCCGCCCGGGCAGCCGCCGGTTCCGACCGAGGATCCGACGCCGATCGAGTACCAGCCGCAGCTGCCCCGTCCGGGATTGCGTCGCACCGAGTCGGTGCTCGGCCGCGGGGCCGTGACGTTCGTGGCCGAACTCGACGAGCCGGCGCAGGCCTCGCTCGACGTGTTCGACGTGCAGGGGCGGAAGATCGTCCGGCTCGCGAACCGCGTTCTGCCCGCCGGGCCGACGCTGCTCGCGTGGGACGGACGCCGCTCGGACGGCGCGTCGCTGCCGCGCGGTGTCTACTTCGCGCGCCTCGCGACCCCGGGCGCGACGCGGACGCTGCGCATCGCGCTGCAATAGGGCGGCGGGGCGGCGCTCGCCGCGACGCCGGACCGATCAGCCCGAGAGGCGCTCGGGATTCAGCGCCTCCAGTTCCTTCGGCAGGAAGCGTCCGTCGCGGCGGATGCACTCGTCGTCGAACCAGATCTCGCCGCCGCCGTACTCGGGCCGCTGGATCAGGACGAGATCCCAGTGGATCTGCGAGCGGTTGCCGTTGTCTGCGATCGTGTACGCCTGACCGGGAGTGAAGTGCAGCGAGCCCGCGATCTTCTCGTCGAACAGCGTGTCCTTCATCGGATGCAGGATGAACGGATTGAAGCCGAGCGAGAACTCGCCGATGAAGCGCGCGCCCTCGTCCGTGTCGAGGAGCTTCTGGAGCGCTTCGGCCGGATTGCCGGTCGCCTTCACGATGCGGCCGCCCTCGAACGTGAAGGAGAGCGAGTCGTACGTGACGCCGAGGTAGAGCGACGGCGTGTTGAACGTGATCGTCCCCTCGACCGAGTCGCGTACGGGCGCGGTGAAGCACTCGCCGTCGGGCAGGTTGCGGCGCCCCTCGCACGGCACGACGCCGATGCCCTTGATGCTGAATCGCAGGTCGGTGCCCGGGCCCTTGAGCCGCACGCGGTCCGTGCGGCGCATGCGCTCGGCGAGCGGCTCCATCGCCGCGGACATGCGACCGTAGTCGAGCGTGCACACCCGGTAGTAGAAGTCCTCGAACGCCTCCGTGCTCAGGTTCGCCATCTGCGCCATCGAGGCGGTCGGGTAGCGGAGCACGACCCAGCGCGTGCGGTTGACGCGGTGGTCGAGGTGCACCGGGTGCACGACGAGCTTGCTGTGCATCGCCTGCTGCTCCGGCGGGACGTCCGACAGCTCCGACGCGTTCGAGGCGGCGCGGATGCCGACGTAGGCCTGCACGCTCTTCATCTGCGCGAGTTCGATCTCGGCCTGGATCTGGAACTGGCGCTCGGTCGCACGCGACAGCAGCGCGCGGTTGACGGCGTTGCTGCGCAGGTACACGACCGGGATCGCGCCGACGTCGTGCGCGGCGTCCACGAGGTCGAGCACGAGGCCGTCCGCGAGGTCGAAGGCTTCGATCAGCACCGCTTCACCGGATTTCAACTGGGTCGAGTGTTCGACGATGACCCGGGCGAGCCGGGCGTTGCGCGGGTCGCGCATCTGGAGTCTCCTGTGGGCGCGCGCGGCGCGCCGATGCGGGGTGAACGCGAAGACGCGGGCAGGTTAGCACGGGGGCGCGGATGGAACGGATCAGGGTCGGGATCCTCGGCACGGGCTTCGGACGCACGGTGCAGGCGGTCGCGTTCGCGCGGCACGAGGGCTTCGAAGTCGCGGCGATCGCCGGCTCGGACGAAGCGAAGACGCGCCGCATCGCGGCCGAACTCGGGATCGCCGGCGCCTACGGCGACTGGCGCGCGCTGCTCGAGCGCGAGCGGTCGGGGCTCGCGAGCATCGCGACGCCGGTGGACCTGCACCACCCGATGATGCTCGCCGCGCTCGCGCACGGCGCGCACGTGCTGTGCGAGAAGCCGACCGCGCTCGACGCCGCGCAGGCGCTCGAGATGCGCGCGGCGGGCCGAGCGGCGGGACGCGTGGCGGCGATCAACCACGAGTTCCGCTTCCTGCCCGCGCGGCGTGCGGCGCTCGAGATCGTGAGCCGCGGCGGAATCGGCGAACCGCGGCGCGCCGAGATCCTCGGCCGTTACCCGTTGTGGACGACGCCGGCCACGCGCGGTCCGACGTGGCTGTCGGACAAGACGCGCGGCGGCGGCATCCTCGGGGCGCTCGGCTCGCACCACACCGACTGCCTGCGCACGCTGTTCGGCGAGCCTGTCGCGGCGCGCGCGAGCGTGCGCGTGGACCAGCCGTGGCGCGGACCGACCGCGGATCGGCCCGAGCGTGCGCGCGCGACCGCCGACGACGCGTGCACCGTCGAGTACCGCTTCGCGAGCGGTGCGACCGCGCTCGTGGACCTCGATGCGACGGCGCCGTACCGCTGGGAGCGCTTCGAGGTGCGCGGCGCGGAGGCGACGCTGCGCTGGGACGAGCACGGCGAGGCGCTGTGGCGGGTCGCGCCCGGACGCGAGCCCGAGGCGGTCGAGATTCCCGATGCGCTCAGGCTCGTCCGCCGCGATGGCGACCCGATGCTCGTTGCGCCGTTCGGCGTGATGCTCGACCGGCTGCACGCGGCGATCACGACCGGCACGCGCATGGAGCCCGACTTCGACGACGCGGTCGCCGTGCAGTGCGCGCTCGACGCGGCGCGCCGATCGAGCGAGAGCGGCGGCGTCGAGACGCGCGTTTCGTCACCCGACTGACGCGTCGTCACGCGCGCTGCGCGTTGGACCCCCCTCGGAGCGCTCGCTATACTGCGCGCCCACGTCGCGGGCCTGCCGCCCGCGGGGAAGGAGGGCCTCCGTGGCCGATTGGGACGTCATCGCCAAGCAACGACTCACGGAAGATTGGGCCACGCTTCGGGCCGCGTACCTGCCTCTCAACCAGGCGATGCGCCGCACCGTGGACTTCCTCGAGAAGGGTGAAGGCAGCTTCTCGGACCTGCTCGCGGTCGTGCGCGAACGGCTCGACGGCACGCTCAAGAACCTCACGGCATTGTGCGACCGGCGCTCGCCCTGGGTGCGCCTCGAGGCGATCCGCAACCTGCGCGTGCTCGCGACCGGTCTGCGGGGCGCTGCGAGCGACGATCCCCGCGCGCTGCTGCGCTACCTGTTCGCGCTGAGCGAACTGCTCGCGAGCGTGTGGAAGGACGCGCCGGTCGAAGCGCGCGTGACGCACAACCTCGTCATCACCGGCGAGCCCGAGTTCTGGTTCGGGTGCGACTGCTGCGCCGTCGGCACGCTCGCGCCGGCCGGCCCGGACGATCCTCCGGATCTCGTTCGCGGCAAGGACGTGCGGCTCGTGTGGGACGCCGACGCGCTGTTCGCGTGGACGCTCGACGAGTTCGAGGACTACCTCGCGAACGATCGGCTCTCGCTGCCGAGCACGACGCGCGTCGCGGCGGTCGAGAACCTCGGTCTGCCGGTCGTGGACGTGTCCTCGGAATCGCTCCGTCGCGGCGGCGAGATCTTCGGCGGGCAGGGGGGCGGCCTGTTCGGCCCGCTCGACCTGCGCTACCTCGAACTGCAGTAGCGCGCGCCCGACCCTGGAACGCGAAACGGCCCCGGCGATCGCCGGGGCCGTTTCGTTCGCTTCCGCGGGCGCCGCGAGGCGGTCAGCGGCGCGCCTTCTTCGCCGCGCGTGCCTTCGCCTTCTTGCGCTTCTGCGTTTGCTTCGCGCGCTTGCGATTGAGGCGGTGCTTGTAGGCCGTCATGGATCTCCGTCCGGGCTCGAGTGTCGTACGTGCGTCGCGTGAGCCGGGGAGGCTAGTCGAGACCGCGCGGCGCGTGCAAGGACGCCCCGAACGCGAACGCGGCCGCCGGTGTTCCGGCAGCCGCGGGGCGGTCGTTCTCGAATCAGGCCGCGCGCGGCCCGAGGATGCGCTGGACCATGTGCTCCGCCGCCGGGCCCGACTTGACCTCGACGGTCGAGGAGGTGACGACGTAGACGCGCAGGTTGTTGCTCGCGGCATCGGCCGGGAACATGAAGAAGCCGTCGCGCTCGGGGGAGTACGAGAGCGAGTAGCCGCACAGCAATTCCCCGTCCTTGAACTTCACGCACAGCTTCTTGCCCTGGGCGGTCTCGCTCGGTCCCGCGAGGAAGCCCTGGATGTCCTTGCGGGCGGGGTCGCCCGCGAAGTCGCGGACGAAGAACACGGCCTTGAGCTGCTTCGTGCGGAACTCGACCGACGCGCCGCCGTCGTGCGGCAGGAGATGGAAGATCGGGCGGTTCGGGAAGAAGTCCTGGGTCGTCCCCTTGAGGATCTTCCCGCCGAGCGTGTGGACCACGACCTTGTTGGTTTCGATGGTGGACATGAGGGCTCCCTGAAACGCCGTCCGTGCGAGTGGCGTCGTTCGGGAGGGTTGTCGGCCGGGCGCCCTCCGGGCTTGAGGGCGATTTGGGCCGCGAACGGCGCGGGCGGCACGAGGACACGCGCCGAATGCCGCTCCGGGTCGGCGGCTTGCCGCACGCGCGCCGCCTGTGCGAGCGTGCCCGCCTTCCACCCGTCTTCGAACGAAGGAGAACGAATCATGAACGCCCGAATCCCGGTGATCCTGCTCGCCGTCGCGCTCGTCGCCGGCGGTTGCGCGAGCAGCATGAAGGAGAAGCAGAGCAGCGCGAGCGCGGAGTCCACCGCGCAGTCCTCGGCCGGCGCTCCGGCGGCCTCCGCCCGGCCGAAGCAGGTCACGCTGTCGAGCGGGCTCGTGTACGAAGAGGTGCGTGTCGGTGACGGCGCGCTCGCCGAGACCGGGCGTACGGTCGCCGTGCACTACACCGGCCGGCTCACGGACGGCACCGAGTTCGACAGTTCGCGCAACGGCGGCGAACCGTACCGGTTCCAGCTCGGCAGCGGCCGCGTGATCCGCGGCTGGGACGAGGGCATCAAGGGCATGCGCGTCGGCGGTCAGCGCAAGCTCGTGATTCCGGCGGAGCTCGGATACGGCGCGAGCGGCAACGGGCCGATCCCTCCGAACGCGACGCTGCTGTTCGACGTCGAGCTGGTCGACGTGAAGTGAGGCGGGCGGGCCTCAGGCCCGCTCGGAATCCCGCACCGGACTCGCGCGCAGCGTGTCGAGAACGACGAGTCCGGGGCGGCCGCCTTCGCGGCCGAACGCGAGCACGCCCGTCGGACAGACGTGCACGCACGCGGAACAGCGCACGCACTGCGGGTCGGCCATGGGCAGGCCGCGATTGGCGAAGTTCATCACGTCGATGCCCTGGTGGCAGACCGCGGTGCACTGCCCGCACGAGATGCACTTCTTCTTGTCGGCGAAGATCCGGAAGCGCCCGAATCGCGCGTACACGTGCATGAGCGCCGCGAGCGGGCAGAAGAAGCGGCACCACACGCGCCCCGAGAGCCAGAAGTACGTGCCGTAGCCGACGACGCCGGCGAGCCCGACGTCGACGATCCACTTGTACTTCGGCGCGAGCACGGAATCGAACGCGCGCGACAGCGCGTCGTCGCCGGGAAGGATCCAGCCCGCGATGCGGAGCGCGAGCAAGGCGAACGCGATTCCGAGCACGACCTGTCCCGCGAGGTTGAGCCGGTTCCAGCCGGGACCGTGCGGCATCTTGCGGCGCTGCGTGTCGCCGAGCGTCTCGGCGAGCGCGCCGCACGAACAGATCCAGCCGCAGTAGGCGCCCTTGCCGAAGAAGTAGACGAGCAGCGGGATCGCGACGAACGTCTGCACGAACGAGATCGCGAGCCAGGCGCCGAGCGGTTCGTGCGTGAACACGTTGTAGACGTTGAGCGGCCAGGCGAGCACGAGTCCGTACGCGCGCCAGAACTCGCGGCCGTGCCCGTAGGTCACGGCGGGGAAGAGGGCGTCCGCGAGCGCGCGCGGAAGCAGGCCGTGGCGGTCGAGCAGAGGCAGGATCAGTTCGGGCAGCAGGAACAGCGGCACGAGCTGGATCGCGACGAGCGTGAGCGTCTGCGCGGTGACGTACGGCGTGCGGCGGCGCCGGATGCGTCGGGCGCCGAACACGACGATGACGACCGAGTAGGCGAGCGTGTACCAGAACGACGGCCCCGAAGCGCTGATCGCGAGCGTGCCGAGCAGCGTCCGTGGATCCGCGGCCTGGGCCGCGATCGCTCCACCTGCCGCGGCGAGCAGCGCGGGGAGGTTCGTCGGGAACCAGTGCAGCCGGTACCACAGGTCCGAGAAGAAGCCGCCCGACTTCCAGTTGTAGAGCCACAGACAGAAGAGGAGGAACGCGCTCATCGCCGCGGCGCGGTGCGGCGTCCATTCGCCCGCGATCGGAAGCCCCGAGCGGCGGAAGAAGTCGAGCGGGGTCTCGCGCCCGAGGCACGTGAACACCGCGTCGTTCGGCAGGGACTCGGCGCCGCCGTCCCCGCGTTCGAGCGTGATCGAACGCTCGTCGATCGCCCGCACGCGCGTCTCGAGGCGCACCGCGATCCGCGATCCGAGCGCTTCGAGGCGCGCCACGTTCTCGGGCTTCGGCCGCCGCCACGCGTCGCCGCGGTGGATCAGCGTCACGCGCGCGCCGGCTTCGGCGAGCGCGATCGCGCTCTCGAGCGCCGAGTCGCCTCCGCCGACGACCGCGACATCGCGCGCGGCGAAGTCGGCGGGATCGTGGAGTCGGTTCGACACCTTCGCGAGCGATTCGCCCGGAACTTCGAGCCGGCGGAAGTTCCCGCTCCGCCCGATCGCGACGATCACGCGCTCCGCCGTGACGGAACGGCCGCCCGCGAGCTCGACGACGAGCCGTCCCTCGGCGCGGCGGACGCGCTCGGCGCGAGCCAGCTCGAAGGGCACGTCGAGGGCCTCGAGCTGCCGCCGGAGTTCCGCGAGCAGGTCTTCCCGGGTTCCGGCCGTGACCTGCAGGTCGCCCTCGGGGTGAAGGTCGGAGGGGTAGGTGAAGATCGGCTTCCGCTGGGGGAAATTCACCAAAGTGGACAGCGGTTCGACGGCTTCGAACACGACGAATCGGAGGCCGAGCCTGCGCGCCTCCGCGGCCGCGGCGAGTCCCGCGACGCCTGCGCCGAGTATCGCGAGATCGAACTCGGCCGTGCGTCGCGTGCGGCCCGCGAGTTCGCGCGCCGCACGGCGCGCGGCCGCCACGCCCGTCTGCAGCGCGAACTTGAGCAGCGGACGGCCCGCGAGGTCCCCGGCGACGAAGACGCCCGCGAGCGCCGTGCCGCCGTCCTCTCCGAGCAGCGGCTCCGCCTCGCTTCGAGCGGATGGCCACCGGAGGTGGAGCCAGTTCGCATATCGACCCAGTACCCGATTCAGCCGTGCCTCCGGACTTCGGACCCGATCGCGAGACGCCACGATGGGATTTCAAACGAACGCGCCAGTGAGTTCCTCATTGACGACGTCGGCTCCAACACTTAGCGTCTTAGTCGATTCTTTCGCAGGAAGCGGGGGGCGACTCGCTCCAGGACATCGGAGCCGGTGGCCTCCCGGCGTGTCGCAGCGGGTAGCAAGCGTTTCCGGGCCCACCTCCCGGTCTCGCCAACTCGTGAATTCACACTAGCTCAAAAGGTTCCTGTTTGGCTTCGCGAGTATCGGGTCATCCCCCGGCCCTCCTCGCAATTCAGGGAGGTAGAGCTTCCGAGAAGCGACACCGGTGAGTTGATTCAAGAGGACCCCCTCGACTCCGGGCGTGAAGTGGCCTGACGTCCAGGGGCCGCACCCAACGCGGTCTCGACTCCGACTGCGCGGGACGTTTTCGGGGATGACCGTTCACATCACGCAGCCGTACGCAGAGAGGAAGGACAACCATGAGAATGCAGCGACTTCTGCTTGCCGTTCCCGCGATGCTGTTGTGCGCGGCGACGGCTCACGCCCAGTTCGTGAACACGATGACCTGGGGCTCGCTGGGCGCGGGCGCGGGGCAGTTCAACCGCCCGCTCGCGATCGCCGTCGATCCGACCACGCTCGACGTCTTCGTCGCCGACACCCAGAACCAGCGCATTCAGTCGTTCACGCAGTCGGGTGCGAACTTCAACACGATGAACTTCGTCGCCATGTGGGGTTCGTTCGGTACGGCGAACGGCCAGTTCCGCACGCCGGCGTCCGTCGCCTGTGACGGGCTCGGCAACGTGTTCGTGATGGATCAGGCGAACAACCGCGTCCAGAAGTTCACGACGGGCGGCGCGTTCGTGGCCAAGTGGGGAACGCTCGGCTCGGCGAACGGCCAGTTCCGCTTCGCGAGCGGCATCGCGTGCGACGCGGCAGGCAACGTGTACGTGGCCGACACGCAGAACCATCGCATCCAGAAGTTCGACAACAGCGGGACGTTCCTGCTCGCGTTCGGCACGTTCGGCGCGGGCTCGGGCTCGCAGATGAACGGTCCGCACGGCGTCGCCGTGGACGCCCTCGGCAACGTCTGGGTCGGCGACTACGGCAACAACCGCCTCAAGAAGTTCAGCGCGGCCGGCGCGTGGATCGCGGACTTCGGTTCGCTCGGCTCGGGCAACGGTAACTTCTCCGGCCTCGAGCAGCTCGACATCGCGACCATGTCCGGTTACGCGGACAACGTGTTCGTCGCGGACGCGGGCAACAATCGCGTGATCGTCCGCAACAACGCCGGCACGTACGTGGGCCAGTTCGGCACGTTCGGCGTGGGCGCCTCCAACTTCACGACGAGCACGGGCGTTGCGCTCGGCCGCGGCTGGGCCGGCGCCGATGAGTGCGTGTACGTCGTCGACTCGGGCAACAACCGTTGCTCGCGCTGGTGCCTGCAGGCCGTGGACGCGAACACCACCACGTGGGGTCGCGTGAAGCAGCTGTACCGGTAGTCCGAAAAGAATTCGAACGGGCGGGGCCTCGCGGTCCCGCCCGTTTCGTTTTCGCCCGTTCGTCCTCAGTGGCGCGCGCGACGCAGTTCGCTGAGGAGCGCGATGCCGAGCCCCGCGAGCACGAGGGCCGAACCGGCGAACTCCGCGACCGTGAGCCGCTCGTGCAGGAACAGCGCGCCGAGGACGAGCGCCACGACGGGCACGATCACCGAGATGAAACTCGTGCGCGTCACGGGCCAGCGCGTGACGAGCCAGGCGTAGGTCACGAACGCGACCAGCGAGCCGAACACGGTCAGGTAGAGCACGGAGAGCCAGCCGCCGCTCGTTCCCGGAAGAGCGTGCGACTCGCCCGTGACGACGCTCGCGAGCCCGCACACGACGATGCCGACGAGCGCGCCCGCGGCGTTCGCGCCGATCGGCGACTGGCGCGGGCCGAGCTTGAGCACGATGCCCGACAGCGATGCGCAGGTGGCCGCGGTGAGCACGAGGCCGATCGCGAGCGGCGAGACCGCGCCGCCGAGTTGTCCCGCCGAGATCCACGCGACGCCGCCGAGCGCGACGAGGGCGCCCGCGACCTTCGGCGCCGAGAGCCGCTCGAGGCCGAACGCGCGCGCGAACAGCGCGGTCGAGAGCGGAATCGTCGCGTACACGACCGCCGTGAGCCCCGAACTCACCGAGCGCTCGCCCACGTAGAGCAGCGCGAAGCTGAGCCCGAAGTTCAGGAAGCCGAAGCCGAGCGCGTGCCGCAGCGCGGCGCCGGACGGGAACCGCTCGCGCCGCAGCGCGAGGATCGCGAGCAGCAGCGTCTCCGCGAGCACGAGCCGCAGCGTCGCCGCCCACAGCGCCGGCAGCGTTTCGTTGCCGATCCGGATGACGAGGAACGTGCTGCCCCAGACCGTGCTGCAGAGCGCGAACGCGCCCCACGCCGTTCCGCCCGGCGCGGGCCGGGCCTCGGAGGCGTCAGCCACGGCGCCGCTCACGCTGCGCGCCCGCCGCGCGCGTCATTCGACGCGTGCGCCCTGCGCGATCCAGGCGCCGAGCGCCGCGCGCTCGTCGTCGGTCATGCCGGTGAGGTTGCCGAGCGGCATCGTCTTCGTCGTGACGGCGCGCACGAGGATGCGCGGCGCGAGTGCCCGGATCTGCTCCGGACGCTCGAGCACGATGCCGCTCGGCGGCACCAGGAACGACGGGTTCGTGGGATCACGTGGAGTGGCAGGTGCAGCAACTGCTCGAGATCACCGTCGACCTCGGCGAACGCGACGAGCAGCGCGCCCGTCGCGCCGGCAGGAGCCGCGGCCGTGCTGGCCTCGCGCAGCGTCAGCGCGATGCCGGCGATCAGGCCGTTGGTGGCCGCGATCAGCGACGACCTGAACAGGCGAGCCGGGCAAGCATTCAGGACGATGGCGAGCGCCGCGCCGAAAGCCGCGACGAGCACGAGCACGAGCCAGTTGAGCGGATGGCCGTAGAGGCTCGGGAAGTGCGGGCTCAGCATGAGGAACACGACCGGAAGCGTCGCGTAGTGGTTGTGGATCGAGCGCTGCTTCGCGCGTGCGCCGAGCGCCGCATCGGCCGCGCCGCCGGCGCGGGTCGCGGCCAGCATCTGCGACTGCGCCGGGATGATCCGCCGCCACACGTTGCCCGCCATCACGGTCGCGATCATCGCTCCGAGCTGGAGGAAGGCCGCGCGGCCCGGGAAGAGCCGCGTGACGCCCCACGCCGCGAGCACGAACAGCACGCCCGACAGCGCGGACGCGAGCCGGGGCGAGCGCCCGAGCGGCGAACTCCAGAGGCCGTCGTAGACGAGCCAGCCGGCCGCGAGCAGCGCGAGGCTCACGCCGACGGCCTGGCCGTGGTCGAGCGGCGTCACGCCGGGCTCGATCAGCGCCGCGCTCGAGCCGAGGTGGTACGTGACGACGAGCAGCAGGAAGCCCGAGATCCAGGTCGCGTACGCCTGCCACTTGAACCAGTGGAGCGAGCCCGGGAGCTCGTCCCGCCGCAGCGTGCGGCGCTTCACGAGTTCGTAGAAGCCGCCGCTGTGGACCATCCACAGCTCGCCCACGACGTCGCCCTCGCGCGGCCGGCTCGGCTTCTCGAGGTGCGAGTCCATCCACATGAAGAGGAACGAGTCGCCGATCCACAGGATGCCCGCGAGCACGTG
Organism: Candidatus Eiseniibacteriota bacterium; assembly: GCA_044222065.1. GTDB lineage: Bacteria > Eisenbacteria > RBG-16-71-46 > RBG-16-71-46 > RBG-16-71-46 > JBGAOA01. Next base: position 32,387 of record JBGAOA010000012.1, read on the forward strand.
GGTCCAGCGGACGAGCAGGTTGAGCCATTCGAGAGCGAGCGCGGTCACCGATTCCGTCTCCGTGCGAAAGAGGGTGCGGCAGGATACGGAAAAGCGCTCGGCGGGTCACGCGCCGGCGTGCGCACGGCGCGGAGCGGGGCGCGCGGCGCTCAGCGCGCCGGCAGCGCCTGCAGCGTGGAGCGCACGAACGCGCCCGTGGTGGAACGCGCCTCGACCTGCCAGTAGATCGGCGCGGGCAGCGTCGCCGGGAGCGACTCGCGACGGAGTTCGAACGAACGATCGAGCCCCGCGGGGAAGCGCGCGATCTCGCCGAGGTCGGGGCCCACGACCAGCACCTCGTAGGACGCGGCGTTCGCGAGTTCGGACCATTCGAGCGACCACGTTTCGCCGCGCGCGACGGCCGGGCGCAGCCGCACGCTCGCGGGGTCGGCGACTTCGCCGCGCAGCCGCTCCGCGCGGTCGAGCGGACGCGGCGCGAGATAGGCGATCGCCGCGATCGCGAGCACCGCCGCAGCCGCCGCGACGAGGCGCATCATCGGCGCCCCGGAGCGAGGAAAGGGAAGCACCTTCGCGCCCTGTTTCGGCGCGCTGCCCGTCAGGCGGGCGACGTAGGCGTCGAGCGCCGTCGCGGCCGCGGGATCCGCGAGCGGGGCCGGCTCGACGCCGCGCTCGAACGCGGCGAGCGAACGCGCGATCGCCGCACAGCGCGCGCACTCCCGCACGTGCCGGAGGGCAGTCGAGTCCTCGGGATCGTGGAGCGCGCGATCGATCTCGACGGCCGTGAGACAGGCGTTCGCGTTCATGAAGGGTCCGTCCTTTCCCCGGCGCCTTCGAGCGCCGCGCGCAGCTTGCGCCGCGCGGTCTGCAACAGCCCCCGCGCCCCGGTCGCGTTGTCGAGCCCGAGTACGCGAGTGATCTGCTCCACCGACAGTTCTTCCTGCGCCCGCAACCACAACGCGGTGCGCTCCCGTTCGTCGAGATGCGTTCGCATCAGGTCGAGGACGCGATCCAGTTCGCTGCGCTGCTCCCACGATTCGTCCGGTTCGAGCGCCGGATCGAACACGCTCAGCTCGTCGTCGTCCCGAAGCCGTTCCGTCTTGCGCCGGCGCAGCTCCGAAAGGCACCGATGGCGGACGATCGTGTAGGCCCACGAGGCGAACCGATCCCGGGTCTCGAAGCCCGGCAACGCCCGGTACATCGCGAGCAGCACGTCCTGGCTCAGCTCCATCGCCCGTTCGCGATCCCGGACGAACCACGAGCACCACGCGTAGACGCGGCTCCGCCAGCGTTGCAGCAATGTCGCGGCGGCGGCGCGTCCGGCGGAGCTCGCCGGATCGACCTGAAAGGCCCGGACGAGGTCCTCGTCGGAGCGTGCGGCTTCCATGGAGCAAACTCCATTGGTTCGGAACCGTCACAGCGCTGGGATGAAGAAAGTCCGGCGACTCTACCGCACCGGACCGCCGCTGCGGCATCGGCCGTTCCCGCCGCGGGCTTCAGCGCCCGACGAGTGCGAATCGCACGGGCGGGAGCCCGGCCGGAACCTCGGCGCGCGCGAAATAGACCCCGGCCGGAAGCGGCCGACCGCCCCGGTCCCGGCCGTCCCACGCCGTCTCGTGACGCCCGGCGGGCAGGTCGCCGTCGAACGCGACGCCGAGCCGGCGTCCCGCGGCATCGTGGACGACGAGGCGCACGCGGCCCGGGGCCGCGGTGACGAATCGCAGCGCGACGCGGCCGTCCGCGAGCGGGATCGCCGCGAGCTTCGGCGGCCCGTCCCCGCCGCCGGACGGCTCGCGCGCGGGCGGAAGCGGGCCCGGCGTGCGCTCCGGTCCGCGGGCGGCGGGAGGGTCGTTCGCGCCGGGCTCGCGGTCGTGGACGTCGAGCGCGAGCGGGTCGTCGCGCAGCGCGACGAGCGCGGCGAGCGACCAGAACAGCACGCTCATGTTGACGACCGACGTGTCCGCGATCGTCCACGGGTAGTAGGGATCGCTCGGCGGCGGCAGGAAGTCCCACTTGTCGGCGAACGCGCCGCCGCGCTCGAGCGAGGCGAGGAAGCGCGCGACGCGCGGATACGCGGGCGAAGCGAAGCGGCCGAACAGCAGCGCCGTGTAGCCGACCTCGTTCGTGAACGCGCGCGTGTCGTAGTCGATCCCGCAGCCCGAGGCGACGCTCCAGTAGTACCGGACGCAGCCCGGATACTCGTCGCACGGCGCCTCGTACAGGGACACGCCCCGATCGTCGGTGCGCGACTCGAGGAACGCGAGCATGCCCGCGACCATCGGCCCGATGCGCGGATCGGGCAGCAGGCGGTCGAGCAGGATGAACTCCTGCGTCATCCACGCCGTGTAGTGGATGTCCTCCGAGCCCGGACACCAGTGCGGGAAGCTGCCGTCGGCGTTCTGGAAGCCGATCTCGGAGCCGATGATCTCGCGCGTCTTCGCCTCGTACGACGGATCGCCCGTCAGGCGGTGGTACTTCGCGAGCGCGAGCGCCGACATGAGCCCGCCGTTCAGGATGCTCTCGCCGTAAGGCAGCGACCGCAGCTGCTGGGCGACGATGCGGCCGTGGTCGAAGTGGCGCGGATCGCGCGTGACGTCGTACGCCTCGAGCAGCGCGTAGCCCAGCATGCCGTCGAACGACGTGAACGAGCGGATCTCGTCGAAGTGCGCGAGCAGGTAGTCGGCACGCTCGCGGATGTCGCGCGCGAGTTCGGGATCCGGCGTCACGCGATACAGCTCCTCGTAGCCGAGGAGCTGCGAGACGACCGACAGCCGGATGACTTCCGTCGGCGCGAGGTCGTAGCGCGAATCGAGGCACACGCCGTCCGCTTCGTGCGCGTGGAAGTAGCGGTTCAGCCGCTCGACGATGCCCGGGACGGGGTCGGGTTCGAAGTTCTGGGCGTACGCATCCGGCGCCGGCGTGAGCGCGCAGACGAGCGATGCGACGAGCGGAAGAGCGAAGCGAGCGTTCATGCGGCTCCGTCGAGACGGCCGGGCGAGCCCGCCGCGATGTTCCGTCATCGAGTCCCGGGGCGCCAGCGCGTTGCGCGTGCGGGGACCGCACGCGCGCTCCACTCGGCCGTCCTGCGCGATCTCGCGCCGCGCGTCGTTGCGCCGGGCGATCGTGCCGCCGAGCCGGCAACCGCCGCCGTTCACGGGCACGCTGGAGCGGCCCGAGGCGCTCGGGCTCGCGCCGACCGGGACGCCGCCGCCCGGCAGCGAGCCCGCGCGCGGTTCGTCCCTCGGGCGGAATCGCAGGTGGACGAGGCCGTCCCGGGGGACGCTGGACGGGCTCCACGCGCCCGGATCGGTGAACGCGCCGCCGAGCGGGGCAGCGCGCAGCAGGGCGGGCAGGAGCCGGGCGGTTGCGCTGCGTTAGACTCGCGCCGCCCGTCGGCTCGGACGCGAGGGACCATGGACGCCGTCGAGATCACCCAGATGCTGATGCGCGCGCGCGGCGGCGACCGCGGTGCGCGCGACGACCTGCTCGCCGCCGTCTATGGCGAGCTCCTGCGGCTCGCGCGCGCGCGCCGGCCGAATGCAGCGCCGGACGGACTGCTCGACACGACGGCGCTGGTGCACGAGGCGTTCCTCAAGCTGTTCGATCGCGGCTCGCTCGACGTCGTGGACCGCGAGCACTTCTTCGCCGTCGCGGCGTCCGCGATGCGGCAGATCGTCGTGGACGACGCGCGCCAGCGCGGGAGCCTCAAGCGGGGCGGCGGCCGCCGGCGCGTCGAACTCGAGAGCCAGCTCGCCGGAGAGGACGATCGCGTCGAGGAGATCCTCGCGGTGGATCAGGCGCTCGAGCGGCTCGCCTCGATGGACCCGCGGCTCGCGCGCGTGGTCGAGTTGCGCTTCTTCGCCGGACTCTCGGCGGAGGAAGTCGCCGAGGCGATCGGCCGCGACGTGCGCACCGTGCACCGCGACTGGCGCAAGGCGCGCGCCGTCCTCGCCGGCTTGCTCGGAGGCCCCGAGGCCTAGGCGCACGAGGTTCCGGCGCGGCGACACGCGCCAGCGCGCCGTCGCCGAGCGCTCAACGCCGAGGGTTCGGGCCCCGGGTGCGCGTGCGCGACCGCCAGGCGTCCGCCGAGTCCCCGCGGCCCCACGCCGTGTACGCGGACACGAGCCGTTCCCGCGCCGAGTCGACGAGTTCGTTCTCGACCTCGGCATCGGCGTCGAGCGACCGGTAGCCGCGAACGAGCAGCGACTCGGCTTCGACCGATCGTCCCCGTTCGGCGAGCAGCCCTCCGAGTTCGCTCTCCGCCCGGCCGACTTCCCAGTGGTCGGCCGGCAGCGTCCGGCGCAACTGGGCGATCGTCTCGCGCGCCCAGCGCTCGGCTTCGCCGTGCCGCCCCTGCGCGAGGCACAGTCGCGAGAGGTGACGCAGGGTCTTGGCCGCGTAGCGATCGTGCTCGCCGCGGAGCGCCCGCACGCGGGCGACGCGCGCGAGCAGCAACGGCTCGAGTTCCCTCGTCGCATGGCGCGCCGACAGCAGGCGCACGAGCATTTCCTCGGTTGTCCACGAGCGCACGCCGTCCGGGAGCGCGAGCGCATCCCGAAGGCTCGCGACGGCGAGGTTCGTATCGCCCGCCGCCACGGCGGCGAAGCCGAGGGCGCGCAGCGCCGTGTAGTCCGTGCGCCGCGTTCGTTCGACGGCTCGCGAGGCGAATGCCACGGCGCGGCGCGGATCGCGCACGTCGGGCGGTTCGGCTTCGGTCAGGTAGAGCGCCGCCTCGGTGAGGGCGCTCGGGTCCGCATCGGGCGCCGCGGCGACCCTCAGGTACAGGGCGCGGATCTGGCGCGCGATCGCTCGCGCCTCAGCGTCGCGTCCTTCGTCGAGCCGCAGGTACACGATTCCCCGCAGGGCCTGGATCGTCTGCGGATGCGCGGGGCCGAGCGTGGTCGCGCACACCCGGTACGCTTCGCGATAGGCCGAATCGGCGCGCGCGAAGTGGCCGGCGCTTCGGAGCATCACGGCGAGATCGCGGAGCGCCATCAGCGTGCGCGGGTGCGCGGGGCCGAGCGAGCGGCGGTAGATCGCCACGGCGCGCTCGAGCCAGCGCACGGATTCCTCGTGGCGCGCGGCGCTGTCGAGCGCTTCGGCGAGACCGAGCATCGCGTCGGCCGTCGCCGGATGCTCCTCGCCGTTGAGTCGGGCGCTGCCTCGGACGGCGTCCCCGAGCACGCGCGCCGCCTCGGTGAATCGCAGGTCTGCGCGCAGAGCGCGGCCGCGCTTGAGTTCCGTGGCGACCACCAGCGGGTGGCCGGGGCCGACGTGACGCAGCTCGGCGTCCAGCATGTCCCGCAGCAGCGAGTCCGCCGCGCGCGCCCGCGACTGCCTCGACCACACGTCGGCGAGCGACGACTGGATCTCCACGACGAGCCGCCAGTCCCTGCCGTCCTCGGCCGGCGCCAGCGCGAGCACCGCGCGCAGGATCGAATCGGCGTCGGCGAACCGGCCGTCGGCGGCGAGCGCACGCGCGAGTCCGGCCCGGCTCCTCAACGTTTCGGTCGCGCGCGGACCGAGCCGTCGCGCCTGCTCCGCCGCCGTCGCCTCGAATTCGCGGCGCGCTTCGTCGAATCGCCCGCGGTCGAGCGCGAGATCGGCGAGCAGCGCGCGGGCCTCGAGCGACGCGCGCGCATCGGCGCCCGGGCCGGACGCGAGCAGTCGCTGCGCGGCCTCGGCGTGGACACCCGCGGAGTCGAGCCGTCCGAGCGCCTGATAGCTGCGCGCGAGCGTGAGCCGCACCGCCGCCTCGGTGCGAGGATCGTTCGGAAACGAGAGCCCCACGGTGCGCGAGGCGCTCGCGAGCACTTCGGAGACCGTGAGCGCGCGCCCGAGGCTCCGCTCGGGGCCGGGCGACTCGAGAAGTTCGCGCAGGATGAAGTCGTTGATCGCCGTGGCCTTCTGCTCGGCGGCGCGGGCGAGGTCGCGTTCGTGAGCCGCGATCCGCGCCTGGACGAGCACGCCGGCGAAGCCGGCCAGCAGAGCGAGCAGCACGAGCGCGGCCGCTCCGACCGCGAGCCGGTTCCGGCGCACGTATTTCCGCAGGCGGTAACCGACGGTCGCGTGCCGCGCGCTTACCGGACGCTCGTCGAGCACGCTTTCGAGGTCGCGGCGGAACGCTTCGACGCTCGAGTAACGCTGCCCCGGATCGCGGTCGAGCGCCTTGAGGACGATCGAATCGAGATCCCCCGCGAGCGTGCGCGCGAGCGCCGCGGCGTCGCACCGCGCGCGAGCGCCGCGGACTCCGGCGCCGGGGGGGAGGCGCCCGGCTCTCCGCCCGCCGGCTCGCGCGCGACCGCCCGGCTCGGCGCGCGCGGATCGGAGTCGAGCACGGCGCGCTGGTGGACGAGCGGCGAGTGCGTCGTGTCGCCGTGCGCGCGCACGCCCGTTAGGAGTTCGTAGAGCACGAGCGCGAGCTGGTACTGGTCCGTCGCCGACGTCATCGGTTCGCCGAGGAACTGTTCCGGCGCCGCGTACGCGGGCGTGAGGGCGCGTGCGTTCGCGTGCGTCGCTTCGGTCGCCGCCGGCGAGTCGAGCAGCTTCGCGATGCCGAAGTCGAGCAGCTTCACCTCGCCGCGTTCGGTGACGAGGATGTTCGCGGGCTTCAGGTCGCGATGGACGACGAGCATGCCGTGCGCGTACTCCACCGCGTCGCACACCTGCCGGAACAGGCGCAGTCGCGCGCGCACGTCGAGCCGGCGCGCATCGCACCACGCGGTGATCGGCACGCCCTCGACGAACTCCATGACGAGGTAGGGGGATCCGTCCTCGCGCACGCCGCCGTCGATCAGGCGCGCGATGTTCGGGTGCTGGAGCCGGGCGAGGATCGAGCGTTCGAGGAGGAAGCGTTCGTGCGCCGCCGGATGCCAGGCGTCCGGGCGCACGAGCTTGATCGCGACGCATTGCTCGAACTGGCCGTCGTCGCGCTCCGCGAGCACGACCGTGCCCATGCCGCCGCGTCCGAGTTCCCGCCGCACGGCCCATGCGCCGATGCGCATCCCCGGAGTGACGGGGGCCGCCGTCGGCACCGAGCGACGCGGCACGGCGGGGCGCTCCAGCAGATCGCCGGAGTCGCGATCGGCGCGCAGCAGCGATTCCATGAGCGCGCGCTTTTCCGGTTCGGTGGCGTAGCGACGAGCGAGCTCGGCCTCGCGGGCCGGGTCGTCGAGCTCGAGCAGTTCGTCCAGGACCGGCTCCAGCTCGGGCCACAGGCTCTTCAGACGTTCGAGGTCCAAGGGAAGACGGCTCTCCGGGAGTGAGGCTCGGACAGGCGAGCCGGGAGCATGCCACGCGCGGGCTCCCGCAAGCGGGGGAGATTGCCCGAAACCCCTGCGCAATGCCCCGGGCGCGTCCCGGCTCGTCTTCGGGAACGAGAAAGCGATTCCCGGTGCGACATCGGGCCGTCCTCGGACGGCCCGAAATTCCGCGTGTCAGTCCCGGACCGGGAATCCCGTTCTTCGAGACGGACCCCAGGGTCCAGGCGCGGCCAGTCCCCGCACCCACCACGAGGTTTCGACGGAGGCCCACCCCGATGACCAGCCGTTCACTGCCCCTTGCGTCCCTGATGCTGATCCTGCTCGCGTGCGCCGCGTTGGCCGCCGCCGACGGGGCGGCGCCGACTGCACCCTCGAAGGGGCCCGACGTCGTGACCGTCGGCCCGCCGGCCGTGCTCTCGGCGGAGCAACGCGCCCGGATCGAGGCCAAGCGCGCCCTGAATCTGGCGCCCGCGCTCCGCCCCGCGCCCGCCGGGACCGAAAAGCGCCCCTCCGTCGTCACCGCGCCGCCGGCGAGCGACGGCGCGTCGCCCACCGCGCCTTCCCGAAAGCCGCTTCCGGGGATTCCTTCACTGGGCCCGGCGCCCGCGGCGGCCCCCGCGCCGTCCGACGAGGTCCTGCTCGACGAGGCCGCGATCGAGGCCGTGCGCGCGGCGCTCGGGCTGGACCTGAGCCGCGCGGCCGGGCTCGTCAAGTCGCCCGAGAGCCGACCCGCGCGGCGACCGGGCGCCGGCGAGCGTCGGACCGCGAGCGAAAGCGAGCGTCCCCGATGACCGCGCGCCGCTCTCGCTTCGCCTGCGCCCGCTTCGCGCTCGCCGCGCTGTGCGCGACGTCGCTGCTCTCGCTCGCCGCTTCGGTCGCGGGCGCCGTGACGTGTGATCCGAGCCACTTCCCCGGAGTGGACAACACGTTCCTGCTGCCGGTGCGCCTGAACGGCGTGCCCGTCACGACGATGCGCTGCAATCAATCGGCGACCAACTGGGGCGCCGCCGGCATCCTCGCGTTCGCGCCGACGAGCGACTTCGACATCAAGCTCTACGGCAGCTGCCTCGGCGGCCCGCTGCTCGCGTCGTCCGAGGCCGCGGGCGGCACGACCGACTTCGTGATCGGCGACTTCAACAACGATCCGACCGGCTACTACGCCGCCGACATGTACTGCTTCGGCGGCGACTGCACTTCGCCCACGGGAGCCTACGCAGCCGCCACGTGGCGGACCGGGGATCTGATGTTCGTGGACTTCCCGCCCACGACCGTGACGTTCGACGGCTTCCAGCCGTTCTCGTCCGACGCGGTGCTGCACGTGTGGGACGTGTGGCTCCAGGCGGGCAACACCTACTACTTCGAGTTCTCGAGCACGCTCGGGTCCGGCCAGAAGATGCTGCTGTTCCGAAATCCGAACCCCGGCGGCGGGACCTACTACGCGGGCCGTGGCGGAGCCGAGTTCGCCGTGAGCGGTTGCACGTCGTACACGGCGCCCGTCACGGGCTACTACGGGCTCGTCGTCGTGAGCGACGTGTGGGCCTCGTTCGTCTACACCGTCGGCGTCCACAGCGCGCCGACGTGCGCGTGCGCCACCGCGCTTCCGGAACTGACGCCGGTCGCCGTGTCCGCCGCGACCGCGAGCACTCACGCGTCGGCTCAGCAGGCGGCCCAGGCGTGGGTCGCGATCGGCGCGCGTCCAGCCGCGGGGAGCGACTGGGATCTCGAAGTCTCGACGAGCGGCTCTTCTCCGGGCTGTCCGCAAACCCTGCTCGCGAACTCGGTCGCGGGCGCGGGCGTGACGGACTTCGTGATGACGGACCTCAACTTCTCGACACTCCCGACGACGCTCGCGGCGCGCGCGTATCGCTACAGCGGTGGAGGAGGGGCGACGCTCGAGAAGGCGGGTCACGACGCGACGTACGACTTCCTCGAGGTGAACGGGCCGCAGGAGGTCCACAACTGGGGCCCGAGCGAAGTGCTCAAGTGCTGGGACGTCGCGCTCTTCCAGGGTGAGTCGTACACGTTCGACTTCTTCGCCAGTTCGAACATGCGCGTGTTCCTCTATCGCAATCCGGGAACCTCCCTCTACTCCGCGGGACGGAGTTCGGCCGACGTCGCGTCGGCGACATCGTTCGAGTACACGGCGCCGAGCACCGGCTTCTATGGTGTCGTGGTCGCGAAGGACGACGACGCTCCGGGCTATTTCGCGCTCCGCGTGGGCCACTGCCAGGCGGCGACCCCATTGCCGGCCGGATTGCCTCTCGCCACGGCGAGCCAGGACTTCTACTGGGTGTCCATCAGCGGCCAGGGCGGCGGGTGGCAGGCGCTCGGCACGCGCAGCACGCTCGCGGACTGGGACCTGTCGCAGTACGGCTCCACGACCGGCGCGCCGTGGCCCGACTGCTATTCGCCGACCGGGGTCAGCTCCGAGTCGGGCTCGGTGCCGGACTTCATCGTCGGGGACTTCCACGTGATTCCCGCGGGCGAGTATCCGTTCCGGCTCAAGCAGTTCGCCGGCGGTCCGCCGGTGCGAGTCGACCTCGAGTGGACGGGCGCCGCGGCCCCGCTGACCGTGAACGGCCCGGCGATCAACGTGACGCCGCTGTCGTCCGAGCTGCTGCGAATCTACGAAGCACCGCTCGTCGGCGGTCACACGTACACGATCGCGTACTCGCAAGCGGACGCGCGGCCGCTGCTCGTGTTCGCGAACCTCGCCGCCGGGGACGAGTGGGCGCCGCGCAACTCGGCGCTGCTGTCGACGCTCGGGACGACTTCGTTCACGGCGCCGGCATCCGGCACGTTCGCGTTCGTGATCGCGAACGACGCCGCGACGGGCGGCACCTTCACGCTGCGGATCTACGATCAGGCGCTGCTCGACGCGGGCCCCGGCGTGGCGCGCTTCGAGACGCGGCTCGGCGAGCCGCGCCCGAATCCCGCGATGTCGGCGCCGACGTTGCGCTACTCGCTCGCCTCGCCCGCGCGCGTTCGGCTCGACGTGCTCGATCCCTCGGGGCGGCGCGTGTGGAGCGGCGATCAGGGCGAGCGCACGTCGGGCGAATGGAGCGTCACGCTTCCTCGCGACACGGGAGGCGGCCGTCTGCACGCCGGACTCTACTTCGTCCATCTCGTCGTCGACGGCCGGACGGCGGGGGTGCGGAAGCTGACGCTGCTCGATTGACGGGGAGCGTGCGCGAGGGCCGGCCGGGGCGACTCCGGCCGGCCCTCGTCGCGCGCCGGATCACGACGCACCTGGCGATGGGACCCGGCGATTCTAAGCGGATTACGTGGCCGGCGTTCGGACGCGCGTGGTGCCGGAGGCGGGGGTCGAACCCGCACTCGGTGTGAGCCGAACCGGATTTTGAGTCCGGCGCGTCTGCCAGTTCCGCCACTCCGGCACGAAGGGAGGCGGACCGTAACAGAGGCGCGAGAACGCCCTCAACCGCGCGCAGGGCGCCGGACGACTCGCCGCCGTGCGCCCGCGCGGATCGAAACGAGATCGACGTCTCTCGCGGCTCGCCGCCGCCGCGCGCCGATTCGCCTCAGCGATAGAGCAGCTTCACGCGGCCCCACGTGCTGGACTTCACCGCGTCCGGGAACGTGACGTAGATGAGGTAGTCCTCGGTCTCGCCGCCCGCGTACTCGCCGGTCGGCTGGTTCGCGGAGCCGGCCCACGGGAAGTCGTCCGTGACCGGCTCGTCGGTCAGCGTCATGCGCAGCCAGCTCTGACCCGGAGTCGGCCCGCCGATGATCGGCGGCGTGTTGTGGTTCTGGCAGCCGGGGCCCACCGCGATCGCGAGGTTCTTCACTGCCCACTCGTACGCGCAGCCCGAGGCCGGCCGCACGCTCGAGCAGTCGAAGTTGTCGTTCCAGTCACCGTCGAAGTTGAGGTCGACGAGCACGTTCAGATACGCCGTGGTCTCGTTCCCGCAGTTGGCCGTCTGGAACTGAAGGGTCTGGCCGAAGCAGCTGACGAGCACCTGATTGGGCGCGAGGCCGGCGTCGCCGTCGGCGTAGCTCTCGTCCTGCGAGAAGTTGTTGGGCGCGAGGTTCACGTCGATGTCCGTCGGTCCACCCGAGCACGCGCTCGGTCCCCCGGGCGGTCCGACCTTGCCGTCCACGTCGTCGTCGATGCCCGTGAGTCCGATCGTCGGCAGATCGAAGCAGCCGAGCCAGTAGTGCGACGGGGCGGCGTTGAAGTTCCGCATGTAGCCCGTGGGGCCCGGCGGCGTGGAGCGCGGCGCGCAGAACAACTCTTGAGTCCCCGGAGCGCCGGGCGCGAGGCAGGTCGGGTAGCGGCCGAGGACCGGACCCTGCGGACCGAAGAACGGGATGCCCTCGGGGGCGTCGCCGTAGTCGATCACGATGCGGCCGCAATCGAGGCCGTCCACGTCGTGCGAGAAGGCGGAGGATGCGGAAGCGAGCAGTAGCAGGGACGCGAGTACGACGGGCAGAGATCGCGGCATCTCACACCTCGTGGGGAAGGGGGATGCGCCCGGAGCGGGCGCATGCGGTCGAACGACCCGCGGGAGTGTAGGGGCCGCACTCGAGCGCCTCAATGGTTTCCCGCGCCGCGCTTTGCGGCGATGCGAGAGAAATTCGCGACGTCCCGACGCCCCGTCGCCTACGCGCGCGAGCGCAGCATCGCATCCACGACGCGCGCGAGCACGCGCGCGGCGCGGTCGGCCGAACGGAACGTCGGCACGCCGCCGTCTTCGAGCACGCGCACCATCGCGTCGTAGCGCGTCCCGGCGTCCACGACCGCGACCCACGGCTTCGTCGTCGCGTTCCACAGCGCGACGAGTCGGGACGCGACCGAGCCTTCGCGCGTCACGTCGTCCGCGTGGCCCGCGCCGGCCGCGAGCGTGTCGAGTGCGCCGGTCATCGGCACGCAGCCGATCGCGGCGACGTCCACCTGCGGGTCCTCGAGCGCGGCGCGCGCGATCGCGGCGAAGCCATCGTCGCCGAGGATCGGCGTCACGTCGATCGGATTCCCGAGCGCGACGATGCCGTCGAGGCGCGACGCCGCGAGCGTCGCGCGCATCGCCTCGCGCGTCGCGGGCGACCACGGCGCGAGCGTGAGCGGCGCGCAGTGGTCGGCGAGCGCGACGCTCTCGAAGCCGGCGTTGCTCACGGCGCCGAGCCTTGATCCGCGGGGCGGGCGCGAGCGGAACAGCGTCGCGAGCCGCACCAGGTCCTCGAACTCCTCGAGTGAGTCGGCGAGCAGCACGCCCGCCGCGCGCGCGAGCGCGCGCGCGACCGCGGGATCGCCCGCGACCGAGGCCGTGTGACTCGCGGCCGCGCTCACGCCCGCGGGGCTGCGGCCCGCGAGGTACCACACGACGACGCCGCCGCGCGCGGCGATGCGCTTCGCCGCGGCGAACGCACGCGCGCCGTCGCCGGGGCGGAACCCCTCGAGGTAGACGCCGATCACTTCGACCGCCGCGTCCGCCGCGAAATGCTCGAGGTAGTCGCCGATCGTGAGGTCGGTCTGATTGCCGATCGTGACGAGGTAACGGGCGTTCAGCCGCTCGAGCCGGCTCGCCTTCGCGACCGCGAACGCGCCGCTGCCCGTGACGAGCGCGAGCGGCCGCTCAGGACCCTCGGGCGGCGGCAGCTTGTGCGGCGGGATGAACAGCGTGTCGTAGCGCCCGGGCACGGAGCGCACGCCGAGGCAGTTGCCGCCGTTCACGACCGGCCCGCCGCTCGGACGCGCGCGCGAGGCGGCGAGGCTCTGGCGCATGCGCTCGACGAGCGGCGCGGACTCGGGGCGCTCGTCGAGTCCGCCCGGAATCAGGATCACGCTCGCGGCGAGGTCGCGCTCGGCGATCTCCGCCGTCATGCGCACGGCATCCGCGGCGGGAACGCTCAGCACGACGAGGTCGGTGCCGGCCTCGAGGTCGTCGAGGCCCGGCACGCAGCGGCAGCCGTCGATCGCCTCGCAGCCCGGCTTGAGCACGGTCACGCGTTCGCGGGGGAAGCCCGCGCGCAGGACGTTCTGCAGGATGATGCGGCCCGGATTGAGCTTCTCGGACACGCCGGCGATCGCGATCGAGCGCGGCGCGAAGAGCCGCGCGAGCTTCTCGAGCGGGCGCGCGGGCGCGACGGCCGGCGCCGCTCCGAGCGAGGCGAGCGCGTCGAGCGCGACGAGCCGTCCGCCGCTCACGACGATCGGGTTCGCTTCGAGTTCCGTGAGCCCGAGCGACTCGGCGCGCCGCGCAGCGCGAGGAAGCCCTCGATCGCGGCGACGAGCGCTTCGCGCGCGAGCGCGGGCGCGCGGCCGCGCTGCGGTTCGGTCGCGAGCCGCGCCGGCAGGTGGCGTGCGAGCGCGCGCTCGATGCCTGAGCGGTCGGCGAGCGCGGGAGAGAAGATCGCCACGCCCGCGTCTTCGCCGAGCTCCTTCGCGAGTGGTTCCGCGTGGATGCCGCCGGGGCCGAGCGTCACGACCGGACCGTGGTCGCGCGTGACGCGCAGCCCGAGCAGGAACTCGCCGCCCGGTCCGCCCGCGTGCGGCACGAACTCGCACACGAGGAACCCGGCGAGTTCGTGCGCGGCGAGCCGCGACTGCAACTCCTCGGCCGCCGCGCGCAGCGCGGCGGGTTCGTTCGCGACGATGCGGAGCGCGCCGAGTTCGGTCTTGTGGCGGATCGCGGGCGAGAGCGCCTTCAGCACGACGCGCTCGCCGGGCAGCCCGGGCAGATCGCGCGCGGCGAACTCCGCGGCGTTTCCGACCACGAAGCGCCGCGGCGTGTCGAGGCCCGTGGCGGCGAGCAGGTCGAGGCCCTCGCTCTCGAGCAGCACGCCGCGCGCGGCGAAGCGCGCGCCGCGCACGATCCGTTCGAGCGCGTCGGGTGCGCTCGCGAGCGCCGCGCCCGACCCGCCGTCCGTCATCGGACGCCGCCCGCCACTTCGTCCGCCGCGATGCGGCCGGCGCGGAACGCCTTGCGGTTCACTTCGCGCACCCACTCGCTCTTCGAGCGGAACGTGTCCTCGACCGCGCGCTCCAGCACGTCGAGGTCGAGCGGCAGGACGTGGGAGGCGGCGCCGACCATGACGGTGTTGACGCTCTGGATGTCGCCGCACTCGATCGCGAGCGCGTCGGCGTCCACGCGGATCGAGCGCGGGATGCGCGCGATGCGCTCGAGCACCGGGCCGAGCTCGGGGTAGTTCGCGAAGTTCGCGACCGGGCACACGGACGTGACGATCGAGCCGCCGGGCGAGAGCCACGCGGCGTAGCGCAGGCTCTCGAGCGGCTCGAGGCTCAGGACGAGATCGGCGGTGCCGAGCGGGATCAGCTCGCTCGCGATCGCGCGGTCCGAGAGCCGCAACTGCGCGTGCACGGCGCCGCCGCGCTGCGCCATGCCGTGCACCTCGGACTGTTTCGCGTGCAGGCCCGAGGCGAGCGCCGCACGGCCGATGATCGCGGCCATGGACAGCACGCCCTGCCCGCCGACGCCGGCGAAGAGGATGTCGCACTTCACGACGCCACCGTCTCTTTCTGGCGCGCGTGCCGCTTCGCCGTGACCTTGCACTCGCGCACGCCGATCACGACCGAGAGGCCGGGATGCGCGATCTCGCGCTTCAGCAATTCCGCGATGTCGCGAACCTTCTTCGGGTGCACGTCCACGACGTGCAGGTGCTCGGGGCGCACGCCCGCGCCGAGCACGATGTCCTTGAGCCGCGAGGACGGCACGACCGGATCCTGTCCGCCGGTCATCGCGATCGCCTGGTTGTCGAGGATCAGCACCGTCATCGGCGTGTCCGCGCTTGCGGCGTCCATGAGCGGCGCGACGCCGGAGTGGAGGAACGTGCTGTCGCCGATCACCGCGACGACCGGCGAGTGCCCGGCTTCCGCCGCGCCCTTCGCCATGCCGATGGACGCGCCCATGCACACGCACGATTCGATCGCCGAGTAGGGCGGGAGCGCGCCGAGCGTGTAGCAGCCGATGTCGGAGGTGACCATCGCGCCGCCGTCGCCTTCGATCGCGATCTGCAGCGCTTCGTACATGTGGCCGTGCGGGCAGCCCTGGCAGAGCTGCGGCGGACGGTTCGGCACCTCGAAGCCGTCGAGCGCGGGACCCGAGCGCACCGGCAGTCCGAGCGCGCCGCGCACGACGTCGGGCGTCAGCTCGCCGCTCGCCGGCACCTCGCCGCTCATGCGGCCTTCGATCGGCACCGGCGCGCCGAACAGCCCGCGCAGCAGCCGCTCGACGTACGGGTAGCCGTCCTCGAGCACGAGCACGCGGTCCACGTACGACACGAGCCGCTCGATCAGGTCGGTCGGCATCGGGTACGCGCCGATGTGCAGGTGGCAGACGCGGCGGCCGAGGTCGCGCAGGTTCTCTGCGAAGTAGTTGCGCGCGATGCCCGTCGTGATGACGCCGAGTTCGCGCCCGTCCGGATGCAGCTCCAGCCGGTTCCACGGCGCGCTCTCGGACCAGCGGCGAATGTCGTCCTGCCGCCCGAGCAGCGCGGTCCACTGCCGCCGCGCGTTCGCGGGCAGCAGGATCCACGAGTTGCGCTGCGGCGCGCGGCGCAGCGCGTTCTCGGCGCGCGGCTCGCGCAGCTCGACGTGCGTGCGGCTGTGGGAGAGGCGCGTCACGAGGCGCAGCAGCACCGGGACGTGGAAGCGCTCGGACAGCTCGAACGCTTCGCGCGTCATGTCGTAGGCCTCCTGCTGGTCGCACGGCTCGAGGCACGGCACGCGCGCGAAGTCCGCGTACCAGCGGCTGTCCTGCTCGTTCTGCGAACTGTGCATGCCGGGGTCGTCGGCGACGGCGACGACGAGGCCGCCGTGCACGTCGACGAGCGCCGAGTTCACGAACGGATCGGCGGCGACGTTCAGTCCGACGTGCTTCATCGCGACGAGCGCGCGGCGGCCCGCGAAGCTCGTGCCGAGCGCGGCCTCGTAGGCCGTCTTCTCGTTCACGGACCAGGTCGCGATCGGGCCCGGGGCGCGCTCGCGATGGCGGATCAGGTACTCGAGGATCTCCGTCGACGGAGTCCCCGGGTAGGCATATGCAGCCGTGAGACCGGCGTGGATCGCGCCGAGCGCCACGGCCTCGTCACCCAGCAGGATGCTCTGGGGCATGGGGCCTCCTCGGAACCACGGAGCCCGCCTTGCCCCGCCCGGTCGGCAGAGCACGCGCGGGCGTTCTCGCTCTCACAGCACGGCATGTGCCGGACCACGCCGCGTTCACGCGCCACGCGCGTGAGTCGATCGCAGCCACGATTGACGCGGGTTGGAGCCGATTCGCCGCGCGAAGCCGCGGCCGAGTCATTCGCAATGCCGCGCGATTCGGCTGCCAACTTGTCCGCCCGACTGTCCCCGGTGACGGATTTCGGCTTGAACGGACCGGTGCGCTCCGGTGTACCTTGCCGGCCACTCGCGGAAGGGACTCCGCCCGCCGAACCCGGGGAGACGAGGACGTTCAAGCACTTCGCCCGCTTCGCCGCGCGGCATGTCCCCTGCTCGATGAGCGACCGTTCCTTCGGACGTTCCCTCGACATCGACCCAGGAGGTTCCCCGATGATGCGCCTCGCCACCGTCCTTCTGCTCCTCGTTCTCGGCCTGCAGGTCGCCGAGCCCGCGTTCGCGCGGCGCGTCGTCGTGCACCGCGGTCCGCGCCGGACGACCGTCGTCGTCCACCGCGGCTGGCCGCTGCGCCGCCCGGCCCGCGTCGTCGTCGTGCGGCCCGCGCGCGTCGTCGTGCGCGTCGCTCCGGTGCGCTACCTCGCCCCGGTCGTCTGGACGGGCGTCGTCGTCGCCGCGGCGAGCGCGCCCGCGCACGACCTGCTCGTGTGGGAGGACGGCGAAACGCTTTCCAAGGGGGAGGACTGGACCGAGTTCACGCTGAACTGCGACGCGCGCGGGACGAAGCTCTGGTACGAGGTCGTCGCCGGCAAAGTGCAGGCGGACTGGGCCGAGATCGTGTTCGAGAACGGTGACACGCAGGTCGTGGACTTCGCCGAGAAGACGAACGACGCGGGGCTCTACCCGCTGTTCGACTTCCGGGACGGCCGAAAGGTGGACCACGTCCGCATGGTCGCGCGCGCGAAGTCCGACGAAGCGCGCATCGTGCTCCGCATGGAGAAGTAGCGGCGCGCGACCGGGCGGGGCGCCGCGCCCCGCCCCGCAGATTTGACGCGTGCTGAACCGCGCGGGCGTGCGCGGGCGCGAAGCTGCCGATGGACGCCGGAGCGGACGGCGACGGATCGCCGGGGCTTCGACGCCGGCCGGAGAACTTCCGATGACGCACGCGTCCCCGCCCGAAGCGAAACGTGCGACCGAGGCGCGGCTCGAACTGCCCGTGGACGCGCGCTACCGCTCGCTCGCGGGCTCGCTCGCGCGGCTTCTCGGGGTGGACGGCGCGCTCGTCGCGCTGCGGCCCTCGGTTCACGGTGTGCCGCTCAGGGACGCCTCGCGCCGTCCGCCGCCCGTCGCCGCGCTCGCGCTCTGGGCGATCGCGCGCGGCGAGCCGGTGCACGTCGCGGACGTCGCGCGCGATGCTCGGCTGCGCGCTCAGCCGGGCGTCGAGGGCTCTCCGCGCGTGCGCTTCTTCGCGAGCGAGCCCCTGCACGGAGACGGCGCCCGGGCGATCGGCGCGCTGTGCGCGTGGGACGCCCGTCCGCGCTCGCTCGAGCCGCGCGAGGTCGAGCTGATGCGCGACTTCGCGCGCTGGGCCGAGAGCGTCGTGCGCGCCGACCATCTCGCCGAGGCCCAGCGCGAACTGCTCGGCGAGCGCCGCCGGCTGCGGGAGCGCGCGACGCACGATCCGCTCACGCACCTCTGGAACCGCGAGGAGATCCTGCACGCGCTCGAGCGCGAGCTGGCGCGGACCGCGCGCGGCCAGGGGCCGCTGTCCCTGATGCTCGTGGACGTGGATCACTTCAAGCGCGTGAACGACCGCCACGGACACCTGCACGGCGACCTCGTGCTGCGCGAAGTGGCCGCGCGCCTCGCCGACAGCGTGCGGCGCTACGACGCCGTCGGGCGCTACGGCGGGGACGAGTTCGTGGCGGTGCTGCCCGGTTGCTCGCTCGCCGCCGCGCACGCGCTCGCGGAGCGGCTGCGCGCCCTGCTCGGCCGCCGCACGATCCGCGCCGGCCGGAACGTGCTGCGCATTCAGGTGAGCGCAGGCGTCGCGACGAGCGTGGGCGCGTCGGTCGGCGCCGCCGAACTGCTCGCCGCGGCCGACCGCGCGCTCTATCGCGCGAAGTCGCTCGGGCGCGACCGCGTCGAGGACGAGCCCGACGTGGCGCCCTCCGCGCGCGCGCGCCGCTGACGCCCGCTCGCCTGCCGGGGTCTGGCGCCGCCCGGGTCGGGCGGGTAGCATCCGCGCTCCTCGACCCTCATCCCGGAGGTTTCGCGTCCATGGATCCCAAGGTTCTCGAACTCGCGCGGCAGACCTTTCCTCCGCCCGCCGGCGTGACGCTCGGCGCCGTCGTCCACGGCGGCGAGTGCCACCCCGAACCGCTCGTGCAGGTGCCGCTCGGCATGCTCACGCGCCACGGCCTGATCGCGGGCGCGACCGGGACCGGCAAGACGAAGACGCTGCAGCTCGTGGCGGAGCAGCTCTCGAACGCCGGCGTGCCGGTGTTCCTCGCCGACGTGAAGGGCGACCTCGCGGGGATCGGCGCGCCGGGCGAGGCGAGCGACAAGGTGAACCAGCGCGCGAAGGACACGGGGTTCACGTGGAAGCCGGCGTCGTTCCCGGTCGAGTACCTGAGCCTGACGGGGAAGAAGGGCGCGCAGCTGCGGGCGACCGTCTCGAGCTTCGGACCGCTGCTGCTCGCGAAGGTGCTCGGGCTCAACGCGACCCAGTCGAGCGTGCTCGCGCTCGTCTTCAAGTACTGCGACGACCGCAAGCTCCCGCTGCTCGACTTCTCGGACCTGCGCGCCGTGCTGCAGCACCTCACGGGCGACGGCGCCGCCGAGCTCAAGGACTACGGCGGCATGTCGAAGGCCACGGTCGGCGTGCTGCTGCGCGAAATGGTCGAACTCGAGCAGCAGGGCGCCGAGGCGTTCTTCGGCGAGCCCGAGTTCGAGCTCGAGGACCTGCTGCAGATCGAGCGCGACGGCCGCGGGCTCGTGTCGGTGCTGGAACTCACCGACGTGCAGGACAAGCCGGCGCTCTACTCCACGTTCCTCATGTGGATGCTTGCGCGGCTCTACCTCGAGCTGCCCGAGGCGGGTGATCTCGACAAGCCGAAGCTCGTGTTCTTCTTCGACGAGGCGCACCTGCTGTTCGACGGCGCGAGCAAGGACTTCCTCGCGCAAGTCGAGCAGGTCGTGCGGCTCATTCGCTCGAAGGGCGTCGGCGTGTTCTTCATCACGCAGAGCCCGAAGGACGTGCCGGCCGACGTGCTCGGCCAGCTCGGCAACCGCGTGCAGCACGCGCTGCGCGCGTTCACGCCCGACGACGAGCAGGCGCTGCGCGCCGCCGCGCGCACGTTCCCGAAGACCGACTTCTACGAGATCGAGCGCACGCTCACCTCGCTCGGCATCGGCGAGGCGCTCGTCACGGTGCTCAACTCGAACGGCGCCCCGACGGCGCCGTTCGCGACGCGCCTCGTGCCGCCGGCCTCGCGCATGGGGCCGCTCACGGACGCCGAGTTCCAGCAGCGGCTCGCGGCGTCCGCGCAGGTGAAAGAGTACGCGCAGGCGGTGGACCGCGAGAGCGCGCGCGAACTCCTCGCCGCGCGCATGACGCACGACGCCGCGGGGCAGGGGGGCGACGCGAAGGAGGTCGCGCAGGACGAACGCGCGGCGCCGGCCGAGGCGACGCCGTCGGCGCTCGAGTCGCTCGCCGGCGCGCTCAACTCGCCGATCGTCAAGACGATCGCCGGCCGCGCGACGACGCAGGTGATGCGCGGGCTCATGGGGGCGCTGCTCGGACCCACGCCGCGGCGCCGGACGACGCGCCGCCGCGGCCTCTTCTGAACGTGCGCGCCGCGGGACGCGGGCTTGGACAAGTCCCGCGCCGTCGGCTATAAACGTCGCCTCCCGCGCGCCGGGAGACCCATTCGGGGCTGTAGCTCAGTTGGGAGAGCGCTTGCATGGCATGCAAGAGGTCGACGGTTCGATCCCGTTCAGCTCCACCACTTTCGCGAGCCCGCCGCCACCGCGGCGGGCTTTTCGCTGCGCTCCGCGGCGTGACGGCCGGCGCGCTGATCGCCGCCGCCGCTGCGTGCTCCGCGCACGCCGCGCCGCCTCCGGCGCCCGCAGCGCTCGAATTCGGTGACGCGTTCTGGAAGCACTGGGGCGACGGCCGCGCCGAACTCGCGGGCTACGACCTCGTCTACCCGCGCTACGGCGAGCTGCGCCGCGGCACCGCGGTCGCGATCTTCGTCACCGAGACGTTCTCGAACGCGCTGCGCGTCAAGTCCGATCCCGGCAAGCACCCGGCCGCGGACGAGTTCCCGGTGATGAAGCTCAACCTCGTGCAGGATTTCCCGACTGGGATCTACGACTACCAGCTCATGACGAGCGCGTTCGCGGCGCTCGCGCCCGTGAACGGGCGCCCCGCGGGCTCGCTCACCAAGGTGACGTTCTCGGCGCAGGAGTGGTGCGGGCAGGCATTCGCCGAAGCGCTGTTCGACGCGCGCTCGCTGCGGCTCGTCTCGCACAGCTACTTCGACGGCGAGGCCGACCGCGAAGAGACGATCGCGGCCGCTCCGGGCGCGCTGCTCGAGGACGCGCTGCCGATGTGGGCGCGCGGCTTCCTGGGCCCCGCGCTCGCGCCCGGAGCGCACACCTCGGCGAGCGTGCTGCGGGGCCTCGAAGAGGCGCGGCTGCTCCATCGTCCGGTCGTCGCGCGCGAAGCGGCGTTCACGCGCTCGGCGGCGACGCACCGCGTGACGGTGCCCGCCGGCACGTTCGAGACCGAGACGCGCACGGTCGCGATCCGCGACGGCCGCACGTGGACGTTCGAAGTCGAGCGCGCCGCGCCGCACCGGCTCGTGCGCTGGTCGTCGAGCGACGGGCACCGCGCCGAACTCCTCGGCACCGAGCGGCTGCGCTACTGGGAGATGAACGGCGGCGAGTTCCGCGGCGCGGTCGCGAAGCTCGGACTCACGCCCCGGCCGGAGCGGACGCCGTGAGCGCGGAGCGTTCCGCGCTTCGGGCGGCGCGCGGGGCGCACGCGTGAGCGAAACGACGGCGCCCGACGTCACGGCGCTCCCGCGCGCCGAACTCCGCCAGAAGCTCGCGG
Organism: Candidatus Eiseniibacteriota bacterium; assembly: GCA_044222065.1. GTDB lineage: Bacteria > Eisenbacteria > RBG-16-71-46 > RBG-16-71-46 > RBG-16-71-46 > JBGAOA01. Next base: position 53,856 of record JBGAOA010000012.1, read on the forward strand.
CCGCGGAGCGCGCGCGCGGCCGCGCGTTCCTCCCGCTCGCCGTATGGGCGGTGCTCGGCGGCTTCGGCCAGCTCGCGCTCATCCGCGTGCTCGACGCGCGGCTGCCGCACGCACGCGCGACGCTCGTCGAAGGCCTCGTCTTTCTCGCCTACCTCGCCGCCTTCCTCGCGATCGGGGCCTTCGCGCTCGCGCGCGTCCGGCGCTTCAAGGTCGCGTGTCCGGCGTGCGGCAAGGCGCTCGAGGGAACGAGCGCCGAGATCGCGATGGCGAGCGGCCGCTGCCCGGGCTGCGGCGCGATCGTCGCGCGCGACTAGACGCCGTTCGAAAACTCGATTGCGGGACCCGCCTTCGGCGGGCGCCCGGCTCGGTCGTTCGTCACGGCGGAGCATCCTGCGGATACACCTCCGGGGTACCCACGCGAAGCGTGGGTCGCACTTCCTCGCCGCCTTGCACTCGGGTTCTCGAACGGAGCCCAGGCGCCGTTCACTTCAGGACGCGTGCGCGGGCGCACCGCCCGCCGGCGCGTCCGCCGGAGCGAGCGCGTGCCGCAGCGTCGCGCGCGTTTCCGCGCTCCACCAGTCCACGCGTCCCGGTTGCGCGACGAGCACGCGGCCCGACGCGTCGAGCAGGTACGTGTACGGCACGCTCGGACACGGCAGCGCGCCCGCGAGCAGGCGGTCGTGGTCGAGCACGATGTCGAGCGTGAGGCGCCGGCGGCCCGCCCAGCGGGCGAGCGACGGATAGGGATCGAAGCACACGATCGTGACGCCGAGCGATTCGAGTTCGGGGTCGCGGCGCAGCGAGTCGAGCAGCGCCGCCTGCGCGCTCGCGTTCTCCTCCCACATCGCGAAGTAGTGGACGAGCCGCGGGCGGCCGTCGGTCGCGAGCGCGCGGACGCCGACCGGCACCGCCGGCAGCGCGACCGCGAAGCGCACGAGGCGCTGCGCCGAGTCGGGAAGCAGCGCGAGCGGGCGTTCGTGCTCACCCGGCTTCTGCACGACGAACAGCTCGGCGCGCCACGCCCACACGGCGAACGCGGCGACGAGCGCGAGCAGCAGCAGGACGCGCGGCTTCAGGGCAGCCCCGCGGGCGCCGGCGCCGGGTCGCCCGCGCGCCGCGGGCGCGCGAACGCGCGCAGCCAGCGGAGCACGCTGTCCACCACGACGACGACGAGCATCGCCATCACGACCAGCGTCACGACACACTGCACGCGCGCCGGGGCCGGGGCGGCGAGGAACGCCCGCCACAGCGAGCCCGCGCCGGCCACGAGCTGCGGGCGCAGGTAGTTCACCGACAGGTTCATCCAGCCGGCGGTGAGCGTGTTGACGATCATGAACGCGAGCGGCCCGATCGTGCACCAGGCGTAGCGGCCCTTGCCCGAGTTGATGAGCACCGACGTGCCGATCGCGAGCGCGAACGCGGCGAGCATCTGGTTGCACACGCCGAGGAGCGGCCACACGCTGCTCACCGTTCCCGTCCACACGAAGTAGCCCCACGCGGCCGTCGCGAGCGCGCTGAAGAGCACGGTCGGCGCGAGGCCGCGCCACTCGCGCAGGACCGGCGCCGCCATGCCGCCGACCTCCTGCAGCATGTAGCGCATGACGCGCGTGCCCGTGTCCACGAGCGTCAGCACGAACAGCGCCTCGAACATGATCGCGAAGTGGTACCAGAACGACATGAGCCCGCGGAGGAACGGCAGGCCCGAGAAGATCTGCGCCATGCCGACCGCGAGCGACACCGCGCCGCCCGGCCGGCCGGCGAGCTTCTCGCCGACCTCGGCCTCGAGCGCGAGCAGGTTCTGCACCTGCAGGCCGAGCCCGGCGAACACGTCCGGGCGGCAGTTGATCGCGAAGTAGTCCGCGGGGTGGAGCGCGCACGCGGCGACGAGCGCGATCACGCCGACGAAGCCCTCGAGCACCATCGCGCCGTACGAGATCGGCAGCACGTCGCGCTCGCGCGCGATCATCTTCGGCGTCGTGCCCGACGCGATGAGCGAGTGGAAGCCCGAGATCGCGCCGCACGCGATCGTGATGAACACGTACGGCAGGATCGGCCCCGGGAACACCGGGCCGCCGGCGGCGAACTGCGGATTGAAGGCCGGCATGCGCAGCGCCGGGTTCACGAGCACGACGCCGAGCGCGAGCAGCAGCACGGCGCCGATCTTGAGGAACGACGACAGGTAGTCGCGCGGACACAGCAGCAGCCATACGGGCAGCACCGAAGCGACGAAGCCGTACGCCATGATCGCCGCCGCGAGCGGCTTCTCGCCGTGCAGGAAGAAGCGCTCGAGCGGCGAGCCCGGAATGCGCGATCCGAGCCACACGACGAACAGCAGCAGCACGACTCCGATGATCGTCGACGCGCGCACCGCGCCGGGGCGGATGCGGTAGTTCCACACGCCCATGCCGAGCGCGATCGGCACGGTGCACAGGATCGAGAACGCGCCCCAGGCGCTGCCCTTGAGCGAGTTCACGACGACGATCGCCATGGCGGCGACCGCGACCATCATGACGAACACGATCGCGACCGCGGTCGCTCCACCCGTGAGCGGGCTCACCTGGTCGCGCGCGATGTTCGCGAGCGAGCGCCCGCCCGAGCGCACCGACGCGAGCAGGATCACGAAGTCGTGCACGCCGCCCGCGAGCACGGAGCCGACGAGCAGCCACAGGAAGCCGGGCAGGTAGCCGAACTGCGCGGCGAGCACCGGGCCGAGCAGCGGACCCGCGCCGGCGATCGCCGCGAAGTGGTGGCCGAACAGCACCCAGCGGTTCGTCGGCACGTAGTCACGGCCGTCGGCGAGCGTGTGCGCCGGCGTGCGCCGCAGGTCGTCGAGCGTCGCCACCTTCGCCGCGAGGAACGCTCCGTACGTGCGGTAGGCGATGATCGCGACGAGCGCCGAAACGACGACGAGGTAGAGAGCGGGCACGCGAGCCTCCGGCGGGACGACGGTGAGCGGCGCAGTCTAGCGCCGCGCCGACGAGGCTCGCGAGACGAAAGTGCGGGCCTCTCTCGCGGGGGCGATCAGTCGGCGAGCGCGGTGCGCGGCAGCCGGCGCAGCGCGCGCGCGGTGTGCCACGCGAGTCCGTACGCGGCGAGCAGCACGCTCGCGGTGCGCAGGCCGTAGACGACGATCACGAACGCCGACGGCACCCACGCGTCGGGGCGCGCGAGTTCGCCTAGCGGCGTGCCGAGCGCGTTCCACGCGACGGCGGCCGGCACGGCGACGAGCGCGGCGAGCACGAACGCGCGCACGGAGGCCGGCGCCGGCGGGTCTGCGGCGGGCGCCGGGCGCGAGAGCGCGGAACGGGCGGAGGCGGCGATCACGAGCAGCCCGAGCAGCGAGCTGCCGTGCTGGAGCAGCCGCGCGACGCTGACCGGCATGCCCGAAAGCGTGAAGACGGTCGTCTGGAAGACGGGCCAGTGGCGCACGAGCGCGCTCGTCTCGTGCGTGAACGAGTCCCACAGCAGGTGCGTGACGGCGCCGAGCAGCAGCGACGCGACGATCGAGGCCGCAGGGCGATCGGGCAGGCCGCCGGCGGTCCAGCGCGCGACCCGCCGCGCGAGGGAGTCCGGGAGCAGCGTCGCGAGCGGCCGCTTGAACACGAGATGGAACGCGACGAACAGGGCGGCCGAGGCCGGGAGGCAATAGCCGAACAGCCCCGGCAGGCTGTGACTCTCGACGCGCGGCACCGTCACGGGCGCGAAGTAGGCGAGGTCGGGCGCGAGGCTGCCGGCGACGAGCGCCGACAGCACGAACGCGTTCGGCCAGCGTCGCGCGATCGGCAAGACGGCGGCGGGATGGGAGAGCGTGAACGGCATGGCGGAAGAGACTACACGCGCCGCGCGGCGATCGGTGACGGAAAACGCGCGCGCGAGGGCCGCCGACGCGAAGTCTGACCGCTTCCGGACATCGGGCTCAGGCCGCGCGGGTCTCGCCGGCCGCGGGTTCCTCGGCGGTCGCGTACAGCGCCAGGAACACGTCCACGACCCGGGGATCGAACTGCGTGCCGCTGCACTCGCGGATGATGCGCACCGCTTCGGCCGGGGTGCGGCCGCGCCGGTAGGCGCGGTCGGAAACGATCGCGTCGTACGTATCGGCGACCGCGATGATGCGCGCTCCGATCGGGATGTCCTCGCCCTGGAGGCCCTTGTAGCCCGTGCCGTCCCAGCGCTCGTGGTGGTACGCGACCATCGGGATGACGTGCCGCAGGATTCCGCCCATCGAGCGCACGAGCCGCTCGCCGGTGTCCACGTGGCTGCGCATCTCGTCCATCTCGGCGGGCGTGAGGCCCGCGGCCTTGCGCAGCACTTCGCCGCTCACCTCGATCTTGCCGATGTCGTGCAGGTAGGCGCCGACGCGGATGTCCTCGATCTCGTTCTCGCCGAGCCCGAGCGCGCGCGCCATCTCGACCGCGTAGCTCGCGACGCGGCGCGAGTGGTTCTCGGTGTAGCGGTCCACCGAGTCGATGAACTTCGACATCAGCTCGAGGATGCCCTGGTACGCCTCGCCGAGGTCCTTGAGCTGGCGCTCCTTCTGTTCGTAGAGCGAACCGACCAGGTACGACGTCAGGACGAGGAAGCAGCCCCACGTGCCGATGTCGAGCCATCGCATCCACGCCTCGGTGTCGTTGCCGCCGAACTGGTGACGGTCGAAGAACGCGACGCAGAACACGAAGAAGCACGCGAGCACCGCCGAGTACACGCCGCGGCGGACGCCCATCGTGTACGCGCCGAACACGACCGGCAGGTAATAGAAGTTGAGGAACGCGCGCTGGTTCATCACGAAGTGATGGATGATCGCCGTCACGGACACGAGTCCGAGCAGCACGAGCAGCCCGCGGTTCACCGCCCACAGCCGCCGGATCTGCGCGGTCACGACGCTCTCCGCAGGCGCGCGTCGATGCGCAGGGGGCGCGGACGGCCGCGCTCGCGCGCGCGGCGGCGCTCCTCGGGCGATTCGACCGCCGTGTCCTCGCCGCAGAACGCGCAGAACTTCCAGCCGGGCTGGAGCCGGCGCGAGCAGTGGCGGCAGTGGTCGCCGGAGAAGTGCCCGCACGACGGGCAGTAGTCGTGCTCCTGTCCGAGCACCGTGCGGCATTCGGAGCACAGGCGCGCCGCCTGGCTGCCGAGGTACACGACGCGGCCGACCTCGTCGATGGACGTGAGGCCGTCGAGCACCTTGCGGAGACCGTCACGGCTCAGCGTGCGCATGCCGCCCTCGATCGCGGCGCGGCGGATCGAACTGTCGGGCGCGTTCGCGATGACGAGCTGGCGGATCGCGTCGTCCACGCCCAGCAGTTCGAAGATGCCGGTGCGGCCGTGGAAGCCGGTGTTCGAGCAGTGCGGGCAGCCCTTCGCACGGAAGACCGACACCGGGCCGTCGCCGGCCACGGCGCCGTGCAGATCGGACGCGGGGGCCTCGTAGGCCTCCTTGCAGCGGGGGCACAACGTGCGCACGAGCCGCATCGAGACGACGGACACGAGCGAAGACGCCACCATGAACGGCTCGAGCCCGAGGTCCACGAGACGCGTCACCGCGCTCGCCGCGTCGTTCGTGTGGATCGTGGACAGCACGAGGTGACCGGTGGCGGAGGCGCGGAACGCGATCTGCGCGGTCTCGCGGTCCCGGATCTCGCCGATCATGATCACGTCCGGGTCCTGGCGGAGGATCGCGCGCAGCGCGGCGGGGAAGGTCTTCTTCGCCTTGTCGTCCACCTGCACCTGGTTGATGCCCGGCACCTGGAGCTCGACGGGATCCTCGACCGTCACGATGTTCTTCGTGACGTTCTGGATGAACCGGAGCGACGAATAGAGCAGCGTGCTCTTGCCCGATCCGGTCGGGCCGGTCACGAGGATGAGGCCCTGCGGCCGCTCGAGCGCCCCGCGGTGCGCGTCGAGTTCTTCGGGCGCCATGCCGAGGTCGTTCAGCGACACCTGCAGGCGGCGCTGGTCGGTGACGCGGATCACGACCTTCTCGCCGTTCGTCACCGGCAGCGTCGAGACGCGCATGTCCACGCGGCGGTTGCCGATCTCGACCACGAGACGGCCGTCCTGCGGCTGGCGCTTCTCGGCGATATCGAGGCTCGAGAGCACCTTGATGCGCGAGACGACCGCGCCCTGCGTCCACTTCGGCAGCCGCTGGATCTCGCGCAGCATGCCGTCGACGCGGAAGCGAACGATGACGTCGCGTTCCTGCGGCTCGATGTGGATGTCGCTCGCGCGCTCTTCGACGGCGCTGTGGAGCAGCCAGTTCGTGAGGCGCACGATCGGCCGGCCCTCGGCCTCCTTCATGAGGTCGTCGATCGCGTCCTTCTGCTCTTCCTCGGCGACCTCGCGCACCTCGAGATCCGTGCTCTCGGACTCGATGATGTTCTGGATCACCTCGTTCATCGAGGTGTCCATCTGGTAGTAGCGCTCGATCGCTTCCGCCATCTGCGTCGGCATCGCGAGCACGGGCTTGATGAACATGCCGCTCTGGAAGCGCAGGTCGTCGAGGGCGGCGACGTTCATCGGGTCGGTCATCGCGACGACGAGCGTCGAGCGGCCCTCGACCTCGACCGGAAGCGCGCCGTACTTGCGCGCGAGATCCTCGCTCACGTACTGCAGCAGGGACTCGTCGAGCGTGATCTGCTCGAGGTCCACGAGCGGAAGCGCGAGCTGCTCGTGGAGCAAGTCCACGAGCTGGCGCTCGTCGAGCAGCCGGAGCGAGATCAGTGTCGCTCCGAGGAGCTGCCCGGTACGCTTCTGTTCGGCGATGGCGAGCTCGAGATCCGTTTCCTGGATCAGCTTCTTCTCGATCAGCAGCTCGCCGAGACGCCTGTGCTTCCCGGCCATGCGGGTCTCCACGGGACGAGGTGGGAATTCGCACGAGTTATCGGCCGAGGTCGGCGCGGAATTGACGACATTGCGATCCGCGATTCACGCGGCGACAACGCGTTCCGGCCCTCGAACGCCGCGCGCGAGGCCCGTTCGGGGCATTTGCCCCGCGCGCGCCGCGAAGGCGTGGCGGGCGGAGCGGGCCGCGGTGTAGGTTCCGCCGCCATGAACCTCAAACCCCCCGACACTCCGTCCGCTTCCGACCTCGCGATGCGCGCACTGTCGGCGCTCGGCCCCGACGTCGAGGCGCCGCAGGCCGGCGCGCAGCTCGCCGAACTCATGCGCGCCGCCTCGAAGCACTGCCGCCGCCTCGTCGGGGCGGAGCGCGCCCGCATCTGGATCACGCGCCGCGGCGGACGGCGGCTGCTCGGGCGGGAACTCGGCGAAGACGGCCAGAGCCTGCGCGAGGCGCGCGCGCGTCGCGGCGAGGGGCTCGCGGGCTGGGTGATCGCGCAGGAGCGCTCGTTGCGGCTCGACGCGGGCGAGTCGCCGCCCGAGCTGACCGGCTCCGTGCCGCCGTATCGGACCGCGCTCGTGCTGCCGCTCTACCGGCGCGGCGACGTGTTCGGCGCGATCGAGTGCCTCGACAAGCGCGGCGGCGGGAACTTCACCGACGCCGACTTCGACAACCTGGACATCGCCGCCGAGAACGTCGCGTTCGCGCTCGACAACGCGCTGCTCTACGAAGAGACCGAGCGGCGCGCGCTCGAGAAGGAAGTGCTGCTCGAGGTCGCGACGAAGCTCTCGGAGCCGCTCGACCTGCAGCAGGTCATGGACGCGATCTTCCAGTCGCTGCGGCAGGTCGTGAACTTCGACGCGGTCGCCGTCTACCTCGTGCACCGCAAGTCGCTCGCGCTCGAGATGGTGAACAGCTCCGGATATCCCGACGGCTCCGAGGAGGCGTTCGGACTCCAGGTCGGGCAGGGGATCGTGGGCTGGGTCGCGAAGACCGGCGAGCCCGTGATCGTGCCGGACGTGACGCGGGACGCGCGCTACGTCGCCGCGCGGCCGACGACGCGCAGCGAACTCGCGGCGCCGCTGCTTCTCAAGGGCCGCGCAATCGGCGTGTTCAACCTCGAGAGCGACCTCGAGGACGCGTACCACGAAGGACATCTCGAACTCGTGACGGCGTTCGCGTCGCAGGCGGCGATCGCGATCGAGCGCGCGCGGCTCACGAGCGAGCTGCTCGACCAGCGGCGGCTCGAGAAGGAACTCGCGATCGCGCGCGAGATCCAGCTGTCGTTCCTGCCGAAGGCGGCGCCGGAGGTGGACGGCTTCGAACTCGCGGGCTCGGCCGAGACGCACGACGAGGTCGGCGGCGACTACTACGACTACATTCCCGTCGGAGAGCACCGGCTCGGACTCGCGATCGCCGACGTTTCGGGCAAGGGCATCCCCGCCGCGCTCATCATGGCGGGATTCCGCATGTCGCTGCTCGCCGAGATCCGCAACGAGTTCGCGATCCGCGCCGTGATGCGCAAGGTGAACACGCTGCTCTACGAGAGCACCGACCGGAACAAGTTCGTCACGGCGTTCTATGGCGTGCTCGACTGGTCGAGCGGCATGCTGACGTTCTGCAACGCCGGACACAATCCGCCGCTGTTGCTGCGCCCGTCGGCATGCGGCCCGGCGACGTGCTCGTGCTGCACACCGACGGGGTCACCGAGGCCGAGTCGCCGACCGGCGAGCAGTTCGGCGCGACGCGGCTCGAGAGCACGCTGCGTGCACTGGTCGAGAAGTCGGCGCGCGAGATCCTCGAGGGACTCTCGGGCGCGGTGCACGCGTGGGCGGGCGAGCGCGGCGCGACGGACGACCTCACGCTGATGGTCGTCAAGGCGCTGCCGCGTCCGTAGTCGGTCCCGGGCGCGTCCTGCGCGCTCGCGACGCGCGTCCTTCAAGCGTTACTTGAAGCGTCCGGGCCTTGACCGTGCCACTCCGCCCCGATAGTCTGCCGCGATTCTCGACCACCACGGACGGAGAGCCGCGCGCGTGAACGCACATTTTGCCATGGTCCCGCCCCATCGCCCGAGCGTCGCCGCGCGCCCGGCGTGCGCGTGCGCGCGTCCCGGAGGCCCGGCGTGAAGCCCGGCCGGATCCTGTCCGGAATGCGCCCGACCGGCCGGCTGCACCTCGGCAACTTCGTCGGGGCGCTCGAGAACTGGATCCGCCTCCAGAACGAGGGCTGGGAGTGCTTCTGCATGGTCGCCGACTGGCACATGCTCACGACCGGCTACGAAGACACCTCGAAGCTCGACGCCGACACGTTCGACATGGTCGTGGACTGGCTCGCGGCCGGCATCGATCCGAAGCGCTCGACCGTGTTCGTCCAGTCGGCCGTGAAGGAGCACGCGGAACTCCACCTGTTGTTCTCGATGCTCGTCTCGAAGGCGCGCCTCGAACGCATCCCGACGCTCAAGGAGCAGGTGCGCGACCTCGGCATGGACGAGCAGACGATCAGCTACGGACACCTCGGCTACTCCGTGCTGCAGGCGGCCGACATCCTGCTGTACCGGCCGACGCACGTGCCGGTGGGCGAGGACCAGGTGCCGCACGTCGAGCTGACGCGCGAGATCGCGCGCCGCTTCAACTACGTGTATTGCGAGGAGGGCGCCGGCGTGTTCCCCGAGCCCGACTCGCTGCTGACGGCGTTCGCGCGGCTTCGCGGACTCGACGGCAACCGCATGAGCAAGTCGGTCGGGAACACGATCCTGCTCACCGAGGACGCCGACACGATCGGCCAGAAGGTGCGGCAGGCCTACACCGATCCGAAGAAGATCCGTGCGACCGATCCCGGGCGCCCGGAGGCCGACGCGAGCGACGGGCACGGCGGCTGCGTCGTGTGGGAGTACCACCGCAAGTTCAATCCCTCGGGCGCTGCGGCGATCGCCGAGCAGTGCCGCGCGGGGACGCTCGCGTGCGTGCCCGACAAGAAGAACCTCACGCAGATCCTCTCGGACACGCTCGCGCCGCTGCGCGAACGCCGGGCGTACTATCTCGCCCACGCGGACGAGGTGCGCGACATCGTGCGGGACGGCAACCGCCGCGCGCACGCGGTCGCGCGCGACACCATGGAGCGCGTGCGCCACGCCATGAAGATGACCTCGCCGCTCGCGGAGCTGGGATGACGCCCGAACCCAGACGCCGGAGGCCGGCCGAGGACGCCGGTTCGCCGCCCGAGGCGGCGGCCGCGTCGGCAACGTCCGACGGCACGCCCGCGGCGCCGTCGCGCGGCACGGTCATCGTGCGGCTCGCGCGCTTCGAGGGACCGCTCGACCTGCTGCTGCACCTCATCAAGCGCGACGAGATCGACATCTACGACATCCCGATCGCGCACATCACGGGGCAGTTCCTCGGCTACATCGAGCTGATGCGCGCGCTCAGCCTCGAGGTGGCGGGCGAGTTCCTCGTGATGGCCGCGACGCTCATGCGCATCAAGGCGAAGATGCTGCTGCCGCTGCCGGCCTCGAACGAAGAAGAGGACGAAGGCGACCCGCGCGAGGAACTCGTGCAGCGCCTCGTCGAGTACCGCCAGTTCAAGGAGGCCGCCGACACGCTGAAGACGAAGGAAGGCGAGCGGCGCCTGCTGTTCGAGCGCGGCATGGTGCCGGGCGACGACGAGGCCGGTCCGCTGCCGCTCGCGCCCGCGACGCTCTTCGACCTGCTCGATGCGCTGAATCGCGTCATGTCGCGGATGCCCGACACCGTCGTGTACGAGGTGCAGGGCGAGATCTACGACGTCGAGGACAAGATGTCGTTGATCGCCTCGTCGGCGGCGGAGGAGGGCAGTGTGTCGTTCGTGCGGCTGCTCGAGCGCTGCCGCGCCCGCGCCGAGATGATCGTGACGTTCATGGCGCTGCTCGAACTGATCAAGCTCGGCCGCGTCGTCGTGGTCCAGAAGGACGCGTTCGGAGACATCGTGATCCTGCACCGCGCGCTGGAAGGAACCGTTGCCCATGCCACCGACGAACCTGCTCCCGGCGCTTGAAGCGCTGCTGTTCTCGTCCGACCAGCCGCTGCCGCTCTCGCTGCTGGTCGAATCGCTCGACTCCGAACCCGGTCCGGTCGTGGACGGACTGAACGAGCTCGCCCGCCAATTCGAGGAGCGCGGCTCGGGCGTCCAGCTGCGCGAGATCGCGGGCGGCTGGCAGTTCGTCACCGCGCCCGAGCAGGCCGAGTGGGTCGGACGCCTGCTGCGCGGCAAGAAGAAGATGCGCCTGTCGCGCGCATCGCTCGAGACGATGGCGATCATCGCCTACAAGCAGCCGGTCACGAAGAGCGAGGTCGAGTCCATCCGCGGCGTGGATTCGAGCAGCGCGATGGCGACGCTGCTCGAGCGCAACCTCGTCACGATCCGCGGGCGCTCGAAGGTCGTGGGCCGGCCGCTGCTCTACGGCACGACGCAGGAGTTCCTCGAGTACTTCGGGCTTCGTGACCTCGCCGAGCTGCCGCGCCCCGAGGAGCTGCGCGCGCTCGTCGCCGCTCGCGAACCGGAGCAGCTCGACATGATGGAGCTCGAGGTCGTCTCGGACGTCGTCAACGACCTCGCGCGCGGCGACGTGCCGGGCGTCGCGCACGTCGTGCACGAGGTCGAGGCGCTCGAGGACGAGGACGCGGGCGAACCGGATGCGCGGCTCGAGTCGGACGATCTCGCGGGCGCGCACCCCGCGGTGGCCGCGGACCTCGCCGAGGCGAGCGACCTCGCGGACGTCGGCGCGGGCGAGGGTGAGTTCGCCGACGACGCGGACGCCGTGCCCGCCGACGCCGAAGCGCGGCCGGAGAGTTCGTGAGCGCGCGGCTCAACAAGCTGCTCGCCGATCGGGGCATCGGAGCGCGTCGCAAGTGCGACGCGCTCATTTCGTCCGGCGCCGTGCGCGTGAACGGCGAGGTCGTGACGGAGCCCGGAACGAAGGTCGAGCCCGGGCGCGACCGCATCGAGGTCGAGGGCCGCCCGCTGCCGGGACCCGTGCGGCACGTCTACTACGTGCTGCACAAGCCGGTCGGCGTGATCAGCACGCTCTCCGATCCCGAAGGCCGCCGCACGATCGCCGACCTGCTGCCGCACGGCCGCCGCGTCTTTCCGGTCGGCCGTCTCGACGCCGACACGAGCGGACTGCTGCTGCTGACGAACGACGGCGAACTCGCGCATCACCTCATGCACCCGCGCTACGGCGTGCTCAAGTGCTACCGCGTGGTCGCGGACCGCGCGCCCGATCCCGCCATGCTCCGGCGACTCAAGGAAGGCATCGAATTCGAGCCCGGTGTCGTGAGCGCGCCCGCGCGCGTGCGCGTGCTCGACGAGACCCCGGGGGACAGCGTGATCGAGATCGCGATCCACGAGGGTCGTTACCGCCAGGTGCGCCGCATGTGCGAAGCCGCGGGGCTCGAGGTGAGGCGACTGCATCGCTGGGCCTACGGTCCGCTGCGGCTCGGCCACCTCGCGCGCGGGATCACCCGCGAGCTGTCCGAAGCCGAGGTGCGCGCGCTGCGCGAGGCGTCCGCGAGGCCGCACGCACGGGACGCCGGCGCGCGCACGTCGCGCAGGCCGCGTCCCGCCACGGGTCCGTTCGCCGCGCGCGAACGCGCGCCGCGGCGGTTCCGCGGCATCGAGTCGCCCAAAGCGGGCGAGCCTTCCCACGGCGGACGGGAGGGTGCGACGGATTCGCCCGTGCGTCGTGAGGATTCGCGTCGGCCGCGTGAGCGTGATTCGCGTCGTGGACCGGAGTCGGCCGGGCGAAGAGCGCCGGGCGAGCGACGTCCGTTCGAGCGCGCACGACCGGCGCGCGCGGGCGGCGCCGGGCGCCCGCGCACGGAAGGACGACTCGGACGCGAGGAAACGTTCCGGCCGCGTGTGGAGCGCGCCCCGCGTGGCGAGGGTTTCGGGCCGCGCGATCGCGTCGCGGGTCGAGAGCGCTTCGAGCGCGGCGCGACTCCCGAGCGCCGGCCGCGATTCGGCTCGCGCGATCGCGAGGAACGCGGCGGCGCCGAGCGCGGCGGACGGTTCGCGGGTCGAGAGCGCTTCGAGCGCGGCGCGACTCCCGAGCGCCGGCCGCGATTCGGCTCGCGCGATCGCGAGGAACGCGGCGGCGCCGAGCGCGGCGGACGGTTCGCG
>JBGAOA010000106.1:0-9104 GCA_044222065.1 Candidatus Eiseniibacteriota bacterium
CGGGCGATTCCCGCACGCTCGCGCTCGCGCTCGAACCCGTGCGGCCGAACCCCGTGCGCGCGGGCGCGCTCAGGGTCCGCTTCGCGCTCGTGAGCGACGCCGCCGCGCGGATCGAGCTGCTCGACGTGGCGGGCCGCATCGTCGCGACGCGCGACGTCGGCTCGCTCGGCGCCGGCGCCCACGCCGTGGACCTGGGCGGCGCCGCGCGCGCGCGTCCGGGGCTCTACTTCGTGCGGCTCGTGCAGGGCGCGACCGAGCGCGTGGGGCGCGTGCTGCTGATCGACTGAACGAATTCGCGTCCGCGCGCGACCGCGTCCTCGTTCGTTCGTGCGCGGCGAGCGGATCGCCGGCCGGTGCGTCGCCGCCCCCGGCGCAGGCCGGCGAATCCGCTACCCTGCGGTGCGTGAACGACGATCTCGCGACGGAACCGCGACTGCACGAGGGGCTGTGGGGCTGGGATCCCACGCCCGGCATCGTCTCCGTGTGGGCGGATTCGAGCGGGGAGGCGACGGTGTGGCGGCGCGCGCCCGGGTCGGGCGCTCTCGTTCGCGAGTCCGAGCGCTTCCGTCCCTGGGTGCTGCTCGACGCGCTCGACGACCTCCGCCACCTCGGCGCGGACCTGGCGCCCGAAGGCGCCGCCACCGCGGTGACGTACCGCGAGCTCGACGGGCCCGGGCGGCTCCGCTTCCTCGTGAGCGCGCGCGACGGGCGCGCGCTCACGCGCGCCGTGCTGCGCGGCGCGAGCGAGCGCCTCGGCCGGCCGGTCGAACGGCTGCGCGAACTCGGCAAGGAGCGCGTGCTGTCGCTGCCTCCCGAGGAGCAGTACCTCGTCGCGAGCGGGCGCACGTATTTCCGCGACCTCGCCTTCGCCGATCTGCACCGGCTGCAGTTCGACCTCGAGACGACGGGCCTCCGGCCCGAGACGAACCGCGTGTTCCTGATCGCGATCCGCCATCCGTCCGGCGAGACCGAGACGCTCGAGTCGTCGCGCGACGACGACGCTTCCGAAGCGGACCTGCTGCGCCGCTTCGTCGCCGCCGTCACCGCCTCCGATCCGGACGTGCTCGAGAACCACAACCTGCTCGGCTTCGACCTGCCGTTCCTCGCCGAGCGCGCCCGCCGGCTCGGCGTGCGCCTTGGCCTCGGTCGCATCGCGTCGCTCGGGCTGCGCACGCGCCCGTCGCGCCGCGACGAGACGCGCGTCGTCGTGCCGGGGCGCGAGTGCATCGACACGCTCGATGCCGTGCGGCGCTACGACTTCGCGATCCGCGAGCTGCCGGGGCACGGGCTCAAGGCGGTCGCGCGCCACTTCGGTCTCGCGGGTCCGGACCGCGTCGTGATCCGCGGCGACCGCATCCACGAGACGTTCCGCATCGATCCCGAGCGCGTGCGCCGCTACGCGATCGCCGACGTCGTCGAAGTCGAGGGGCTCGCGCGGCTGCTCGGCGGCGCGGCGTACGCGCTCGCCCAGATCGCCCCGCGGCGTTACGAGCGGCTCGCGGACGCGGGCGCCGCGACGGGTGTGATCGATCCGCTGCTCGTGCGCGCCTACCTGCGCGCGGGGCAGGCCCTGCCGGCGCACGCGCCGGGCGACGGCACGACGCACAGCGGCGCGGCGCTGCACCTGTTCGCGTGCGGCGTCGCGCACCGCGTGGTCAAGGCCGACGTCGCGAGCCTTTACCCCTCGCTCATGCGCGCCTATCGCATCGGGCCGCGGCGCGACCACCTCGGCGCGCTGCTCGCGCTCGTGGACGGGCTCGTCGAGCGCCGGCTCGCGGCGAAGGCGGCGGCGCGGGCGGCGCCGGCCGGCTCGGCCGAGCGCTTCCGCCACGAGGCGATGTCGGCGGCGATGAAGCTCGTCGTCAACACCGCGTACGGCTACCTCGCCGCAGGCGGGGAGCTGACGCGCTTCGCCGACGTGCACGCGGCGAACGAAGTGACGCGGCGCGGCCGCGAGACGCTCGACCTGATCTGCCGCGAGCTCGCATCGCGCGGCGTGACGCGGCTCGAAGCGGACACCGACGGCGTGTACTTCGCGGTGCCCGCGGACTGGAGCGAATCCGACGAGCGCCGCGTCGTCGCCGAGGTGGCGGAGCGCCTGCCGCGGCTCGTGCAGCTCGAGTTCGAGGGGCGCTACGCGGCGATGCTGTCGCACGAGCCGAAGAACTACGCGCTGCTCGGCTACGACGGCCGCCTCACGCTGCGCGGCGTCGCGTTCCGCTCGAGCCGCGCCGAGCCGTTCGGCGATGCGTTCCTGAAGCGGGCGCTGCGCTGCCTGCTCACGGGCGACGTCGCGGGCGTGCGGCGCGCGTACGTCGACACCGCGGACGCGCTGCAGCGGCGCGGGTACCCGACGCACGACGTGTCGGCGCGCGTGCGGCTCGCGAAGAGCCCGGCCCAGTACCTCGCGACGCGCGATTCCCGGCGCGAGCATTCCTACGAGGCGCTGCTCGCGGCGGGCCGGCGCACGTGGCGGCGCGGCGAGCGCGTGCGCGTCTATCGCGCGAGCGGCGGCGGTGCGGGCTGGGTGCGCGACCGCGACGCCGCCTCCGACGAGCGCGCGTACGACGTGCCGCACTACCTGCGCGTGCTGCGGAAGAACTTCGCTTCGCGCCTCGCGCGCGCGTTCCGTCCCGAGGACTTCGCGGCCCTGTTCGCCGACCCCGACCAGGGATCGCTGTTCGAGGTCGCCTACGACGGGCTCGTGCCGGTCCTGCGCACGCTCGAATAGGCGCTACCCGCCGCTCACCTCGTCCACGAACAGCAGCGACGACGTGCCGTGGCGGCGCCCCGAGGTCGCGGTGCGGCTGCCCTTGAGCTGCCACGTGACCTCGTAGTCGTAGTCGAGCGCTTCCGAAGGCAGCACGAACTCGACCCGTTCCGAAAGTTTGCGCCGCGCGACGTCGAGCGTGACGCGCTTCGACTGCTCGGCGCCGCCGAGCTGGAAGTACAGCGTGACCGCGACGGCGCGCACGCCCGCGGCCTCGAGGTCGGCGGCCTCGCCCTGCACCTCGACGACGTGCCGCCGGAAGGGCGGGACGAGCGCCACGGCGCCGATCGAAGCGCGGGCCCACGGCGCGCTCGCGCTCGCGCCGCCCGCGAAGCTCCACGTCGCGCGGTACTCGTAGTCGAGCCACTTCCGCCGGTCCTCGTCGCCCTTCCAGCCGTACACGAGCGCGAAGCGGTTGCCGTCGCGGTTGAAGTTCGTGCGGTCGATCCGGACCTCGTCGTTCGTCTCGCTGCCGTCCGCGTGGCGCTTCCGCAGCTGCACGGTGACGAAGTTCACGTACTCGCCGAAGTCGCGCGCGCCGAGTCCGTCCACGAACGCGACGACTTCACGCTGGCGGAAGAGCGGATCGTCGAGGTTCACGTCCCGGAACACGAGGGGATCGGACGCGTAGGGCGAGAGGTCGCCGATGTTCTCGTCGAAGCGGATCGTGCGCCGGTCGGGCGTGAACTTGTTCAGGTCGAGTCGGAACGTGCCCTGCTGGCGCACGGTCTTCATCTCGTACGCCGCGAGCACCGCGAGCTCGGGCAGCGCCGACTCCTCGCGCGCGGGCGCCGCCGCGGGCGCGGACGTCACGGCGGCGTCGGCGGCCTCGGACGCGCGGTCGGCGGCGACGAGCGCCGAGTCGCGCACGGGCGCCTCCGGCGCGAGCGGCGAGCCCCACTCGTCGTCACCGTGCTTCGCGACCCGCTCGGCACGCGCGCGGGCCCGCACTTCTCCCGCCGAGCGTTCGTCGCTCCTGCGCCCTTCGTCGTTCGCGGGCGGTTTCGGGGCCGCCGGCGTGGCGGGCGCCGCGGTCGTGGCGGCGCGCGCTTTTGCGTTCTCGGCGCGGATCGCGGCGTTCTCGCTCCGCACGCGCGCGCGTTCCTCGGCCAGCATCGCCGCGGCGCGATCGGCGAGGCCCGGTCCCGCGGGCGTCGCCGCCACGACCGGGGGGCCGGAGAGGTCCGCGAGCGGGGCGAACATCGTCTCGAGCAGCTTGCCGTAGGCGGTCGAGACGAGCGCCTCCATCGACGCGTCGCCGCCGACCTGCGTGATCCGGATCGCGCCGCTCGCGCGCAGCTCGTCGAACGCGGAGCGGATCTCGCTCGCGAGCATCGGCGTCGCGACGCCGGCGGCGAACGAGCGGTGCCGGTACACGCGGTCGAAGTCGGCTTCGATCGTCGCGCGCGCGGGCGAGCGGTAGCCGGCGAGGTCCATCTCGAACGAGAAGCTGACGTCGGGCCGCGCCATCGCGAACGACTGCTTGAGCATCTCGGCTCCGCGGCGCGTCAGCGCGATCGAGAGCGCGGCCTTGCCCCCGTCGAGGAGCGGGGCGTTTCCGATGCCGACGACCTGCGTCGCGTTCGCGTCGCCGGATGCGATCGACGAGACGAGCGCGAAGCGGCCCGAGGTCGGCGCCATCGGGCCGACGATACGCGCGGCAGGAGAGACGCTCTGAAGCGCGCGTTCGGCTTCGCGCAGCCGCTCCGCTCCGACGTTCAGCTCGACGACCGCGTGCACGATGCCGCCGCCCCGTCCCTCGCGCGCCTCGGGGGCGTCGGCGCCCGTGCGCACGTTCTCGACGTAGCGCAGGAACGAGAACTCCGGCCGGCCCGACGCGTTCCGCGCGAGCTGCGCCTTGTCCACGACGTAGTAGTAGGCGTTCGGGTCCTCGACCGACGGATAGAGCGTGAGCGCCCCCGCGCGCGTGGGCCTGTCGAGCAGCGCGGGCTGCGCGAACGCCGCGGCGGGCGCGGCGAGCGCGAGAACGAGCGCGAGCGTCGCGCGCCGGGCCGCGAGTCGTCCGCGCGCCGTCATCGCCGGCACGATCCCGTGACGCGATCGACGCTGATGTTGACGCGCGCGCGGTCCGAATCGCCGCGGCCTTCGACGACGAAGCGCGCAGGCCCCGTGACGTCGCCGCGCACCTGACCGCTCGCGGGCGAGTAGAGGAACCCGAGTCCCTTCGCGCCGGGAGTCGGGTGGATGTCGGCCTGGTCGTCCTCGGAATAGTCGAGCTCCATCAGCTGGAAGCGGATCGGGATCTCCTGCGTCGTCGGCGCGCTCGCCTTGAAGTCGCTCGCCTGCCAGCTGCGCTTGTCCTTGCCGAGCCACGTGTGGATCGCGTCGTTCGAATAGAGCAACCGGCCGTTCACCACGAGCTTGAGTCCCCCGAGCAGCCACGCGCTGTCGTTCGATGGCTTCTCGATCGCGACCGTCGCGAGATCGCGCACGCGCAACCCCGGGGGCACGTCGAACGCGTAGCTCATCGTCGTGCCGCGCTCGAAATCGTCCTCGTTCGGGTGATAGGGGAACTCGAGGCGGATGAGGTTCGAGAGCCGCAGGAACACGGCGTCGTCGGTGCCGGCATCCTCTTCGTCGGCCGTGCGGACCTGTACGACGAGCGACGTGACCGGTTCGTCGCGCGGCGCCGTCGGGATGGCCTTCATCAGGGTCCACGGCGCGTACGGCTTCGCGTCGAAGTCGAAGTTGTTGTGTTCGTCGATGAGCCCGGTCCAGTACTGCTGGTCGCCGATGGACGCGCGCCCGTACCAGTCGAGTTCGCCGCCGCCGATGCCGTCGTCGGGATCGATCGCGTGGATGCCGTGCACCTGGAAGCGCGTGAACGCCACGCTGTCGGGCCCGGCGCTCGGGAGCGCCGGATCCACGGGACCGCGATACGGCATCTCGCCCCAGCCGAGCAGCAGGCTCTGCATCGAGCGGCGCAGCGGGGTCATGTTGTTCGTCACGCAGCGGCCGATGCCGATGTATCCGAGCACCGCGCCGATCATGAGATCCGGCGCGGTGGCCGCGGCGCGGCTGCTGAGCACGTCCTTCAGGCCCGTCGGGCCGCCGTTGCCGTTCCAGTGCCCGCCGTAGAACGAGATCTTGCGCGCATACGTCCAGTCGAACTCGGGATCGAAGCGCGGATCGCCGGCGCGCATCGCCGTCCACGCCTTCTCGCCGACCCAGGTTCGGAAGAGCCGCGTCCACTGGCGTGTCGCGAAGTACGCGCACACGTACGCGTCCGTGTGGAACGGGCGGCCCGTCCAGTCCTTGTTGAGCGCGACGGACGGGCTGTCCCAGTCGCCGTGCGAGCGCACGTCCTTGCCGTCGGCGCCCTTCTTCACCGTGTACACGTCGAGCTTTTCGCGCACGGCGCGATCCACCGAGAGCCACGTCGGGTGGCTGCCGTAAGCGGCGAGCGCGGCCGTGCCGCGCGGACCCGCCGGCGCGGCCTCGGCCCAGTTGCTGTGCGAGTAGAAGTCCTGGACGTTGTGGAGCGAGGCGCCGAGCAGCGCGAGCAACCCGAGCACGTCGCCTTGCGCGGCCATCGCCTCGGCGTGGCGCTTCGTGTTCGCGAGCATGGCGTCCCACTTCTTCGCGACCTCGGCGGTGCTTTCGAGGTCGTCGAAGTGCTGCGCGTCGGCGAACGCCATGATCGGTTCGGCGTCGTTGCGGCAGTCCTTGTCGAGCGCTTTCCGGAACATCTCGCGCCTCATGAACTCGTAGAAGTCCACCATGAAGTTGGCGCACTGCGCGGTCCGGATCGCGCGCGGCGACAGGTTCTCGGACCACAGCACGTCGGCGGTGAGGTCGAAGTGCGGACCCGTGTCGAACGCCAGAGCCGGCGGGGCGATCGGAACGAGCAGTGCGGCGAGCGCCGCGAATCGAGCGAGCGCGCGGAGCCGGGCTTGGAGCGGGGACACGGTGGGTTCCTCCGGGAGGCGTGGACAGGAACCCATACGTTTCGGTCCGACCGACCGAACAGGGGGGAGGCGCCGCCGAAATTCGTTGTTCGCGGGCGTGGCCGCGATTAGGCTTCGCGGACGTTTCGAGGCCGTTCCGCCCCTTTCCCCCGAGGTCCGGAGGTCCCATGCGCCCCCGATTCGCCCCGCTGCGCGCGCTCGTTCCGCTCGCGATCCTGCTCGTCCTCGCTCCCGACGCGGGCGCGTTCGAAGTGCTCCGTCATTCGAGCATGACGGACGACATCATGACCGCCGAGGGCATCACCGGGAATGCGCTCTCGCTGATCAAGCAGGGGGTGCGCAAGCCGGATCTCGACGGCTGCTTCGAGAGCTGCTACTGCCCGCAGCAGTTCGTGTTCTGCGATCCGGGGCCGGGTGTCGTGCTCGGCCTGAGTGCCGCGCACTTCGACAACAACCAGCTGTTCGAGGGACGCGCGTGGGTCGAGGCGTACATGCAGAAGGCGCGCGACACGCTCGCGCGTTACACGGCGAGCCCGCCTGCGAGTTCGCAACAGCGGGCGAGCCTGGGCAAGGCGTGGATCAACTTCGGCATCGCGCTGCACGCGATCCAGGACTTCTACGCGCATTCGACGTGGGTCGAGGACAGCGAGCCGTTCATTCGCTCCGCGGGCCGGTTCGACCAGATCGCGCTGTGGAACGGGGAGGACAACTGGGGCGCCGGCAGCGTGGTCGTGGCGGGCGTCACCGTTTCCGGCGTGCAGACCGGGTACGAGCGGCTCGCGGTTCCCGCGGGCTCGGTGAGCCACGCGCAGCTCAACAAGGACAAGCCCTCATCCACGCAGGGACAGCGCACGATGACTCGCATCTTCCCGCCGGGCGTGATCGGCACCTACTACCAGATCGCCTCCGGACAACTCGCCACCGGCGGTCCGTACTCGAGCGGAGGCCTCGCGCCCCGTCACACGATGCACGCGTGGGGCTGCCTCGGCGCGCCGGGCTGCGCGATCTACCAGCTCCCGCCGTTCGCGAACGCCACGGCCGCACCCGATCCGCCGCGACTGCTCGATTAACGCTCGCGGCGTGGACGAACGCGGACGCCGAAATGGGTCAGGCAGCGCACTTCATGGACAGCGTGTGGACGGCGTCGAATCCCGACAGTCCGCTCACGTACCCGGGCGCGCTGTTCGACGACGAGGGCTGGCCGCTGCCGCCGAGTACGTCGGTGGACGATCTCGTCGGACCGACGTCGGCGCCCGCGATGGTGTTCGCCCCGAACCCCACGGCGGGTCTCGTGTCGATTCGCTTCCGGCTGCCGTCCAACGGACCGGTGCGGCTCGAGGTGTTCGACGCCGCGGGCCGCCGCGTCGCGACGCTGCTCGACGAGGAGCTTCATCCCGGCTGGAAGGAAGTCGTCTGGGACGGCGTCCGCGGCGCCGAACGCGCGCTGCCCGCCGGCAGCTACCTGTGCCGGCTCACCGCGGCGGGCAGGACGTCGAGCGGACGCGTGTCGCTGGTGCGCTGACGTCTCAGCGGTACGAGGCCTTGATCCGTCCCCACGACGTGCGAACGGCGGGCGTTGTCGGGTCGATCGTGAAGTACTGCGCGCCGGGGACGCTCGCGAGGTCCACGCCGCTCGCGAGACCGAGGTGGCAGGTCCCGGGAGGTACGGGGCCGAGCAGCTGATTCGTAACCCCCGCGCCTCCGATCTCGAACCTTGCGAGCAGCGCACACACGCGAACCGGGCCCGTGGGACTGCCGATCGCCGCGAGCGGAATCGTCCACTCGACACCCGTCGTGACGCCCGCGCCCGAGGCGGCGTCGCAGCCGTCCGTGACGCCGGCCGTGTTCGAGATGTCGAGCGCGGCGAGGACGCCGAACGGATTGCTCGCGCCAGCGCCCGTGAGCGTGCCGGGACCGCCGAGCGGGCTCTCGCCGAGGAACGCGGAGGTGCCGCCGCCTCCCGCCGGAAGTTCCGCGGAGTACGCGGCGAGCAGGCTCTGGTTGTCGCGCTCGCCCGCGAACCAGTAGTCGGGCGCGAAGCCGGCGTCGAAGACGAGTCCGGCCATCGAGCGAAGCGAAACGTACGGTCCTACGTTCGGATTCGCCCCGCTCAGCGTGTTCTGCCCGCCGGGCGTGGAATCGATGAAGAGCTGGAGCGGATGAGGAAACGTCAGCGGCTCGCTGTAGAACGAATTGAAGCTGCCCGTGATCAGCAGATGCAGGGTGTCGTTCGCGATGAAGGCGAACGCGCCGTCGAGTTCGGCGCCATAGAAGAGGGTGGACGGCCAGTTGCCGAGACTCGTTTGCGTCGTCTGCGTGACGAGCGGTGCGCCGTACTCGGCATCGAGCGCGCCGTCCACGACCACGGCTTGGGCCACCTGGGAACAGAGCGACGCGATCGCGAT
>JBGAOA010000013.1:0-56515 GCA_044222065.1 Candidatus Eiseniibacteriota bacterium
GGGCGTCACGCTCCACGAGCTGACGCTCGACGAATCGAACGACGACTGACGCGCCGAACGCGCGATGGAGTGACCGATGCCGCTCTGCGTCTACCTGTGCTACACGCCCGGCTGCCAGACGAAGATGGACCGCTGGATGCCGACGGCCGAAGAGGGCGCGAACGCGAAGTTCGAATGCCCGCGCTGCGGAGTCGTGATGCAGGTCGCGTGGACCGGCACGCAGGTCGCGACGCCGAACCTGAAGGACGCCTCGAGTCTTCCGCCGCGCAAGTGACTTCGTAGCGCCCCCGGATTCGCCCCGCGCCGCGGCTCACGTCGCGGCGCTCGTGTTTGCGGCGGGCCGCGGTTGCGCAGGCGCGAGCGAACTCAGCGCGCGCTTCAGGCGCGCCTTGACCGACTCGCCTTCGAGCGCGTCGCACGTTCGCGCCAGTGCCCGCGCCCTCTCGAGCGAGCAGCCGAGATGCCGGAGCCACGGGACGACGCTGCGATCGGGGTCGTTCTCGATCGCGTCGCGCTCCTGCTTCGCTTCGACCGCGCGTTCGCGCCTCGTCTTCATGAAGCGCTCGCCGGGCACGTTCGGCCTCGTACTGATTGTGCGCGCGACGCGCAGTCTGGGGTGCCGACGGTCGAGCGCCGCCTTTCGCGTCCGGTAGCGTGATCCGAGTTCGAGGCGCGTGCAGGTTACCGGCGCTTCTGCCGTTCGTGCCGACGAACGTGGCTGGGTCAAATCGCATCTGGCGCGCTCGCTGGCCGGCATGTCGCGACTTGCCGTCGCTCGTGCGGCGGCCAGGCGCTCCGTCGCGGCGGCGCACTTCTCGGCCTGCGCGATCAGCGCGTCGAGCGCGATCGAGCACCTGCGCGACGTTCTTGTCGGGGATCGCGTGGCTCAGGGTTCCGCGCGCGTTCGGTTGCGCCGCGTGTCGCGGATCGGTGACTTGAAGCGCGAAGCGCTCAGGGCGAGGGCGTCGTGCGGGACGGCGCAGCGCAGTCGGCAGGGCCAGGAGCTCGAACGCGATTCGAGGAACATCAGCAGTTTCGGAACCAGTTCGTTGCCGCTTTGCGTCGCGCCGAGCGGCTTCACGAACGCCGGCGGGACGGAAGCGCCGCGCGAGCAGCGTCGCGATCCTCTTTGGTGCGGCCCATCGCCGCCTGCGGGAGTTCGTCGGCGTTGGCAGGCGTGGTCGGCTGTTCTTCAGCGCGGCCGTGCAGCTGAGCCGCGCCGTTCGCCAGCATTTCCATCAGCCCGAACTCACGCCCCGCTCGCGCGACCTGGATGCGTTTGCGCTTCATCCTCCGAAACCCGGCTCGCGCACGCCCGGCAGGCGTGCATCAAGCTTTACCGCGAGCAGCACGGAAAGAACTTCCGCTCGTCACTTCAGGGCGAGGTGCGCGAGCAGCTCGGCCGTCGTCGTGCGCTCGCAGGTGACGAGCGTGCGCAGCGGTCAGGAGACGAATCGTCGGCAGATGGAGTTGGCAGAGTAGCGAATCACGACGCAACTCCGCCGGGGGCGGAATCACGCAGGGGGCTGCGCGCATTTCATAGCACGCGCGTTTTCGAGCGCCACGCATTACATCGTCAGCGCGGTCATCACGCGCCGAGAGATCGCGCGAGCGCTCGGCAGCACAACTGGTACGCTCGTCACGCGCAGCGTCGCGTGACGCCACGCTGCGTCCGGCGAGCTTCGCGGTGCGCGCTCGAATATCGCGTCAAGCGATTTCGCGCGCATCGCTCGTTGCGGCGAGGCGCGTCATCCGACGGCCGCCGCGCGAGCGCGCCTAGTTCATCTCGGCGACGCGTTCCTTGAGCCGCGGCCACATGCCCCTCGATGCGATCGAGGTCGGCGGCGTCGGGCGTGGCGCGCAGGTAGCCCGTGAGCCGTTCGAGAGCGGCCCCGTAGCGGTGCAGCCGGAACAACAGCAGGCCCTCATCGCGCGCCTCGAACGCGTCTTCGGGCCGCAGCATGCGCAGCCGTTCCACCGCGGCGAGCGCGCCGGCGTCGTCGTTCGCGCGCAGGTACGAGACCTTGAGGATTGTTCAGGAGTCTCCGGATCATCTCGCGCTTACCGACCGACGCGATGAGGGAGCGGTCGTAGTCGAGCTTGCCGTCGGAGATTTCGATCAGCATGCGGCGGCAGTCCTCCTCGTGGACCGAACGGCCTTCCGAGAACGGGTCGAGCAGCAGGTCGCGTTCTTCGCCCGTGAGCCGCACGAGGAAGTGTCCGGGGAAGCCGACGCCTTCGAGCGGCATGCCGGCGCGCCAGCCGATCTCGAGGAACAGGATCGAGAGCGTGAGCGGCACGCCCTCGCGGCGGCGGATCACTTCGTGAAGGAGCGAATTGCTGGGGCTGTAGTAGTCTCGCCCGTCGCCGCGGAATCCGAGTTCGTCGAACAGGTACGAGCGCAGGCGGGCGAGCTTCTGCAGGTTGTTCCACTCGGGCGCCACGCGCGAGCGGAACTCCTCGGCCCAGCCGTTGAGCCGGCGCCACTCGGCCTCGACATCGAGCGAGGGATCGCCTTCGGCGGCGACCAGGAACGCCGTGAGCGCGAGGTCGAACGTTTCCTCGGGTCTCCGGATCATCGCTTCGAAACTGGCTCGCGCCGATTCGGGATACACGCTTGAACGCTCCTCCGCGCCGACTTCGCGCTCGCTCGTCCGCACCGCTGCCGCGTCTCGACGCCGGCCGGGCAGCGCATCGCCGCCTGCTCGCCTGGTTCCGCGCGAACGCGCGCGCGATGCCGTGGCGCGAATCCCGGGCGATCCGGCCATGATCCTGGGTGTCGAAGCGATGCTCCAGCAGACCTTCAGGGTCAAGACGGCCATCATTACACGCGATTCCTCGAACGCTTCCCGACCGTCGCCGACCTCGCCTCGGCCGACGCCGACGACGTGCTCGAACGGTGGTCAGGACTCGGGTACTACCGCCGCGCCCGTCACCTGCACGAGGCCGCGCGCGTCGTCGTGCGCGACCACGGCGGGCGCGTGCCCGACGATCCCGAGCGCTTCGGACGCCTGCCCGGCGTCGGCCGCTGCACGACCGGCGCCGTGCTCTCCATCGGTTTCGGCCGGCCGCTGCCGGTGCTGGATGGAAACGTGGGGCGGGTGTTCTCGCGCTGGTTCGCGCTCACCGCGAGCCCGCGGGAGCCCGCCGCGGCGAAGCGCCTGTGGGATCTCGCCGCGGCGCACGTTCCGATGCGCGACCCCGGCGACTGGAATCAGGCCTTGATGGAGCTCGGCGCCGTCGTCTGCCTGCCGCGCGCGCCGCGCTGCGCGGCCTGCCCGGTGGCGTCCGGCTGCCGTGCGTTCGCGCTCGGCCGGCCCGAGGACTTCCCGGCGCCGGCGAAACGCGCGCCGACGCGCGCGCGTGCGGCGCGCGATCGCGTGGCTCGAGCGCGGCGGCCGCGTGCTCGTCGTGCGCCGAACGGGAACGCTGCTCGAAGGGCTGTGGGAGCCGCCGGGCGTCGAGCTCGAGCCGCGCGAGGACGCGAGGACCGCGCTCGTGCGCGTGCTGCGCGACGCGGGCGCCGGCGCCCTGCGCCTCGAAGACAGCGGCGCGCGCGTGAAGCACGCGATCACGCATCGCGCGATCGAGGTCGAGGTGTGGCGAGGGCGGCTCGCGCGCCCGTCGCGCCGTTCCGTGGCCGCACGCTGGGTGTCGCTCGAGGCGCCCGAGGTCGGCCTCACGGCGCTCACGCGCAAGGCGGCGCGCGCGCTCGTGGCGCACGCTTCGCGCTCGCGCCGCGGCTGAGGCCGGCGCTTCGTCCGGCGTCGCGGCGCGGACGAAGCGCTCGCGCCGTCGGGCGCGGTCCGGCCCCGTGCGTGCGCTCGCGTTCGGCATTCAGGCGACGCCGCCTGCCGCCGATAACGCCCGGTGTGTTTCCGGCGTTCTCTCGGCCACGGAGGTCGTCATGCAGCCGCCTCGAGATCTGAATTCGTTCCAGCGCACGGCCGACTTCTCGGTCGTCGCGAAGGGCGTGAAGTCGTCCGGCATCGCCGCGACGCTGTTCGGCGTGATCGCCCTGTTCCTCGCGCTCCTGCCGCCCATGTCGATCGCGCTTCTCGTCCTCGGCGTCGTGCTCTCGTTCGCGGGCATCTGGAACCTCACGAAGCCGAACCCGATCGGCATCGTGCTCACCGGCGTGTGCCTCGTGCTCGTCGGCGGCTACAACATCGTCTCGAGCATCCTCGCCGCGGGCTCCGGCTCGTCCGGCTTCGTCGGCTGGCCCGTGCTCGGCGTGTGGCAGATGGTGTGGGGCTTCCAGTCGTTCGCGCGCTACCGCCGCTTCGCGAATGCGTTCGCGAACCCGCCGGCGGACCCGGCACGGCGCCAGATGGACCAGATGCTCGACGAACTGCGCAAGGCGAATCCGAAGCAGCACCGCGACGTCGTCGAGTTCACCGCGAAGGCGTTCACGCCGCAGCACGTGAAGGTGCGCCTCATGGCCGAGGGCGCGCTGTGCCTCGTGAACGCGGGCGACGACGTGCACGTGCTGCCGCGCGAGCGCTTCGACCTGCAGCTGCTGAAGGACGCGCCGTTCGGAAACGTGAAGGCGCGCGCGAACCTCGGCGGCAACGTGTACGAGGCGACGATGAAGCGCGAGCACTTCGACCGCTTCTCGGAGTGGAAGAGCGGAGCGGTTTCGCCGCTGCGCCGAGCGGCCTGACGCCGCCGGGGCCGGAACGAAACGGGGCGCCCCGAACGCGGGGCGCCCCGTCGTCTTTCGGACGCTAGGCCTCGACGCCGCCCGCGGGCGCGCCGCCCGGCAGCGCGCCGGGTTCGAACGAGGGCGCGCGGTCGGGGCGCGGCTCCGACACGCGATGCGGTTCGACCGATTCCTGCGCCGCGTCCGCCGGCTCGCTCGTCCAGCGCTTCACGTACGCGCCGGCCCACGCGCCGAAGTCGTCGAGGTACGTGTACACGACCGGCACGACGATGAGCGTGAGCAGCGTCGACGTGATGAGACCGCCGATCACCGCGTGCGCCATCGGCGCGCGGAACTCGGCGCCGGCGCCGAGTGCGAGCGCCGTCGGCAGCATGCCGAAGATCATCGCGAGCGTCGTCATGACGATCGGGCGCAGCCGCAGCTCGCCCGCGTCCACGAGCGCCGCCTCGCGCGGCTGCCCGCGCTCGCGCGCCTGGTTCGTGAAGTCCACGAGCAGGATCGCGTTCTTCGTCACGAGCCCCATCAGCATGATGATGCCGATCATGCTCATGATGTTCAGCGTGCCGCGCGTCATCGCGAGCGCGAGCATGACGCCGATCATCGAGAGCGGCAGCGACAGCATGATGGACAGCGGCTTCAGGAACGAGCCGAACTGGCTCGCGAGGATGATGTAGAGGAACACCACCGCGAGCGACAGCGACTCGGCCATGTAGCCGACCGTCTCGACGAAGTCCGCCTGCTCGCCGCCGAACTCGAACGAATAGCCCGGCGGCAGCTTCATCGTCGCGAGGCGCGCCTCGATGTCCTTCGTGACGTCGGTGAGCGGCCGGTCCTGGTAGTTGCCCTCGATCGTCGCGACGCGCTCGAGCTGGCGGCGGTCGATCTGCGCCGGCGCGCCGCCGCGCCGCAGCGTCGCGACCTGCGACAGCGGCACGACCACGGCCTTGCCCGTCCGCGGATCCACGTTCGAGGTCGCGACCGGCACGCGCAGCAGGTCCGCCTGCGACGTGCGGAACTCGGGCGCGAGCCGCACGCGCACGTCGTACGACAGGCCCGTCGGATCCTCCCAGTCGCCGGCCTTCTCGCCAGCGAGCACGGGACGCAGCGCGCGCCCGACCTGCCCGACCGAGAGTCCGACCTGCGCCGCGAGGTCGCGGTTCACGTCCACGATCCACTCGGGCTTGCGGCCCTCGAGCGACGACCGCAGTTCGACGAGCCCCGGCACGCCGTCGAGCTTCGCGATCGCCTGGTCCGTGAGCTGCTGCAGCGTCGCGATGTCGGGGCCGTTCAGGTTGATCTGGATCGGCGCCGACGAGCCGCCGACCGTGCCGATCTGCAGGATGCGCGCCTCGGAGCCGCTGAAGCGCACGAGCGTCTTGCGGATGTCGTTCTCGAACTCCTGCTGCGACAGCTTGCGGCGGTTGCGAGGCACCATCTTGATGAACACCGAGCCGCGGTTCACTTCGTTGTTCTGCGCCGCGCCGCCGAGGCTCAGGTACGTGTAGTCGACCTCCGGCCGCGCATCGAGCCAGCGCGCGATGCGCAGTCCCTTCTCCTGCGTGTACTCGAGCGACGAGCCGACCGGAGTCTCGAAGCCGACCATCGTCTGCTCGTCGTCGGACCTCGGCATGAACTGGCCGCCGACGAGCCCGAGCATCGGCATCGCGAGCGCGATCACGAACGTCGCCGTGGCGATGCCGACCGTGAGGAGCCGGTGGCGCAGCGCCCAGCGGATGATGCCGCGATAGCGGTGGCTCAGCCCCTCGAAGGCGGCGTTGAAGCGCGCGAGCAGACGGCCGACGGCGCCCTTCTGCACGTGGCCCTCGGCCTGCGGGTCGTACCAGCGCGACGACAGCATCGGGTCGAGCGTGAACGACACGAACAGCGACACGAGCACCGCGAACGCGACGACGATGCCGAACTGGTAGAAGAACCGGCCGACGATGCCGCCCATGAACGCGACCGGCACGAACACCGCGATGATCGAGAGCGAGGTCGCGAGCACCGCGAAGCCGATCTCGGCCGTGCCGTGGCGCGCCGCCGTGAAGTGGTCCTCGCCGCGCTCGACGTGCCGCACGATGTTCTCGCGCACGACGATCGCGTCGTCGATCAGGATGCCGATCACGAGCGACAGCGCCATGAGCGTCATCATGTTGAGCGTGAATCCGAACGCGTAGAACACGAGGAACGCCGAGATCACCGACACCGGCAGCGTGAGCCCGGTGATCACGGTCGAACGCCACGAGTTCAGGAACACGAACACGATCAGGATCGTCAGGATCGCGCCCTCGACGAGCGTCTTCTGCACGTCCTCGACCGAATGACGGATCCACACCGAGTTGTCCTGGATCACCGACAGCTTCGCGCCGCGCGGCAGCGTGCGGTTCAGCTCGGCGACCTTGCGGTTCACGTCGTCGGCGACGTCCACCGTGTTCGCGCCCGAGACCTTGCGGATCTCGACCGCGACCGAGCGCTCGCCGTCCACGAACGCGGCGTCGCGCGCTTCCTCCTCGGCGTCCTCGACGCGCGCGACCTGCCCGAGCCGGATGGACTGGCCGTCGCGCACCGCGACGACGACGTTCGCGAACTGCTTCGGCTCGACGATACGGCCCTTGATGCGCACGAGGTCTTCGGTCGCACCGCGCTGAATGCGGCCGGCCGGCAAGTCGGAGTTCTCGCGCTCGAGCGCCGCGACGATCTGGTCGGGCGACACGCCGAGCGCCTCCATGCGGTCGGGCAGCAGGAGCGCCTGGATCTCGCGGCGCAGGCCGCCGACGACGGTGACGCTGCCGACGCCGGACGTGTTCTCGAGCCGGCGGCTGATGTCCTCCTCGGCGAGCCGCGTGAGATCGCGCAGCGACCAGCCCGGGCCGCGCACCGAGAAGCTCATGATCGGCTCCGACTGCGGATCGAAGCGCGCGATCACGGGCGGGTCGATGTCCTTCGGCAGGTCCTGGCGGATGCCGTCCATCTTGGAGCGCACGTCGGCGACGGCGTCCATGATCTTGGTCTTGAGCTGGAACTCGATGAAGACCTGCGAGTAGCCCTCGTTCGAGTACGAGAACACGCGCTTCACGCCTTCGACCGAGTTCACCGACTCTTCGACCTTCTTCGTGACTTCGCGCTCGACCGCTTCGGGCGAAGCGCCGGGGTAGGTCGTCGTGATGCTGACGAACGGCAGGTCCACCTTCGGCCACAGGTCCACCGCGAGCCGCCGGTACGAGAAGATGCCGAGCGTCACGAGCGCGACGATCATCATCGTCGCGAGCACCGGGCGCCGGATCGAGAGATCGCTCAGGAACATCGTTCAGCGCTCCTTCCCGCCGCCGACTTCGACGCGCTGGCCTTCGGCGAGCCCTTCGACGGGGCCCGCGACGATCGTGTCGCCCTCGCCGAGGCCGGAACGCACCCCGACGAGGCCGCGCGCTTCGTCGCGCAGTCCGGCGACGACCGCGCGCTTCACGAGCCGCCCGCCCGCGATCGCCATCGCCCAGGTGGAGGCGCCCTCGCCGTGCAGCGCCGCGATCGGCACGGCGAGCGAAGCCTGCGCTTCGTTCGTCACGACGTCGCCGTTCGCGAACAGCCCCGAGACGAGCCGGCCGCCGCGGTTCGGGACGCGCACGTACACCTTGACCTGCCGCGTCGCCGGGTCGGCGGCGGCGTTCACGCGCGCGACCACGCCGTCCACGTCGCCCGGAACGCCCGTGATCGAGAGCCGAACGCCGGCTCCCGGCTTCACGGAGGCGAGGTACTCGCTCGGCACCGACGCCTCGAATTCGAGCAGCGAGGTGTTCACGATCGTGAACAGCGGATCGCCGGTGCCCACGCGGTCGCCCGCCTGGACGCGCCGCGTCGCGACCGCGCCCGCGAACGGCGCGCGCACGGTGGCGTCCGCGAGCAGCCTCGCGGCCGACGCGTTCGCGGCGTCGGCCGCGCGGTAAGCGGCCTCGGCCGCGTCCACGTCGCGCTGCGACACCGCGCCCTCGGCGAACAGGTTGCGCATGCGGTCGCGGTCCGCCGCCGCGACCTTGAGCTGCGCCGCGGCGCTCGCGGCCGCGGGCGTCACGCTCGTGAGCCGGAAGCGCGCGAGCGCCTGGCCCTCCGCCACGCGCTGGCCTTCGCGCACGAACACCTCTTCGACGACGTCGTCGAGCGGCGACGTGAGATTCGCTTCGCGGTCGGCCTCGAGCGTTCCCGACACGGGCACGCCCGCGTGCAGGTCGGCCTTCACGACGGCCGCGACGTCGCTCGCCGCGAGCAGCATCGGCGCGGCGTTCGTGTCGGGCGTCGCGGCGGACGCGGTCTCGGGCTCGGCGCCGTCGTGCTTCGAGCATCCGGAGAGCACGAGCACGGCGGCGAGCGCGACGGGTACGGTGATGCGGGCGGTCATCGGGAAGCCTCCTCGGCGGGAATCGCGGCGGACAGTTGATCGATCGGGACGGCGCGGGTGACGGGCGTCACGCCGGTCGCGCGCGCGAGTTCCGCCAGCGCGAGCCGGTAGTCCTTCACGGCGCCGATTTCGTTGACCTGGGCGTTCTGGAGCTGCAGACGGGCGTCGGTGACCTCGAGTTGCGTGGCGAGGCCGTTCGAGAACCGCACGGTCGCGAGGTGGTACGCGCGGGCCGCCCAGCCGGCGGTGCCGCGGCGCGCGACGAGCGTCGCGAGCGTGCGCCGCACCTCGTCGCGGGCGCGCGCGATCTCGACCTCGACGCCGTCCTGCGTCTGCTCGCGTCCGATCTCGGCCTGACGCAGTTCGGCGGTCGCGCGCTGCACGGCGCCGAACGTCCGCGTGCCCTGGAAGATCGGCCACTCGAGCTTCACCGACGCGCTCGCGTCGCGGCGGAACTCGTCGAGCTCGGGCCGCTCGGTGGCGGGGAAGGCCTGGTGCGAGACCGTGCCCGACAGCGAGATCTGCGGCCAGCGCGCCGCGCGCTCGATGCGCAGCAGCTGCTTGTAGCCTTCGACCTGCGCGTCGGCGCGCGCGAGCGAGGCGCGGTGCGCGGCGCCGGTGCTCGCGTCGTCCACGACGGGCACGAGGCTGTCGGCGAACGCGAGCGGCGAGCGCAGCGCGACCGGACGCTCGAGCGGCACGAGCAGCTGGCGCTTGAGCTCGAGCATCGCGAGGTCGCGCGCGTTGCGGGCGGCCACGACCGGCGGTTCCTGGTTCGCCGCGTCCACCTGCGCGCGCAGCAGGTCGTACTCGGACCGCGAGCCTTCGCGCTGGTAGAGCTGCACCTGCTTCAGCTGCGCGCGCGCCTGCGCGAGGCTCGCCTCGGCGATCGCGAGCACGTCGCGCGTGTAGAGCGCTTCGAGGTAGGCGCGCTCGGTCTCGAGCCGCACACGCGCGCGCGCCTCCTCGAGGTCGGCGTTCGCCGACTTCCGGTACGCCTTCGCCGCCGACAGCGCGGCGCCGACGCGGCCGCCGCTCCACAGCAGCTGCGACGCCGTCAGCTCCGCAGTCCACGAGTGCACGGCCGCGAACGACGTGTTCTTGAACAGCGACGCGATCTCGCCGGCGACGCCCGTGTCGGGCGTGACGCCCTGGAAGATCGAGTCGAACTTGCGGCTGTAGACGAGATTCGCGTTGACCTGCGGCATCGCCGCGGCCATCGCCTCGCGCACGCGGCCGTTCGCGGCGCGGATCGCCTCGCCGGCGATGCGCGCGTCGGGCCCGTGTTCGAGCGCCCAGCGCACGGCTTCGTCGAGCGTGAGAGGCAGCGTGTCCGCCGGGGAGGCAGCCGCCGCCGGCTTCGTGGCCGCGCCCGCGATCGGTACGAACCACGAACCGAGCGCGCAGAGGGCGGCGAACAGGAGCGAGGTCGCGAGCAGGAACGTCGCGATCGGGCGCACGCGGGCGCTCATCGCGAACCTCCGCGCGGCACGGCGAGTCCGTCGAGGACGAGCGTCAGCCGCTCGCGCAGCTCGTGTTCGAGCGGAACCTGCGTCTCTTCGCAGTTCGCCCACAGGTAGAGCAGGCCGTAGTAGACGCTCGTCATCAGCTCGATCGCGCGCGCACGGTCCACGTCGCGGCGCAGCTCGCCCGACTGCTGTCCCTGCTCGAAGATGCGGTCGAGGATCGCGTCCCAGCGGCGCCCGGTTTCCTGCGCGGGCCCGAACTGCTGGTGCAGCAGTTCGCCGAGCACGAAGCGCGTGAGCTCGCGGTCGGACTCGTACGCCGACGCGGCGTGCGCGTACAGCGCGAGCAGTTTCTCGCGCGCCGGCTGGGGATCGGCGAACAGCGCATCGCCGCGCGCCTCGATGTCCTCGAGGCGCTGCTCGCTCAGATACGAGAGCACCGCCTCCTTGCGTGGGAAATAGTTGAAGAACGTTCCCTTCGCGACGTCCGCGCGCACGCAGATCTCGTCCACCGTCGCGTTCTCGAAGCCGCGCTCGCGGAACAGCTTGATCGCCGCCTCGAAGATCCTCTGGCGCGTCTCTTCTTTCTTGCGCTCGCGCCTCGACACCGTGATTTCGGTCATGGCCATCTTCCGTGTACTGGGTTCAAGAGTGACTGAGGACATAATTGACTTAGTACAAAGTTGAACTGGAGTCAAAACGAACGGACCACGGAAAATGTTGCGGCCGAGCCAAGAAAGTCGACTCAGGGTGGCGGCGCTTGTAGCCGAAATGACCGTCACACGTCCGGATCCGTTTCAGAAACGGGTGACGGTCGAGGCGCCTCGGCCAGTCGAACGGGGGTCGGGAGAGGCGCGAGCGGCTGGATCCGCTTCGGGGCGAGAGGGCGCGCCCGTCTGCGAATTAGCGCTCGCTCGCTGCGCTCGCGCGAGGCGGGAGCGCTGCACGCGCGGGAAGGCAACGCGTATTGTGCGGGCATGACTGCGCCCTCAGCCCGCTCCGCTCCGGGGCGGGTGCTCGTCACGGACGGTGAGTTCAAGCACAGCCTCGGGATCGTGCGGCACCTCGCGGATCGAGGGCACGAGGTGCACCTGCTCGCGCGCTCCTCGCGCGCGCCGGCGGCGCACTCGCGGGCCGTTCGCGCGTGGCGGGCGGTTCCGGCGACGGGCGATCCGGCGTACGGCGAAGCGTTGCTCGGCGCCATCCGCGCGCTCGCCCCCGTGAGCGTCGTGCTCGTCGGCAGCGGCGCGTTCGCGGCGGCCGACGCGCTTCGGGACTCCTGGCCGGCGGGCGGCCCCAGGGCGCTGCCGTCGGCCGACTCGTTCGCGATCGCGAACGACAAGTCGCGCACGGCCGAACTCGCGCGCTCGCTCGGCGTGCGCGTGCCGCGGGAGCGGCGGCTCGGGAGCGCGGCCGACGCGAGCTCGGCGTTCGCGGAGTTCGGCGCGCCGCTCGTCGTGAAGTCGGCGCGCGAGGAAGGTCGCAAGGTGCTGCGCTACGCGCGCTCGGCCGACGAGGCCGCGGCGGCCTACGAAGCGGTGCGCGCGGCCGCGAGCGCCGGCGTGCTCGCGCAGGAGTACGTGCGGGGCGAAGGCTACGGCTTCTCGGCGCTCTACTGGAACGGGACCCGCGTGCGCGGGTTCATGCACCGGCGCGTGCGCGAGTGGCCGCCGACGGGCGGCACGAGCGCGTGCGCCGAGAGCGTGCCCGAATGCGCCGAGCTGGAACGCGCGGGCGGCGCGATCCTCGATGCGCTCCGCTGGCACGGCGTGGCGATGGTCGAATTCAAGGGCCGGCCCGAGCCGGGCGGACTCGCGCTCATGGAAGTGAACGCCAAGTTCTGGGGCTCGCACGACGTCGCGCTCGCGGCCGGCGCGGACATTCCGTCGGCGCTCGTCGCGCTGCTCGAGGGCCGCGATCCGGGGCCCGCGCCGCGCGTCCGGCCCGTGCGCTTCTCGTGGCCGTTCGGCGGCGACCTGTGGCACGGGCTGTTCGCGCCGTCCACGCTGCCGCGCGTGCTGTGGGACGCGGTGTCGCCCGCGGTCGCGCATCCGTACCGCTTCTCGGATCCCGCGCCGCTCGCGTACGAGATCGCGCAGTGGGTGCGCGGCACGCCCGGCGCGTGGCGCGAGCGCCGCGAGCTGCGATGACGCGGTCCGCGCGTGGCTCCGCGGCGCGGAGTGTGCGAGTTTCCGCGCGATGAGCTGGACGTTCGTCGTTCACTGCCACACGAAGCACTCGTTCGACTCGCGCGTCGAACCCGAAGCGCTCGCGCGCCACGCGGCCGCGCTCGGCGTCCACGTGCTCGCGGTCACCGACCACGACTCCTGGCGGGGTGCGGTCGAGACGCGCGAGGCGGCCGAACGCCTCGGCCTGCCGCTCCGCGTCGTGCTCGCGACCGAGGCCGCGACCGACCAGGGCGACGTGATCGGGCTGTTCCTGCGCGAGGACCTGAAGGACCTGCACGCGACGCGCTTCTGCGACACCGTGCACGCGCAGGGCGGTCTCGTGCTGCTGCCGCATCCGTACAAGTGGCACCGGCTCGACGACGCGCTGCTCGAGCGCGTGGACCTGGTCGAGATCTACAACGG
The DNA here is from genome assembly GCA_044222065.1 of Candidatus Eiseniibacteriota bacterium. Taxonomy (GTDB): domain Bacteria; phylum Eisenbacteria; class RBG-16-71-46; order RBG-16-71-46; family RBG-16-71-46; genus JBGAOA01. Next base: position 13,111 of record JBGAOA010000013.1, read on the forward strand.
CCGCACCGCGCGCGCCGACAACACGCGCGCCGCGGAGCTGGCGCTCAAGCTCGGCAAGGCGGAACTCGTCGGGCCCGACGCGCATCGGCTCGGCGAACTGCACCTCGCGCGCGTCGAGTTCGAGGGCGACCTCCCGGCCGACGAAGACGCGCTCAAGCACGCGCTGATGCACGCGCCGCGGCGCTTCGTGACGCGGCCCGGGACGATCTGGAACGAGTGGCTGAGCCAGGCGGTGAAGTGGACGCGCCGCCCGTCGCTCGTCGGCGCGGTGATCCTCGCGCGCGGCGCCGTGCGCCGGCTCGTGAAGCCGCGGGAGTACGAGCTGTGGTGAGCGCCGGGTCCGACGCCGTGGCCGCGGCGGACGCCGCACGCTTCCGCGGCCGCGCGCTCCGCGTGCTGCACGGCACGTACGAGATCGCGGGGCAGGGCATGATGCTCGCGCGCGCGCTCGCGCTCGCCGGCTGCGACGCGCATTCGTTCGCCTACCGCGTGGACTGGGACGGCCGCGTTCCCGACCTCGTCGTGCCGCTCGACGAGCGCCCGAACGGGCTCGCGCGCTTCGCCGCGATGGGCGCCGCGTTCGCCGCGCACGCCGCTCGATTCGACGTCCTGCACTTCCACTTCGGGACGTCGTTCTTCTACGGCACGAAGTCGTTCCTGCGCGCCGTCCAGGCGCTCGAGCTGCGCGCGCTGCGCGCGATGGGCAAGACGATCGCGTTCCACTTCCACGGCTGCGAGGTGCGGCGCCGCGACCACATGCGCCGCACGCACCCGCTCGCGACCTGCACGGAGTGCGAGCCGTTCTGCGATCCCGCGCACCAGGACGAGCTGCGCGCGCGCGCCGCCGCGTTCGCGGACCTCGTGTTCTTCTCGACGCTCGATCTCGCGGAGTCGGTGCCGAACGGGCGCCACCTGCCGCTCGCGATCGAGGCCGCGCGCTGGGAGGAGGCCGCGCTCGCGCACGAGGCCGCGCGCGCCGACGGCCCGCCCCGCGACGGCGTGCACGGCCCGGTCGTGATCGCGCACGCGCCGACGAACCGGCTCATCAAGGGCACGCGCCACGTCGAGGCGGCGGTGGCGGCGCTGTCGCGAGAGTTCCCGAAGCTCGAACTGCGCATGATCGACCGGCGGCCGTGGGCGACGATGCCGGCGTTCCTCGCCGAGTGCGACGTGCTCGTGGACCAGGTCTTCATGGGCTGGTACGGCCTGCTCGCGATCGAGGGCATGGCCGAGCGCAAGGCCGTCGTCGCGTACCTGCGCGACGACTTCCGCGACCGGCTCTCGGGCTGCCCGGTCGTGAGCGCCGAGCCCGCGACGCTCGCGGACGCGCTGCGGCCGCTCGTCGCCGAGCCCGCGCGCCGCGCGGCGCTCGGGGCGGACGGCGCCGCGTACGTGCGCCGCACGCACGATCTCGCGGTCGTCGGGCGCACGCTGCTCGCGCACTACCGCGAGGCGCTCGAGCGCCGGGGCGGTGGCGCGTGACGATCCGGTTCGTGCTCGCGAGCGCCGCGTGCGATGCGGCCGAACCGCGCTGGGCGCTCACGCAGATCGCGCCGCTCCTCGATGCGCGCTGGAGCCGCTGCCGCTTCGATTCCGACGCGGCGCGCGCGGCGTTCGCGGGCGACGATCCGCTCGTGTGGGTCGGTCCCGAGTCCGAAGCGCCGCCGGGCGCGGCCGCGGTCGTCGTCGTCGAGGACTGGCCGAAGTGGCGGCCCGAGGACGTGAAGCTCGGCGCGTTCGAGCGCGTGCCGCTGCCGTGCCCGGGCGGCGCGTGCCCGCCGCCGGCCGATCCGCGCGTGCTGCCCGCGCCGTGGCTGCGCGCGATCGCGTGGACGATGAGCCGCGAGGAGGAGTACGACGATCCGCGCCGCGACCAGTGGACGTGCTACGCGGGCGGCTACACGCGGCTCCACGAACTCGGCGTGCTCGAGCGGCCGATCGTGAACGAACTCGTCGAGCGGCTGCGCGCGCGCCTCGATCACTGGGCGGCGGCGCGCGGCCGCACGCTCGAACGCGTGCCGCGCTGGAAGGGCGGCGCGCGCTTCGCGGCGACGCTGTCGCACGACGTGGACGACACGTCGCTGCATTCGCTGCCGCAGGCGCTTCGGCTGCTCGCGCGCGCTCGCTCGCCGCGCTCCTACGCCGCGCGCGCCGGACTCGCCGCCGCCGTGCGCGCGCTGCGCGCCGGCCGCACCGTGGATCCGTACTGGAACATCGAGGGCCGGCGCACGACCGTGCGCGAGCTGTTCCGCACGCTCGCCGCACGCGGCTTCGAGGTCGGGCTCCACGGCTCGTACGAGACGTTCCGCGACGGCGCCGAACTCGTGCGGCAGAAGGCGCAGGTCGAAGCCGCGATCGGCGCGCCGCTCGCGGGCACGCGCCAGCACTTCTTGCGCTGGGACGTCCGCGTGACGCCGCGCGCGCACGCCGAGGCGCGCTTCGCGTACGACGCGACGCTCGGCTACAACGAGTCGCCGGGATTCCGCTGCGGCGTCGCCGCGCCGTTCGAGTGGCTCGACCGCGGCACGGGCGCGGCGCTCGACCTGCTCGAGGTGCCGATGACCTGCATGGACGGCGCGCTCTTCCGCACTCTGCGGCTCGATGCCGCGGGCGCCACGGCGCGCGTGCTCGACCAGCTCGCCACCGTGGAATCCGTCGGCGGGCTCGCCGGGCTGCTGTGGCATCCGAACGCCGCGGCCGAGTCCGTGTTTCCCGGCTGGTGGCCCCCGTACGTCGCCGCCCTCGACCGGCTCGCCGAGCGCGGCGCCTGGGTCGCGCCCGCGGCCGAGGTCGCGGGCTGGTGGCGGGAGAGGAACGCAAGCCTGCGCGCGTGAGGCGGTTCGCGCGCCGGGCGAACCTCGGGCCCCGGGTTCTCGTTCCCTCTTTCGGACGCCGCCTCGGAATTCGACCGGTCGCGCCGTCCTCGCTTTCGGCCCGCTCCGAGCGGCTCGGAGCTTGGCCCGCGGGCGCGAGAGGACTAGGCTTCTCCGCGATTCCCCCAGCCGCAGCGTCCTTTCAATTCGAGGTGGGCCCATGGTCCCCGGTTCCCTTCGCCGTCGCGGTCCGATCGCGAGCGCACTCGCGATCTCGACGCTCCTCGTTTCGCTGTCCACCGCCGCGCACGCGGCGCTCGAATACCAGCCTCCGGTTCTGTACTACGCCGGTGCGAGTCCGTCGCACATCGTGCTCGGTGACGTGACGGGCGACGCGCGGCCCGACGCCGTGTCGCTGCCCGCGAGCGGCGACCAGGTCATGACGCTCGTCAACCAGGGCGACGGCACCTTCGCCGAGGGCCTCGTGTTCGGCGTCACCGGGGCGATCGATCTCGCTGTGGGACCGCTCGACGGCGACGCGTTCGCGGATCTCGTCGTGGCGAGTGCGCAAGACACCACGGGGTCGGGAGGCGGTCCGGCCGGCGGTCTCGTGCTGCACGTGTTCCACTCGAACGGTGACGGCACGTACGCGTCGCTCGCCGACTTCGTGATCGGTGAGGTTCTGAGGGGGCTGCAACTCGGCGACGTCGACAACGACGGCGACCTCGACATCGTCGTGAGCCGCACCAAGGTCGATCCCTTCCCGGCCCACGACCTGCTCGTGATCCGCAACGACGGCGGAACGTTCGCGAGTCCTCTGTCGTTTCCCGCCGCGCTCGCGGTCGGGCTCCGCCTCGCCGACTTGAATGCCGACGGAAACCTGGACGCGCTGCTCGGCGAGAACGTCTCGATCGCGCTGTATGGAAACGGCGACGGGTCGTTCGCAACGCCGGTCGCGATCGGGCCGTTCGAGGGCCTGAGCTCCGTGCCCGCCGACTTCGACGGCGACGGCGACCTCGATTTCGCTGTCAACGACGAGACGGGCGTCACGCTCCAGATGAACGACGGCAGTGGCCAGTTCATCCCCGGCGATCGGGCGATGTTCTACGCCTACTCGAACACGCTGTTCGCTGCCGACCTCGACGGCGACGGCGACCAGGACGTGTGTACGGCGAGCTACGACCTCGCGCGCGTGAGCGCGTTCCGGGGCACCGGCAGCGCGTCACTCGAGCTGCCCGTGCTGTACTTCTCGACGCTCAGCACGCCGCGCGTCGTGACCGGCGCCGACCTGAACGGCGACGGCACGCCGGACCTCGTCACGACGAACTACGGATACTCCGGCACGATGTCGGTGCTGATCGGCGGGTTCTTCAACGGTTGCGGCCGCACGGACGTCACGACGGCGCCCGGCAACACGATGATCGCGATCGCCGACTTCAACGCCGACGGCTTCGAGGACGTCGTGTCCTCCACGCAGGACCATCGCGCGGTGATGATGTTCGGCAACGGCGCGGGCGTGTTCGCGAACCCGGTGTCGTTCCCGGCCGGCACGCTCTGTCAGGGGATCGTCGCGGCGGACTTCAACGGTGACCAGCTGCCCGACTTCGCCGTCGCGGACTACGGCGAGAGCCGCGTCGAGGTGCGGCTCAATCTGCTGGGCCACGACTTCTCGGCGGCGTCCCTGATCCCGACGGGCTACCACCCGCGCTTCGTGATCGCGCCGGACGTGAACCGCGACGGGCGCGCGGATCTCGTGACCGCCGACTACGGGGACGCGATCTCCCCCGGCAGCATCACCGTGCGGTTCGGCAACGGCGACGGCACGTTCGGAGCCGCGACGACGTACGAATCGGGCGTCGGACCCTACGGCGTGTGGGCGGCCGATCTGAACGGCGACAGCTACCCGGACATCGTGGTGACGAACTACGACGAGGCGTCGCTGAGCGTCTTCATCAATCGCAAGGACGGCAGGTTCGACCGCACGTCGGTGATCCCGAACCGCTGGAACCTCGGCGCCGCGCTCGCGGACTTCGACAGCGACGGCGACGTGGACGTCGTGACGTGCAACTTCAAGGAGAACTCGCTCACGCGCTTCACGAACGACGGCACGGGCGCCCTGACGTGGACGCGCGAGCTCCCGGTCGGCCAGAACCCGCGCTACGTTGTGCCGACGGTGCTCGACACGGACGGCCGCATGGACCTCGCGGTCGTCATCAATGGCTCGTCGCAGGTGAAGCTGCTCGCGAACGACGGCGACTCGACGTTCGTGGACAAGGCGACGTGCGTCGTGGGCGCGAACCCGTTCTCGATCGCGACGCTCGACATCGACCGCAACGGGGCGCTCGACGTCGTGACGGGCAACGCCGGCGGCGGCAGCATCACGCTGCTGCGCGAGATCGCGCCGGCCGGCAGCAACTGGAACTCGGTCCACGCGCGCTTCCCGATGAAGCCGCTGCACGACCCGTCGCGCCAGCTCGCCGAGTTCGAACCGGTGCGGCCGAACCCGTCGCAGATCGCGCCGACCGCCGCGTTCCACCTCGAGAAGGCCGCCACCGTGGACCTGCGCGTCTTCGACCTCTCGGGCCGGATGATCCGCACGCTCGCCTCGCGCTCGTTCGGCGTCGGCGACCACGCGGTCGTGTGGGATCGCGCGGACGACGCGGGCCGGCAGGTGCGTCCGGGGCTGTACTTCGTGCGCATGCGCGCGGCCGGCGTCGAGACCACGCGCACCGTCGTGCTCGCACAGTAGCGGCGCACACGACGCGGGCCCGCGAGGCGTCGCGCCTCGAGGGCCCGTTCGTTTGCGCTCAGAACTCGACGCGCGCGCCGAGCAGCCAGTTGCGCGTCGCGGCCGGCGTGAACACGGGCTCGAGCAGGTCGAAGTCGTAGTAGCCGCCGGTCTCGTAGCGCGCATCGAGCGCGTTGAACACGCGCAGCGTGAGTTCGGCGGCCGAGCCCGCGACGCGCGTGCGCGCCGAGGCCGTGAGGTCGAGCGTCGTGCGAGGCGCGATGCTCACGGGCCGGCTCTCCGAGTTGTCGAGCCAGATGCGCCCCGCGTGCTGGACCGAAGCGCCGAGCGCGAACGCGCGCCACGCGAGCGTGCCCGCGACGTTCGCGAGCCGGTCGGGGAAGTAGGCGAGCGCGTTGCCGTCGTAGCTCACCTCGTCCGCCGCCGTCGGGCCGTAGCGCTCGCGGTACTCGACGAAGTGGTTGTCCGCGAGCGACGCGTTCGCATCGAGCGCGAACGACGCGCCGCGGGCGAGCGGCCACGCGCCGCGCGCGGCCAGTTCCACGCCCTGGTGCACGCTCGCCGCGGCGTTCCCGAGGATCGGGTAGCCGAGGTCGGTGTCGTACTGCCCGGCGTAGACGAGTTCGTCGCGGAAGTCCATGCGGTAGAGGTTCGCGCTCGCGTTCAGCGCGGCGCCCGCGCCGCCCGGCTCGCCGCGCCGCCACGAGGCGCCCGCTTCCCACGCGTTCACGCGCTCGGGCCGCACGAGCGGATCCGCGTAGACGTTGTTCGCGAGGTCGCGCACGCGGTAGAGCGGCACGCTGCCCGGCCCCTCGGCGTCGTACAGGTCGCGGAACGCCGGCTCGCGGCGCGCGTTCGACCACGACGCGAACGCCGAGACGTCGCGCCGCGGCGTCCACGTGAGGCCGAGGCGCGGGAGGCCGAAGTCGTAGGGCTGGTCGAAGCGGATGCCGTCGAAGCGGTCGTCGCGCATCGCGTAGGACTGGTGCCGCCACGCGAGGTCGCCCGTGACGAGCAGCGCCGGCGCCGCGTTCCACTCCTCGCGCACGAACAGCCCGGCCGCGAGCGTGCGCGGGTGGTAGTCGTAGTACGCGTGGTTCGGCGCGGTGCCGAACGGCAGCGGCGCGCCGGCGATCACCTCGCCGAAGTGCCGCCCGTCGTGCGCGCGCAGTTCGCCGCCCACGGTGAGCGCGCCGCCCGGGTGATCGATGCGCGCGCGCGGCACCCAGCCGAAGTGCCGGTTCACGACCGTGCGCCGCCGCACGAGGTCGAAGCGCTCGATCGTGAAGCGGCCGCCCGAGTCCTCGGCGAGCGAGCCGTCCGGGTTCTGTGCGTAGTAGTCGCGCGGCGCGAGCGTCGAGTCCGCCGTGACGATGTCCAAGAGCCGGTAGTCCGCGAGCGCGCGGCCCGCTCTCCGCTCGTCGTAGAAGCCCTTGCCGTCGAACCAGAAGAACGTCTGCGACAGCGCGAGGCCCGTGCGCGGCGACCACGTGTGGAGCAGCTCGTAGTGCGGCTCGAAGAAGTGGTCGCGTTCGTTCGCGTAGGTGATCGGATTGAAGCGCCGGTCGCGGTCCGGGTCCCCCGTGATCGCGCCGTCGAGCGTCGAACGCGGCACGCCGAGGTAGGCGAGGTGCGTCTCTTCGGGACCGCCGTAGAGCGTGACGCGGAACGACTGCGCGCCCGTCTCCTTCCGCGCCGAGAGCGCGTACGACCAGAGCTTCGACCACGACTGGTCGCGATAACCCAAAGTCTCGATGCGCGAGTAGCGGCCGTAGAGGTCGAAGCCGCCCGGGAGCCGTCCCGAAGACTGCTCGAGCACGAGCCGCTTCGTGTCGAACGAGCCGTACGACACGCTCGCCGACGCGTGCGGGTCGGCCGTGAACGGCGACGTCTCGACGTGCACGCTGCCGCCGAGCGAGGCGGCGCCGTAGAGCGCCGAGCCGACGCCGCGCTGCACCTCGACGCTGCTCGTCGAGGCGAGCAGGTCGGGATGGTCGATCCAGTAGACCTCGTGCGACTCGGGGTCGTTCAGCGGCACGCCGTTCACGAGCACGCTGATGCGGCGCTGCGGGAAGCCGCGGATCGCGAGGTACGAGTAACCGATGCCGTTGCCCGCGTCCGAGTAGGCGTAGGCGCCCGGCAGCGTCGCGAGCGCCATCGGCGTGTCCTGGCCCCAGTTCTTCGCGACGAGGTCCCTGCGCGTGAGGGACGCGCGCGCGAACGGCGCGCGCTCGCCGACGCGCGTCGTACTCACTTCCTGCTCGGGCAGCGTGAGCACGGTGTCGAGCGTGGCCTCGCCGGCGTGCGCGGCGCCGGCAAGCGCGAGCGATGCGGTGAGCGCGGCCGCGAGCGGGAAGAGGCGTGTCGTCATCGAGGAGCGTCCTTTCGAAAGAGCAGCCAGCCGGGCGCGTAGACGAGCAGCGAGGCCGCGAGTCCGGCGTAGATCGGTTCGAGTGCGAGGGGATAGCGGCCCGCGGGCGACGCGTTCCGGGCGAGCACCCACGCGAGCGTCACGGCGAGCGGCAGCGCGAGTGCGGCGAGCGTTGCGCGCGCGCCGAGGCGACCGCGTCCTGTGAGCGCCGTGCCGACCGGGAGCAGCAGCGAGGGCGTCGTGATGGAGCCGAGGTCGTGCCAGAGCGCGATCACGCTCGGCTCGGCGCACGCGAGTGCGCCCGCGAATCCGCCCGCGATCCAGAGCCCGGCGCGCGAGTACGCCGGGATGCGCGACTCGTCCGCGCCGCGGCGGAAGCGCCACCACAGGTCGCGGCCGAACGTGGTCGCGGCGATGAAGCCGTACGAGTCGATCGTGCTCATCACGGTCGCGATCATGCCGAGGTAGAAGAGCCCGAGCGCCACGGGCGGCAGCGTGAGCTTCGCGACCTCGGGGAACGCGAACACCGGGTCCCCGAGGTTCGGCAGCAGCGCGCGCGCGTACAGCCCGCACGACGTCGTCATGAAGTCGAACACGACCCAGAACGCGATGGACCACAGCACGCCGCGGCGCGCGACGTTCGGATCGCGCGCGGCGTAGGCGCGCTGCCAGAAGCCCGGGTCCACGAGCGTCGAGAGCGCGATGACGTACCACACGAAGATCGAGGCCGCGGGCGTGCCGCCGTTCCACGTCCAGTGCGACGCGGGCACGCGGCCGCCGAGGAACGGCAGCGTGCCGTGGCCCGCGACGAGGAAGGCGAGCAGCAGCGCGAAGCCCGCGTACATGAGCACGAACTGGATCTGGTCCATGAACACGACCGTGCGCAGCCCGCCCTTCGAGACGTAGAAGATCGAAGTCGCGGTCGCGAGCGCGATGCACGCGAGCAGCGGCCAGCCCGTCATGGCGGCGAACAGCGTGCCGAGCATGAGCACGTACGCCGCAGGCGCCGAGGTGAGGAACACGAGCACGGCGCCCGCGAGTGCCGCGCCGCGGCCGTAGTGGCGGTCGAGCAAGTCGGGGATCGTCGTGAAGCCCGTCGTGCGCGCGCGGCGCGCGAACAGCAGCGCGAACAGGAGCGCGCCGACGTAGTACGGCACGCCGAACACGAGCCAGTTCGAGACGCCGTAGCGCCACGAGTACTCGCCGACGCCGAGGATGCCGCCGTACCAGGTCGTGACGAGCGTCGCGACGAACGCCGGCAGCGTCACGCGGCGGCCGGCAACGAGGTAGTCGTCGGTCGAGTGCGCCGCGCCGAATCCCCGCGCCCACACGAACGCGAGGAAGCCGAAGTAGAGTGCGATCAGCCCCCAGTCGAGGGGGTTCGAGCTGAACATGAGCGGTCCCGGCGACGGTGCTTCATCGCGGCGCGAGGTCGCAACGAAAACGCCGTCCGCGAAGGGACGGCGTGGAGGCAACCGGAGAGCTCGCTTGCTTCGCCGTTTCCCTACGCTGGTTCTAACCAGTTCAGGTTCGAAGGGTGTGCTCTCAGGCCCGCTTCTTTCGGGCCACCCCTAACGGACGAGCGGCAGAATGCTCTCGATGTGGCGCGAACGCAAGAGCGCGGCGCCGCCGGCGGGTGCGAGGCTAGAGGTAGCGCGCGACCGACATGAGCGCGACGACGACCAACCCGAGCGTCGCCGCGATGCGCGAGCCCGTGAGCATGCGCGCTTGCAGCGCCGCGATCTCGGCCGCCTGCTCGGGCGTCGGCGCGGCGCCACTCTGGGCGAGCGGGCCCGCGATCGCGGCGAGACGCTTCGCCGAGGCCGACACGAGGCCGTGACCCACTCCCGCGGACGCGAACGCGAGCACGAGCGACACGCCGTACGCGAGTCCCGTCGGCGAGAGGATCCACTCGAGCTTGCCGTGGTGTCCGTACCAGCCGTAGAGCGCGAGCCCCGAGAGCAGCGACAGCAGCATGGCGACGTTCGTCGCGACCGGGAGCTTCCGCACCTGCACGAGCTGGCGCATGACGGCGCCGCCCGCGGAGCCCGCCGCGATGACCGAGGGCATGAGGAAGAAGGCGTTCGAAATTCCGGAGCCGACCCAGAAGACGCCGGCGACGATGTGGACGACGCGCAGCAACGCGATCACGAGAGCGGGCACGACGAATTCTCCGAGCGAGTGGAGCGAGGGACCGGCGGGAAGCGAAACGCGGCGCCCGCAGGATCACGGGCGCCGCGTCGGGGCGTCAAGCGAGGGGGAGCGAGGCGTCGCGACTACCCCCGCTCCCACCTGCGCGCGAACACTCGCGCGAGCGCGAGGAACGCGACGGTCATCGTGGCGAGCACGCCGACCTGGGGCAGCAGCGAGGCGAGCGGCGCTTCGCGCCAGAACACTTTCAAGTAGCCGTCGAGCGCCCACGCGTTGAAGGTCGCGAGCCCGACCTTCTGCATGCCCTCGCTCATGAGGAAGCGCGGGAACATGCTGCCGCCGAGCGCCGACATCGACAGGATGAGGAGCGTCGCGATGCTGCCGAGCTGCTGGCGCGTGCGTGACAACGTCGCGAGCACGAGGCCGAACGCGCCGGCCGCCATCGCGGTGAACGCGGTGACGAGCGCGAAGCCCGGCAGGTGGCCGACCAGGTCGAGCCGGAACGCGAGCATCGCCCACACGAACATCACGACGATCTGCGTCGCGCCGACGAGCGTCAGGTGCACCCACTTGCCGGCGAGCAGCCCGTTCATGCCGGCGCGCGTTCCGAGCACGCGCTCGAGCGTTCCCGAGTCCTGCTCGTCGAGCAGCGCTCCGCCGCCGCTGCTCGCCGAGAACAGCAGGAACATCACCGCGATCCCCGCGGCGTAGTAGGCCACCATGCGGCCGTTCTGCTTGGGATCCCCGAGCACGTCGCGCACCTCGCTCGGCACCGGCATCATGCCGCCGCCCGAAGCGCCGCCGCCCGCGCCGCCGCCGCCCGTGGCGCCCGACATCATGCGGCCGCCCGCGCGCTGGAGCGCGCCGTTCGCGAGGTGCCGCGCGACCGGGTTCGACGGGTCGTTCAGGATCTCGACCTTTGAGCCCACACCGGCGAGGTCCGGGAACGTGCGGCCCCAGCCCTCGGGGATCGCGATCGCGACGTCGGCGTCGCCGGCCTTTACCATCGCTTCCGCGCGCTCGCGCGTGATCGCGCCGCCGCCGCGCTTCGCGTCGAGCGAATCCGCGACACGCAGCGTCGAATCGCCCTTCAGCGTCTCAACGAGCCACGCGCTCGCATCGGAGCGGTCGCCGTCCGCGACCGCGACGTCGAGGCGCGAGGTCGAGATCACCTGCGGTCGCCCGAAGATGAGCGCGAAGATCGAGAAGAACCCGATCGGCAGCACGAACGCCATCGTCTGCGCGACTCTGTCGCGGCGCAGCGAGAGCCGTGAGATGCGAAGCAAGGTCGCGATCATTCGCGCAGCTCCTTTCCGGTGAGCTTGAGGAACACGTCCTGGAGTCCGCGGCGCTCGACCGCGACGTCGTCGATCGCGACGCCCGCGGCGCGCAGCGCGTGCAGCAGCGACGCCAGCTCCTCGCCGACGTCGGCGACGCGCGCCTCGACGTGGCCGTCGCGCCACTCGGCGCCGCGCGGCAGTGATTCCGGCGCGCGGTCTGTCGTGATCCGCACCGTGCGCTCGCGGCCCGCGTGCGCGGCGAGCAGCTCGCGCACGGTGCCTTCGGCGACGAGGCGGCCGTGGTCCACGATCGCGACGCGGTCGCAGCGCCGCTCGGCCTCTTCGAGCTGGTGCGTCGTGAGCAGCAGCGCCGCGCCTTCGGATTTCAGCGCCGCGAGCATGTCGTAGATCTTCTCGCGGCTCTGCGGATCCACGCCGACCGTCGGCTCGTCGAGCAGCACGAGCTTCGGCCGGTGGAGCACGCCGCACGCGATGTTGAGCCGCCGCTTCATGCCGCCCGAGAAGTCGCGCACGAGCGCGTTCGCGCGCTCGCCGAGCGCGGTCCAGCCGAGCGCCCACTCGATGCGCTCGCGAAGTTCGCCGCGCGGCACGCCGTGCAGCTCGCCCCACGCGGCCAGGTTCTCGCGCGCGGTCAGGAGCGGGTAGAGCGCGATCTCCTGCGGCACGACGCCGAGCGTTCCTGCGCGCCGGCCGTTCGCGAGCGTCTCGCCGAAGATCGCGACCGCGCCGGCGTCGAGACGGAGGCGTCCGGCGACGGCGCGGATCAGCGTCGTCTTGCCGGCGCCGTTCGGACCGAGCAGCGCGAGCAGTTCACCCTCGCGCACGGTGAGCGAGAGCCCCGCGAGCGCGTGCGTCGCGCCGAACGACTTCTTCGCGTTCGCGACGCGCAGCGCTTCGCGCGGCGGAGCGGCGGGGGGAGCGGCAACGGTCATGGGTCCTCCGGGAGCGAGCCGCGAAGCCGGGCGGCGGTGCCATCGCACCGCCGCCCGCTCGCGTGTCCGACGAAGGCACGCTACGGCGCCTCGCGCCCGCCCGATACGCGCGCGCCGACGGACGGTCGTTCGGGCCGGATGAACGGTCGCGAGGGCCGTTCGCGGACCGGCGACGGTCGCCCTGCTCGACGCCGGCACCGATGGGCGTATGCTGCCGGCGATCCGGCGCGTCCGCGGGCCGCGGGAAACGCCGGCTGGAGCCCGGATCGCTCCCGGCCGATAACGCATCCGATTCCCTGTCCGCTCGCCCCCCGGGACACCGCACATGCACTGGCCACCGCCCATTCGACGCTGGACCCGCGAAGGACTCGCGCTCGCCCGCGACGTCGCCGAGGACTTGCTCGGCGACGCCGACGGCGCCGCGTCGGAGGCGTCGCGCGAGCGTTTCCTCGCCGAGCTGACGCGCCTCGTCTCGGAGGGCGACAGCGACGAGTTCTTCGCGCTCGCCGAATCGCTGGCGCCGGACGAGCTGTGGGCGCTGCTGGAATCGCTCGGCGACGCCGTCGAGCCCGAGAACTGGGACCGCGTCGCCGAAGCGCTCACCGATCTCACGGCCGCGCGCGAGGAGCGCGAGCGGCTCGCGCATCCGTCGGCCTGGCGGCGTGCGCTCGCCGTGAAGCGCCTCGGACTGCTGCGCCACGAGCCGTCGCGCGAGGCGATTCGCCGCGCGCTCGAGCGCGGGCCCGCGCCGGTGACGTTCGCGGCCGCGGCGGCGCTCGCGCGCTTCGGCGACTTCGACGCCCTTCGCTGGCTGCTCGAACACCCCGAGGCGACGAGCACGCGCCGCCGCTTCCAGCTCGTCGCGCTGCTGCGGCGCTTCGGCCCCGGCGCGGCGCCGATCGTGCGCGACGCGCTGCGCGGCTGGGAGGCGACGGCGCCGATCCACCTCGCGGCGATCGAGCTGCTCGGCCATTTCCCGGAAGCGCAGAGCGTGAGCCTGCTCACCGAGACGCTGAAGAGCGGCGGCGCCGAAGCGCGCGTCGCCGCGGCGCGCGCTCTCGGCGGACTCGGCGACCTCGCGCCGCCGCTCGCGCTGCAGCAGGCGCTCGACGATCCGGAATGGACCGTGCGCGCGCAGGCCGCGCGCTCGGTCGGCGCGATCCGCTACTGGCCCGCGCTCGCGTACCTCGCGAACCTCGTGCAGCACGACACCGAGTGGTGGGTCCGCCGTCACGCCGCGGTCGCGCTCGGCGACATGGGCGATCTGGGGCGCGACCAGCTGCGGCAGGTCGCGGAGCAGGGCGACCCGCTCGCGCGCGAGATCGCGCTCGAGGTGCTCGAGGCGCCGCCGTCCGACCCCGAGCGCGCGGGAGGGCACAGTCATGTGGCCTGAGCACGGCCAGCCGCTGAGCCTGTCGCCGATCGGCATCGCCGCGCTGCTCGTCATGGCGGTCGCGGCGCTCGCGGCGATCGCGCGCGCGACGCTCGCGTGGCTCGTCGCGCTCACCGAGCGCGACCGGCTGCGCGTCGAGGATCACCTCGGCGTGTTCGAGGCCGATTTCGCTCCGCCCGTGAGCATCCTGACGCGCACGCGCGACGAGCAGGACGGCGTGGTCGAGCGCGTGCGCGAACTGCTCGCGCAGCGCTACCCGGCGCTCGAGGTCGTCGTCGTGAACGACGGCTCGAGCGACGCGACGCTCGCTTCGCTCACGCGTGCGTTCGGGCTCCGGACGGTGCGCCGCACGCGGCGCTCGCCCGTTTCGACCGCGCGCGTGCGCGGCGTGTACGCCGCGGGAGGCAGCGTGCCGCTCGTCGTCGTCGACGCCGAGCGCGCGGGTGAAGCCGCGTCGCTCAACCTGGGCCTCGCGTTCGCGCGCTATCCGCTCGCGCTGCCGGTGAGCGCGGCCGAGTCGCTCGAGCCCGACACGCTCACGCATCTTGCGGCGCCGTTCTATGAAGACTCGTCGGTCGCCGCCGTCACCGGCGTGTCGCGCGTCGGCCCGCGCGTCGGCGCGACGTTCGAGCTGCCGCGCCGCCTGTTCGCGCGCTTCGAGGCGCTCGAGGCGCTGCGCGGCTTCGGCGCCGGCGGCCCAGCGAGCGGCGCGAGCGCGCGGCTTCTCGCGCCGCACGAGCCGCCGGGCCTCGTCGCGCGCGACGAAGCGCTCGCCGCGGGCGGCTACCGCACCGACTGCACGTCGCCGCGTCTCGATCTCGCGCACCGGCTGCGCGCGCAGGCGGCCGACGGCCGCCGCGGGGCGCTGCGCTTCGTGCCGAGCGCCGTCGCGTGGGTCGAGCCCGCGAGCGGACTCGTCACGCTGACGCAGGCGCGCGTCGAGCGCTCGCGCGGCGGTCGCCGAGGCGCTGTGGCGCTCGACCGCGCACGCGGGCGGCGCGGCGGCGGCACGTTCGCGAAGTTGGTCGAAGGCGCGCAGTTCCTCGCGGTCGAGTTCGCCGTGCCGGCGATCGAGTTCGCGATCGCGGGCGTCGTCGTCGCGGCGATCGCGACCGGAAACGCCGACCTGGCGTTCATCGTGATGTTCGTCGCGCTCGCCGTCGTCGGCGGCGCGGTGCCGGCGCTGCTCGGCGTCGCGCTCGAGCGCGTCGCGTGCCCGCGCTTCACCGGCCGCGACGAGGTCGAGACGATGGCCGTGGACTCGCTCGTCTCGGTCGTGTTCTACCGCCCGCTCACGACGATCTGGCGCCTCGCCGGCGTGTGGAGCGTGTGGATGGGCGCGCGCCGTCTTCCGCACGCACGCACGACGGCGGCCTCGCCGCCCGCCTCCGAAGCGACGCACCAGGCCGCCTAGAGCGCGGCGCGCATCGCGCGCGCGTTCGCGTATGCTGCGCGGCGCGCGGGTGACGCGAGCCCCGCGCCGCGCGCTCCGCGTCCGCGGCGGCCGCGACCCGTCGCCCGCGAAGGCGCCCCGATGTTCACGTTCCGCCCGATCGGCGTCGTCCGCAGTCCGTTCACCGACACGTCCGCGATCCCGAAGGGCCCCGATGCGAAGCACGACGCCGGGGGCGTGCTCGAGATCGATCCCGCGCTCGAGGCGGGACTCGCCGACATCGAGGGCTTCTCGCACCTCTACGTGCTGTGGGTGTTCGACCGCGCCGAGCCCGGCGACCTGATCGCCCATCCGCCCGCGGACGACCGGCCGCACGGCGTGTTCGCGACGCGCTCGCCGCGCCGGCCGAACCCGATCGCACTGACGGTCGTGCGGCTCGTCCGCCGCGACGGATCGAAGCTGCACGTGCGCGGCGTCGACATGCTCGACGGCACGCCGATCGTGGACCTGAAGCCGTACCTGTCGAACGTGCCCGCGAGTGAACTCAAGCGCGGCTGGCTCGCCGAGGCCGAGTCGCGGCGCGCGGGGCAGCCGGGCGTCGCGCCGCCGCGCTCGTTCGCCGGGCTCACGCTCGAGACCGAGCGGCTGACGCTGCGGCCGTTCGTCGAGTCCGATGCCGAGGCGCTGTTCGAGATCTTTCGCGACGCCGAAGTGACCCGCTACTGGAGCACGCCGCCGTGGGAGTCCCTCGAGCCCGCGCACCGGCAGATCGCGCGCGACCGCTCCGCGATGGCGGCGGGCGAGTTCCTGCGGCTCGGACTCGTGCGAAGGAGCGACGCGCGGCTCGTCGGCATGTGCACGCTGTTCGCGTTCCACGACCAGTGCCGCCGCGCGGAACTCGGCTACGGACTCGCGCGCGAGGCGTGGGGCGGAGGCGTCATGAGCGAGGCGCTGACGGCGCTGCTCGACCACGCGTTCGGGGCGCTCGGGCTGCACCGCGTCGAGGCCGACACCGACACGCGCAACGCCGCCTCGTGCCGGATGCTCGAGCGGCTCGGCTTCGTGCGCGAAGGCACGCTGCGCGAGCGCTGGATCGTCGCGGGCGAGATCTCGGACACGGCGTTCTACGGAGTGCTCGCGAGCGACTGGAAGGCGCGCCGGTGAGCGCGGCATCGCACTTCGTCCTGTACGTCGCCGATCAGGACGCGAGCACGCGCTTCTACGCCGCATCACTCGCGCTCGCGCCGCGGCTCCACGTGCCGGGCATGACGGAGTTCGACCTTCCGGGCGGCGGCGTGCTCGGCCTGATGCCCGAAGCCGGCATCCGCCGGCTGCTCGGCGACGCGCTGCCCGATCCCGCCGCGGCACGCGGCGCGCCGCGCGCGGAGTTGTACCTCGTCGTGGACGATCCCGCGGCGCACCACGCGCGCGCGCTCGCCGCCGGAGCGCGCGAACTGAGCCCGCTCGCGCCGCGCAACTGGGGTCACGACGCCGCCTACGCGCTCGACCCCGACGGCCACGTCGTGGCGTTCGCGCGGGTGAGCGGAGGGAAGTGGCGCGGGGGCGGGGCGCCAGCGTCGCAATGAGATCGAGCTTCCGCGCGTGCGGAACGATGATAGTCTCGACACATGTCGCCGACGATTCTGCGCGAAGGACCCTATCGTTTCTTCTTCTTCAGCAACGAATCGGGCGAACCCGCGCACATCCACGTCCAACGAGAGCGTTCCCTCGCGAAATTCTGGCTCGCGCCGGTGAGCCTCGCGCGATCGACAGGCTTCTCGTCGCGTGAGTTGAAGCGAATCGAAGCACTCGTAGTCGAACACGAGAACGTCTTGATGGAGGCATGGAATGGGCACTTCCCCGATTGAGCATCGGCCTCTCGCCCGCACGGTGCTCGTGGGAGATGACGAACTCACCGTGGGGCTCGCCGATGGTCGTTCGATCACCGTTCCCCTGGTCTGGTTTCCGCGCTTGCTGCGGGCGAGCGCAACCGCGAGATCGAACTGGCAGATACTCGGAGACGGTGAAGGGATCCACTGGCCCGACGCAGACGAGGACTTGAGCGTCCAAGGTTTGCTCGCCGGAAATCGAGCCCGGGGCGCGGCGTGAACCCGAAATTCGCGGGATAGCGCCTTCGGAGTTGCGTTCGCGCGGGTGAGTGGCTGACTTGTGGCCCTCACTTGGACCCCTGTCGCTGACGAGCCGCGGCGTCTTGATCAGCTCAGCGATCTCCACGCCGACCATGCGGTCGCGCACAACGCGAGGGCGGCGAGCACGTCGACACGACGAAGCCAGAGCCAGCGCAGCGCGATCACCACAGACAGGAACAGCGCGAGCAGGATCTCGATCGTCACGATCAACACTTGCACTGGACCGAGGTCATTCCCGCCTTGCAACGAGGCGAGCAGAGCGAACACGCCGACCAGGACCGCAAAGAAGTCGAGACGACGTTCGAGGGGCACGCCTTGAGCGGTTCCGAGGGGGCGACTGGAATTGGCATCCTCGGGCGGAAGCGCACGAACTCGTTCGGCCACGGCCTTCTCTGCGAATCTGAACGCCGCGTATTCAGCTGCCAGTCCGACGACCAAGACTCCGAGCGTGACGATCCAGCCCCGATCCCGGGAGACGTACGAAAGCACCATCCCGGCGATTGTGCACGCGACGACTACGAGCAACTGAAGGAGAAGGAAGGCGGCCACCCCGCCGAGCAGGATCGGCGCGACGACCTCGAAGCGCCTTGCCTGCACGACCTCTTCCAGCTCGAACTCGCTCATGACTGGCTCCACGCGGGTGACGCTCTCGAAAGCGGGCACGAATGGCGAGCATCCAGCGTCATCGTTCTGGAGATCGGCCTGCCCCTCAAGCGACTTGACGACGCCGTGCTACCTTCCGCGCGCCATGGCGCGCATGCACCCCGATCGCTTCCCCGACCAGCTCGCGCGCGAGCGCGCGGCGAGCGCCGAACGCGAGGTGTGGGACCGGCTCGCGGACGAGCTCGACGACCGCTGGAGCGTCTTCCACCGCGTGCGCTGGCTCGACCGTCCGGAACAGGGCGCACCGCAGGACGGCGAGTGCGACTTCCTGATCGCGCACCCCGAGCGCGGGCTGCTCGTGCTCGAGGTAAAGGGCGGGCTCGTCGGCATCGACGCCGCGACCGGACGCTGGATGAGCGTGGACCGCGACGGCGTGCGCCACGAGATCCGCGACCCCTACGACCAGGCGAACAACGCGCGCCACGTGCTGCGCCGCAAGCTCGAGTCGCTGCCCGCGTGGCGCGGCAAGCGCGTGCCGATCGCGCACGCCGTCGCGCTGCCGCACGCGTCCAAGCACGCGGGCGGCGTCGCGGACGCGTCGCTCGACGTGACGCTCGACGCCGAGGACCTGAACCGCGCGGGCGAGGCGCTCGAGCGCGTGCTCGCGTTCTGGCGGCTCGAGCCCGACACGCACTGGCGCACGAACGGCATTCCCTGGCTCGAGCGGCTGTTCGTCCACCGCGACTTCGCGCGCGTGAAGCTCGGCACGCAGCTCAAGGCGCACGAGGCCGAGTTCCTGAAGCTCACGGCGGAACAGTCGCGCATCCTCGACGCGCTGTCCGCGCACCGGCGCGCGAAGATTTCGGGCTGCGCCGGATCGGGCAAGACGATGCTCGCGGTCGAGAAGGCGCGCCGGCTCGCGGGCGAGGGCTTCCGCGTGCTCGTCACGTGCTTCAACCGCGCGCTCGCCGACTTCATCCGCGCGCAGCTGCCGAAGCCCGCCGCGCGCCGCCCGACGGGACACACGTCCGAGCTGTCGCAGATGGATTTGTTCGGCGGCGCGAAGGTGGACGTCGAGTCGTTCCACCGTCTCGCGGGCGCGTGGGCGCGGCGCGC
This sequence comes from Candidatus Eiseniibacteriota bacterium, assembly GCA_044222065.1. Classification (GTDB taxonomy): domain Bacteria; phylum Eisenbacteria; class RBG-16-71-46; order RBG-16-71-46; family RBG-16-71-46; genus JBGAOA01. Next base: position 32,083 of record JBGAOA010000013.1, read on the forward strand.
GGGCGTGTCGCTGCCCGAGGCGGGCGACGAAGCGGAGCGCGAGCGCATCTACGACGCCGCGCTGCCCGAGGCGCTCGTGCAGGCGACGGCGAAGCTGCCCGAGCGCTACGACGCCGTGATCGTGGACGAAGGCCAGGACTTCCACGAGGACTGGTGGGTCGCGATCCAGTCGCTGCTCGCCGATCCCGACCACGGCATCCTGTACGTGTTCTACGACGACAACCAGAGCCTGTACACCGCGGGCGCGTCGCTGCCGATCGAAGGCCCGCCGTTCCTGCTCACGAAGAACTGCCGCAACACGCGCCAGATCCACGAGTGGGTCGGGCGCTACTACCACGGTGACGCGTCGCCCGAAGTCGGCGGCCCCGAGGGCAAGCCGCCGGTGATCCACCGCTACCGCGGCGCGCACGAGTTGCGCGAGCACGTGCGGCGCGCGCTCCACCAGCTGGTCGCCGAGGAGAAGGTCGAAGAGCGCGACGTCGTCGTGCTGTCGCCGTTCGGCCGCGCGAAGAGCGCGCTGTGGCGCGAGCCGCAGTTCGGGAACGTGCGCCTCGTGGACGCGTGGCCGCCCGCGCCCGGGCACGTCGAGTTCTCGACCGTGCACGCGTTCAAGGGGCTCGAACGCGCGGTCGTGATCCTCGCCGAGATCGCGAAGGACGTGCGCCGGCCCGAGGAGCTGCTGTACGTCGGCGGCTCGCGCGCGAAGAGCCACCTGATCGTCGTGCAGGAGGCGGAATGACGGCGAAGCCGGCGCGGGCGGCGGCGCCACGCGGCGGCGCGCTCTCCGCGAAGAGCGTCGCCGCGCTCCGCCGCGAGATCCGCTCGCGGCTCGAGGACGCGAGCGAGGCGCGCGTGCGCGAGGGGCTCGCGATCGTGTGCCCCGGCGCCGAAGTGATCGGCGTGCGCGTGCCGAAGCTGCGCGCGCTCGCCGCCGCGTTCCGGAAGGAGCGGCCCGACCTCGGGCTCGACGCCGCGCTCGAACTCGCCGACGCGCAGTGGGCGACGCGCGTGCGCGACGAGATCCTGTTCGCGATCTTCTTCGTCGCGCGCTTCGGCCGCGCCGCGCGCGACGTGCCGTGGGCGCGCATCGAGCGCTGGCTCGACGCGATCGACAACTGGGAGACGTGCGACCAGCTCGCGAACAACGTCGCCGCCGCGATCGTGGACGCGCATCCCGAGCTGGAAGCGCGCGCGCTGAAGCTCGCGGCGAGCCGCAACCTGTGGCGCCGGCGCTTCACGCTCGCGCTCGCGTCGTCGCTCAACCACGCGGGCCGGCGGCATCCGGCGTTCGCGCTGGCGGCGGCCGAGGCGCTGTTCTTCGACGACGCGCCGATCGTGCGCAAGGCCGTCGGCTGGGCCGTGCGCGAGGCGTGCCGGCACGACGCGGACGGCGCGTACCGCCTGCTCGTGAAGCACGCCGCGCGGCTGCATCCCACCGTGCTGCGCGAAGCGGGGGAGAAGCTGAGCGCAGCGCAGCGCGCCGAACTCGCGCGACGAAGGGAAGGAGCGAAACGATGAGCGGCACGAAGTACCGGATTCCCGCGGCGACCGACGTCGGCCACGTGCACCTGAAGGTCTCGAACCTCGACCGCGCGCTCGCGTTCTGGCGCGACACGCTCGGCTTCGATCTCGTGCAGCGGCTCGGCGACCAGGCGGCCTTCCTGTCGGCGGGCGGCTACCACCATCACATCGGGCTCAACACGTGGGAGAGCCGTGGCGGCCACGCGCCGGGGCCGGGCACGACGGGGCTCTACCACGTCGCGATCCGCTACCCGACGCGGCGCGATCTCGGCGCGGCCGTGAAGCGCGTGATCGAAGCGGGCGTGGACCTGCAGGGCGCCGCCGATCACGGCGTGAGCGAGGCGGTGTATCTTGCCGACCCCGACGGCAACGGCGTCGAGCTGTACCGCGACCGGCCGCGCGAGGAGTGGCCGCGCGAGAAGGACGGTTCGCTCGCGATGGTCACGGAGCCGCTCGACCTGCGCGCGCTCGTCCGCGAGGCCGGCGATCGGGAGCGATGAGGAGGAGCGCATGACGGCGAATCCGGCGGGCGCGCAGGCGGCGCCGAGCCACGCGGCCGCGAAGCTGATCGACGTGCTCGCGATCGGCGTGCTCGTCGCGCACGTCGCGATCCTCGCGTCGCAGTTCGGCCGGCTGCCGGCCGAGATCGCGACGCACTTCGACGTGTACGGCAACGCCGACGGTTTCGGTCCGAAGGCGTGGCTGTGGTCGCTGCCCGCGGTCGGCGCGGGGCTGCTCGTTCTGCTGCGGTGGGTCGGCGCGCGCACCGAGCGCATGAACCTCCCGGTGTCGGCCGAGGTCACGAGCCCTTCGCGCATCTACGCGCTCGCGCGCCGCATGGTGAGCACGCTCGGCCTGATTGTGAACGCGATGCTGCTGTGGGGCTGCGTTCTGACGATCCGCGTCGCCCTCGGCCTCGCACAGGGGCTCGGGCCGGCCTACCTCGCGGTGAGCCTCGGCGCGATCGCGATCGTCGTGATCATGTTCCTGCTCGCGATGACGCGCGCCGCCGGCGGCGAGTAGCGGAGCGACCGATCCGCGCGCCGCGCCGGGCGCGCATCGCGGGTGCTCCCGCGCGCGCTCAGCCGCTCGTGCGCTTCACGCCGACGACGCTGCCGAGCACGATGCGCGCTTCGACCGTTTCGCCCGGCGCGAGGTCGTGCGGGCAGTCGCCCGCGGCGACGCGTCCCGTGAGCGGCGGCTCGCCCGCGGGCTCGAGCGCGACATCCACCCAGCGATCGCCGTGGATGTCCACGAGGCGGGCGCTCACGACGCGCGCCGCGACGGTGCGGGGGAGGAGGAAGGTCACGGCCGCACTCTGACGAGGGCGGGCTCCGGCGCGCAAGCCCACCGCCCCCCTCGCCCCGCGCCTCGCGCTCCCGTATCCTGCCGCGCCATGCGACAGACCACCGGAGCGATGATCTGCCCGCACTGCGGCAAGCTGATCGGCGTCAACGAGCCGCAGTGCCCGTTCTGCGGCACGCGCAATCCCTCGCTGTTCGGCTACGCACCCGCGCTGCAGCGGCTGTTCGGACGCGAACTCGAGTTCTCGGGCTCGGTCACCGTGACGTGCGTGATCCTGTACGTGATCTCGCTCGCGCTCCAGCCCGAGGCGATCTTCCAGATGCGCGGGTTCCTCGACTTCCTCGCACCCGGCTCGCGCGCGCTGTTCCAGCTCGGCATGACGAATCGCGACGTGCTCATGGAGGGCTGGTGGTGGACGCTCTTCACCGCCGTGTTCCTGCACGGCAGCGTTCTGCACATCTTCTTCAACATGCTCTGGGTGCGGAACCTCGGGCCCGGCGTCACTTCGGTGTACGGCCCCGCGCGCGCGTTCGTGATCTTCATGCTGTCGGGCGCGATCGGCTTCCTCGTCTCGGACCTCGCGAGCGGTCACCCGAGCATCGGCGCCTCGGGCGGAATCTTCGGTCTGCTCGCCGCGCTCATCGTGTACGGGCGCAAGCGCGGCATCTCGACGCTCACGGCGCAGCTCTGGCAGTACGCGATCCTGATGTTCGCGATGGGCTTCCTCATGTCGGGCGTCAACAATTGGGCGCACGCGGGCGGCTTCGGCGGCGGCTGGGTCGTCGCGACGCTGCTCCCGCTCGACGACGAGAAGCGAGAGAGCCCGCTCGTCCAGCTGTTCGCGGTCGCGCTGATCCTCGTCACGCTCGGCGGCGTCGTGGCCTCGTTCGTCCAGGTGACCGGCATCCTGATGGGACACTGAGTCCCGCTCCGGTCCGCATTCCGACCGGAGTGTCCTGAGGAAATCGAGCCGACTTCCGCCGACGTCTGCGGATCTCCGCAGTTCGCTTGCCCTGCACCGAGCGCACACGGGCGCATGCAAGCAGCGTTGCGCGATCGAGCTGTGGAGACGCTCGTCCGCCCGCGCGCCCGGGCCCCGCTCTTGCCCTTTCGGATCTGCACGCTCGATAGCGGCGGCACGCTGTCGCCCGGTCGAATCCACCGAAAGGACGTTCCCGATGCGCTCCCGACTCCTGGCTCGAAGCCTCTCGTGCGTGGCACTGATGTCTCTCGTGGCGCCGGCCTCGCGCGCCGCGACGCCGATTCAGATCACACCACCCAATCTCGGACGCGGCTTCACCGTCACGTCGTTCGCCACCGGCTTCGGCGCCGCCCCGGGCGCACAACCCTGGCTGCACGCTCCCGGGATGGCGTTTCTGCCGAGCGGCGAGGTCTGGGTGACGGATCCGCTGGGATCCGGCGCGCTCTACCGCTTCCCGAGCCACGCGGATGCTCAGGTCGTGGATTCTTCGAACCTGCTCGTCGACATCTCCGAGGCCTGCCCCACGCAGATGGTGCAGGTGCGCAGGAACGGCGTGTGGAAGGTGTACGCCCACTCGCCAAACTACGGCGCCCCCTGGGAAATGCAGTCCCTCGCCGAGCTCGACCAGACCACGGGACGACCGCTCGCCTTCTGGCGACCGCCGTTTCCGTTCTACGCCAACTCCGCGATGGCCGCCTATCCGGCGGGCGTGAATCCCGCCTACGAGGGCCACGTGTTCGCGATTCTCGACGAAGGTCCGGGGCTCGCGATCTACGACCTCGATCCCGAGCTGCACAGCGCCGCGCTCTTCGCGCGCACGTACGACATCCTGCCCACACAGCTCGTCGTCTCCGCGGACGGCTCGACGTTGTACACGCTGCGGCAGCGCCCCTTCGGTCCCTGCGTCGTGGCGCTGTCGATTCCGGGAGGGTTCGAAACCTGGGTCAGCCCGAGCCACGGGGGTGGCGGCGAAGACAACTTCATCGGCATGGCGCTGGGGGCGGGCAGTCTCGACGGGTACCTGTACGTCGGGACCGACCGCAGGATCTGGGAGTTCGGGCTTCCGGGAGGCCCGCACGCAGGCGTGGACAACCTGCTGGCCGTCGCCGACACGAGCCGCGGCCAGTATCCGATGAGCACGATGTTCGTGGATTCCGACGTCACGTGCCCGGGAGGCCACCCCTCGCTGCTCGTCACGCACGACGACACGATCCAGCGCATCGATCCCCCGGGCGGCGGGTGGTTCGGAGCGCCGGCGAGTACCGCGGAACCGATCGCCAACTCGACGACCTCGGTGGATGAAGCCGCGAAGAACGAGGTCGAACTTCGCGTGACGCCGAATCCCGTGTTCGCCGCGGCTCGCGTGGAGTTCGCGCTGGCGCGAGCCGGCCGCGTGTCGCTCGACGTGCTGGACGTCCAGGGGCGGGTGATCGCCGAGCTGAGCAGCGGATGGAAGTCGGCGGGGATTCACCACGCTGCGTGGGACGGCACGACGGGCTCGGGACGCGCACGCGCCGGCATCTACTTCCTCCGACTGCGAGGTGCGGGCCACGGCGCGACGCAGCGCCTCGCGCTGGTTCGCTGAGCCGGGACGACGCGGTGTTCGGGCCCGGCTGCACTCGTCGAATCCCGCGGGAGAGGTTCGGGGCGGCGCCGCGCCGTGCAATTCGCCTGATGACCCCGCCCCGGGGCGTCTGTTAGAGTCGCGCGCGTCTTCGCGCTCCGGCTCGCGCCGGTACCTGCCGAACACAGGCGGCGGAGACCCCGGACGGCGGTTCTCCGCCGCGCGGAAGCAGGTCGTGTTCACGAGGGATGGGCTCGCGGCGGGGACACTCGTTCGCGGGTCCGAGAGCAACAGACGGTTCCCGTAGGGCCGAAGGGCCTGGCTGGAGCCCCACCGAGGAGGAATCCCATGTCCGATCTCCGTTCCCGCCCCGCTTCGAACTCCGCGCACTCGCGTCAGCCCCGCGGCTTCGAAGCCCCGCGCCAGCCCGATGGCCACCGCATGCCGGTGAGCGCCTACTTCGGGCGGCACACGCTCGACCTCATCAAGCTCAAGGAGCGGCTCCCGCGCGAGGCGTACCAGACGCTGCTCGCGACGCTGAAGAACGGCAAGCCGCTGCCGAAGGAGACCGCCGAGACGATCGCCTCGGTGGCGCGCGACTGGGCGATGGCCCACGGCGCGACGCACTTCACGCACTGGTTCCAGCCGATGACGGGCCTCACGGCCGAGAAGCACGACAGCTTCATCGACCTGAACGTGACGATGCCGGGCGAGCTCAAGGTGCTCGAGAAGTTCTCGGGCTCGCAGCTCATCCAGAGCGAACCGGACGCGAGCTCGTTCCCGTCCGGCGGCATGCGCTCGACGTTCGAGGCGCGCGGCTACACCGCGTGGGACCCGTCGTCGCCGCTGTTCCTCGTCGAGAGCGAGAACGGCCGCACGCTGTGCGTGCCGAGCGTGTTCATCAGCTATCACGGCGATTCGCTCGATCACAAGACGCCGCTGCTGCGCGCGATCGAGGCGATGAACCGCCAGTCGCTGCCGTTCCTCAAGCTGCTCGGCGACGTGGACGTCGCGTCGGTTCACACGACGCTCGGCTGCGAGCAGGAGTACTTCCTCGTGGACCGCGACCACTACGCCGGCCGGCCGGACCTGATCATGTGCGACCGCACGCTGATCGGCGCGGCCTCGGCGCGCGGCCAGCAGTTCGAGGACCACTACTTCGGCTCGATCCCGCCGCGCGTGCTCGCGTTCATGGAAGAGATGGAGTTCGAACTCCACCGCCTCGGCGTGCCCGTGCGCACGCGCCACAACGAGGTCGCGCCGATGCAGTTCGAGATGGCGCCGATCTTCGAGGACGCGAACCTCGCGAACGACCACAACGCGATCGCGATGGACATCGCCCGCAAGGTCGCGCTGCGGCACCACCTCGTGTGCCTGTTCCACGAGAAGCCGTTCGCGGGCCTGAACGGCTCGGGCAAGCACTGCAATTGGGCGATGTCCACCGACCGCGGCGACAACCTGCTCGATCCGGGCCGCACGCCGCACCAGAACCTGCGCTTCCTCGCGTTCGTCGGCGTCGTGCTGAAGGCCGTGCACGACCGGGCGGACCTGCTGCGCTGGTCGGTCGCGAACGCGAACAACGACCTGCGGCTCGGCGCGAACGAGGCGCCGCCGGCGATCATCAGCGTGTTCCTCGGCGACCTGCTCACGAAGGTCATCGAGCGCATCTCGGCCGGCGAGAAGATCGACGACCCCGAGCACTTCGTGATCGAGATGGGCGTCGCGCGGCTGCCGCAGCTCGCGCGCGACAACACCGACCGCAACCGGACGTCGCCGTTCGCGTTCACCGGGAACAAGTTCGAGTTCCGCGCGGTCGGCAGCTCGGCGAACTGCGCGATGCCGATCACGGTGCTCACGGCGGCGGTCGCCGAGTCGCTCGGAGCGCTGACGAAGCGGCTCAAGGCGAAGCTCGACAAGGGCGGCGCGCGCGACGCGGCGGTGATCGAGCTGCTGCGCGAGGTGTTCCGCGAGACCGCGGCGGTGCGCTTCGAGGGCAACGGCTACAGCGACGAGTGGAAGCAGGAAGCGGCGAAGCGCGGCCTGCCGAACCTCGTGGACACGCCGGCCTCGATCGAGTCCGTGAGCGATCCGAAGCGCACCGAGTTCCTGTCGGAGCTGGGCGTGTACTCGGCGCGCGAGATGCAGAGCCGGATCAACGTGTCGCTCGAGCGCTACATCAAGACCGTGACGCTCGAGGCCGAGACGCTGATCGAGCTGCTGCGCACGTTCGTCATCCCGGCGGGCGAGTCGCAGCTCGGCGCGTCGCTCGGGAACCTCGAGGGTCTGAAGTCGGCCGGCATCGCGGTCGGCGACGGCCTGTCGTCGCGGGCGAAGCAGATCGCGGCGGCGCTCGACGAGGTGGCGCGCGAGACGAACGACCTGCAGAAGCTCCTCGACGCCGCGGACGCGGTGCACGACGAGCTGAAGGAGGCGAAGCACCTCGCCGCGAAGGTGCGGCCGGCGATGGACTCGGCTCGCGCCGCGGCGGACCGGCTCGAACACCTCGTCGGCGACGCGCTGTGGGGGCTTCCGAAGTACCGCGAGATGCTGTTCGTGCGCTGAACCGGCACGCGACTCGAAAGACGAACGGGCCGGCGGAGGCGACTCCGCCGGCCCGTCGTACGTCGCGGACGCCCGCGCGAACGCCTCAGCGCACGCGCACCACCGTGCGCGTTCGTTCGATCGCGCCGGCCTGGAGCCGCAGCCAGTACGTGCCCGCGCGCGCCGCGTGCCCCGCGTCGTCGCGACCGTCCCAGCTCGAGACGTGCGCACCCGCCGTCGCCGCGCCGCGCTCGAGCGTGCGCACGAGCCGGCCGCCGACGTCGTACACGGCGAGCGACGCCTCGCCGGCGACGGGCAGCGACCAGCGGATCGAGAGCGTTCCCGCGAACGGATTCGGTCCCGCGGCGAGCGACAGCGCGGCCGGTGTGGCGGTCGGCACGTCGGTCGTGGACGGCACGGCGAGCAGCCGCAGGTCGTCCACGCCGGCTTCGACGAGCGAGCCCGCGCCGTAGTCCGACGCGCGGAAGCGCAGCTGCAGGTTCGCCGTCGGCGTCACGACGTCCGACACGAAGAACAGCGCGCGGCGCCATTCGCCCGCGCTCGACGTTTCCTCGAACACCGGCGTCCACGTCGTGCCGCCGTCGTTCGAGATCGCGACGTGGAACGTGTCACTCGCGGGCGCGCCGCCGAGGTCGTTGCGATACCAGTACCAGTATTCGATCAAGGGATCCGTCATTCCGGTCGCGTCGAACGACGAGCTGACGAGCGTGACGTGGCCGCCGTCCACGTCGTTCGTTCCGGCGGCCGCGCCCGCCGCGGCGTTGCCCGTGATCCAGCACTGGGCGCCCGCGGGCGAGTGGTCGTCCTCGGGCTGGCTCGCGTCGGATCCGACGTACGCGCCGACCGGATCGGAGCGCGTCCACGCGCCCGAGGTCGCGTTGTCCCCGGCGCCGCCCGCGATCCAGCCGGCGGTCGTTTCCATGTCGTTCGAGAACTGCGTCGCGAACGGGCCCGCGAGGAACAGGTGGTTGCCGCGGAACGGCGCGCCGTAGGGCTCGCCCGCCACGCCGCCGTAGACGTCGGTCGCGGTCAGGTAGTAGCGCACGATGCCGGTGAAGAGCGCGGGGAGGTTCGCCTGGTACTCGTCGGCGACGCCGGTCGGCGTCATCGCGATGCCCTGGAACGGACCGTTGTCCACCGAGTAGTGCAGCGTGACGCCGTTCGCGGCGAGCGCGCCGAACGGCCCCGAGTACTGCACGACGGCAGCGATGCGATAGGGGCCGTGATCCGGCGTATCCGACAGCGGGCCGTGCACGATCGTCGTGAAGAACCCGGTGCCGATCCCGTGGGCGTTGAACGCGGACACGATCTCGGCGAAGTGCGGCGTGCCGTTCGCGAGATTCGCGTCGTCGTCGTCCGCGACGAGCACTTCGACGAAGTACTCGTGCATCGCGACGCCATTGTCGAAGTCGTCGGGCGTGCCGTAGCGGCTGAAGTGCGCGAGCAGCCGCGTGGGCGCGAGGCCGATCGCCTCGCGCAGGTCCCACATCGCGCCGCCGACGATGAGGCCCGCGAAGTGCGCCTCGCCGTCGTCGTCGGGCCACGTGTTCGTGTTGTCCGTGTTGCGCAGCACGGTGCCGACGCCCGTGAAGCCGCGGCCGACGAGCGGCGTGTCGAGCAGCAGGCAGGCGTTGACGTCCGCCGTGCCCTCGTGGAGCGCGCCGTTGACCATGCCGAACGGCTGGCCGAGCGCGGCGTACAGCTGGTCGTTGATGCCGTGCCCGTACTCGTGGAACACGACGTCGGGCATCGAGGCCGTGTTCGGGCAGCCGCCGCCGGCGAGGTAGAAGTTGATGCCCGTGCCGTCCCAGAACGCGTTGCACACGTCGTTGATGTTCACCGCGCACGGCATCGAGTAGTCGAGCGCCGTCATCGCGGGATCGAGCCCCTTGATGTAGTCGTGCACGATGTTCACGCTCCGGAACGCGTCGCGCTCGGCGTCCTGCGAGTTCACGGTCGTCCACGTGAAGTTCGCCACGCCGGGATCCGGCGTCACGCTCGACTGCGATGCGTCCGTGCCGTTCTGGCGGTTCACGTTCACGAACGGACCTTCGAGCCGCGCCGTGACGGTGGACGTGACGCCGGCCGCGAACGAGTAGAAGCCGCTCGCGTCCGTGACGGGGAACGAACCGCCGATCGTGAGCCACTGGTTCTTGAACGGCACGCTCGTGAGCGGGTCGGTCGGAAGGTCGGCGTGCACCTGGCCCGTGACGGTGCCGGTGATCGCGTGGCGCACGCGGTCGAAGCGCAGACGCACCTCGCCGGTCGCGGCGTCCACGAGCGTCACCCAGCGCGCGGGCGGATCCTGCGTCACGATCTCGACGGTCGCGACGGGCCGCAGCACGACGCCGTTCTCGGTCCGCACCGGCAGCAGCGCGAGTTCGCCCGCGCCCGAGGCGTCGTCGGTCGCGGGATCGAAGCGCAGGCCGTTCGTCGCGGCGGCGCGCAGCACGCTCGCCGCGAGCTTCGGCGCGGTGAGCGCCTCGGCCGGCACGTCGCGCATCGCGTCGGCGCCGAACGCGACGAGCGCGCCGTTCGCGCCGACGCGGAACTCCCAGTCGGCGAACAGCACGGGCAGCCCGTTCACTCGCTCGCGGAAGCGCACGTACCAGGTCTCCCGCGCGCGCACGGCGGAGACGAGTTCGAGGTCGGGCGCGCCGAACAGGCCGGGCTCGGACGCGACGAATGCGCGCACGGCGCCCTCGACCGAGGCGGCGTCGTTCGCGGCCCCGGGCAGCGCGAACGAGGGCCCGAACGCGCGGTGCGGCGTGCCGGTGGCACGATCCCACATCACGCTCCAGCGCCCGTGGCGTGACTCGAAAGACGCCCAGGCGGCGGCGCGCGCCGCGGGAACGCGCGCGTCCATCGAAGCCGTGTTGAGGCTCGCGAGCGGGACGGCGCCGGGCGCGACGGCGGCCGGTGTGACGAGCGCGCGGGCGGAAGCGGGCAGCAGCGCGGCGGCCAGGAGCAGGGTGAGCAAGGGGCGTGTGCGAGGCATGGGCGTCTCCGGGGGTGCGGGTCCGTGCGGCGTTGCGGGGGATTGTTCCCGGCGCGACGGCGTCCTCGCAAGCGGGAAAGCGCGGGCGGCCGCGCGGTGACGCCGGGCGGAGCGATTCGATGGAACATCGCGGCGCTCGTCACGCCGCCGGTTGCCGCGACCGCGGCCCGCCCTGGCCCGGCGTATTCGTGGGCGATCGGCCTACCAGGCGTCGGCCCCGCGTCCTCCGCAGCGTCGCCGCCCAGCACCGAGAGCCTCGACGTGTCTCCGACACGCCCTGCGGCCCGGAAGCGGGCGGCCTCTACGGCGGCTGCCGCGGTGCCACCGCCTTCGGCTCGACGTTCACCGAATACGCCGGGCTGGGAATTTCGCCCACTTCCGGAGGCACTCGATGTCCGACTCCCGGGACGCGCGCCGCCGTGCCGCACGGCGCACGCCGGGTCGCTCGCTCTGCTTCGCCGCGTTCCTGTCGCTCGTGCTCGCCGCGGCACCGGCGCGCGCCCGCGCCCAGATCCACCCGCGCCGAGCGAGCGTCAGTTCCTCCAGCTCGCCCACTGGATCTCGGGCTCCTACAGCAGCGCGGCGCAGGCCGCGCGCGACACGAGCTATCGCGACGTGCAACTGCACGTCACGCCGATCTGGACCGAGCGCGGCGAGGGTTACCGCTGGTACTACCTCGAGCAGGCGCTCGCGAGCGCCCCGGCGCGCCCGTTCCGCCAGCGCGTGTACCGGATGAGCGACCTCGCCGACGGCACGTTCCTGTGCGTCGTCTACGCGCTGCCGCGCCCGCAGCGCTTCGCGGGCGAATGGCGCGCCGAGCTGCCGCTCGTCCGGCTCTCGCCCGACTCGCTGCTCGAGCGCGAGGGCTGCGAGCTGATCTTCCGGCGCTCGGCCGACGGCAGCTTCGCCGGAGCGACGCGCGAACGGCGCTGCCCGAGCGAGCTGCGCGGCGCGAAGTGGACGACGTCCGAGGCGGTCGTCACGCGCGAGCGGCTGCTCTCGCTCGAGCGCGGCTACGACTCGACCGGCGTGCAGGTGTGGGGCCCGACGAAGGGCGCCTACGAGTTCCTGCGCGTCCGCGACCGCTGACGGCGGCGCACGCTCAGTCCTCGATCGTCGCGAGTCCGGCGAGCGTGACGCGCGCGACCTCGCGCGCGAGACGTTCGCGAGGCACGCCGGACGCGCCCGCGAGCCGCGCGAGCGGCGTGCGGCGCAGCGCCGCCTCGACGACCGCGATGCTGGTCAGGTCGGCGTCGAGCACGCGGCGTTCGGGTCCGTGCACGAGCAGCGGCCGCTCGCCGCGCAGCACGCCGACGTGCGCGGGTTCCGCGACGAGTCGGCCGCGGCCCGAGTCGAGGCGCGACTCGACTTCGCGCGTGACGCGCTCGAAGTCCTCGACGGTCGCGCGCGGCGAGCCGCCGGCCTCGCGCCACAGCACATACGGCGCGATCCACGAGCCCCACTGCTCGGGCTCGCGCTTCACGCGCGTCTCGAACCACGCCCACAGCGCGCGCGTCGCTGCGGCGAGCCCGTCGGCGTCGTCCCGGTCCGGCGGCGCGATCGGATCGCCGTAGACGATGCCGCGCTTGCCGAGTCCCGCGCGATAGGCGAGCGCGGGCACGATCGGCACGCGAGCCGCGGCGGCGAACCACGCGGGGCTCGTCCGCACGCGCAGCGGCACGCCGAGGAAGTCCACATCGGCCGAGTGGTGCTCGCGGTCGCGCGCGCCGCCCGCCACGCTCATGCCGTCGGCGTAGATCGTGACCGCGCCGCCGCCCTTGAGCGCCGCGAGCGCGCGGCGGACGTCGGCCGCGCTGCGCGCGATCAGCCCTTCGTAGCGGATGCCGCCGCGCGCAGACGTTCGCGTGAAGTCCTCGCCCGAGAGCCCGGCGAGGTCGTCGAGCATGAGCGCCTTCACGTCCACGCCGAAGTGCGCCGTCTCCCACGGCACGAAGTAGAGCGGGCCGTAGTGCAGCGAGCCGACGACGAATCCCTGTTTCGCGTCGCGCAGCCGCTCGACCACGGCGCCGCCCACGACCTCGTCCACGCGCTGGCCGGCGAGCAGGTCGAGCCGGTCGAGAGCGCCGAGCGCGAAGCTGCGCTGCACGCGCGCGGCGAGCGCGCGGAGCTGGTCGGGCGTCATCGTGCGGCCGAACGCCGACGACACGCTGATCGGCAGCATGCGGAACTGCTCGGCGTAGGCCGAGCGCTCGATGCCCTTCGAGAACCGCGCGCCGAGCAGGTGGACCGCACTGCGCGCGGCGAGCACGACGTTCATCGCGCGCCCCGCAGTTCGCGCAGGACCGCGGGGCCGACGACTCCGAGCGCGAGCCACGCGGTGAGCGCGAGGTGGGCGAGTAGCGCGACGGCGTAGATCGCGCTCGCGCGCCCGGGCGGCGCCTGCGGCGCCGCGTCGCGGCCGCGCAGCCGGCCGAGCCAGCGCTCGCCGAGGCCGCGCACGCCGAGCGCGTCGGCGAGCAGCCAGTGGCCGTCGAATCCCGGGAGCGGGCTCAGGTTCGAGAACGCGCTCGCCGCGACGAGCAGCGCCGCGCGCATCCACGCGTCGCTGCCGGTCGCGGCGTGCAGCGCGCCCGCGGCGCCGGCGAGCAGGAGCTGCACGTACACGCCGCCGAGGTCCACCGCGATCCGGCCCCGGCGATCGAGCAGCGCCGAGCGGCGCACGTCCGCGTAGAGCACCGGCGAGAGCCCGACGAGGCGGAACCCCACGGCGCCCGGCGTCTCGCCGTGGCGGACGAGCGCCGCGGCGTGCCCGAGTTCGTGCGCGAACACCGAGACGAGCAGCGCGCCGAGAGCGGGCCACCAGGCGGGCGAGAGCCAGTGCCGCTCGCCGCTCACGAGTCCCGCCGCGCTCGCGAGCGCGGGCGCGAGACCCGCGAGCGCGAGCACCGCGAGCCCGATCGCGACGCCCGGGGCGTGGAGCGGTGCGAGAGCGCGCGCGAGCGGCAGGACCGCGCGGGGCGGAAGCAGCTCGAGACGCGCGCCCGCGGGCGGCGGAGCCTCGGACACGCGCACGGGCGGCGTCGCGTCGGGGACGCCGACGAGCCCGATCGGCCACAGCACCTCGCGCAGCGCGCGCTCGACGGCGGCGCCGTCCACCGGGCGCCCCGAATCGCGCGAGTACGCGAGCGCGATCGCATCCGCGTCGCGCCGGCCGTCCACGAGGGCGAGCAGCCGCGCGGCTTCCTCGCTGAGGTGGAAGACGCGATCGGGCGGCAGCGTCACGGTGACCTGACGCTCCGCCCGATCTTCGAACCGGATTCGCACGCCGGTGACGGCGGTCGGAATCATCCGGTGCTCCTGCGGGGTCGCGCGGGGATCCACGGCGAAAGCCGGCGGGCCGGTGCGCGTCCGCGGAAGTGTCGTCAGGCCTTGATGGTCCCGAACGAGTAGTAGATGAGGTAGATGACTTCGCCGAGGAAGCTCGTCGAGTCCACCGACAGCTCGCGGCGCTCGGTCAGCTCGCGGGCGGAGACCGCCGGGAACAGTTCGACCTCGTCGTGACGCAGGTTCTGCACGGGAAGCTCCTTTCGAACTCGCCCGCGGGAACGGGCGTGGGGGGCTCGGTCACGGGGCGGCCGTGGAATCCCGTGAACGCGGCGGGACGCTAGCAGAAGCGCCGTGCCGCCAGAAAGCGAAGGAGGCGGCTTTCGCCGCCTCCTTCACGCGAAGATTTCGGGAACGAGCTCAGTCCCACCAGTAGAAGGACGCGTAGAACAGCTCCTCCAGGAACGACGAGTAGCCATGGAGTTCGCGACGCTCTTCCATCTCGTGGACTTCCACCGCGCGGAACAGCTCGACCTGCTCGGTCTGCTTCAGCATCCCTGGAATCCTCCTTGATTCGCGGGCGAGCGGCCCGCCTGGTTGGGGAGTGGTGCCTGAAGGGGTCTGGTTCGCCGGCTAGGCGCTCGGCTTTCCGAAACCGTAGGAGGCCTTGATCAGCGCGAGGATGAACGAATAGCCGCGCAGGTCGCGAGCTTCCTCCAGCTCCTTCACATCCACGGCCCGGAACAACTCGATCGACTTCTGATCATCGTGCTGCATCTCAGCCTCCTGTCGGTCGTGTAAGCCGGAACGTGAGTGGGCACGTGCGCGAATCGCGCGGCGGACAATTTACAAAAACGCGCGGCGGTGTCCAGCCTGAAACGCTCCCCGGCCCCGGCAGGCCGTTTGGCTCGTGTATGGTGTCGGCATGGCCACGCCCTGGGATCACCTCCTTGCCGCGGTGCTCGTGGTCGGTCTTCCGTTGCGTGCGGTCTGGCTCTTCCGGCGGCTCGCGAACTCCCCGTCCCAGGACCGCGCCGCCGTCCGGAAACGCCTCTATCTACAGGCGATGGCCATGCAGTGGACGCTGGTGGCCGGGCTCGCCGCCCTGTGGCTCGCGACCGGCCGTCCGTGGGGCTCGCTCGGCCTCGTGCCGCGGGCGAACGGGGGGTTCTGGGGCGTCCTCCTCGGCCTGCTGTTCGTGACGCCGCTGCTGTTCCGGCGACTCCGGTCGCTCGATGCCGCGACGGTCGCGGCGGCCCGGGCGTCGTTCGCCCCGGTCGAGTCGCTCCTGCCCCGGACCGTCCCCGAGCGGAACCTGTTCTACGCGCTCTCGGTCACGGCCGGCTGCTGCGAGGAACTGCTCTACCGGGGGTTCCTGATCGACTACTTCGGGCGCTGGACGGGAACGCTCCAGGCGATGCTGCTCGTCGCGGTGCTGTTCGGGGTCGGGCACGCCTACCAGGGCCTTTCGGGCGTGCTCAAGACCGGCATCGTCGGCGCGTTCCTCGGCACCGCCTATCTGCTCACGGGATCGCTGCTCTTGCCCGTGATCGTGCACGCGCTCATGGACGTCTACGCCGGAACGCTCGCGCACCGCGTGCTCACGTTCGAACCCGCGCCTGCCGCCGTGGAGCGCACCGCGTGAGCGCCCGATTCGACGTCGCGATCGCCGGGCTCGGCGCGATGGGCGCCGCCGCCGCGTACCATCTCGCGCGCCGGGGCCTGCGCGTCGTGGGCTTCGACCGCTTCGCCCCGCCGCACGCGCTCGGTTCGTCGCACGGCGAGACGCGCATCATCCGCGAGGCCTACTTCGAGGATCCGCGCTACGTGCCGATCGTGCAGCGCGCGCTCGCGGCGTGGCGCGAACTCGAACACGACGCCGGCCGGCCGCTGCTCGTCGAGACCGGCGGACTCATGCTCGGGCCGCCCGGCGGCGAACTCGTGCGCGGCGCGAAGGCGAGCGCCGATGCGCACGGGCTGCCGTACGAGCTGCTCGAGGCCGCGCGCGTGCGCAAGCGCTTCCCGGCGATGGCGCCGCGAGAGGACTGG
This sequence comes from Candidatus Eiseniibacteriota bacterium, assembly GCA_044222065.1. Taxonomy (GTDB): domain Bacteria; phylum Eisenbacteria; class RBG-16-71-46; order RBG-16-71-46; family RBG-16-71-46; genus JBGAOA01. Next base: position 48,349 of record JBGAOA010000013.1, read on the forward strand.
GTCGGCGTGTGGGAGCCGCGCGCGGGCGTGCTGTTCCCCGAGGCGTGCGTCGCGGCGCACCTCGAGGCCGCGCGCCGGGCGGGCGCCGAGCTGCGCACCGACGAGCCGGTCGAGCGCTGGAGCGAAGACGGCGCGGGGGTCCAAGTCGAGACCGCGCGCGGCCGCGTGTCGGCGGGATCCCTCGTGCTCGCCGCCGGCGCGTGGCTTCCGGCGCTGCTCGACGGTCTCGAGCTGCGACTCGAGGTCGCGCGGCAGCCGCTCGTGTGGTTCGAGCCCGCGCCGCCCGTCGAGCGTTTCGCGCCCGAGCGCTTCCCGGTCTGGATCTGCGAGCACGAGGCGGGGCGCTACCTCTACGGGTTCCCGGCCTTCGGCGGCCGGCTCAAGGCCGCGATCCACGGCGAGGGCGAGGTCGGGCCGATCGACGCGCTCGACCGCGGCCCGCGCGCCTCGGACGTGAGCCTGCTCGCCGCGCCGCTCGAGCGGCTGCTGCCGGGCTCGACCGCGCGCGCTCTCGAGACGGCGGTGTGCTGCTACACGAACACGCTCGACCGCCACTTCGCGATCGGCCCGCATCCCGCCCACGCGAACGTGTTCGTCGTGAGCGCGTGCTCGGGCCACGGGTTCAAGTTCGCGAGCGCGATCGGCGAGGTCGTGTCGCGCCTCGTCGCGGGCGAACCCGCGGGCTTCGACCTCGAGCTGTTCCGCATCGGGCGCTGAGCGCGCCCGCGCGTCAGGTCTTCGCGGCGAGCCGGCGGTGTTCGCGGCCGAGCGCGACCACGACCGCGATCCACGCGAACACGAGCACGAGGTTCACGCCGGCGAGCTGGCGCGGCCCCCACTGGAGCTGCGTCGCCGCGAACACGAGGCCGCTCGACAGCAGGTCGCCGCCGCGCACGAAGAACGAATCGATGGCGGCTTTCGCCTTGTACTTCGCCTCGCGCGAGGTCGGCAGGAACAGCGCGTGGCGCGCGGTGTTCTGCAGCGAGTAGTCCACCGCGTTCTCGGCCACCTTCGCGACGCGCACGACGGCGAGCAGCGGCGCGAACGCGAGCAGGCCGTAACCGCCGAGCGCGATCGCGGGCAGCACGAACAGCGCGCCGCGCACGCCCGCGAGCCGGATCACGCGCGAGACGAGGAACGCCTGCGCGAGCGCCGCGACGACGTTCACCCACGCGAAGTAGTCCGCGTAGAAGCCGCCGATGAAGCGCTGCGTCCATTCGCCCGCGTCGCCGGCGCCCGCGGCGCCGGCGGCGACGCGCCGCGCGGCCTCGATCGTGACGGTCTTGCCGAGGATGTACTCGCCGTTCGTGTTCACGAAGTTGAGCGCCAGCATGAGCAGCGCGATCAGCAGCAGGTAGCGGTCCGCGAACACGAGCCCGAACCCGCCGCCGGGGGCGAGCGGTGATTCGGCCGGGCGCCCGTCGGGCACGCGCGCCTCGCGCGCGTTCACGGCGTGCGTGAGCGCGATGCAGCCGAGCAGCAGCGCCGCGCCGACGAGCATGAGCGGGTAGACGCCCACGGCGCCGATGAGCTGCTTCGCGAGCCACGCGCCGAAGATCGCGCCGCTCGTCGCGCCGAAGCCGACGATCGCGAACAGCCGCTCGCCCTGCTCCTTCGTGTAGACGTCGTTCGCGTACGCCCAGAACTGGGCGACGATCATCATGTTGAAGATGCCGACCCACAGGAAGAACGCGACGCCGAGGAACGGCGTGCGCGCGAGCGCGAGCGCGTAGAACACCGCGAGGTTCGCGGCGAAGAACAGCGTCACCCACGTCACGAGCTGCACGCGGTTCACGCGGCTCGCGAACCGCCCGTACGCGGGCACGGCGAAGAGCAGCAGCGCGGCCATGCCGGCCGCGGCGTAGCTCTTCACCTCGGCGCCGCCGCCCGCCAGGATGAGCGGCTCGCGCGCCGTCTTCACGAGGTAGTACGCGGTCAGCAGCAGGAACACGTTGAGCATCAGCAGCAGGGCGGTGACGCCCTCGCCGGCGCGCACGTCCGCGAACGGCGCGAGCAGGCGATCGAGGAACGAGCCGCGCGCGCGTGCCTCGCCGCTCATCGCGCGGACCCGGAAGGCTCGAAGCGCAACGCGTCGAGCGAGTCCACGGCGCCGCCGCCGCGCACGCGGAACACGTCGAAGCGCGCGACGCCGTCGCGATCGCCCGCGGGCGGCAGCACGAGCCGCGCGTAGTGATACGCGCGCACGGCGCGGAGCGAGGCGCGTTCCACCGCGAGTCCTTCGGGCAGCGGGCGGGCGAGTTCGCGGTCGCGTTCGGCCGGCTCCACGGGGTAGAGCGGCGCGCCGCCGCCCGCGGTCGTGACGTGCCAGAAGCCGCCCTCGGGCGTCCGCACGCGCACCCGCTGGTAGAGGTGCTCGTGTCCCGCGAGCACCGCGGTCACGCGCCCGCGCGCGCACAGCGCGAGCAGGCGGGCGCGACGCCTCGCGGCGGGAGTGTCGTGCGCGCCGCCCCAGTCCTCGGTGTAGTGCCCGGCCGAGAGCAGCGGATGGTGGAGCACGACGAACGTGAAGCGGTGGGGCGCGGCGAGCTGCGCTTCGGCCCACGCGAGCTGCGCTTCGGCGAGCGAGTCCTCGAGCGCGCTCGCGCGCCGGTCCTGCGCGTCGGTGAGCACGTTCGAGTCGAGGAACAGGAAGCGCGCGTCGCATTCGCTGACGTCCACCGCGTACCAGAGCCGCCCGGGTTCGGCGGCCTCGCCGGTCGCGGCGCGCCAGTCGCGCTCGGCCTCGGGCTCGTACGTGCGCTCGTGGTTGCCGGGTGCGGCGAACAGCGGGATCGCGCGACGCAGCGGCGCGACGCGCCGGACCCAGTCCTCCCACAGTCGCCCGCGCCGGCCGTCGCGCACGACGTCGCCGGTCGAGATCACCGCGTCCGCCGGCAGCGCCCGCTCGAGGGCGGCGAGGACGCGACCCTCGCCGCCGCCGTTCGGGCGCTGCGTGAACGTCGAGACGAGGTCGCGCGGCCCGTCGAGGGTCGGAACGAACGCGTTCACGAGGAAGACCGGCAGCCATAGCAGTCCGCGCCCGAGCTTCGCCGGGTCCGTGAACGTCGTGTGCTTCACCGGGTAGTAGGCAGGCGAGTTCGCCTCCATGCGGAAGCCCGGGCGGTTGTCGCCGTAGACGAGGAACGTGCGCGGTGCGTTCGCGCGCGCGGGGGCGAGGTCGCCCGCGACGTGGCGCGCGCGGTCGGTCGAGCCCGCGCGGAACGCCGCCGCGCCGCCGTCCGCGAACGCCTACATCGCGCCCGGCGCCGGCGCCGCGCCGCGATAGGGCGCGAGCGGGGCGCAGCCGAGGACGGACGAGAGCGCGAGCGCCGCGGCCGCGCCGCGCGCGATCGCGCTCGTCACGGCACGCGCTCCGCGCGAGCCTCGGGCCGCCAGTGCGCGACGAGCCGGTCGCGCCGCTCGATCAGCGTGCGCGCGAGGTACTCGGCCGCGCGCGGGTCCGAGTAGCGGCCGCGCGCGACGGCGGCGCGGATCAGTTCGTCGCTCATGCCGCTCAGGATACGCGCTCCCCAGCGAACGTCGCGCCCGGTGCGTTCGTCGAACGCCGGGTTGGGGTAGTCCGGGCGCCAGTTCGCGGGATCGAATGCCCGCGACTCGATGAAGCCGATCGAGGGGTAGTGCGGGTCCTCGACCGACTCCCACGCGAACGGCGCGAGCCCGAGCGTGAGCGCGGACTTCGCCATCACGCCGTAGTCCACGAAGTACTCGCCGCCGGTGGGGTAGGAGCGCGCGGCGAGCGCGCCCGAGCCGAGGCACGAGCCGAAGTCGATCAGGAAGTGGCGCACGAACGACCGGCCGCCCTCGGTGACCCAGGTGTCGAGCGAGTTCGGGCCGCGGACGTCGGCGTGGTTCGTCCACGCCGCGATCGTCCACAGGCCGCGCAGCTCGCGGCGGTGCTGGTGCGGCACGAGGTCCTCGGGGTCGTCCCTGCGGCGCCCGCGGTATTCGAACGGTCCGAGCGGCGTGCCGGGCAGCAGCCGGCTCGCGAGCGCGCGCACGGTGCCGTCGGCGCCGCGCGGCAGCTTGCCGAGCACGTCGTTGAAGAACTCCTGCGAGATCGGCCGCTTGCGACCGAGCGCGTCCACGTACGTCGCGCCGTCCGCGACGGCGAGGCTCTCGGGCCGGAAGTACACGATCGCGTTGTCCGGGACGTTGTAGCCCGCCGCCCAGTACAGGTAGCTCGCGACGACGTCGGCGCCGGTCGCCATCTCGGGGAACTTCGGCGGATCGAACTTGAGGATGAAGCGCTCGCCGCGCGCGTCGCGGACGAAGAACCCCGGCGTGACGCCCTGCGTCTTCGCGCGCGTCACCTCCCAGCGTCCGGGTGCGGGGCCCGTGCCCGGGCCGGGGCCCGACAGCAGGCGCTCGACCGAGATCTCCTTGAAGCCCGCGCGCGGCTGCCACCACGTGCTCGGCAGGCGCACGTCGTCGCGCTCGTCCACGTTCGCGGCCTCCCGCGGAAGTCCCGCGATCCGGCGCGCGAGGCGCGCCGGGTCGAGCACGCGCGTGATCGGGCGCACGACGCTGTGCTCGAGGTTGTCGTAGTAGTACGAGATCTCCGTCGCGCGCGGACGCGGCGCGTCGGCCCGCACGTCGCCCGCGGCGAGCACGCCGAGGCACGCGAGCGTGCCCGCGATCCGGCGCGCGCTCATTCGACGCCTCCGATCGAGAAGCTGAAGCGCACCGCCTCGCGGCTCCAGTCCACACCGAGCGCGCCGAGCGGCGCGACGGTCGTGCGCGGCCGGAGCGCGACGCCGAACGAATGCTCGAGCCGGTCGAGCCGCGCGTCCGAGAACAGGTCGTCCATCACGGAGCCCCACTCGGCGTGCAGGTCCATCTCGAAGTGCTGCGCGAGCGGGAACAGGTAGGTGAGCCGCGCGAGCACGGCGTCGCGGTCGCGGTAGCGGTAGGGATCGAATCCCTCGAGCCCGGCGCTTCCGCCGAGCAGCGCGTGGTCGCCGAGCAGCAGCACCGCTCCCGTGTCGGCGCCCGCGAGATGCGTCGCGCGGACGCGCAGCCGCAGCGTGCGCGGGTCGCGGCGGAACGACGCGCCGGCCTCGGCGTCGAGCGTCGTGCGCGTGAACGAGGCGGCGTCGCGAGCGCCCTCGGCGTCGCGCGCTTCGAAGCGCTCGGCGGCGAGTGCGACGCGCGCGCCGCGCGACCAGTGCGGGGCGCCGGCGCGGCCGTCGAGTTCGAGCCGCGCGCCGCCGAACGCGTGCGACACCGCCACGTCGAGGTCGCGGGCCCGGTCGGGGAAGCGCGCCTCGATCGAGGGGTCGTCGCCGAGTTCGCGTCCCGGCAGTTCGCGCATTCGCCGCAGTCCCGCCCACGCTTCGAGCGACGGGCGCCACGCGTGCTCGCCGCGCGCGAGCGGCACGCGCCCCGCGATCGTGCCGCGCTCTTCCTTGCTCGCGAACCGCGAATCCTCTTCGGGCGCCGCGGCGGGACCGAGTCCGTAGAACTCGTCCGAGCTGCGCCAGTTCGAGACGTACTCGGCGTACAGCTGCGGACGGCCGGCGCGCACGCGCGCGCGAGTGTATTTCATCGTCGAGCCGCTCCACTCCGCGGTCACGAGGCGGCCGAACGCCGGCGGTGAGTACCCCACGGCGAGTCCGAAGCCCGTGCGATCGCCGAGGCTCGCGGGCTCGATCCGGATCCCCGCCTGGAGCGGCGCGAGGAAGAAGAACAGCGTCTTCGGGACGACGAAGGACTGCTCGACGTGCAGGAGTCCCGCACGCGTCGCCGCGCCGAGCGCCGACAGCGGCAGCGTCGCGACGCGGCCCGGCAGCCGCAGCGCGGTCTCCCACGGCTCGCCGTCGCCGACGGGCCGCTCCGGCGTCCACGGCGGTGCGCTCGTCGCCGCGAGCGGATCGGCGGACGCGGAATCCACCGCGGCACGGGGCTCCGCCGCGGCGCACGCGCGGGGGGCGAGCGGCGACGACGGTTCGACGGAGGAGAGCGTGACGACGGCGAGGACGAGGAGGAGCGGGCGAGCGAAGCGCATCGGGTCGGGGCACTATTCGGGGCCGTGGCATCCAAGTCAACGACGACCTTGCGCGAATCCGAGTTGCCGGTCGAATGCGGGACGAAAGGTCTCGAACGCGCCCCTCCGCCCTTGTCGCTCGCGGCTCGCGCCGCTAGCGTCCACGGCGTTTCCAGACCCACCGAGGTTCCATGCTCGCCCGCCTCGCCCGACACCTCCGGCTCGAAGTCGTCGAACTGCAGCGCGCCCTGCTGCTGTCCGCGGCGCTGTTCGCGCTCACCGCTTCGTACACGCTCGTCAAGACCGCGCGCGACACGTTCTTCCTCGTGTCGTATCCCGCGAGCGTCCTGCCGTGGGTGTTCCTCGCGGTCGGCGCCTTCGCGCTCGCCGCCACGCTCGTGTTCTCGCAGTTCACGCGCCGCCGCAGCCCGGTCGAGGCGCTCGCGCTCACTTCGATCGTTTCGGCGCTCGTGCTGCTCGGATTCGCGTGGGCGCTTCGCGCACGCGTCGCGGCGGCGCCGTTCGCGTTCTACCTGTGGGTGAACGCGTACGGCGTCACGCTGCTGTCGCAGTTCTGGATCTACGCGAACTCGGTTTCCGATCCGCGCGAGGCGAAGCGCATCCTGGGTCTCGTCGGCACCGGCGGAATCCTCGGCGGACTCGCGGGCGGTCTCGTCGCGGGACCGATCGCCTCGGGTCCCGGCACGGTCGCGCTCATCGCGGCGGGCGCGCTGCCGCTCGCGGGCGTCGCGATGCTCGTGTTCTGGCGAGTGCGTCACCACGCCACGACCACGGCCGTCCGGGAGCCCGTCGCGCCGGGGCGCCCGCTCGCGAACGCCTACGTGCGCTGGCTCGCGCTCTCGGCGCTGTGCTCGGTCGTCGTGACCGGACTGCTCGACTACCAGTTCAAGGTCGAGATCCAGAGCCGCTACGCCGACCCCGCGCGGCTCGCGTCGTTCCTCGGCGCCTTCTACTCGCTCGTGAACCTCGCGTCGCTCGGCGTGCAGGTGTTCTTCACGCGCTGGGCGCTGCAATCGCTCGGCGCGGGCTGGTCGGCCGCGGTGCTGCCGACGGGGCTCGGGATCGGCGCCGCGCTCACGCTGCTCGTGCCCGGCTTCGGCTCCGTGCTCACGTCGCGACTCTGGGACCAGGTGCTGCGCCAGTCGCTCAACCGCGCCGCGAACGAGATCTTCTACTTCCCGCTCGAGCCGGGGTTGCGCCGCCGCGCGAAGCAGCTGATCGACGCCGGCATCGAGCGCGCGGGCGACGGGCTCGCGGGCCTCGTGATCCTCGCGGCCGGCGCCGCGATGAGCGTGTCGGTCGGGCTCGTCGCGGTCCTCGTCTCGGCGCTCGTCGTGGGCTGGGTGCTCGCGTGGATGGGCGTGCGGCGCGGGTACGTGAACGAACTCGCGAAGAACCTGCGCCGGATGAACCTGGAGCACCGGGAGGAGTCCGTGTCCCTGCGCGAGGCGAGCCTGCTCGCCGAGATGCAGCGGCTGATCGACTCGCCGTACGAGCGCGTCGTGCTGCACGGCGTCGAGCTGATCGAGGACAACGCCCCCGAGGCGCTCGAAGCGATCGTGCCGCGCCTGCTCGCGCACGCGTCGTCGGCCGTGCGTTCCCGCGCGCTCTCGATCGTCGCGGCGCGGCGCCTGTCCTCGTTCGCCGCCGCCGCGTCCGAGCATCTGCACGATCCCGATCCCGCGGTGCGGGTCGAAGCGCTGCGCGCGCGCTGCGTGCTCGAAGGCGGCTCGGCCGACGGAGCGATCGACGCGTTCCTCGAGGATCCGGACGTGCGGCTGCGCGCGGCGGCGCTCGAGCTGCTGGTCGAGTTCTGCGGCGATCTCGACTTGCCGCGCGTGCAGGCGCGGCTCGAGGAGCGGCTGCGCGCCGGCGCGCCCGAGGAGCGTCGCGCGATCGCATCGGCGCTCGCGCGCCGCGAGCCGCCGCACCCGCTCCACGACCTGCTCGGCGCGCTGCTCAAGGACCCGGTGCTCGAGGTGCGCCGCACCGCGCTCGAGAGCGCGGGCGCCGTGCAGCGGCGCAACCACATTCCGATCCTGCTCGAAGCGCTCGGCGAGCGCGCCACGTGCGCCGCCGCGCGCCTCGGGCTCGCGCGCTTCGGCGACAAGGTCACCGGCACGCTCGCCGACTACCTCGCGG
>JBGAOA010000013.1:56523-67046 GCA_044222065.1 Candidatus Eiseniibacteriota bacterium
CACGTGATTCCGCGCGTGCTCGCCGACATCGGGACGCAGGAAGCGGCGCGCGCCCTCGAACGGCTGCGCGAGCGCCACGACGTGCGCCTCGCGTACCGCGTGCTCAAGGCGCAGAACAAGATCCGCGTGCGGTCGCCCGAGGTCGAATTCGACCGGCGGATCGTGCGCGAGCAGCTCGAGGCCGACGTCCGCGCCTGCCTGTTCGCGTTCGTGCACTACCGCGCCTGTCCGATCGGCGAGCGCGCGAGCGCGGAGCGGCTGTTCTGCGTCGCGCTGAGCGAGCGCGAGGAGCAGGCGCTGAACCGCGTGTTCCGCCGACTCGCGCTCGTCTATCCGCCCGGCGATCTGTTCGCGGCGTACCGCGGCGTGACCTCGGACTCGCCGCGCCTGCGCGGCAGCGCGCTCGAGTTCCTCGAGAACGCGCTGGACGCCGAGGACCGCGCGCTCGTGCTGCCGCTCGTCGAGGGCGGGGGCGACGAGGCGCTGATGCGCCTCGCCGCGCAGCGCTTCGGCCTGCGCGGCGCGGGATTCGAGGGCGCGCTGGCGGCCGCGCTCGAAGGAGACGACCAGTGGCTGCGCGCGTGCGCGCTCTACGTCGTGGGTTCGAGGCGCGAGCGCTCCCTCGCGCAGTCCGTCGTGAGCGCGCTGTCGGCCGCGGACCTCCGCGTGCGCGAGACCGCGAACTGGGCCACGCTCGCGCTCGGCACGTCGAGCTGACCGGAGGATGCCTTGAAGGAAACGCTGACGCTCATCGAGAAGACCGCGGTGCTGAAGAGCGCACCGATGCTGTCCGCCGTTCCGACGGAGGCGCTCGCCGAGATCGCCTCGCGCGCCCACGAGCAGCACTACGACGCGGGCGACCCCGTGCACCGCGAGGGCGAGCCGAACCGCGGTGCGTTCATGGTGCTCGACGGCGCGGTCGAACTGCGCCGCGGCCGCGCGCTCGTCCGCATGATCACGACCGGGCAGGCGTTCGGCGAGCTGTTCCTGTCGGAGGGCGAGCCGCACCGCTTCAGCGCGATCGCGAGCACGCACACGCACCTGCTGAACATCACGGCCGAGGACACGTTCGAGGCGATGTTCGACCATCCCGAGTTCGCGGTCGGCATGGTGCGCTCGATCGCGCGCCGCAACCTGGAGCTGGTGGAACGGCTGCTCGAGCTCGAGACGCTCCTCTCGCGCTTCCACGCCGCGCTGCGCGAGGCCGGCATCGAGCCTCCGGGCGTGCGCGAAGCGGAGCTGGCGCCGAGCGTGGACTGAGGATCGCGGGCGCCGTCAGGCGCGATCGCGCGCCGCGGCGGCCTCTCGCGCGTCGAGCGCGGCGAACTCCGCGCGCGAACGGCCGCGCAGCCACGCGACCTGCGCGATGAGCCCGAGGCCGAGCGCCGCGAACGCGACGTGCAATCCGGGCCCGCGCCACGCCGCGACGCCGGCGGCGAGCACCGCGATCATCACGCCGAGGTTCAGCGCGATGGACTCCGTGATCGCGCGCGTCGCGCGGCCGTGCACGATCGCGCCCTGATAGGCGCTCTGGAGCGCGGACAGCGCGGGCAGCGGCACGCCGACCCACGCGCCCGCGATCGCGAGCGGCAGCACGGTCGTGGGCAGCGCCGCGACGTGCGCGAACCACCACGCGCCGAGCGGCGTCGCGGCGAACGCGAGCAGCCCGAGCGACGTCGCCGCGGCGAGCAGCACCGTGAAGCGGCGCAGCGCGCGCACGGCGCCCGGGCGGTCGAGCAGCGACACGACGACCTCGCTGAGCGCGAATCCGACGCTGCGGAACGCGAACACGAGTCCGCCGAGCGCGGGCCACGCGGCGAGCGAGTCGAGCGCGACCGGCATGCGGCTGATCGCCGCCGAAGACAGCGGCATCGAGAGGAAGCCGATGAGCGGCGTGAGCGCGAGCGGCACGTAGAAGCGCCAGAACGCGGGCGGGGTGAGCGGCGGCTCGACGCGCGGCGCGACGCGCACGACGTCGCGCAGCACCGGCCGCACCGCGAATCCCGCGAACGCCGCCTCGCTCACGACGCCCGCGGCGACCGCGAGCGCTCCGGCCGCGATGCCGGGGCCGGCGCCCGTGGCGAGCGCGGCGCCGATCACGAGCGCGTTCGCGGCGAGCCGCACCGCCGTGCCCGCGCCGACCGCCCAGCCGCGGCCGTGGCGGATCATCACGCCCTGCTGGCAGCGCCGGTAGGCGATCGAGATCGTCCACGGCACGAGGATCCGGAACCCGAGGCGCGCGGGCTCCACGACGTCGGCGGGCACGCCGAGCACGCGCGCGGCGACGACGTCGAACAGCGGCGTGAACGCGACGAGCGCGTGCAGCGCGGTGAACGTGAAGCCGAGGCCGAGCGTCGCGCGACGCACGAGCCGGTACGACGCATCGTCGCGCGCGAGCGCGGTCGAGGCCGAGAGCAGCAGGATCACGGGCGACTCGATCAGCAGCGCGAGCGGGAACACGACGCCGCCGTAGGCCGCGAGCGAGACGCGCGGCTCGGCGAGGCGCGCCATGCCGGCCGAGACGAGCGGCAGCTCGAGCCCCATGAGGAGCCAGCTCGCGGCGAGCGGCGCCCACTGGGCGGCCACGTCGCGCACGCGCAGCGGCGCGGCGGCGGGCGACGCGGCCGCGCTCACGTTCGCGGCTTTCGGCCCTCGGCCCACGAGATCGCGAACCACAGCGCGGCGTCCGGCCGCTCGCCCCACGCGCGCAACTCGCGCAGCGCCTCGCCGAAGGCGATCGCGTCCACGAGGCCGGGGTCCACGATCGCGCCGCGCGCGCCCTCGAGGATGCGCGCCATGTTCGCGACGAGCGGCGCGAACGACGGCTGTCCCGCGCAGCTGCCGAAGAAGATCCACGTGTTGCGAAGCGGCTCCGCGCCGGCCTCGTAGAGCAGCGACACGAGCCGCCGGCCGACGATCGGGTCGTTGCCGAGCCGGTCGTAGGTGCGCTGGTAGGCGTGCCACACGGCGCCGAAGCCCGGCGGCTCCGGCCACAGCCGGAGCACGTCGTGATCGTCGTCGGCGAGCACGATCCGGCCGCCGGGCTTCGCCGCCCGCACCATCGCGCGAACGGCCGCCTGCGGATCGGCGAGGTGCTCGAGCACGAAGCGCGCGTGCACGACGTCGAAGCCGTCCCATTCGTCCTCGGCGAGCGGCGGTGCGAGCGCATCGCCCGCGCGCAGCTCGACGAGCGCGCCCTCGCCGTCGGCCTCGGCCTGCCGCCGCGCCTCGGCGAGCTGCTCGGCGCTGCGCTCGATCCCGACGACGCGCCCGGAGGGGCCCGCGGTGCGTGCGAAGTCGCGCGTGAGCTGGCCGAGCCCGCAGCCGACGTCGAGCACGGACTCGCCGCCCGCGAGGCCGAGTTCGCGCACGCACGCGGCATTCATGAGCGCGTTCAAGTCGGAGAGCCGCCGCTGTTCGGAGGGGCTCGTGCCGTGGACGTATCGGGAGTCGGAAGTCATTCGGAACCTGCGGGGCCGGGGCCGCGGACGCACCCGCGAAACTCGCGGGCCGCTCCGGCCGATAATGGACAGGACGTTGACACCCCGGAGCGCGGTCGCGGAGTACTTATAGCGCACCCGCAGCACGCGCGCCCGACACCGCTCCCTGCCGCTCACGCGACTCGCTCGCGTCGAAGGAGATTCCGTATGAGGCCGCGTCACACGCCGTGGTTCGTGCTCGCACTCGCGCTTGCGCTCGTGTCCTGCGCCGGGCCGACCGAACTCGCCCGCCGGAGCAACGTCGCACTGCAGGGCGGCGATCCCGAGAAGGCCTATCAGCTCGCCCGCAAGGCGCTCGACAAGGAGCCGCAGAACGCCGCGGCGCGCGAGGCCATGAACTCCGCCGCGCGCACGCTCGCCGACGACTGGCGCGAACGCATCCGCAACCTCGCGCTCTCGGACACGCTCGGGGCGGCGAAGCTCACGCTCGACTTCGAATCGCTGCGCTCCGAGTTCCGCGCCTACCGCGTGACGCTCGCGCCGGACCCCGACTTCGATCGCGCCGAGGTCGCGCTGCGCGCGGCCGCAGGGCAGATCTACTACCGCCTCGGATCGAGCGACCTGAAGGACGGACGCCCGAAGCGCGCGTACAGGCGTTTCGCCGAGGCGACGCGCTACGTCGCCGCCTACGCCGACCTCGACCGCAAGATGCAGCGCGCCTGGGATCTCGCGCAGTCGCGCGTCGTCGTGCTGCCCGTGCGCGACGAGAACGCCGGCCCGGCGTTCGCGCGCGAGCTGACCGACCGGCTCTACGAGGATCTCGACTCGCGCATCCGGAGCGACCGCTACCGCTTCACGAAGCTCGTGCCCGAGAGCGAGGTGTGGAGCGTCGTCACGGTGCGCCAGCTCGATCGTCTCGACCGCGAAGGGGCGCTGAAGATCGCGCGCAAGCTCGGCGCGGACCGCGTCGTGTGGGCGCGCACGTTCGGCCTCACGACCGACACGCGCACCGACAACTTCCACGGACCGATCTGGAAGAAGGGCAGCGTGCGCGACAGCTCGGGCCGCAGCGTGACGACGTGGACCGAGGTGCCGTTCGAGATGCGCAGCCGCCAGCGCACCGTGCGCGTCCAGTGGGACGTCGAGGTGCTGTCGGCCGACGACGACGCCGTGCTCGCGCGCGATCGCGACGCACGCGAGGCCGTCGCGCGCGCGGTCTGGACGTCGTTCCAGCCGCAGGGCGGCGCCGACGAGTACGCGCTCTATCCGTCCGACTGGCGCGACCGCGATAGGGAGCGCTGCGACTCGATCGACCGCCGCTGGAAGTCCAACTGCGAGGGGCTCACGCTGCCGCGCTTCCTCGAGCGCGCGAAGCGCGACCGCTCGCGCGGCGAATACCGCCGCGATTACCGCGGCGAGTTCGCCGGCGGCTCGCCGGTGTTCCTGAACGACCTGCCGCCCGCGGTGGATCTCGCGTACATCGCGCTCGCCGACTTGTGGAAGCCGGTGGACCAGGCGCTCGAGCGCCTCGACGCGCTCGACGACGCCGACGTCCCGGTCGTGAGCGACGACCTGTAGGGCCGGTTCGCGCGATCGAGCCTTCGAACGGCGGCCGGGTCCGAACGCGCGACGTTCCGCCCGCGCGCGGGTGCCGGTGGTAGAGTGCGGCCCGCGCGTGGGTGAGGCGATGGGGCCGGCCCCGCGCCCGGAGACCGCATGTCATCCCGCTACCTGATCGTCGGCGGCGGCGGCGCCGCCGCGTCCGCGATCGAGGGCATTCGCGCGCACGATCGCGACGGTGCGATCACGCTCGTCTCGCGCGACAACCACCTGCCGTACCGGCGCCCGCTGCTGTCGCGCGACCTGTGGTTCGGCCGCGCGACGCTCGACGATCTCGCGCTCCACGACGAAGCGTGGTACCGCGAACGCGGCGTCGAACTGATGCTGCGGCGCGAAGCGGTCGAACTCGACACCGAGCGCCGCCTCGTGTGGGACGACCGCGGCGCCGAGCACGGCTACGAGAAACTGCTGCTCGCGACCGGCAGCCGCGCACGGCTGCTCGATGCGCCCGGCTCGGCGCTCGAGGGCGTGCATTACTTCCGATCGCTCGAGGATTGCCTGTTCCTGGAAGAGCGCGCGAGCCGCGTGCGGCACGCGCTCGTCGTGGGCGGCGGCTTCATCGCCATGGAGCTGTCGGCGGCGCTCCGGCACCGCGGGCTCGACGTGACGCTGCTGCTCCCCGAGGAGTATCCGCTGCGCCGCCTGCTGCCGCGCGACCTCGGCCTCCACCTCGCGAGCGCCTATCGCGCGCGCGGCATCGAGGTCATCAGCGGCGAGACCGTCGTCGCGATCGAAGAGCACTCCGGCGCTCTCGTCGCGCGCACGCCCGGCGGCAACTACGTGGACACCGAGCTGATGCTCGTCGGCGCCGGCGTCGTGCCGCACGACGAACTCGCCGAGGCTTCGGGCCTCGAGGTGGACATGGGCATCGAGGTGGACGAGTTCGCGCGCACGAGCGACGCGAACGTCTATGCCGCCGGCGACGTCGCCGAGTTCCCGTGCCCGCCGCTCCAGCGCCGCATGCGCTGCGAACACTGGCGGCACGCGCTCGAACACGGTTACGCCGCGGGCGCGAACATGGCGGGCGCGAACCTGCCCTACGACGCGGTCCCGGCGTTCGACTCGGCGTTCTTCGAGCACGCCTGGGAGGGCGTCGGCGAGCTGGACGCGTCGAGCGTCGTCGAAGAGGTGTGGGACGAGACGTTCCATCGCGGCGTGTTGTTCTACCTGCGCGACGAAGTCGTGCGCGGCGTGCTGCTGTGGAACCGGCCCGGGCTCGTCGAGTGGGCGCGCGGACTCGTGCGCGAGGGCCGGCCGACGACGGTCGAGGAGCGCGCGAAGGCGATTCCGCGCGCCCAGGCCGAGGCGCTCGCGGGCCGTTAACGGTTCCGCCGCGGGCCGCGTCCTTCCCGAAGTGGCGACCGATGCGATCGCGCTGGACTTGGACGTCGTCGGGACGGACGACGGGGGATCGCCGGTGACGGCCGACGAAACGACCCGGCTCGTCCGGGCCGCGCAGTCGGGCGCGACCGAAGCGTTCGGGGCGCTCTACGAGCGCTTCCGTCCGATGGTGCACGGCGTGCTGCTCGCGCGCGTGCCGCGGGCCGAGGCGCGCGATCTCGCGCAGGACGTGTTCCTCGCCGCCTACGAGCGCCTCGGCGCGCTGCGCGACCCGGCCGCGTTCCCGGGCTGGCTCGCGACGATCGCGCGCAACCGCGCGCTCGACTGGCGGCGGAGCACGCGCGAGACGGTCGAACTGCCCGACGACGTCGCGGCCGAGTCGCGCGCGACGGAGGAGGGCGCGCGCGTGATGGCGCTGCTGCGCGAGCTGCCCGAGGCGTACCGCGAGACGCTCGTGCTGCGGCTCGTCGAGGGATTGAGCGGGCCCGACATCGCCGCGCTCACCGGGCTCACCGAGGGCTCGGTGCGCGTGAACCTGCACCGCGGAATGAAGCTGCTCAGAGCGGCTGGGAGTCGTGGAATGACGCGACGACTATCTGTGGGACCGCTCGGGCGAACCCGACCCCGAGGTCGCGAAATCGAGGCGGCGCTCGCGCCGCTCGCGGACGCCGGCGCCCCGCTCGACCTCGAGGCCGCGCGCGCGCGGGACGCGATGCGCGCGGCAGGCGCCGGCGCCGCGCGCGCCGCGCCGTGCCGCGTGGCTCGTGCCCGCGCTCGCCGCGGTGGGCTTCGTCGCCGCGACCGCGTGGTACCTGGGCCGCGGCGACTCGGCGGGCTACGCCGTCGAAGCGCTCGACGGCGCGCCGACGATCGCGAACGCGCCGCTCGGCGCGAACGGCCGGCTGCGGCCGGGCGAACGACTCGTCACCGACGGTGCGTCGCGTGCGCGCGTACGCGTCGGCGGCATCGGCTTCGCCGAGATCGAACCCGGCTCGCGGCTCCGGCTCGTGCGCACGGGCGGCGAGGAGCACCGGCTCGCGCTCGAACGCGGCGCGCTGCACGCCGTGATCGTCGCGCCGCCGCGGCGCTTCTTCGTCGAGACGCCGTCGGCGACGGCCGTGGACCTCGGCTGCGCCTACCGGCTCGAGGTGGACGCGGCGGGCCGCGGGCTCGTGCGCGTGACGTCCGGCTGGGTGAGCTTCGAGTGGCGCGGCCACGAGGCGTTCATCCCCGCGGGTTCGGGCTGCGAGACGCGCCCCGGCGCGGGGCCCGGCACGCCGTGGCGCGACGAGGCGCCCGAACGCTGGCGCGCCGCGCTCGCCGCGGTGGATTTCGAGGGCGACCGCGGCGCTGCGCTCGACACCGTGCTCGCCGGCGCCTCGCGCGCCGACGCGCTCACGCTGTGGCACCTGCTCGCGCGGCTCACGGGCGGGGCGCGCGCGCGCGTCGTCGACCGGCTCGCGCTGCTCGCGCCGATACCGGCGGGCGTGACGCGCGCGGCGATCCTCGAGGGCGACCGCCGCGCGCTCGACCGCTGGTGGGAGGCGCTCGGCTACGGCGACGTCGAGTGGTGGCGGATGTGGCAGCGCTCGTGGGGCGAGCCGCGGAGCTGAGGCCGCGTTGCTAACGGTTCGCCGGTGCGGCGCGTCCTTCCCGGCAACCGCGCCGCGAGGCGCTTCGCTCACCCCGCGGGCTCGCGCCCGCGCACCGAGGAGGTTCGCCGTGAAGCTCCGTTCCGCGCTCGCCACGATCGCGCTGCTCGCCCTCGCCGCTCCGTCGTTCGCCGGCGGCCACGCCACGATCCGCGTGGGCGCGCTGCCCACGCCGCTCGTCGCCGGCCGCGACGTGCCGGTGACGTTCACGGTGCACGACGCGGTGTCGTCTCCGCTCAACGACCTCAAGCCCGTGCTCGTGCTCCAGTCGGGCGCGCGCACGGTGAAGCTCGGCGCGCGGCGCGCGAAGGCGGCGGGCGCGTACGAAGCGCGCGTGAAGTTCCCCGCGGCCGGCGAGTGGACGCTCACCGTGGAGAGCGGCTACTGCGGGAACACCGCCGTCGTGCGCGGCCTCGCGGTCGCGGACGAGAAGGTGGCGGCGAAGTCGGCGTCGCGCTGACGCGCGAACGCACGGGCGCGCGGCGGAAGGTCTCGCCGCGCGCCCGTGCGGCGCCCCTCAGTTCACGTCCCGCCGGTCCTGGGGATCGAGCGCGTCGCGCAGTCCGTCGCCGAGGAAGTTGAACGCGAGCAGCGTCAGCGACAGCGCGAAGCCGGGGAACACGACGAGCCACGGGAACAGCGCGAGCACGCGCGAGCCATCCGAGACGAGCGTGCCCCACGAGGCGGCGGGCGGCTGCACGCCGAGGCCGAGGAAGCTCAGGAACGCCTCCTGCAGGATCACGGCGGGCACGGTGAGCGTCGTGTACACGATCACGGGGCCGAGCGTGTTCGGCACGATGTGGCGGAACACGATGCCGGCGTCGCTCACGCCGAGCGCGCGCGCGGCCTCGACGAACGTCTGCTGCTTCAGGCTCAGCACCTGCCCGCGCACGATGCGCGCCATCGTCAGCCACTGCACGAGCCCGAGCGCGACGAACAGCATGACGAGGCTGCGCGAGAAGAACACGAGCAGCAGGATGACGAGGAAGATGTAGGGCAGCGAGTACAGCACGTCCACGACGCGCATCATCGCCTCGTCGGTCTTGCCGCCGCGGTAGCCCGCGATCGCGCCCCACGACACGCCGATCACGATGCTCACGAGCGTCGCGACGACGCCGACGAGCATCGAGATGCGCCCGCCGTACACGACGCGCGCGAACAGGTCGCGGCCGAGGTCGTCGGTGCCGAACCAGTGCGCGGCCGACGGCGGCACGGCGCCGAGCGACAGGTCCTGCGCGGTCGGATCGGGAAACCCGGGAATCCACGGCGCCGCGAACGAGAACAGCGTCATCACGGCGAGGAACGCGCCCGCGGCGACGGCGGCGCGGTTGCGCGCGAGCCGCCGCCACGCGTCGGACCACAGGCTGCGCGGCGGCCCCGCGAGCGCTTCACCGGCCGCGAGCGCCGCGCTCACTTCAGCTCCACGCGCGGATCGAGCAGCGGGTAGGCGAGATCGATCAGCAGGTTGAGGGTCATCAGGAACGCGGCGTAGAACAGCACTTCGCCGAGCACGAGCGTGTAGTCGCGGTTGAACGCGGCGTTCACGAGATAGCGGCCGAGTCCCGGCACGCCGAAGATGCTCTCGACCACGATCGAGCCCATCACGATGCGCGCGGCGGCGGGCCCGAGGTACGACACGACGGGCAGGATGCCGAGCTTCAGAGCGTGCTTGAACACGACGACGCGCTCGGACAGCCCCTTCGCGCGCGCCGTGCGGATGTAGTCCTGCCGCAGCACCTCGAGCATGCCCGCGCGCGTGAGCCGCGCGATGTACGCGACGTACGCGGTCGCGAGCGTCAGCACCGGCAGCACGCGGCTCGACGGTCCGGTCCACAGCGCCGGTGGCAGCAGGTAGAACGTGAGCGCGAACGCGAGCACGAGCACGGGCCCGAGCACGAAGTTCGGCACGGACACGCCGGCGAGCGCGACGCCCATCGCGGCGAAGTCCGCGGAGCGGTTCTGCTTGAGCGCCGCGAGCACGCCGATCGGCACGCCGACCACGAGCGCCAGCAGCAGCGACCAGCCGCCGAGTTCCACGGACACCGACAGTCCCTCGCGCAGGATCTCGCGCACCGGGCGCCCCGGGTAGCGGTAGGAGGGGCCGAAGTCGAAGCGCGCCGCGTTCCACAGGAAACGGCCGTACTGCTCGATCAGCGGGCGGTCGAGGCCGTACTGGTGCAGGAGCTGCTGCTTCGCCGCCGCCGGGATTTCGCGTTCGGCGAGGAACGGCCCGCCGGGCGCCGTGCGGATCAGGAAGAACGTCAGCGTGCCGATGATCCACAGCGTCGGCACGAACAGCAGCAGCCGCCGGACGACGAAGCCGATCATCGCGCGCCCTCGCGCCCGAGCGCGGCGGCGGGCGCCGCGGCGAGCGCGGGCGGGAGCGCGCCGCGCGCCGCCGCCGGGCGCGGCGCGTTCACGCCGTGCGGATCGATCGAGACGCCGGTGAGCGGGTGGATGTCGAGCGCCG
>JBGAOA010000014.1:0-65577 GCA_044222065.1 Candidatus Eiseniibacteriota bacterium
ACGCCTCGACCGCGTGCACGTCGGCGCCGAGCACGCCGCGGTAGGCGGACGCGGGCCCGAGGTTACGGAGCGCCCACTGGCGACCGTCCACGAAGTGCGGGTCGTTCGGCACGAACGAGTCGCCGGCCGCGGCCGCCCACAGCGGCACGGCGAGCGGGTCGGGCGGCGCGGCGTCGAACGCGGCGGCCGGCGCGTCGGCGAGCGTGCGGATGCGCTCGGGCTCGTACCACTCGACGTCCGGATCGGCGGCGAGCGCGCCGAGCGCGGCGGCCGAGTCGGCGGCGTCGAACAACCACACGTTCGAGGGGTCGAGGCCGAAGGGATCGCGCGCGGCGCCGGCGCGCGAGGCTTCGAGCCGCAGCGTCGTGCGCGGGTTCGCGCGCGCCGCGGCGAGCGGCACGCCGTCCGCGAGCGAGCGTCGCGGTGTGAGCCCGGCCGCGCGCAGCCGCTCGAGCGCGGGGCGAGCGCCGGCGCGCAGCGCGTCCGACGCCGCGGGCCTGAGCCCCACGACGATGCGCGCGGCGACCGCGGGCGCGGGGAGCGCGAGCGCGAGCGCGGCGAACAGGGCGAGCGGGCGGAGTCGGTGCATGTCGGTTGGGGCTCCCGGGGAACGTGCGTCACGGCGGGCGAGCCGCCACGACGCTAGCAACGTGCCGGGGAGCGCTCAATGGAAGTTCGCGCCCCGCCGGAACCGGGAGGCCCGCGCGCTTCGGTCCGCCGTCGCCGTCGTGAACGCGCTGCCCTCGTCGTCGCCACCCCCGGCCGCCGGACGCGCCCGCCGGCGGATATGACGCTCGTCATGGCACGCTCGCGCGGCGGGAGGTTCAATGCGGGGGCACCGGTCCCACCTCATCCCGAAGGAGCCGAGCCATGAAGGCCCAAGCCATCGCGCTGGCGGCGGCGCTCTGTCTGAGCGCCGCGAGCACGCCGGCGCGCGCCGACGACTGCGTGGACTGTCACGCACAAAAGCACCCCGGCGTCGTCGCCGACTGGAAGGCGAGCAAGCACTTCACCGAAAACGTCGGCTGCACCGACTGTCACGGCAAGGATCACCACAGCGCGGCGGACGTCGCGAACGCCAAGCTGCCGACGCCCGAGACGTGCGCGCCGTGTCACGCCGAACGCGTGAAGCAGTTCAAGAACGGCAAGCACGCCAAGGCGTGGATCGCGATGAACGCGATGCCGTCCATCCACGCGCAGCCCGTGTACCTGACCGAAGGCATGAAGGGCTGCGGCGGCTGTCACAAGATCGGCGTCAAGAGCGAGGCGGACCTGAAGGCCGTGTCTGCGCAGGGGCGCGGATTCGGAAATGCCTCGTGCGACGCCTGCCACACGCGTCACACGTTCTCGGTCGTCGAAGCGCGACAGCCGCAGGCGTGCATGACGTGCCACATGGGATTCGACCACCCGCAGTGGGAGATGTACTCGACCTCGAAGCACGGCGCGCGGAACGACCTCAAGCAGAAGCACCTGCTGCCCGAGTCCGCTTCCGCTCCGACGTGCCAGACCTGCCACATGCCGAACGGCGACCACGACGTCGGCACGGCGTGGGGCTTCCTCGCGGTGCGGCTGCCGATGCCCGAGGACAAGACGTGGGCGGCGGACCGCGCCACGATCCTGCAGGGGCTCGGCGTGCTCGATCCCGAGGGCAAGCCGACGGCGCGGCTCGAGGTCGTCAAGGCCGGCGACGTCGCGCGGCTCGACCATGAGTCCTGGCAGAAGCGGCGTGACCAGATGCTCGCGGCGTGCGGCCAGTGCCACTCGGGCAACTTCGCGCGCGAGCAGCTCGATCGCGGCGATCAGATGATCCGCGAGGCCGATCACCTGATGGCCGAGGCGATCCGCATCGTGGCGTCGCTCTACGAGGACGGAGCGCTCGCGAAGCCGGCGGCGTACGCCGCGGCGTTCCCGGACCTGCTCACGTTCCACGACGCGCCGACGCCGATCGAGCAGAAGCTGTTCGTGATGTTCCTCGAGCACCGCATGCGCACGTTCCAGGGCACGTTCCACGCGAGCCCCGACTACGCGCTGTGGTACGGCTGGAGCGAGATGCAGCGCGACCTCACCGAGATCCGCACGCTCGCGAAGGAGCTGCGCGCGTCGCACAAGCCGATGCGCGCGCTGCCGAAGCCGGCGGCCAAAGCGTCCCCAAAGCGCTGAACGCCGCCCAACCCGGGCCCGGGGCTCACACCCCGGGCCCGCGCGTTGCGGCGTGGCTACACCGAACGCCGGGGCGAGACGATCACGTTCGCGATCAGGATGCCGGCGGCGAGCGCGATCCCGGCGAGCACGAGCGTGAAGCCGAACGCGACGCCCGCGACCACGTCGTGCTGGATGAGCGACGACACGCTGCGCACGCCGATCGCGCCCGGGATCATCATGAGGATGCCGGGCACCACGACGACGGCGGACGGTCGCAGCCGCACGCGGCCGTAGACGTTCGCGACGATGCCGAGCAGCACGGCCGTGACGAGCGTGCCGGCCTCGGGCCCGAAGCGCGCCGTGAGCACGCGCGCGACGAGGAACGTCGCGACGCCGCTCACGACGATCCAGCCGACGTCGCGCCGGCGCGCGCGGAACAGCACGGCGATCGCGAGCGGCGAGAGCGCGAGCGCGGGGTACAGCGTCCAGGCGGGCAGGGGTGCTGCGGCGAGCGTCTGCGGCGCGTGCAGCAGCTGTTCGCCCGCTTCGGTGCCGAGCACCATGCCGGCGCCGATGCCGAGGAACGTGATCGTTACGCCGGCGAGCCGCGCGGTGCCGGAGACGAGGTTGTCGGTCGCGAGTTCGGTGAGCGCGGTCGTGAGCGAGAGTCCCGGCAGCAGCACGACGATGCCGCCGACCGCCGCGAGGAACGGCGAGAACGGCGCCGCGCCGCCGCCCTGCGCCGCGAACAGCGCCGCCGCGAGCTGCGCGACGAACGCCGCGAGGAACGCGGCGGACGGTTCGAAGAGCCGCGCCGCGGCGCGCACGTGGCGCGCGACGCCCTGCAGCACGCCGAGGCCGAGGCCGATCGCGAACGCGATCGCAACTTCGCGCCAGCCGGCGCCGAAGAAGCGCGCGGACGTCGCGGAGGCGACGCCGTAGAAGAACGTCGCGAGCGCCGGCGTCACACGCGAGCGTTCGGCGACGATCGCTTCGATGCGCGCGCGCGCGGCTTCGGGCGCGAGGCGGCGTCCGATCACCTCGCCGACGACGTCGTTCAGCGACGCGAGCTTGCCGAGGTGCACGACGCCCGGCGAGACGCGCAGCAGGTACGTGCGCTGGGCGGGCGGCTCACCGAAGGCGAGCATCAGCGACGTCGGCGTCGAGAGGAAGTGGCCGTCCACGCCGAGCACGGGCGCGACGAGCGACATCGCTTCCTCGAGGCGGTGCGCCGGCGCGCCGTGCTCGTGCAGCGCGCGGCCGAGCGCGAGCAGGAATGCGACCGACGGCGGCGCGTCGTCGCGCGCGCCGGCCTCGCGCGGCGACGCGCGATCGCTCACGGCGCGGCGGGCGCCTTCTCCCACGCGTAGCGCGCGTGCGGAAACTCGCGGCGCGCGGTGAGCGAGAGGCGCAGGTCGTCGAGGACGCCGTCGAAGGCGTAGTAGGGATTGGCGTCGCGGTTGGGGTCGAACCGCAGCTCGCCGCCGAAATCCGTCAGCGAACGCCAGTTGAAATAGTTGCCGACGAGCAGCGGCGCGCGGCTCGGACGGATGCGTCCGCGGACGGCGTACTGCGCGTCGAGCTGGCCGCCGACGTAGAAGCGCACGAGTTCGCCGTCGAACGTCACCGCGACGTGCGTCCAGCGCTCGAGCGGCAGCGTCTCGGACGAGAAGTAGACGTGCGGCGAGCCCGCTTCCTCGGGCTGGTAGAGGAAGAACAGCTTGCCCTCGACGCCGAGCACGCCCTGGATGCGCAGGAAGTCGGGGCCGGGGAGCGACGCGAGCGGCGGCCGGATGTCGAGCCCGAGCACGCCGAAGAGCCAGCTCTGTTCGCCCGCGGCTTCGGTCCAGCGGCCCACGATCGGCGTCGCCTCGTACTGGCCGTAGGCGCTGACGTACACCCAGGCTTCGGCCGTGAGGCCGGCGCGCGCCTCGAGCGTCTCGCGGTAGGGCAGATAGACGAACGAGTCGATGCTGCGCGTGAAGCGGCGGCCGTTGCGGATGCGGCCGAACTCGGTGCGCGTGTCCACGCCCGCGCGCGCGTCGAGCCGCTGCGGGCCCGAGTCGGCGAGGCGTGCGCCGCCGGTCTCGTCGAAGCGGTAGAGCACGAGCGTCGAGTCGTCCGCCGGCGCGGGCGAGGCGCTCGCGAGCAGCCGGCCTTCGCCGCCCTTGCCGGGCGCGTGCGCGCACGCGCCGAGGGCGAGCGCCACGAGCGCGGCGAACGCTCGCGCCGCGCCGCCCGCTCGCCCGCTCATCGCCCCGCTCCGAGCTGCAGTCGCCGCGAGCGCGCTTCGGCCGCGGCCTCGACGTCGCCGACGCTGCGGAACAGCTCTTCCATGCGCGCGAGCGAGCCCGGGTCGTTCGTGAGCCCGACGATCGAGCGCCACTCGCGCGCGGCGCCCGCCGCGTCGTCCGCGAGCAGGTAGCTCCAGCCGAGGCCGAGCCGCGCGCGCCGGCCGCCGCGCTCGAGCGGCAACGCCGCCTGGAACGCCTCGCGCGCGGCGTGCACGTCGCCGAGGTCGAGCGAGATCGTGCCGAGCAGCATGAAGGCCTCGAGCTTGTCCGCGTGGAAGCGCGTCGCGAGGCGCGCCGCTCGCTGCGCCGCACCGAGGTTCTGCATCGCGCGCGCGACCACCGCGAAGCCGTACCACGCGGCGCCGTCCTCGTCGTTCACCATGAGCCGGCCGCGCAGGATGTGGTAGGTGCGCAGCGTGTCGTTCTTGATCCACGACGGCGGCGTGCCGAGCTCGGGGCCGATCTCGTACAGGATGCCGGGCTTCGGATTCGCGAGGAACCGCTGCGTGAGGCCCGGCACGACGGCCGTGCTGTCGAGCAGGTAGAAGAGTCCGGGACGCATCTCGGCTTCGGGCCACGAGAACCACAGCCAGCGCACACTGTCCTTCTTCGCCGCGGCGGCGAGTGCGTCGAGCGAGTCGGCGAACGGGAACGGCAGCGCGCGCACGCCGGCGTAGTACGAGACGTGCGGCTTGCGCGCGATCAGCCGATCGCCGGGGCGCGCGAGCTTGCGGAGCGCCTCGCCGGCGGCACGGGTTTCGGTCGGGAGCTGCGTGACGATGTAGCGCTCGAACGCGAACGAGGCGCGGCCCGCGAGCACGAGCGGCACGAACGCGACCGCGGCCTTGAGCCACACGCGCCCGCCGGTCGCCGGCGCCGGCACCGCGAACGACGCGCCGCCGAACGCCACGCCCGCGGCGAGCGCCCACAGCGGAAGCACCGCGAGCGAGTAGCGCTCCGAGTGGAACGCCGGCACGAGCACGAGGAACCCGAGCGCCATCGCGAGCGCGAACGGCGCGAGCGCGCCGAGGCGCCGCTCGCGGATCGCGAGCAGCACGCCGAGCGCCGCCGCGATCGTGACCGGCACGCCGACGAGCTTCACGGCGTCGAGGCGCAGGTGGTCCCACGCGTTGTAGAGCATGCGGCCGAACACGGCGCCGGGATCGTGCGCGATGACGTCGGCGAGCGAATGGAACTGGGGCTGGAGCGTGCGCTGATAGTCGTCCCACGTGATGCCTTTCGCGCGCGCGAACACCTCGTAGGCGATGTTGTGGTGGAGCTGGAACGAGAACTTCGCGCCGCTCGCGAGGCAGTAGAGGAGCCACGGCGCGACGGGCAGCGCGAAGCCGAGCGCGAAAACGAGCGCCGCGCGCCGCGTCGCGGGGCGCCACGCGAGCACGATCACGCCGAAGGCGAGCAGCGAGACGGCGCTGTAGCGCGTGAGGAACGCGACGCCGGCGAGCGCGCCCGTGAGCAGCGTCGCCGCGACCGGCGGCGCCGCGCCGGGCGCGCGCGGTGCGAGCAGGCGCATCAGCACGATCGCCTGCAGCAACAGCGCGAGCGCGTCGGTCGTGACGGCGTAGCCGTAGCGCAGGAAGTGCGTGTTCGTGACGAACACCGCGAGCGCGCCGAGCGCGATGCGCGGATCGGCGAGGCGGGCGATCGTGCGGTGCCAGCACCACAGCGTGCCGGCCATCGCGGCGACCGAGATCAGCTCGGCCGCGACGAACAGGTCGCGGATCACGAAGCCGACGAGCGCGAGCACGACTTCGTAGACGGGGCCGATGACGCCGTAGCGCGACGGGTCCACGTGGAAGCGCTGCAGCATGCGCGCGCCGTCGGCGTAGGCGCCGTAGAAGTCGGTCTCGGTGAAGTAGTCGCCCACGGCGTGTGGCCCGAACGCCATGAAGCTCGCGACCGCGACGTAGGCGCCGCCGAGCACGAGCGCGAGGATCGAGAGCGTGCGCGCCTCGCCCGGGGCGAGCGTGGCGGGCGCGTGCAGGGCGGGAACGGCGGAGGAAGGCGAGCGAGGCTTCGAGGGCTTTCGCGGGGCCGGGCGACTCGTCATGGGGCGCGGAGTCTAGCAGACGGTCGCGGTCGGTCTCCGCCTGCGCTGCACCACGCGTTCGGGCCCGCGTCGCCGCGAAGTGCGTCTGGAGTGCCGGCGCTGCACGCCCTCGGGCCCGCTCGGCGTCTTTCCCGTTGCGGGGGTCGCGTCGCGGGCGTAGCGTCCGACCCGATCGAACCGGGGCCGCACCGCCATCCGGTTCGGCCCCATGGACCGGGGACCTCGCTCGCTCAGGGAGCGTCCGTCCATGCCGCACCCCCAGCCGATGCGCAGCGCACGTTCGGCCGCGACGATCGCCTTCGCCCTCGCGATCTCCGTCGCGTTCTCGGCCTGCTCGAAGTCGGTGATCCAACCGCTGCTGCCCAACCAGCCGCCGACCGTGCGGCTCACGGGCGCGCCGTTGAGCCCACGGCAGGTGGATGCGGTGAACTACGAGGTGCGCTTCGAGTGGATCGGCGACGATCCCGACGGCCGCATCGCGCGGTTCCGCTACGTGAGCGATCCGCCGGCGACGGGCGACACGGCGTGGACCGAGACGCAGGCGAACGGCGTGACGATCCGCTTCAGCGCCTCGAACGCCGTCCCGTACACGGGCACGTCCGACGAGCCGCACGTCTTCGTACTCGTGGCCGTGGACGATCGCGGCGCGAGGTCGCCGCTCGTGACGCGCGCGTTCTTCGCGAAGACCATCGCGCCGACGGTGCAGATCGAGCTTCCCGGGCCGACGCCTTTCGGGACCTCGTACCTGCCCCAGCGCTTCCGCGTGCGCTGGTCTGGAGAGGACCCGGACGGCGTCACGACGCGGAAGCCCGTCCGGTACAAGTACACGCTGCTCACCGACGCGACCGACGTTTCGCTTGCCACGGCGCTCACGGATCGCGACTCGGTGCGCCGCTACTACGCGCCGCGCGGATGGGCGGGCTGGGATTCGCTCCCGGGCGAGAGCCTGTCGGTCGTGATCGGGGACCTCGAAGAAGGCGGGGCCTATCTGTTCGTCGTCGTTGCCTTCGACGAGGCCGGGGCGTACTCGCCGGTCTTCTCGCGCACGACGAACATGCTGGTCGTGCGTGTGTCGCGTTCGGCCGGCGCGCCCGCGTTCGCGATCACCACGCCCTATTCGTCGCACTTCGGCTTTCCGAGCGAGGTTGGGCCAAACGTGCCTCCCCCGCGCGGCGACGTGGAATTTCCGGCCAACCGGCCGTTCCGCATCGGATGGCAGGTCTCGCCCTCTCTCCACGTCGCCACGGTCGGCACGAGGTGGGCGGTCGACATCGAGGACCTCGGCGACGAGACGCCACGATCGGGCCCGCAGGATTACGCGCATTGGAGCGCGTGGGGGCCGGCCGCGGATTCCGCCCGGATCGATTCGTTCTCCGGCCTGCAGAACTTCCACACGTTCTGCCTCGAGTCTCTCGACGAGAACGGGGTCCGCTGGCTCATGCGAATTTCGCTGCGAGGGGTTTCGTTCAACGTCAGTCACGATCTTCTCATCGTGAAGGACACGCGCCTGCCGGTGGACCGGATCCTGCCGGGCCAGTCTTGCGTCGCCGCGCCGAGCGGACGCTGGCCGACCGCCGCCGAACTCGACACGTTCCTGTTCGCGCGCGGTGGCGCGCCGTGGCGCTGCTACCCCGCAGGCACGATCACGAAGCCGGGACTGTTCGCGGGCTACGACTTCGACACGCTCGGCACGCGCAACGGCGCCGTGAACCAGACGGTGCCGCTCCAGACGCTCGCGCAGTATCGGCACGTGATCTGGATCACGGATCGCAACGGAGCCATGAATGATTACGACGGCTCGTCGCCCAACTCGCCGGAGAGCGCCCTGCGGTACATGTCGGCCCCCAACCGCGCAAACACCCTCGCCGCCTACCTGAGCATGGGCGGCCGCGTGTGGCTCGTCGGGGGCGGCGCCCTCACGGCGCCGCTCGTGCCCTACGACCGCGTCGCGAACAACACCACGCCCCCCGCGCCGTGCACGACGTTCGACCGCCCGAACGGCGAGCTGATCCCGGGACGATTCACCTGGGACCACGCGCGGTGGCAGAGCCAGGTGAAGACGATCGTGGGCCGCTCGGAGATGCGCCACGACGCGCCGGCGATGGGGCAGCGCGCCGCGGATCCGTTCTACCTCGATCCGCTCCTGCCCGAGCGGCTGACGCCGCACAGCCTCGCGGCCGGCGACTCGATGCCGCCGAATCGCACGGGGACGAACAACTTCTATTGCACCGACGTCGCGGTCGAGTACCTGAGCCTCCCGAACGACGTGATCGTGGATCGCGATCCTTCCGCCGCCACGGAGTACGTCGCGGCGCTGGACTCGCTGTATCGCGCCGTGGGCGCGACGCTCGTCTCGCCCGCGCTCAATGCGGCGAATACCAGCATGACCGTGTACCCGGCGCGGGCGCTGTGGGGCGCGCCCGGGTTCCCGGAAGGCCCGACCGTGATCGCGACGGGCTTCGACGTGTGGAGCTGGCAGCGCACGCAGTGCCAGGGCGTGGTGGACTTCGTGCTGCAGCGGTTGTGGGGTCTCCCGAAATCGCCGGTCGTGACGGCGAATGCGGCGGGCGCGCTGCCGGCGAGCCCGGCGGTGCGACCCGCCGCCGAATCCCCGGGCGCGACCCGGAGCGTGGGCCGCTTCCGATAGTCGTCGCAGTGCCGCGCGCGACCGGGACGCGCGGATCGTGTCGCACCTTCGTTCGACCACGTGCGCCGCCGGGACGGACCGCACGCACGGGTACGCTGGACGCGAGTCGCGTCCACGGGCGACCGACGCGTCGTCGTCGCGTCCTTCCGCCCGCCGTCCCGACCGGGGACCTCCAGACAGCGAGGAGTGTCCCGATGAAGCACCGCTTCGCTCTCCAGGCCCGAGGCCTCGCGCCACTCGCTCTGGCGTTCGTCACCTTCGCGGGCTGCGGCAAGCCGCCCATCGTCCCGGTGGCCAACCAGCCGCCGACCGTGCGCCTGACGGGGGCGCCGCTCAGTCCGCTCCGGAGGGACGCGGTCAACTACGTCGTCACGATGAACTGGATCGGAAACGACCCCGACGGCCGCATCGTGCGCTACCTGTACGCCGTCGATCCGCCGCCGGACGGCGACACGGTGTGGACCGCGACCCAACGCAGCGAACAGGTCATCCCGTTCCGCGCGAGCGTTCCCGACACCGCGACCGGCGTCGCGGAGGATCCGCACGTGTTCGTGCTCAAGGCCGAGGACGATCGGCACGCGTTTTCGCCGCTCGTGACGCGGGCCTTCTTCGCCCGCACGCTCGCGCCCACGTTGCAGATCCTGTCGCCGCGGCCGGCGCCGAGCGGGCGGAAGTACGTGACGCCGTCGGTGCGCATCACGTGGGACGGCGACGATCCGGACGGCGTGTTCACGAAGAAGCCCGTGAAGTACCGCTACACGCTGCTCTCGAGTTCGACCGAATTCTCGCTCGCGCGCGCGCTCGCGCACGGCGGAGGCGACGATCTGCGGCGCTTCTACGCGGCGCGCCGGTGGGCGGGATGGGATTCGCTGCCGCCCGAGACGACTTGGGTGCAGTACACGAACCTCACGCCGAGCGAGGAGTACCTGTTCGCGGTCGTCGCGTTCGACGAAGCCGGCGCGTATTCGCCGGTGTTCACGCGCTCGACGAACCTGCTGTACTTCCGCGTCACGTACGCCGGACAGAACAACCCGGCATTCACGGTGTGGAACGAGTTCTTCTACTACAGCGAAGAGACCGGAACGTGGGACCCGTTCAATCCGCGGCGCGTGATCCGGCTCGACATTCCCGCGGGGCGCCCGGTGACGGTGAACTGGCTCGCCCGCCCGACCGAAGGTGCGGAGATCCGCTGCTACCGGTGGGCGCTCGACCTCGTGGATCTCGAGGACGAGTCGGAACGCACCGGGCCGAACGATCTCGCGCACTGGAGCACTTGCAGCGCGAACGTGACGTCGGCGACGGTCGGGCCGTTCGAGCCCAGCCTCACGCCGCACCGCCTGTACGTCGAGGCCTACGACACGAACGACCTTCGAAGCCTCGCGGTCGTGGAATTCGTGATCGTGGGATTCACCGGTGAACACGACCTGCTCGTGGTGATGGATACGCGCCTCAAGCCGGACAACCGGCTCGCGGGCCAGTCGTGCGTCTCGCGCCCGACCGGGCAGTGGCCGACGCAGGCGGAACTCGACACGTTCCTGTTCGCGCGCGGCGGCAAGCCCTGGCGCTGCTATCCGGACGGCGTCGTCACGAGGCCGGGCCTGTTCGCCGGCTACCGCTTCGACACCCTGGGCACGCGCACGGGACAGGCGGCGCAGGGCTACCCGCTCCGCTACCTCGCCAACTACCGCAATGTGGTGTGGATCAGCGAGCCCGCGGGCACATTCAGCGCGAACGAGTCGGGCGACTCCCCGCTGCCGATGAACTCGCTGCGCTGGATGTGCAGCCCCAACCGGCAGAACACGCTCGCCACCTACCTGCAGATGGGCGGGCGGGTGTGGCTGCTCGGGGGCGCGGCGCTCAGCGCGTCGCTCGTTCCGTACGACAACACCGCGAACAACAACCTGCCCCCGATCTCGGGCATGCGTTTCTCCTTCGACTACGGCGAACTCGTGCCCTCGCGCATGACGTACGACGCGGCGCGCTGGCGGAGCGAAGTGCGCCCGATCGCGGCGACCCGCGTCGAACTGCGGCGGGACGCGGCGGCGCTCGGACGCCAGCAGTCGAATCCGTTCTACCTCGATCCGCTCCTGCCGGCGCGCCTGCAGCGGCACAGCGAGGCGGCGGGCGATTCCTTCCCACCGAACCGGACGTTCAACAGCGGCGACTTCTACTACGAGACGATTCCCGTCGAGTACCTGAGTGCGCCGAACGACGTGCAGGAGGACGTGGATCCGTCTCCGCGCGAGTCGTGGGCGCCGGTGCTCGACACGCTGTACCGCTGCCTCGGTCCCACCGTGCTCGGCCCGGCGTACAACCCCGCGAACGCCTGCATGACCGTGTATCCGTCGCGCGACCTGTGGGGGGTCGGCGACTTTCCTTGGGGCCCGAGCGTGATCGCGACGGGCTTCGACGTGTGGAGCTGGCAGCGCACGCAGTGCCAGGGCGTGGTGGACTTCGTGCTGCAGCGCTTGTGGGGCCTCCCGAAATCGCCGGTCGTGTCGGCGAGTGCGCCGCCGCCGAACCCGGCGGCGCGCGTCGCCCGGACGATGCCCGTGCCGCTCGATGCCGCGCGTCCGGGCGTCGGGGCACGGCGTCGCTGAGCGCGTCCGCCCGAAAACGAGACGGCGGCGGAACCGTGAGGTTCCGCCGCCGCGCGGTCGGCTCGTCGTGGGGACGCCCGGCCGATTAGTTACCGCGCCGCTTGCGCGCAGCCGCGCCCAGTGCGAGGAGGCCGATGGACGTCAGCGCCATCGTGCCGGGCTCGGGCACCGGTCTCGTGGGGTTTTCCTCCCCGGCAGGGCCCTGCGGACCCTGCTGTCCCGTGATCGTGGGGTTGCGGTTCGACGACCCCGACTGTCCCTGGACGCTCGGATCGTCCGACACGGTTCCGCGCTGGGGGTCGCCGTTCACACGGTTGCCCTGCACGTAGGCCAAAGCCGAACCGGCGGTCAGCGACACCAGTAGGACACTGAGAAGCAACTTCTTCATCGGAGGGGGCCTTTCTATCGAAATCGGGGGACAAGGGGACTCTGGTAGCCCGTCCCTTCCGCAAGCCGCGTGCCCGATCGGGGCCGATCTCGGAAGTGCCTCGAATTGCTGGGCTCCGGGGCTTCGTGCGCCACTACGCACGGGGGTGTGAGAGGCCGCCGGCTTCAAACCTGTCGGCGGGGCCGACGATTGGCGGGTTTTCTCGGGGTTCCGAAGGGCCCGGTGTCGGCGCGGCCGACACTTCGAGCCGGGCGCCCGCAGGCGCGCCGAACGGTCCCGTCCCGGCTCGTCCGGCGAACCGGCGATCGAGCGGGCGCGCGGCCCTCCGGCCGGGCTAGATTGCTCGGGTCCGCGGTCAATTGCCCCGAATCGGGGGGCGTCCGCCGCGGCCGATTCGCCCCGCGAGGAGCCATGACCGACCGTCCCGAGCCGATGAAGCACGCCCCGCCCGCCGGGCTCTGCGAGCGCTGCCGCCACGCGCGCGCGGTCGAGACGCCGCGCAGCCTGTTCCTGTTGTGCGAACGCTCGGCGACCGATTCGCGCTACGCCCGGTACCCGCGGCTGCCCGTGCTGGAGTGCGGGGGATTCGAGGAGCGGACGGCGGACGCGCCCGGTCGCTGAACCGGGCGCCTCCCGCGTCTCACGGCAACAGAACGAGTCTCCGCGTGAACGACACGCCGCGCGCGGCGAAGCGCGCGAAGTAGAGGCCGGCCTCGAGCGCCGCGCCGTCGTCGCGCCGCGCACTCCACGAGAGTTCGCGGTGGCCGGCGTCCGCGTGGCCGTTCCAGACCGTCGCGACGCGGCGGCCCGAGAGGTCGTAGACCTCGAGCGCCACGTCCGAGTCCTCGGGCACGTCGAAGCGGAACGTCGCGGTACCGCGCGCGGGATTGGGGCGCGGCGGCGCGAACGCGAGCCGCGCGGGCAGGCCCGGCTCGACGGCGTTGTTGACGTGCTGCACGTACGCCGCGATCTCGAGCGTGAGCGGCGACTGCGCGGCCGCGCCCGGCAGCGGCTCGTCGGCGGTCGTGAACGTGAGCGTCGCGGTGTACGCGGTGTCGGTCGAAGCGCCGGTGTCGTCGAAGTGCACGTTCCACGTGCGCGCGGTGCCGGAGACGAGATCGGGCGTGAACCCGCCCGCGATCGAGAAGCGGCCGTCGCCGCCCGTGATCACGGCGTTCGCGACCGAGAGCCGCGCGGTGAGCGCGTTCCAGCCGCGGTTGTGCACGCGCACGGTCTGGTCGATGAACTCGCCGGGCGCGTGCGCGCCGAAGCGCACGGAGTCCGAGAGCACGGCGGCGAGCGAATCGAGCGACGGAGTGGCGTGCGCGAGCACGGTGCCCGAGAGCTGCACCGGCTTCGAGAGCGAGTCGCGATCGTCGGTCGTCATCGTGAGCGTGCCGCTCTTCACGCCGGTCGTGGCGCTCGCCATCGTGAGCGTGTGCAGGTTCGCCGCAGCACCCGCGTTCGCGACGAAGCCGCCGGCGGGCGCCGTGAACCCCGAGGGCGCGGCGAACGAGTAGTTGAGCTCGTCGGCGGGCACGGGCGCGGGATTCGAGACGGCGAGGTCCTGCGTCGCGGTCGCTCCGACGAGCACCGGGCCGAACGACACGGCGGACGCCGCCTGCACCTTGGCCGCGAGCTGGACGGTCGCGATCACCGGCAGGTGGTCCGACGCGAAGCGCAGCGCGGTCGCGACGTCGAGCGGCACCGCGGCGTTGAAGCCGCCGGCGTCGAGGTCGGTGTTGTAGTGGTTGCCGTCGTTGCCGTAGGCGTCCAGCGCGGTGAAGTCCACGCCCTCGCCGTCCTGCATCGAGTAGGACGACAGCCACAGGTCGAAGCGGTCGTCGAGCCCGCCGCCCGAGAAGCTGCCGCAGCCCGTCGCGCACGGGCACTGCGTGAAGTACGGCCCGTAGGTCGCGTTCACGTGCCAGACGCCCGGCAGGTTCAGCAGATCCTTGAGCCTTCCGTCGTTGTCGATCTGCGACTCCGTGAGCCGGATGAACGCGCCTTCGTACGCGCCGTAGATGTTGCTGTCGCCTCCGAACAGGATGTTCGTGTTCGCGGGCGCGAGGTTGAGCGTGCCGCGCGCGTCGGTCGCTTCGAGCCGGCGCGTCGTCGAGTCCACGGTCGCGGGCCCGCCGGCCTTGAAGTGCATCGAGTAGACGCGGAACGTCGCGGAGATGTTCGTGTAGCCCACGGGCGTCACGCGGCCGAGAAGGATGTCGCGCGGACCCGAGGTCGCGAACGTGCCGACGAAGCCGACCGACACCTTCGCGGGCTTCCAGAAGATCGCGCCGCCTTCGGGGCTCGGACTCGCCTGCAGGTTGAAGAACGCGGTGCCGGTCCACTCGCCGGGTTCCACGACGTCGAGGACGTTCGTCAGGAACGAATCGCGGCCCGCCTGGCTCAGCAGCTCCTGCACGACGAGCACGTCGGCGTCGATGTTCGCCATGACCTTGCGGAACTGCGGCTGGCGTCCCGCGAGGTTGTAGTCGGGATAGGCGAAGAGGTTCCACGACACGACGCGCAGCGCGTGCGCCGGCGCGGGGGTGATGGACGCGAGCGCCGCGATCAGCAGGAACGCCGCGGGGCGCGGCGCCAACTGGCGCTCACGCCCCGAGTGACGGATCCGGTTCCATCCGAACATCGAGGTCCTCCGGTCAGCGCACGACGGCGATGCGCAGGTTCGACTGCGGCACCCCGTCACCGCTCATGCGGATGAAGTAGAGCCCCGCGCCGACCGGGCGGCCCGAGGCGTCGGTGCCGTCCCAGCGCGCGGCGTACGAGCCGGGCGAGAAGTCGCCGTCCTCCAGCGTCGCGACGCGGCGGCCGGCGAGATCGAACGCCTCGAGACGCACATGCGCGCGGCTCGCGAGGTCGAAGCGCACGCGGCTGAAGCTCACGAGCGGGTTCGGCGCCGGCGCGTAGAGCCGTGTCACGCTCGGCGTCGAGCCGAGCTCGACCGCGACCGAGCCCGAGACGACCTTCGCGCGCAGGTGATAGGCGACGTTCGGGCGCGCGCTCGCGCCCGGCAGCGCCTCGTCGGACGAGCCGAACGTGAGGTCGGCCTCGTACGTCTGGTCGAGCGTGGCGCCCGTGGCGTCGAACGCCACGGGGAAGCTTGCGGCGACGCCCGAGACGAGCGACGGGGCGAAGCCGCCCGGGATCGAGAAGCGCGCGGCATCGGCGCCGGTGATCGCGGCACTCGCGAGCGCGAGCCGCGCCTGCAGAGCGCCGAAGCCGGTGTTGTGCACGCGCGCGAGCCGGTTCGTGAAGGCGCCGATCTCGTGGTCGCCGAAGTCGAGCGAGCCCGCGACGACGACGCTCGCGGAGTCGAGGGACGGCACCGCGTGCGCGAGCACCGTGCCCGAGAGCGCGACGTTCAGCGTGGCGTGCTCGGGGTCGTCGGTCGCGATCGCGAGGTTGCCCGCGTAGTTGCCGGGGACGGCCGCGTTGAAGCCGATCGCATCCGAACTCGAGGCGCCCTCGTTCACGTTGAGCGTGCCGGCCGGCGCGGTGAAGCCCGCGGGCGGTGTGAACGAGTAGGTGAGCTCGTCGAGCGAGTCGGCGGGCGCGTCGGCGTTCGAGACCGCGAGCGTTTGCGACGTGCTGCCGCCCGTGATGATCGAGCCGAGGGCGAGCAGCGCCGGCGCGCTCGCCCGCGAGGGCAGCTGGAAGTCCACGCGCACGGGCAGGTGATCGCTCGCGTTCCAGAGCGCCGTCGCGTACGCCGAGCCCTCGGGGATCGTCGGCGCGTCGTTGATGTTGAGGTTGTAGTGCAGGCCGTCGTTGCCGACGGGCTTGTAGGTGCTGACGATGAAGTCGAGCCCCTCGCCGTCGTTCCAGTTCGGCGTCGGCAGCAGCATGTCGAAGCGGTCGTCGAGTCCGCCGCCCGAGAAGCCGGAGCCGGTCGGGCACGTCAGACACGGGCACTGCGTGTGGTACTGCGCGTACGCGCCGTTGTTGAACGTGCCCGTCATGGTGATGACGTCGATGAGGCGGCCGTCGTTGTCGGCCTGCACCTCTTGCAGCTTCTGATACGCGCCCTCGGTGCTCGTGTAGATGTTGAAGTCGCCGAGCAGCACCGCGTGGGTCCCGGGCGTCATCGCGTTCATGCTGTCGCGGATGCCCGTCGCCTCGGCGAGGCGCTGCGCGACGTTGGTCGAGCCGGTCGACGCCTTGAGGTGCTGCGAGTAGATGCGGAATTCGGAGCCTGCGCCGCTCGTGCCGACGAGGCGGAGGCGGTAGCAGTTCACGTAGCGCAGCAGGTTCGCGGGATTCGGGTACCAGGCCCAGCCGCCGAGGAACTCGACGCGCGAGGGCTTGTAGAAGAGCGCGTTGTCCGTGTCGTTCCCGTTCGTGAACGGCGCCGACGCCCACTGCCCGGGCTCGATGACGTTCAGCACGTTGGTGCGGAACGAGTCCACGCCGGCCTGGCTCTGGAACTCCTGGCACGTGACGATGTCGGCGCCGAGCGGCGCGAGCACCGTGCGGAAGTTCGGCTGGCGCTGCGCGAGCAGCACGCCGGGGTAGTTCGTGACGTTGTAGTTGACGAGGCGGAACGCGCTCGCAGGCGCAGCGAGCGAGAGCGTCGCGAAAGACGCGAGGAACAGCGCGCCGAAGGCGCGCCCGAGGCGCATGGGGGCCATGGAAACTCCGTGCAGAGATGCAATGAGGCCAGCCGGCGCGGCGTCCGCGCTGAACCCCGGGGACCATTCGGCAAGGGGAGTGTCGCGCAAGATTGTAGCGACCGGCCGCGCGCGATTGCCAGCACGGCGGCGTTCCGGAGGCGCCGGGCGGGCGCCGGTCGTGCGTCTCGCACGGCCGCGCCCCCGGACGTCTCATCCCGCCCGGAGCGGGCGAGGGACGCCGCGAATCGCGGCGCTCAGGACGTTCCGACGTCCCGGACCATCGCCTTCGCGGCTTCCTTGCTGAGCGAGCGCCGCGGCAGCTCCAGCACCTCGACCGTGCGCGCGCCGAGCGCGCCCACGAGCGTGATGCGGTCGCCCGGCGCGACCGTGCGGCTCGGCTTCGAAGGCTCGCCGTTCAGGAGCGCCTCGCCGCGCTCGATCGCCGCCGCGGCCTGAGAGCGGCTCTTCAAGAGCCGGAGTTCGTGGAGCGCGACGTCGAAGCGCACGCCCGCCTCAGAGCCCGGCGCCCGCGCCGGGCAGCAGGCGCGCGACGAACGTCCAGCCCCACGCGAGCCCGAGCGAGAGCGCGGCGAGCACGAGCCACTGGAGCGCCGCCGCGGCGATCGGGCGCGCACCGGCCGAGGCGATGTCGCGAAGCCCGGTCGCGAGCCCGACGCCCGCCATGCCGATGCACAGCAGCCACAGGTCCACGCGACGCACGAGTTCGAGCGCGGGCTTCGGAACGACGCCGAACGAGTTGAGCGCGGCGAAGACGACGAACAGCACGAGGAACCACGGCACGGGCGCGACGCGCGCGGCGCCCGCGGCCTCGTGGTGGCGGCGCAGGCTCCACGCGAGCCACAGGACGGTCGGCGCGAGCAGCGTGATGCGCGCGAGCTTGACGACCGTCGCGAGCCGGCCCGCCTCGTCGCTGAAGCCGAAGCCCGCGGCGACGACCTGCGCCATCTCGTGCAGGCTCGCGCCGTCCCACACGCCGTAGAGCCGGTCGCTCAGCCCGAGCAGGCGGCCGATCGGCGGGTAGAGCACGATGCCGATCGTGCCGAGCAGCGTGATCGTGCCGAGCGCGATCGCCGCGTCGCGCTTCTCGGCCTGGACGACGCTGTCGGCCGCGACGACGGCGGACGCGCCGCAGATCGCGCCGCCGACGCCGAGCAGCAGCCCGAGCTTGTGCGGCAGGCCGAGCCGCCCGGCGATCCAGATGCCGAACGCGAGCGCCGCGCCGGTCGAGAGCAGGACGACGAACAGCGCCGCGGGGCCGAGCGCCCAGATCTCGCCGAGGCTCAGCCGAAAGCCGAGGCCCGCAACCGCCCAGCGCAGCACCGGGCGCTGCGCGAAGCGCACGCCGGCCTCGGCCGCGGCGGGCAGCGGCGCGAGCGTGCGCCACGCGATCCCGAGCAGGATCACGAGCAGCAGCGGGCTCCAGCGCAGCGTGTCCTTGCCGAACGGCGTCCCGACGAGCGCGCTCGCGCACGCCGCGAGCAACAGCGTGAGGATTACGCCCGGCGCGATCGCCGCCCACGACGCGGCGCCGGCGCGGGACGCCGGGGCGGACTCCGCGCCGCTCACGCGCGGGGGCCGCGGCGCCTGAGCGCGCGCCGCGGAGCGTCGGGGGCGTGGCGCATCAGACGGTGTACTTCAGTTCCTTGAAGCGCCGCTTCCAGCCGCCATCCACCGGTTCGTAGATGTGGCACGAGGTCATCTCGCCGCCGTAGACGTGGATCGTCACGGCCGGCGAGGCGTCGGCGTTCTCGAGCACGTGGTACTCGAACGGCGGGATGAGCGCGCCCGCTTCGCCCGGGCCCGCGTGGATGACCGCTTCCTTCGCGAACTGGACGACGCCGCGTTCCGGGTCGCCGCCGCGCACCGAGTAGGAGGTCACGCGGATGCGGCCCTGGTACACGCACTCGACGCACCACATGCCGGAATGATCATGAAGCGCCGTGCCCTGGCCGTTGTCCCACACCATGGCGAGCACCGTGTAGCGGCCCGCGGGGTCCCGGTGGATGAGCCGGCGCGCGTACGACGCGGCGGCCGGCGAGAGGAACCGCGCTTCGAGGAACGGCTCGGCGCCGCTCATGACCTGCTCGAGCACGGTCTTCACGTTGCGACATCGGGCTTCGTCGTCGGCGATCGCGACCGCCTCGTCGAGGCGGCGGATCAGGTCGTCGAGCTTCGCGCTCGGAGACAGTACGGCCATGGCGGGTTCCTCCGTGGGTCCTGAGCGCAGGTTAGCCCGTGCGCGCGACCCGCCGCGAGCCGAAAGTTCGCGCGCGCGCCGGCGGCAACGCGGCGTCAGACGCGGAGCAACGCGAGGAGCAGCGCGGCCGAGAGCAGCGAGGCCGAGACGAGCGCGGCGCCGATCGGACCCTCGGCGAACCAGCGGCGGTGGAACGCGGCCGTGAACAGCGCGGCGAGTTCGAGCGCCACGACCGCGACGCCCATCATGCGCCACGGGATCGGGAGTTCGGCGGCGGCGGCGGAGAGCGCCATCGAGACGAGACCGGCGAGGACGAGGTGCGGTGCGAAGCGGTGATCGCGGGTGGCGTACAAGGCGGAGCCCCTCGGAGGTTGGGACGCCCGGTCGCGACTTGGTACTCCGGGGCGGGGCGCACGGTTCCTCGGAGATCTCCTCGGACCGGCAAATCCACACCGAGCCCTGCGTCAGTCCGGAACTCCCGGGCTACGGACTCCGCGCGGGGCGCCGGCCTCGGAGGTCATCCGCTAGCGCCATTGCCAGCGAGTCGAGCCGTTTCGCCGAGACCTCGCGACATTCGAGGGCGTGCATCGCGGCGATTTCCGAGTCGTGCCAGGCCACGAACCGATCCGCATCGAATCGCCTGCCGCGCCACAAGTCCGCCACCTGATGGCGCCCCAGAGCGTCCGTGAAATCCACTCGAACCAGTTGAAGGAACTCGGGCAGGGAGTTTCGCCAGCTTCGGCCGGAGCGCGCGAGCTCCAACATCGCGCCTGCAACGAGCGCCCAATTGCCCGGGGAGATGTTCACCAGATTCGCGAAGGTCCAGAGGGTGTCTTGAGACGTTCCTCCATCCCAGGACACGTCGTAGTAATCCGTCACGGGGATCATCAGCGAATCGAGTCGCATCGGGAGTGTGTCGGAGTAAACGGGCACGATGAATGCCGTGTAGGCCCTCGCCGAAACATCCAGCGCGACGCCCTTGTCCTTGAAAACGTGCAGCGCTTCCCAGCTGTAGAAGCGAGTGCGGTCGTCCATCCGGAGATCGGACAGCAAGCGGAAATGGGGCGCGCTCTCACTCTCCATGATCCGAGTCTGGAGATCGGCGATCTGAGTCTGGCGCTTCGAAAGTTCGTTCTGCTGCCAGGACACGAAGATCGACGCGCACGTCAGTGCGGCTGCGGCGATGGTCTCGAAAAACACCCGGTTCGTATCGAGCCATCCGCGCACGGCGGCCCATGCGCCTTCCCGCCTGGTTGGGTCGACCGGCGGCTCCGGTCGCTTCCGATCGTGAGGGGCGTCCTTCACGGCAGGAAGTAGAACGCCAGCGCCAGGATCACGTACACGGCGAGCAGCATCGCGCCCTCGAGCCAGTTCGACTCGCCGTCCTGCGACACGAGGTTCACGATCGCGACCGAGATGCCGACCGCGAGCACCTCGAACGGGCTGAAGCGCAGGTCCATCGGACCGTGCGGCATCAGGTACGAGGCGAACACGAGCACCGACGCGACGAACAGCGCGATCTGGATGCTCGAGCCGATCGCGATGTTGAGCGCCAGGTCCATCTTGTTCTTCATCGCCACGATCACGGCGGTCGAGTGCTCGGCGGCATTTCCGATCACGGCCACGACGATCACGCCGACGAACACTTCCGTGAGCCCGAGCGCGTGCGAGGCTTCCTCCACCGCGCCGACGAGCAGCTCGCTCATCCACGCGACGAGCGCGGTCGCGACGAGCAGCGTGACGATCGAGCGGCCGAGCGGCGCGGACGTCGGCGCGTGCGCCTCGGCACCCTCCTGTCCGGCGTAGAGGTGCTTGTGCGTGCGCAGGCTGAACAGCAGGCTCAGCACGTACGCCACCGCGAGCACGACCGCGATCTCGAGCGACAGGCTGCGCTCGATCGCGATCTCCTTCTGCGCCGTGAGCGCCTCGCGCGCGACGGCGGCGTCGGCGACGAAGTGGAACATCGCCGGCACGACGAGGCCGATCGCGGCGAGCGCGAGCATCGTCGAGCCCGCGGCGGCGGCGGCGCGGTCGAAGGTCTGGCGTTCGCGCCGCGCGCCGCCCGCGACGATCGACAGCCCGAGCACGAGCAGCGCGTTCCCGATGATCGAACCCGTGAGGCTGGCTTTCACGACGTCGTAGAGGCCGCGCTGGAGCGCGACGAGCGCGATGATCAGCTCGGCCGCGTTCCCGAACGTCGCATTGAGGAGTCCGCCGACGCCGGCGCCGAGCCGCGACGCGACGTGCTCCGTCGCCTCGCCCATGAGCCCGGCGAGCGGCACGATCGCGAGGCACGCGAACACGAACACCGTGACGCCGCCCCAGTGCATCCACTCGGCCACCGCCGCGAGCGGGACGAACACGAGCAGCACGCGCAGCAGCATCTCGGGCGAGAACGCGAACGGGCGCGCGGCGGCGGCGCCCGAGGCCGAATGATGCCGGTTCGTGAGGATCACGGCGCGGCACATTGCCGCAGGGCGGCGCCGCGCGCAACGCGTTCAGAGCGCGGGCCGGCGTGCCGATACCGCGCGGAGCCGGCCTCGGCCGGCGCCGTTCGACCGAGGCGCGCGGGCCGCGCGCGGGGCGGCCGCCGGGGGCAGGAGCCAGGGAGGATCCGATCATGCGGAAGCGAATCACGACGATCGCGATGGCCGCGGGCGCGCTGCTCGCGCTCGGCGCGTGCGCGAAGTCGAACCAGGCGATGCTGCCCGACTCGGTGTTCGCCGCCGACCTCGTGCCCGTCTACAAGAACTGCGAACTCACCGACCAGATGGGCAACGAGAGCTGGGGGGACGAGCCGGAGTCCTACACGAAGGGCAACACGTGGTTCTTCAAGACGAAGGCGTCGCAGGACGAACTCGTGGCGTTCTACGAGAAGCAGTTTCCGAACGCCGAGCGTCAGGTGATGGACGACGGCGGGATCGAGTTCACGCTCTATCCGGCGGACGCCGTGAAGCCGTACGAGAGCGTGAGCGTCGTCGTGCGTGACGGGTCGCTGCAGATCGGCGAGAGCTTCCAGCCGCGGCGCAAGGCGAAGAAGAGCTAGCCCGGCCCACTCGTGCACGCGCGGCCTGCGAACGCCGGCTCGCGATGCCTGAATAACTCGGGCTAGGGCAGCCGCACGAAGCGCGCCGCGTACGCGCGCGCGGAGGCGCGGACGCTCGCGAAGTAGACGCCGGGCGGCGCGATCCGTCCGGCGTCGTCCGTTCCGTCCCAGCGCCACTCGGACGCGCCGGAGCCGAGCGCGAAGCGGCGCCACGCGCGGCCGGACGCATCGAGGATGCGCGCCTCGCCGCCGCCGTCGAGCCGGACGTCGAAGCGGATCGATTCCCCGCGCCGCATCGGGTTCGGAGCGAACGCGAGCGCTC
Organism: Candidatus Eiseniibacteriota bacterium; assembly: GCA_044222065.1. Lineage (GTDB taxonomy): Bacteria > Eisenbacteria > RBG-16-71-46 > RBG-16-71-46 > RBG-16-71-46 > JBGAOA01. The sequence goes on from JBGAOA010000014.1 coordinate 22,357, forward strand.
CGATGCGCGCCGTCGGCGACGCCGCGTCGAGCACGGGCGGCGGCACGAGCGTGGTCTCGACCATCGCGATCTCCTCGGCCCAGTAGGGCGGGATCGTGTCCCACGGATTCGGGAGCGTGTCGCTCACGACCAGCACCGCGCCGACGTTGCGGCGCGCCGCGAGTGCGATGGCATCGCGCATGAGCGTGGCGTTCGAGACGCGGTAGAACAGGTTCACGAAGCGCTCGGGCCCGTAGCCCGCCGTCCATGCGGGCGGCGTCGCGGCGAGGTAGCCCGCGGAGTTCTCCCACGTCACGAGCGCGTCGGCGCACGGCCACGCGAGGTACAGCTCGCTCGTCGTCGTGCCGGGATTGCCGAGCACGTTCCAGGCGCGCGGCGCGGCCGCGGCGAAGTCGTAGATCGCGCGGTAGTAGTCGAGCGTGGCGGTGTCGGTCGCGTTCGACATCTCGTCCACGAACAGCGCGTCGGGTCCGTAGAGCGTCTGCCACGCCGCGACGTCGGCGAGCACGGTGGCGAGCGGGCGCGCGCCGTAGGACGAGTACACGTAGCCGTACAGGAACGCGCCGTGCGCGCGCAGGTTCGCGACCGCCGCGACGTAGTTGGGATCGGCGGCCGCGCCGGGACCGCTCGCGGGATTCAGGATGACGCCGAGCGGCACGCGATCGGCCGCCGCCGCGAGCGAGTCCCAGTAGGCGCTGCCGGGCGCGGGGTACTCGTATGCCGGCACGAGCAGCCGCATCGGCTGCGATTCGGCGAGTGCTGCGGGCGCGAGGCCGGCGAGCGCGAGGATTGCGGCGAGGGCGGCGAGGGGCGTGCGCACGCGGCGCAGCATACACCGCCGAAAACGCGACGGGCGGGAGCCGAAGCTCCCGCCCGTGCGCGGATCCGCCGTCAGCGGCGCGCGACGCTCACGAACAGCCGAGGCTCGTCCCGCAGTTCAGGCACTTGAAGCACGTGCCGTTGCGGATCGTGAGGTGGCCGCAGTTGTCGCACATCGGCGCGTCGCCTTTAAACTTCTTGATCTGCTCTGCCATGCCGCCGTCGGGCGCCGTGCTCTCGGACGGATTCGGGGTGCGCATCCGGGCGCGCGCCGCGATCGCCGCGCCGTTCGCCGGACCCTTGACGTGGTCGCGGCCGACCCCGGGGGGCTTCGGATGGCCCTGGATGTTCTCGTCCACGATGTGAACGAGATCGTCGCGCCCCTGGTACTCGTAGCCGAGCACGCGGAACACGTAGTCGATCACGCTCGTGCACGCGCGGATGTTGTCGTGCCCGTCCACACGGCCGTTCGGCTCGAAGCGCGTGAAGCAGAACTGGTCCACGAGGTCGCCGAGGGGGACGCCGTACTGGAGGCCCATCGAGACCGAGATCGCGAAGCAGTTCATGAGGCTTCGGAACGCCGCGCCTTCCTTGTGCATGTCGATGAAGATCTCGCCGAGCGTGCCGTCGTCGTACTCGCCGGAGCGCAGGAAGACCTTGTGCCCGGCGATGCGCGCCTCCTGCGTGACGCCGAAGCGGCGCTTCGGCAGGCGGCGGCGCTGGAGCTGGGCCGGAGGAACGATTCCGGCGGCTTCGGGCTTCGCGGCCGAATCGGAGTCCTTCTCCTTGTCCTTCTTGCTCGTCGCGAGCGGCTGGCTGAACTTGCAGCCGTCGCGGTAGAGCGCCACGGCCTTGAGACCCAGCCGCCACGACTGCGTGTAGATGTGCTCGATGTCGGCGACCGACGCCTCGTTCGGCAGGTTCACGGTCTTGCTGATCGCGCCCGAGATGAACGGCTGCACCGCCGCCATCATGCGCACGTGGCCCATCGGTTCGATGAAGCGCGTGCCGTGCGATCCGCAGCGGTTCGCGCAGTCGAACACGGGCAGGTGCTCGGGCTTGAGTCCCGGCGCCCCTTCGACGGTCTGCGTGCCGCAGATGTAGGCGTTCGCGGCCTCGATCTGCTCGTCGGTGAAGCCCAGGACCGGCAGGACGTTGAACGCGGGCTTCTCGCGTTCGGCGATCGTGACGCCGAGCCGCGTGAGCGTGTCGTCGCCGATCATGCCGCGGCCGAACGCGGAGCGGATGTCGAGCATCGTCGGGAGCGAGCGCTCGATGCGGTCGATCTCCTCGTTCGTGAAGCCCTTCTGCGCGAGCGACGTGTGATGGACGTGCGGCGCACCTTCGAGCGTGCCCGAGCCGATCGCGTGCTGGATCATGCGCGCGATCGCCGGGTCGTCGTAGCCGAGCGAGTGGAGCGCGAGCGGCACCGACTGGTTCACGATCTTGAAGTAGCCGCCGCCCGCGAGCTTCTTGAACTTCACGAGCGCGAAGTCGGGTTCGACGCCGGTCGTGTCGCAGTCCATCAGGAGCCCGATCGTGCCGGTCGGCGCGAGCACGGTCGCCTGCGCGTTGCGATAGCCGTGGAGCGATCCGAACGCGACCGCGCGATCCCAGCACTCCATCGCCGCCTGCCGCAGTTCGCGCGGCGCGGACTTGGGATCGATCGCGCGCGACGCGTCGCGGTGCATGCGCATGACGTCGAGCATCGAGTCGCGGTTCTCGTCGAAACCTTCGAACGGACCCTTGCTCGCCGCCATCTCGGCCGAGAGCGCGTAGGCCTCGCCCGTCATCATCGCCGTGACGCACGCGGCGTAGGAGCGCGCGGCGTCGCTGTCGTAAGGCAGCCCGTTCACCATGAGCAGCGTGCCCAGGTTCGCGTAGCCGAGTCCGAGCGGACGGAAGCGCTCGCTCTTCTCGGCGATCCGTTCGGTGGGGTAGCTCGCGAAGCTCACGGCGATCTCCTGCGCGAGGAAGAACACCCGGTTCGCGTGCTGGTAGCCCGCGACGTCGAACGAGCCGTCGGCGTTGCGGAACTTCATGAGATTGATCGAGGCGAGGTTGCACGCCGTGTCGTCGAGGAACACGAACTCGCTGCACGGATTCGTCGCGTGGATGCGGTCCGTGCCCTTGCAGGTGTGCCAGCGCTGGATCGTGTCGTCGAACTGGACGCCGGGGTCCGCGCAGTGCCACGCCGCGTCGGCGATCGTCTGCCACAGCGCGCGGGCGCGGTGCGTCTCGTGGACGGCGCCGGTCGTGCGCATCGTGGTCTTCCACTCACCGTCGTTCTCGACCGCGGTCATGAACGCGTCAGGCACGCGCACCGAGTTGTTCGAGTTCTGGCCCGAGACGGTCGCGTAGGCCTCGCCGTTGAAGTCCGACGAGTAGCCGGCCTGCACGAGCGCACCGACCTTCTTCTCTTCGCGGACCTTCCACAACACGAAGTCCACGATCTCGGGGTGGTCCATGTCGAGCACGACCATCTTGGCCGCGCGCCGCGTCGTGCCGCCCGACTTGGTCGCGCCGGCGCCGCGGTCGAGCACCTCGAGGAAGCTCATGAGTCCCGACGACGTGCCGCCGCCCGAGAGCTTCTCCATGCGCCCGCGCAGCTTCGAGAAGTTGGTCCCGGTGCCCGAGCCGAACTTGAACACGCGCGCTTCGTTGCGCGCGAGTTCGAAGATGCTCATGAGGTCGTCGCCGACCGACTGGATGAAGCACGCCGACACCTGCGGGCGCGAGTACGAGTCCGCGGTCTCGCGCACGGTGCGCGTGTCCGGGTCCCAGTAGAAGTTCCCGCCGCTGCCGCCGATGCCGTACTCGTGGAACAGGCCGCAGTTGAACCACACCGGCGAATTGAAGGCGCCGATCTGGTGCACGAGCATGTACGCGAGTTCGGATTCGAACGCGTCGGCGTCCTCGCGCGACGCGAAGTAGCCGCCCAGGCGTTCACCCTCGACGCGCAGCGTGCGCGCGATGCGGTGCACGACCTGGCGCACGCTCGTCTCGTGCCCCGGCGCCGTTTGCAGGCCGGCCTTGCGGAAGTACTTGCTCACGACGATGTCGGTCGCGAGCTGTGACCAGCCGGCCGGGACTTCGACCGCGTCCATCTTGAACACGATCGATCCGTCGGGGTTCGAGATCACCGTGGAGCGGCGATCCCACGTCACTTCATCGAGCGGATTCGTTCCCGCCTGCGTGAAGCGGCGCGGCACGCGAAGTCCCGCGAGAGTCGGCGCGGCGCTGGTCGAGGTGGTGCGGATGGATTCGTTGAGCGTCTGGGTCATTGCGGACCTCCCTGGTCCCTCGCGTTGCGCGATGACACCCTTCCGGTGCTTCGATCGAATCGCGGAGGCGACGATGAACTCATCAGCCTGCGCGGGACGACCCGCCTCGACTGCGAACTGCCCTGCGTCTGTGCGTGATTGGAAGGAGATGATGCCGTTCACTCGCGAGGTCGATCGTTGCGAACGGTGCCGAGCTTTTTCCCACCTCGGACGAAGTCGCGTCCAGAATTTTTTTCGCCGCGGAATTCCTGATCAACTTCGCTCTTGATTTCGAAAGCGTGCGTTTGGATCAGGATTCATGCGGTCGAAACGAGTGCGTGTTTTCGTGTTCCTCCCGACGACCACGCGCGTCTCGCGCTCGTCGCACGACGAACGTCGCAGGCCGCGCGCGCACGCGATCCCCGTCGCGAAGCCGGGATTCGGCGCGCGCGAGCGAAGAGCGTGTGCGGTGGTCTCCGAGGCTCGAGCGCCGAACGCGCTCCGGCGTGAGTCGACGCCGTGCGGTCCCGCGCGTGAGCAGGCGAACGCGAGGAGCGAGTGCGTTCGGGTCGGGGGCGGGCACTATAGAGAGGAGGCGCCGATCGCGCCACCCGCGCATTCAAGCGCCGCGTTCGCAGCGCGTTCGACGCGGCGGCGTTTCGCGGCGGCACTTTCGGACGCGCGAGTCGAAGCGCGCGTGCGCGAACTCCGGCAATTCCCTCCGGACGATTCGTTCGCGCGCCGCGGACGGAATCGCCGACGCTCGTCGTGCGATGTGGCCTTCAACGCGCACGCGTCGGGTGACGGCGCCTCGAGCGCGCCTCGAGTGGCGCGCCGGGGAAATGAAAACGCGCCCGCGCCTCCCACCGGCTCCCGTCTTTTGACGGTCTCATCGGGGCCGGCCCTTCGGCCGGGATACCCGCGCGTCGTACGGAGCCGTATGGGAGAGCGCGAGCGCGCGCCGCAACATCCACGTTCGACGTCAGCGAACGCATCCCTCCCTTCGTGCGGACGCCTCTTCTCGACGGGCGCCCGCCCGACGCACGAACCGGATCGCGCCCGGAGCGTGCGGTGCGCGAGGATGCAGCGACCTCGCGCTGGAGCATCGTTACCGCATCGCGCGTGCCAGCGGAGGCGTCCGTTGTGCCCGCGCGACTTCGGCCTCCGACACGCACTTGGAGGAGCGGGACATCGTGCGCACCGCACGCGCGGGCGTTGCACGGCCAGCCTGGCAGGCAGGGGCCCGGCGGAGTGGCAGCCCGAGGCCGGAACGACGGCGGGCGCGCCCCGAGGTTCGGAGCGCGCCCGCCATTCGATCGTGTCCGGTCAGGGCTGCGCCGGCGTGTTCGAAATGACCCGGATGTAGCTGATGAGGTCCTTGATCTGGTTCGGCTTGAGCGTGACCGTCCAGGCCGGCATGAAGGGCGACTTCTTGGCGTGCCCGCCGCCGAGCTCGATCGTCACGAACAGCTCCTGGTCGCTCTTCTTCGCGAAGTAGGCCGTCTCGGTGAGGTTGCGCGGCCAGATGTTGTGGAGCTTCCGCAGCGTCGCGGCGTTGGGGCCGTCGCCCTTGCCCTCGGGGCCGTGGCAGCCGGAGCAGTAGTACACGAACCAGTGCCGGCCCTCGGTCGGGCTGCCGGGAGGTGCCGCGAGGTACTTCTCGATCGTCGCGCGCGGCACTTCGGGGTTGAGCGACGTCAGCTGCTGGACGAACTCCACGAGGCTGTCGAGTTCGGCCGGCTCGAGCTTGTCGCCCCACGCCGGCATGAGGTTCGAACGCCCGGTGTGTGCGCCGCCCTTCCTGATCACGTTGGTCAGGCCGGCCTTGCCGAGCTGGGCGATCCGCGCGCCGTTGGAAAGGTTCGGCGGCTGCACGCCGCTGCGCTCCTTCAGTTCGCGGGCGATCGGGCCGTCGCCGGCGCCGCCGTTGCCGTGGCACATGGCGCAGTTGGCGAGGAAGACCTGCATGCCCCGCTGATTGATGGCGACGGCGGCGGGCGCGGGCTCGGGCTTGTAGTTCTGGGCCGTGGCCGTCGAATCGGTGGTCGCGGTCTGCGCCGGCTGCTTCTGGCACGACATCACGAACGCCGCGAGCCCGAACGCGAGCGTCGCCGTGACGAGCAATCGAATCACGACTCTCATGCGGTCCATTCCTCCCCTGAAGGGTGACGGGTGCGCAGCATAGCCAGCGTGCGATGGCGCGCCAAGCGCGCGCCCGTCAGCGGGGTCGATCCCCGCCCTGCTCCGTCGCGTCCGGGGGCTCCGCCGCGCCCTTGCCGTCGGCGGCGCCGTTCGCGTCTTCGCCCTCGATCTCGGCCTTCGTCAGCTCGTCGTACCAGGCGCGGTGCTCGTGCTTCATCTGCTCTTCCGAGATGCGGCCGTGCAGCCACGTCCAGTTCATCGGGTACACCTCGGGGTTCGCGATGTTCTGGTACAGGTGCCACACCACGATCGCGAGGAACGCGAGCCACGCCTCGTAGTAATGGACGAGCGTCGCCGCGTTGATGACCCACAGGTTCACGTGGCGCAGGGACTCGTTCTCGAACCACAGGATGAAGCCCGTGACCGTCATGACGATCGTGCCCCACACGAGCGCCCAGTACTCCGCCTTCTCGATGTAGCTGAAGCGCGCGAAGCGCGGCGGATGGCTGCGCAGGCCGGCGAGGTAGAGGCCGTTGCCGATCACGTCCCACGCGTCGGACGGCTGCGGAGCGAGGTCGCGCACGAGCGCGCGGCCGCGCTTCGTGAACAGGTAGCCGACGTGGATCACGGACACCGCCACCATCGCGATCGCCGCGATGCGGTGCAGCAGGCTGCGCCACGAGTGCCCGCCCTCGAGCCGCGCGATCCACTCGAACAGCGGGGCCTCGGGGAACTTGAGAGCGAAGCCGGTGCCGACGAGCGTGAAGAAGCTCACGGCGAGCAGCCCGTGCTGGATCCGCTCGACCGTCGTCATGCGCTCGAACCAGCGGCGCGGCCCCTCGGGGTGCGTCTCGGGCTCGAACTGCGCGCGCCAGCGAGCCCGCATCTGGCGCACGAAGTGCAGCCCCTGGTGCACCGTCATGCCGCCGATCGTGAGCGCGATGAGCCACAGGTAGCTGATGCGCACCCAGTACGACACCGGCTCCTCGCGCCGCGCCATCACGACGTGGACGCGGCCCCGGGCGAAGCTCGCGCTGTCGCCGGGGTGGCAGCGGCCGCAGGTCGTCGCGAGGCTGTCGCGCGACACCGTCGAGCGCGGATCGCTCGACGGCAGGATCTCGTGCGCGCCGTGGCAGCTCGCGCAGTTCGCGACCACCTTGGAGCCGCCGCGCGCCGCGAGGCCGTGGAAGCTGTCCGTGTAGCTCGACAGCCGGCCGGCCGGCAGGCCGAACGTCTCGCGGATGGCCGTCGCCTCGTGGCAGCTCACGCACGTCGAGGTGACCGAGCCGGCAGCGACGGGGGAGTTCGGGTCGTGCGGCCCCGTGATGCGGTGCTCGCCGTGGCAGTCGGTGCAGACGGGCGTGCGCGTGACGCCGCGCGCGAGCGCCTGCCCGTGCACGCCGAGCGTGTACTGCTTCGCCTCGGCTTCGTGGCAGCGCCCGCAGGTCTTCGGAATGTTCGCGCGGTAGACGCTCGAGGTCGGGTCGTTCGCGCGCTTCATCCGGTGGCTCTCGTGGCAGTCGTCGCACGTCGCCGCCTTCGGGTCCTTCGAGCGACCGTGGATGCTCTGGCGGTAGAGCGCGACCGCCGACGGGATCGTGATCTTGCGGCGCTCGACGATCCGGCGGTCCTCGTGGCAGCGCGCGCACGTGGTCGCGAGCGAGTCGTGCGAAACCGGCGACGTCGGATCCGTGTGCTTCTTCACCTGGTGCGTGCCGCCGTGGCAGTCGCGGCAGGTCGAGGCGTCGTTGTCGCCGCTCGCGAGCGCCCGGCCGTGCACCGACTCGCGGTACTGCGCGGCGACGTCGGCGTGACACGACTCGCACGCGGCGCGCGTCATCTGCTTCGCCGGCCGCACGTCGTGCGTGCCGTGGCAGCCGCGGCAGCCGTCCTTGCCGTTCTTCTCGGGCAGCCGGTGGACGCCCTCGGCCATGCCCTTCACGACGTCCTTGTGGCACGGCTCGCACTGGACGCGCGGCAGCCGGTCGGGATGCGGATCACGCCCGGCGCCGAGATGGCAGGCAACACACTGGAGCTTGCCGTGCACCGAGGTCGCGAGACGGCTTTCCTGCACCGACACGTTCGAGCCGTCCCGCGAGCGCGACAGCTCGTGGTTGCGGTGGCACGTCAGGCACTTCTCGGACGTGTCGTCGAGCGCGGAGGCCGTCCGGCTCGCGAGGAGCGCGCCCGCGAGCACGACGAAAGAAACGACGCGCGCGCGCCGCCACCGGGATGGACCGGCGATGCGGCGCGCCCGCGCGGATCGGAGGATCCAGGCGAAGGCCCTGGCGAAGAGCGACATCGAGACCGTAGCCCCGGAGCGAGCCGTGAACGTCGGGCGCGTGAGACGCGCGCCTTCGTATCAAGCAAGAGCCGCGCTAGTGGCGGCTCGACGTGGTCGTGCCGCGCCTCGCTCCTCGCGTTGCGTCGCCGGGCGCGAGCCGCGCGAGCCCGCGCCGCTCGCGAGCTTGCGCGCGGCCGGGCCGCCGCGCGGGCGCTGCGGCGCCGTGGCGAGGACGCGACAACCCGGGATCGTCCGCAGGCGCGCGAGACGGCTCCTTGACCGCCAAGCTGACAGGGCAAGAGCCCGGCTGTCAGGCCGAAACCTCGTAAGCGCGCGTCCACAGGTCCGTTGCCGGTGGTGCATCCGTCGGAGAGTCAGTAGTTTCCCGGAGCAGGCGCCTCAAGTCGCTGTCTGGCCTGAAGGTTGCCAATGCAAGAGAGTGCGCCCCCGGCGCTTCGTTCCGCCGGATCGGCCGCCACGGAAGTCATCCCTGCCGACAAGCAGAAGGAGTTCGCGACGTGAAGAAGACCTTCGCCGTTCTCGCTCTCGCGGTGCTCGGCATCGCGCTGGTCGCCGCCAGCGCCGGTGCGTTCCCCGACGCCGCCCGCTCGACCAAGATGAGCTGCGCCACCTGTCACTCGAACGTCGCCGGCGGTGCGGACCTGACCGACGCGGGCAAGGCGTTCAAGTCCGACAAGAAAGTGCCCGCCGCTTCGGTGGAAGGCACCGAATATTCGGGCACGGCCTCGTGCCGCAAGTGCCACAGCAAGTACGTGAAGGCGTGGGGCGAGACCGATCACGCGAAGGCGCTGTCGGTGCTCACGTCGGCCGATCCGAAGCGGGTCGGCGAGATCGCGGCCCTGCTCAAGGTCACGCTCAAGGGCCCCGCGGACAAGGAAGACGCGTGCTTGAACTGCCACGTCGTGGGCTTCCACCTCACGGGCGGTTTCCCCGCGGCGGACACGAGCAAGGTCGAGTCGGTGTCGAACGTGGGCTGCGAGAACTGCCACGGGCCGGGCGCGAAGCACATCGCGATTCCGAAGGAAGAAAAGGACGCGAAGAAGGCCGCGATCAACGGCAAGGTCACCGAAGTGATGTGCAAGAACTGCCACACGCCCGAGATGAGCCCGAAGTTCAACTTCGAGGAGTACAAGAAGAAGGGCGTGCACGTCATTCCGACCGAGTAACGCCGTGTGTGCCGCGCGTGGCTCTTCCGGAGGTCGCGCGTCGGGGGGGTTGGGTCCGGATCGGGGCGCGGGCGAGTGCGGCGCGGCATGGGACGCCGCCCCCCCGCGCGGTGGGGATGATGCGGTGATGGAAGGGCCCGAAGGGCGGACGATGGTGCGGCGGGTCCTCGAGGCCGGTCGCGAGCGGTGCGCGGCGACGCGCCGGCTCGCGGCCGGCTTCTCGTTGGGCGTCGCACTCCTCGCGGCCGTGGCGTGGAACGCGGCCCCCGCGGCGGAATCGCCGGGCGGCGCGCCGTCGCGCGCGGCGGTCGTGCTGCCGGGCTCCGAAGACTGCTTCATGTGTCATCGGGACGGCGCGGGCCGCAAGCCGAACGACGAAGAGCCGCCGGTGGACGGCAACGTGCTGCGCGGCTCCGCGCACGCGGGCGTGCGCTGCGACGGCTGCCACGCGGACCTGCGCGACCAGGAGATGCCGCACGAGAAGCGGCTCAAGCCGGTCGAGTGCGGTTCGTGCCACAAGGAAGAGAAGTCGCAGCACGACGAGAGCCTGCACGGCGTGGCCGAGGCGCGCGGCGAACGGCTCGCGCCGACCTGCAAGGGATGCCACGGGACGCACAACGTGCTGCGGAAGTCGGATCCGCGCGCCGACGTCTACACGGTCAACATCCCGTTCCTCTGCAACCGCTGCCACCGCGAAGGGTCGCAGGTGCAGAGCTTCTATCACATCCCTCAGGACTCGATCCTCAAGAACTACTCCGAGTCCATCCACGGCGAGGGCCTGTTCAGGAAGGGCCTGCTGAACACGGCGACGTGCATCAGCTGCCACACCTCGCACCACCAGCTGCCGCACACCGATCCGCGCTCCTCGATCGCGCGCGGCAGCGTTGCGAAGACCTGCGAGCAGTGCCACGTGCGCATCGAGCAGGTGCACGCGAAGGTCGTGCGCGGCGAGCTGTGGCAGAAGAGCCCGAACCAGGTGCCGGTGTGCGTGGACTGCCACGAACCCCACAAGGCGCGGCGCGTGTTCTACACCGGCGGACTGTCGGACCGCGACTGCATGACCTGCCACGGCAAGCGCGACCTCGCGGTGAAGCGCGCCGGCAAGACCGTGTCGCTGTTCGTGGACGCGAACACGCTCGAACACTCGCGCCACCAGAAGATCGCGTGCGCTCAGTGCCACACCGGCTCGACTGCCGGTCACGCGCGCCCGTGCGACACCGCGATCGCGAAGGTGGACTGCTCGACGTGCCACGCCGAGGTCGCGGCCGTGTGGCAGGGCAGCACGCACGGCCAGCTCGCGGCGAAGGGCAGCCCCGACGCGCCCGAGTGCCGCGACTGCCACGGCACGCACGGCATCCGCGGCAAGAACGAGCCCGACTCGCCGACGTTCGCGAAGAACGTCCCGACGCTCTGCGGCAATTGCCACCGCACCGGCAACAAGGCCGCGGTGCGCTACAAGGGCGAGCAGAAGGACATCGTCGAGCACTACGAAGAGAGCATCCACGGCAAGGGCCTGCTGAAGAGCGGCCTCGTCGTGACGGCGACCTGCGCCGACTGCCACTCGCCGCACGGCGAGCTGCCGAGCAAGGACCCGAACTCCACGGTGAATCCCGCGAACGTCGCGACCACGTGCGCGAAGTGCCACCGCGGAATCTACGAACAGTTCGAGACGAGCATCCACGCGACGGCGGCCGGGCACACGAAGGAGAAGCTGCCGGTGTGTTCCGACTGCCACTCGGCGCACACGATCGGACGCACGGACACCGAAGGGTTCCGGCTCACGATCATGAACCAGTGCGGCAACTGCCACCGCGACCTCGCCGAGAGCTACTTCGAGACCTATCACGGCAAGGTCTCGAAGCTCGGCTATCTCAAGACCGCGAAGTGCTACGACTGCCACGGCGCGCACGACATCCGGCGCGTCCGCGACGCCGAATCGCACCTGTCGCGCAAGAACATCGTGAAGACGTGCGAAGGCTGTCACAAGGGATCGAACATCAACTTCGCCGGCTACCTCGCGCACGGCACGCACCACGATCGCGACCGCTACCCGGCGTTGTTCTACGCGTTCTGGGGCATGACGTCCCTGCTCGTCGTGACGTTCGTCGCCGCCGGCATCCACACGCTCGCGTGGCTGCCGCGCTCGCTCGCCTATCGCAAGCAGCTCGAGCAGTCGCACGCGCTCGAGTCGCCGACGCACGTGCGGCGCTTCCCGAAGCTCTACCGCAACCTGCACCTCATGGTGATCACGAGCTTCCTCGCGCTCGCCGTGACCGGCATGACGCTCAAGTTCTCGCACACCGGCTGGGCGTGGGTGCTGTCGCGGCTGCTCGGCGGCTTCGAAGCCGCGGGCTTCATCCACCGCGTCGGCGCCGTCGTGACGTTCAGCTATTTCGCGATCCACATCACCGACCTGTTCCGGCGCCGCGCCGCGAGCAAGCAGTCGTGGGCGCAGTTCATCCTCGGCCCCGACGGCATGATGTTCAGCCTCACCGACCTCAAGGAAGTGATCGGCTCGGTGAAGTGGTTCCTCGGGCTCGGACCGCGACCCGCCTACGGGCGCTGGACGTACTGGGAGAAGTTCGACTACTTCGCCGTGTTCTGGGGCGTCGCGGTGATCGGGATGTCCGGGCTGCTGCTGTGGTTCCCGACGTTCTTCACGCGCTTCGTGCCGGGCTGGGTGCTGAACGTCGCGACCATCATCCACTCGGACGAGGCGCTGCTCGCGGTGGGATTCATCTTCACGGTGCACTTCTTCAACACCCACTTCCGGCCCGAGAAGTTCCCGATGGACACGGTGATCTTCACGGGCACGATCCCGCTGGAGGAGTTCAAGCAGGATCGCCCGCGCGAGTACGAGGCGCTCGTGAAGAGCGGCGAGCTGGAGGCGCGGACCGAGCCCGCGCCCGACCCGCGCGACGTGAAGAAGTGGCGCGTGATCGGCTGGGTGGCGCTGACGATCGGCATCCTGCTCGTCATCGGCATCCTGTTCGCGGTGCTGGGCGGGCGGTAGCGTCGCGGCCGCGGTCACGCCGCGGTCAATCCTGACGGCGGCGCGACGCCGGGACGCAGTTCGCGCTTGAGACGTCCGCATCGCCGCGCCATCCTGCGCGCTTGTCTCGCCACGTGACTCGGCGATCGCCGCGCACGTTTCCGGCCACCGACCCCGGACCCGAGGAGGTTCTTCCATGAAGCGCATCGCTCTCGCCGCCGCCGTGCTCGCGCTCGCCGCGACCGCGGCGTTCGTCACCGCCGACGACTCGCACAACCACGGCGCCGCTACGAAGACGGCCGCCACGAAGGCCGTCGCCGCCAGTCCGGCGGGCGCGGGGGCCGTCACCGGCGAGGTCGTGGACATGGGCTGCTACCTCGGCCACGGCGCGAAGGGCGAGAAGCACATCGGCTGCGCGACCAAGTGCATCGCGAACGGCATGCCGATGGGCATCCTCACCGACGACGGCGCGCTGTACCTGGTGACGATGAACCACGAGAACGCCGACCCCTACAACCAACTCAAGAACCTCGCCGGCAAGCGCGTCACGGTGTCGGGCGAGAGGGTCGAGCGCAACGGCGTGAAGGGCATCGACGTGACGGGCGTGAAGCCGCTCGCCGCGGCGACGAAGTGAACGCGGGCGCACGGCGGAGCGCGCCGGCGCGCGCGCCTCGTCCGCGATGAAGTTCGCGATTCGCATCGCGGCCCTGCTCGTTCTCGCGGGCGGGGCCGCGTTGTTCGTGGCGCGCCGCCCGGACCTGCCCGCGGCCGAGCGCGGCCGGCGGCTCGCCGAGCGCACGGGTTGCTTCGCGTGCCACGGACCGGGCGGTGTGCGCGGCGCCGCGAACCACGGGCGTCTCGACCGCACCGTGCCGACGTTCGAAGGCGACGTGATGATGTACGCGAAGACGCGCGCCGAAGTGCGCGAGTGGATCGCGGACGGCGTTCCCGCGCGGCGCGCGCGAAGCGAGACGTGGCGCACCGAGCGCGAGCGCGGCGCGCTGCGGATGCCGGCGTTCGGACGCAGGCTCGGCGCGGGCGAGATCGACGACCTCGTCGAGTTCGTGCTCGCGAGCGCCGGATCACCCGCGCCCGCGGACTCGCTCGCCGCGCGCGGCCTCGCGCGCGCGGAGGCGCTCGGCTGCACCGGCTGTCACGGCGCGGGCGGACGGTTCGCGCGCCCGAATCCCGGCTCGTTCAAGGGCGTCGTGCCGTCGTGGGACGGCGCGGACTTCGCCGACCTCGTGCGCGATCGCGCCGAGTTCGACGCGTGGGTGAAGGACGGCGTGAGCCGTCGCCTCGCGTCGAACCCGCTCGCGCGCTACTTCCTGCGCCGCGCGGCACTCCACATGCCGCGCTTCGAGCGCCACCTCGAGCCCGGCGACCTCGATGCGCTGTGGGCGTACGTGACGTGGCTGCGCTCGCCCGCAGGAAGGCTCGCGGACGCGCAGCCGATCGCGTCGAGCCCGGGGGCCTCGGAATGAGCGACGTTCGCGTGCCGAAGCTCGCCCCGTTCACGACCACCGCGTCGCGGCTCGAACTCGTCGAGCGCTTCTTCGCCGGCACGGGCCCGAGCTACGACTGGATCGTGAACGCCACGACGCTCGGCGCCGATCGGCGCTGGAAGCGCGCGATCGTCAACGCGATCCCGGCGCACGCCGAACGCATCCTCGACCTCGCCTCCGGCACCGGCATCCTGACGTTCGCGATCGCGGAGCGCTTCCCGGGCGCCCGTGTCGTCGGCGTCGAGTTGCGCGACGAATACCTGCAGCTCGCACGGCGGAGAGCGGCGGCGCTCGGGTACGAAGGCGTCCAGTTCGTGCTCTCGCGCGCCGAGGACTACGCGCCGGCGGAGCCGTGCGACGCGATCGTGTCGTCGTACCTCGCGAAGTACGCCGAGCTGCCCGCGCTCGCGCGCAACGGCCGCGCGATGCTGCGTCCCGGCGGCGTGCTCGTGATGCACGACTTCAGCTATCCCTCGACGCCGCGCACCGAGCGCTACTGGAAGCTGCAGTTCGCCGCCATCCGCCTGCTCGGAGCGACCGCCTTCCGGCCGTGGCGCACGGCGTTCGACGGCCTGCCCGAGCTGATCCGCCGCACGCGCTGGGTGGCGGAGCTGCCCGAATGCCTGCGGCGCGAGGGCTTCCGCGACATCCGCGTGGAAGAGCTGTCGAAGCACGGCGCGACGATGGTGTCGGCGCGGGTGTGAGCGACGGCCCGCGCGACACCGCCCGATCGCCGCGCGTTCCTAAGGCCCCGCGACACCTTCCACGCACCGCACCGTGTCGCGTGCGATCAGCAGCTCTTCGTTCGTCGGAATGACGAGCGTGCGCGCACTCGCGCCTTCGGCCGACACGTCCGCCTCGCGCCCGATCGCGGCCGCGTTCTTCGCCGCGTCCACGCCGAGCCCCATGAACTCGAGGCCCTGGAGCGAACGCGCGCGGATCGGCGCCGCGTTCTCGCCGATGCCGCCCGTGAAGATCACGGCGTCGAGCCCGCCCATGGCGCCCGCGTACGCAGCGACGTACTTGCGCACGCGGTAGCAGAACAGGTCGAGCGCGAGCTTCGCGCGCTCGTTGCCCTGCGACTCCGCCTGCAGCAGCTCGCGCATGTCGTGCGTGAGACCCGAGACGCCGAAGAGCCCCGAGTGCTTGTTCAGCATCGTCGTCGCCTGGTGCTCGCTCAGGTCTTCCGCGTGCATGACGTGGAACACGACCGACGGATCGAGATCGCCCGCGCGCGTGCCCATCAAGAGACCCTCGAGCGGCGTGAAGCCCATGGACGTGTCCACCGATTTACCGTTCGCGATCGCGCAGATGCTCGCGCCGTTCCCGAGGTGGCACGTCACGAGCCGCGTCTCTTCGCGCGGACGTCCGAGCAGCGCATTCGAACGCCAGCCGACGTAGCGGTGCGAGGTGCCGTGGAAGCCGTAGCGCCGGATGCCGTGGCGCTGATAGAGCACGTACGGCAGGCCGTAGAGGTAGGCGCGCGGCGGCATCGTCTGGTGGTACGCGGTGTCGAACACCGCGACGTGCGGCTGGTCCTTCAAGACGGCGCGCGCGGCCTCGTAGCCGCGCAGGTTGTGCGGGTTGTGGAGCGGCGCGAGCGTCGAGCACTCCTCGATCTCGGCCTTCACCTCGGCCGTGATCAACGACGAGCGCGAGAACTTCTCGCCGCCGTGCACCATGCGATGGCCGACGGCCGCGATCTCGCCCGGGTCCTTCACGACGCCGCGCTCCGAGCTCGTGAGCATCTTCAGAACGTCGGCGATCGCTTCGCGGTGCTCGAGGATCTCGCGCGAGGTCGTGTGCTTCTCGCCGCCTTCGGGCTGGTAGACGTGCAGCGCGCTCGCGGTGCCGATGCGTTCGACCGAGCCCTTCGCGAGCGCGCGGTCGGCGTTCGCCTCGATCGCTTCGAGGCTCGTCTCGATGAGCTGGTACTTCACGCTGGAGGAGCCGCAGTTCAGGACGAGGACCTTCACGCGGCACCTCCGCTCGCGGCGGGCGCCGCCAGGCGTTCGCCCTTCTCCCAGCGGAAGAACCCGCGGCCGGACTTGCGGCCGAGGTGCCCCGCGCGCACGAGCTTCCGCAGCAGCGGGCACGGGCGGTATTTGAAGTCGCCGAGTTCGCGGAACAGGTGCTCCATCCAGCCGAGCACCTTGTCGAGCCCGACGCGGTCGCAGTACTCGAGCGGTCCCATCTTGAATTCGTAGCCGAGGCGGATCGCGCGGTCCACGTCGTCGGCGCTCGCCACACCCTCGAGCACGAGGTGCATCGCCTCGTTCAGGAACGGGATCATCGCGCGCGTCACGACGTAGCCCGGCGTCTCGAACACCTCGATGACCTGCTTGCCGAGCACGCCGGCGAGCGCGTGCGCCACGGCGAGCGTCGCGTCGCTCGTCTCGGCGCCGCGCACGAGTTCGACGATCGGGCTCGTCGTGACGGGATACAGGAAGTGCATGCCGACGACGCGATCGGGACGGCCGGACGCGGCGGCGATCTCGGTGATGCTGAGCGTCGAGGTGTTCGTCACGATGACGCGCTCCGGGGGACACACGGCGGCGATCGTGCGCATGACGTTCTTCTTGACCTCGAGGTCCTCGCTCACGGTCTCGATCACGAGGTCGCAGTCGGACGCCGGCCCCGGATCGGCGACGAACGAAACGCGTCCGAGGATCGCTTTCTTCTCGGACGCCGTGATGCCCCACTTCGCGAGTTCCTGGTCGAGCGTCGCGACCAGTTCGGCGCGCGCCTCCTCGGCGCGCTGCGGCGACACCTCGAGCACGACGACGTCGATGCCGCTCGAGGCGACCTTCTCGGCGATGGACTTGCCCATCTGTCCGCCGCCCACGATTCCGATCCTGCGGAATTCCACGACCCACCTCCAGATGGCGTCCACGCCGGAATTGCACGACTCCGGCAAGCTACCAGAACGACTGCACGACCCGTGCCGCTCCGAGCCTCACAAGACGAGCGCCCCAGCCTTTCGAGGAAGGCCAGGGCGCCGTCGTCGTCACGCCGGGTCGGTGACCCCCGGCGCGAGGTGTCATCGGAAGTGCAGCGCCAGCGAGCCCATCGCGAAGAGATCGCCGCGCACGCTCGCCGTCTCACCGCCTCGAATGCCGCGGAAGCGGGTGGCGTACTCGCGCGCCTCCAAGCGCAGCGCGAGCCGGTGCGACTGAGTCTCGACGCCGAGGGCGCCGAACACCGCCGGACAGTTCTCCGCCTTCGACTCGCGATTGCCGTAGTCGAAGATCCGGACACCCGCCCCGAGCCCCGCGAACGGGCGCAGCCGCCACGTATTCGAGGGCGAGAAGGCGCTCACCTTCTCGAGACCGACATCCATCTGCCAGACGTTGACCGCGTTTCGCGACGCGAGCGCGCGATGCTCGCTGCGCGCGTACGCGAACGTCCCGCACAAATGGAGATCGCGATGCAGCTCGAGGCCGAACTGGACGCCCCCGAGCGGGGCGTCCTCGATCACGTCGCGCTGATCGCCGGTGGGGACGAGCGCCCCGACGATGGGGCGGAACTCGGGCGTGGCGGCGTGATCGGATTGCGCGAGCACGGGGCTCGCGACGAGCGAAACGAGCACGAGGGAAACGAGGACCGCACGCATGACGGCGCTCCCTTCGATCCG
The DNA here is from genome assembly GCA_044222065.1 of Candidatus Eiseniibacteriota bacterium. Lineage (GTDB taxonomy): Bacteria > Eisenbacteria > RBG-16-71-46 > RBG-16-71-46 > RBG-16-71-46 > JBGAOA01. Next base: position 40,183 of record JBGAOA010000014.1, read on the forward strand.
CCGCGCACGAGCGCGCCGGATCGAACCTGGCGCGCGCCGCGCCGGGACCGGCCGGGTCTCGATCCGATGTTTCGCAGCCGGTCCGGCATCCGCCTCGCGGTTTCGACCGCCCGGTTCGCCAGAGCCTTGTCCTTCGAAGGCGGTCGCTTTCGCCGCGGGGCGTGCGGCGCGCGAGCGTGCGACGGCTGCGACATCCGTGCCATGCGTGAGGCGGCGCGATGTGCTTGGCGCGCGCGCGACTGACAGGTACATGACCCGCCGCAGGGACTGACGAAGCGCGCGCGAGGTGTCAGGGTGGCAGCGGAATCTGGCGCGACGGCGCGCGCCGAACGGCGGCCCCTCGACTCAATCCACGTGGCACTCGGCGCACACGGTGCGCGCGGGGATCGGGTCCTCGTTCTGCATCGTGTGGCACTTCTTGCAGTCGAGTCCCTGTTCGTCGTGCGCGACGTGCGAGAACTCGCCGAGGCGGCTCGCGATCGTGCGCTTCTTCACGTCGCCGTGGCAGGAGGCGCACTTCGCCTCCGGCATCCCGGGCGTGTGGTGGCAGTTCGCGCATCCGCTGCGGCCGAACTTCACGACCTCGCCCGGCGGCTTCTCGGCGTGCGGCCGGTGGCACGCGCCGCACTCGAGCTTCGCCTCGCCGAGGTGCGAGCCGTGCGAGAACGCGTGGCCCTCGAACGCGCCCGTGCGCCGGTCGATGCCCATGTGACAGCTCAGGCACGCGGCCGAGTTCGGCGCGATGACCTTCCACGGCCGTCCGAGCGCCGCCATGCCCTTCGACTGGCGCGCCGCGTTCATCTGGTTGAACGCCTTCTCGAGCAGCGCGTACGAGTAGCTCACGTTGTGCACGCCGTGGCCGCGCGCAACGAGGCGGAAGTTCCAGAGCGCGTCCTCGAACGGCTTCGGCGGATCGGCGCCCATCGCGCCGACGGTCGCATCGAGCTGGCGGCGCAGCCCCTCGACGCGGTCGCCGATGCTCGCCTTCCACGTCGCGAACATGCCCTTGTACCTCGGGCCGTGGCACGCCATGCACGACACGTCGCTCGCCGTCGCGTTGTGCGGCCCCGCTTCGTCGGAAGCGTTCGCGGCCGGCGAGAGGCGCACGTCGTGGCAGCCCTCGCACGTCACGCCCGCGAGGAACATCGGCGACGGGCCGTCGGGCACGCCGCGTCCGCCGCGGCCCGAGTAGAGCTGCTGCTGCGGCGAGTGCCCGCTGCCGTGGCAGCGCTCGCAGTCGCCGGCGGCCTCGGCGATCGCCGGCACCGGCGGCTTCTGCCCGTGCTCGATCGTGAGGTGGCAGTCCACGCAGTCCACCTTGTGCTCGGTGACGTGCATCTGGTGCAGGAAATCGGGCTCGTTGATCTTCTCGAGCCGGTCGGGCTGGTTGTGACAGCTCTGGCAGCGCTCCTTCGGCACCGCGCCGTCGCCGCTCACGACCGCGGCGTGGCAGCCGCGGCAGTCCATGCCGCTCTCGCGCACCTGCTTGTGGTTGAACGGCGCGCCGCTCGCCGTCTGCACGCGGTCCGGAATCGTGTGGCACGTCAGGCAGCGGCCCGTGCCGGCGTTCGGCGCCTGGCCCTTGAAGTGGCAGATCGCGCACGTGCTCGTCGTCACCGCGATGTGCGTGCCCTGTACGATCTGCGAGTGGCACGACGTGCAGCGCAACTTCATGCCGCGGCGCGTCTCGGTGAGGTGCGGGCGGTGATCGAACGTCACCATGTGGTACTGCACCTTGCCTTCGATCAGGCGGCGGTCGTGGCAGCGCAGGCACGCGGCGTCGTCCACCTCGGCCCACGGCTTCGTGCCGTAGGTGGCCGTGAAGTACTTCACGACCATGGACATGGCCTCGTACTTCTTGCGGATCTCGGCGCCGACGCCGGGCGAGATGTGGCACTCGACGCACGCGATCTTCGAATGCGCCGACACCTTCCACGACTCGTAGTACGGCTTCATGATGTGGCACGTCCCGCAGAACTGCGGCGTAGACGACACCTGGATGAAGCCGAACAGCGCGACGAACCCGAGCGCGAGGGCGAGTCCGGCGGCGAACGTGACGATGCGAGTGGCGTTCGGCGCGAGCCGTCCGCCGCTGACGCGCGTCACCCACTTCGCGAGCGCCGAGTCGGGGCCGAGGCCGAAGCCCGGCAGTCGCGCCACGTCAGGCGCCCTTCGTGCTCCGCTCCCGGAATCGCCGCAGCACGAGGAGCGTGAGGCCGACGTAGAACCAGAACAGCACGAGACCGACTTTCCGCCAGACGAGATCGTCGAGCTTGTGCTTCAACTCGCTGCGCACCTCGTGAGCGACCGACTTCGCGCGCGACGTGAAGCTCGCGACGGTGGTCGAGTCGAGCGAGTGCGCGGCGGGCAGCGCCTCGCGCAGCAACGTGCGGCCTTCTTCGACGCGCGACAGGTAGTCCTCGGTGCGGATCGGCACCGCGTCGGCCCTGGCCACGATCGCGGACGCCTGGTCGAGTTCGGCGGCGGCGTCCTTGTAGCTGTCGAACAGGCGCGCGCCGAGCCGCGTGAGCGGGGACGTCGCGCCGTGGCACTTCGCGCACGCCGACTCGAGCTTCTCGGGCGTCACGGTCGCGATGTCGTGGTGGCCGTGGCACCACGCGCACTCGGAGTAGCCGGCCTTCGCGAGGTACGTGTTGTGGCCGCCCGCCATGAAGTAGCGGCGTTCCGCCGTGTGGCAGCGGCCGCAGACCTTGCTGACGTCACCGACCGCGGGGGGCGAGGCGCCGTGGACGCCGTGGCAGCTCACGCACGTCGGCGCGCGGCGGTTGCCGTTGTCGAACAGTTCGTGCGCGTGGACGCTCTTCGCGTAGTCGGTCGCGGCGCGCGCGGCCTTCGTGTCGCCGAGCTTCTTCGGATCGCCGTGGCACTCGCCGCAGGTGCGCGGGATGTTCGTGACGTACGTGCGGCTCGCGGGATCGTCCGCCGCGCGGATGTCGTGCGCGCCGTGACAGCTCGAGCACACGGCGACCTTCGTGTCGCCCTGCGCGAGCTTCTTCCCGTGGTCGGACGTCTGGTAGAGCGCGTACTGGTCCACCGGGAGGTCGTAGGGCCGCATCTGCGCTTCGTCGGAGTGGCAGGAGGCGCAGATCTTCGGCTCCTCGGCGCGCGTGATGCGGCCGACGAAGCCGCGGTGCGCTTCGCCCTGGTCGAGCGAGTGGTCGTTGCCGCCGTGGCACGAGACGCACTTCACGCCCTCGCGCGCGTGCGCGCTCGCGTCGTGCTGGACGCGCTCGGCCGGATGGCACGCGCCGCAGGTGCCGGCGTTCGGCGACAGCGGGCCGGGATCGCGCGGCGCCGCCGCGGCGCTCGCCGACGACGACGCGGCGGCGATCCACGCCGCGCATGCGAGCGCTGCCGCGAGTCGGATCGTGCGCGCGCTCATCGGACGAACGCTCCCGCGATCGTGAGCGCGAGCCACACGCCGAACAGCGCGACGCCGCCGAGCTTCACGCGCTTCTCGTTCGCTTCGCCGCCGCGCGCGGCCCACACCGGCAGCAGCAGCACGGCGAACGCGATCACGAGCAGCACGAGTCCGATGATCCAGTCCGGCACCGGGAGCTTCTCGTACAGAAGCCAGGGCGCGAGCATGTACCACGGCGGCCGCACGCCTTCGGGCGTCGCGTACGGGTCCGCCGCCATCGAGAAGCGGAACGGCGCGAGCACCGCGGCGCTGACGAGCCCGGCGAACACGAGCAGCATGAGGTTCGCGAGCGAGTAGTAGTGCTCGCGGTAGGTCACGGTCGGAGCGCCGGGATTCGAGACGCTCGACAGCCCGACGCGGCGGATCGTCGCGTAGGTCGCCCAGATCAGCACCGCGAACGCGACCGGGAACGTGATGATGTGGAACACGTAGAAACGGATCAGCACGTTCTCGGTGATGACGCGGCCGCCGAGCAGGAACGACAGGAAGCCGCCGACCACCGGCAGCGAGAACACGATCTCCATGCCGCGCACCGCCCGCCAGTAGGTGCCCGAATCCCACACGAGCAGCTGGCCCGTGAAGTCGGCCTGCAGCGCGAGCCACGCCATTGCGACCGCGCTCCACCACAGGATCTCGCGCGGCGCGCGCCACAGCCCGTCCCAGAAGAGGCGCACGAGCCGGACCGCCACGACGACGACGAGTGCGACGGCGCCCCACGCGTGGAGCTGGTGGATGAACCAGCCGAACGGCAGGTCGCGCACGATCGTGCGCGTACTCTCGAACGCGACCGTCGGCGACGGCACGTAGTAGAAGGCGAGCAGCAGCCCGGTCACGACTTCGATCGCGAACAGCACGACCGTGAGCGGCGCGAGCACCATGGGCCAGCGATGGAAGTGCGGGATGCGGCGCGCGGCGAGCGCGTTCATCTCCTCGCGCAGAGGCTTCGACGCGTCCACCGGCGTGTACACCATGAGGAAGTGCGAGACGAACGCGAACGCCTCGGTGAGGTGGAGGCGCTGCTCGAGCCAGTCGAGCACGCCGCGAGTCGGCCGGGTCGCGCTCATAGCCGGACGTACACCTCGCCCGCCCGCACCGCGACCTCGTAGGTCTTGAGCGGCTTCGGGGGCGGTCCCGAGATGACGTTGCCGCCGAGGTCGAAGCGACCGTCGTGGCACGGGCACACGATGATGCGGCGCTCGCGATCGAAGCCGAGGATGCAGCGCACGTGCGTGCACACGGCGCTCATCGCGACGACCTTCGTCGCGTCGGTGCGGATCACGAAGAACGGCGTCGAGCCGTGGCGCACGAACTTCGCCTCGCCGACGCGCAGCGCCTCGAGCGGTCCGACGGGAACGATGCGCTCCGCCAGGTGGCGCTCGCGTTCGGGGGCGCGCAGGTACGAGAGCGTCGCGCCGAGGCCTCCGAGCGCCCACAGGCCGAGCAGCGCCTTGCTCATGTAGCCGAGAAAACCGCGCCGCGTGGTGGCCGAGTCGAGGACTCCGGCGTCACCCGCGGCGGGATCGTGCTCCGCCATGGCGGTCTCCGTGTGGGTTCGAGGCGGTCCGGCGAGCGGTCCGCGGCAGCTGCCGCGACCACGGAAGGCAACGGATATGCCGACGCCAAGACGGGGTCAAGTGCGGGTTTCCCGGGGGCCCGGCGCGCGACTCCGTCCCTGAGGCGTCGTCGTCGCGTGACGGAGTGGCAGGCGCGCTGACGCTTCGGGCATGCGGGCGGGCCGAATCGGCAGCGCCGGGCTTCCTCGCGACGGTCGAGGCGAGCGAGCGAGGAATTGACGCTTCGCGTATGGCGCGGCCCCGTGGCGAGCCGATATTGTCGCCACCTCATGAAGCTCTCGGCCCTCCGATCCCGGCTCACCGCGCCGCTCGCGCTCGCGCTCTTCCTCACGGGCACGAACTGGTGCGCGCTCGCGGCCGTTCCGGGGCTCGTGCGCGCCGCGCGGCTGCCGGCCTGCGACCGCATCGCGGCCGCGACCGCTTCGCCGCGTTCGGCCGCTCGTTGCAGCCACTGCTGCGGCTCGACTTCGGCGGCCCGGCGCCCCGCCGCGCCCCAGCCGGCGAAGGCGCGCGGCACGATGCCGTGCTGCCTCGCGTTCGCCCCGGTCGTCGGCGCCTCGGCGGACGGGCTCGCCCCGAAGCTCGTCGCCGCCGGGTTCGTCGCGCTGTTCGCGCCCGTGCCCGCGAGCGGCGATCCGGACGTCGCCACGATCCGGCTGCGCCCGCCCGCGCGCAGCGAACGGCCTCCGGCCGCGCTCCACGCGTCCCCGCTCGCGGGACGCGCGCCTCCTTCGGCCTAGTCCGCGCGCTCTTCGGCGAGCGCCGCGCGTTGCGCGCGCCCGCCGCAAGCTGACGCGGCGTCGATCCCCGTCCGCCGAAGGCGCGCCGGCCGCTCCGGCAACCGCCTTCCCGATCGACTCGAGCCTCGAATCCGCCCGGGCGTGGTCCCGGCGGAAGGAGTGCGTCGCATGTGGAAGTTCGCTTCGGGCGCGCGCGTGTGCGCGCTCGTCCTCGTGGCCGCGGCGCCGGCGCTCGCCCGCGCCGATGCGCCGTCCCGCGAAACGCTGCCCGACCGCATCGTGTCCGTCGATTCGCTGTGGGTGCGCGGGAACGGCGACGTCACGTCGTCGCCCCCCGCGGGCGCCGAGCTGTCGCTCGACTGGGTCGAGCGGACCGTGCTCGAGCGCAACCCGACGCTCGCCGCAGCACGCGCCGCGGCGTCCGCCGCGGAGGCGGCCGCGCGCGCCGCCCGCGGGCTCGAACCGCTGCGCGTCGCGGGCCTGGTGGCGCCGCGCACGCTCGGCGGCTACGACGCCGAGCTGCCGGGCGGCATGGGCACGATGCGCGCCGAGGCGGCGTGGAGCGTTTCCGCGTCTCAGCGGCTGCCGCTCTTCGGACGCCGCGGCGCGGCGGGCAGCGCCGCGCGCGGCGAGGCGCTCGCCGCGGGCGAAGCGCGCGAAGCGACGCGGCTCGATCTGCTCTACGAGGCGCGCGCGGCGTTCTACGAGGACTGGCGTCTCGCGCGCGAGCTCGAGACCAATCGCGAGCTGGTCACGCTCGTGAGCGCGACCCGCTCGGCGGCGCTCGCGCGCTACGGCGCGGGGCTCGCGCCGCAGGCCGATCCGCTGCGCGCCGAGGTCGAGCTCGCGCGGCTCGACCACGATCGCGCGATGATCGAGCGCGACCAGCGCATCGTGCGCGCGCGGCTCGCCGCGCTGCTCCACGCGCCGCCGCGCGCCGAGCTGCCGCCGGCGCCGGCGTTCCTTCCGCATCTCGCCATCACCGCCGGAGAGGACGTCGAGCGCGCGCCCGAGGTTCGCGCGGCGGGCGCAATGCTCGACGCCTCGCGCGCGATGCTCGCGCTCGCCGGGCGCGAACGCCTGCCGGAGCTCGAACTCGAGGCGCGCTACGATCGCTTCATGGCCGACCCCGAGATGCGCTTCGCCGCGGGGCTCTCGATGGAGCTGCCGACGTGGCTCGGCGGCGCGGCTGCGAACGAGCGCTCGGCGCGGGCGCTCGTCGCGCGCGCCGAGGCCGAACGCGCGGCCGCCGTCGCCGAGTCCGCGAGGCGCAGGACCGAGGCGCGGGCGCGTCTCGAGGACGCGCGGCACGAACTCGCGATCCTCGTCGAGCGCGTCGTTCCGGCGAGCGAAGCGGCGCAGCGCGCGGCGCTGGCCGCCTACGAGGCGGGCCGGCTCGAGTTCGGCGCGCTGATCGCCACGACACGGGAGTGGGCCGAGGCGCGTCTCGACCGGTCGCGCGCCGAGGCGGACGAACGGCTCGCGGAGGCCGCGGTGGCGCGGGCGTCGTCGAACGACGCGCGGCCCGTGCGGCTCGAAGAGGAGGAGCGATGATCCGGAACGTGAAGTCGGGATTGCTCGCCGCGTTCGCGGCGTTCGCGCTCGCGGGCTGCGGCGAGCGTGCGCCTTTAGATCTCGCGCTCCAGCGGGCCGGGTCGCTCGCCGTCGGCATCGCGACCACGCCCGATCCGCCCGCGACCGGGAGCAACGCGCTCACGGTCGTCGTGCGGGATGCGTCCGGGAGTCCGGTGCGCGGCGCCGCGATCGAGGCGGTCGTGTTCATGCCCGCGATGGGCGCGATGCCGTACATGGAGAGCCGCGGCACCGTTACCGAACGCGGCCCCGGCCTCTACCGCGTCCGCTACGGCCTCTCGATGCAGGGCGACTGGGACGTGACGCTGCGCGTCACGCCGCCGGGCGGCGCGCCCTCGCGGTCGGCGTGGCGGCTCAGCACGAACCGCAAGGGCGTCGCGTTCGTGAGCGCCGACGCGCCCGCGGGCGCGGGCGCGGACACGGCGACGGCGGCGTCCGACTCGGGCGTCGTCGTGCTCGACGCCTCGCGCCGCCAGGCGCTCGGCATCCGGCTCGGCACCGTCGAATCGCGCGTGCTCGCCGTGCCGATCCGCGCCTCGGGGCGGATCGCGTGGGACGAGACGCGCCGCAGCGACGTCACGCTCCAGTTCGGCGGCTTCGTGCGCGAGCTGCACGCCGACTTCGTCGGCAAGCCGGTCTCGAAGGGCGCCGTGCTGTTCACCGTGAACAGTCCCGACCTGCTCGCGGCGGAGCACGAGTACCTCGACGCGCTCACGGCGCAGGGTTCGTCGCTCGCGGTCGCCTCTCGGCGCAAGCTCGAGCGCTGGGGCATCGGCGCGGACGTGCTCGACGACCTCGCGCGCACGCACCTCGCGCGCGAGGCGCTGCCCGTCACGGCGCCGTCGTCGGGCGTGATCGTCGAGAAGAACGTCGTGCAGGGAAGCGCGTTCCAGCCCGGCGAAGTGCTGTTCCGCATCGCCCCCCTCGATCCGGTGTGGGTCGTCGCGGCGCTGTTCCCGGCGGACCTGCCGCTCGTGCGCGTCGGACAGAGCGCGCGCCTGCGCGATCCCTACGGCGGCGGCGCCGAGCGCACGGGCCGCATCGCGTTCGTCGCGCCCTCGGTGGACGGGATGACGCGCACCGGCGAGGTGCGCATCGAGGTCTCGAATCGCGACGGCGCGCTGCGCCCCGGTGCGTTCGTGGACGTCGAGCTCGACGTGCCGCTCGGCAAGCGCGTCGCGGTGCCCGAGGGCGCGGTGCTTCCCACCGGCGAGCGCACGCTCGTGTTCGTGGACCTCGGCGGCGGACGGCTCGCGCCGCGCGACGTCGTGCTCGGCGCGCGCGCCGGCGACTGGTACGAGGTGCGCTCGGGACTCGTTCCGGGCGAGGCGGTCGTGACGTCGGGCAACTTCCTCGTCGCGGCCGAGAGCCGGCTGCGCTCGGCGACGGGCAAGTGGTGAGGCGGCGATGATCGAACGGCTCATCGGCTGGTGCGCGACGCGGCGCGGCGTCACGCTCGCGATCGTGCTCGCGGCGCTCGGCGCGGGGTTGTTCGCGCTCACGCGCACGCCGCTCGACGCGATTCCGGATCTTTCGGACACGCAGGTGATCGTCGCGACCGAGTGGCCGGGGCGCAGTCCCGGGCTCGTCGAGGACCAGGTCACGTATCCGCTCGTCTCGACGCTGCGCGCCGCGCCCGGCGTGCGCTACGTGCGCGGCTTCTCGATGTTCGGCGATTCGTTCGTGTACGTCGTGTTCGAAGACGGCGTGGACCCCTACTGGGCGAGGAGCCGCGTCGTCGAGATCCTCGCCGGGATCCGCGACCGGCTGCCGTCCGGCGTCACGCCGCGGCTCGGGCCCGACGCGACCGGCGTCGGCTGGGTGTTCGAATACGCGCTCGTGGACTCGAGCGGCAAGAACGACCTCGCCGACCTGCGCGCGTTCCAGGACTGGACCCTGCGCTACTGGCTCCAGAGCGTGGACGGCGTCGCGGAGGTCGCGCCGATCGGCGGCTTCGTGCGCGAGTACCAGGTGGACCTCGACCCCGCGCGGCTGCAGGCCTACGGCGTGGCGATCGACGAGGTCGCGGGCGCGATCCGGCGCGCGAGCGCCGAAACCGGCGGCGGCGCGCTCGAGATCGCCGAGCACGAGTTCGTCGTGCGCGGCCGCGGCTACGTGAAGCGCGCCTCCGATCTCGAGGCGACGCCGGTGCGCGCGAGCGACGCGGGCGTTCCCGTGCGCCTCGGCGACCTCGGCCGCGTCGTGCTGGGCCCCGAGCCGCGACGCGGCATCGCCGAGCTGAACGGCGAGGGCGAGGTGGTCGGCGGCATCGTCGTGATGCGCCACGGCGAGAACGCGCTGCGCGTGATCCGCGACGTGAAGCACCGCCTCGCCGAGGTGCGGGGCGCGCTGCCCGAAGGCGTACGCCTCGAGGTCACGTACGACCGCTCGATCCTGATCGAGCGCGCGAACGAGCACCTGCGCCGGGTGCTGATCGAGGAAATGCTGATCGTGAGCGCCGTCATCGTGCTGTTCCTGTGGCACGTGCCGAGCGCGCTCGTCCCCGTGCTGTCGCTGCCGGCCGCGGTCCTGCTCGCGTTCGTGCCGATGTTCGGCCAGAAGCTCGGCGCGAACATCATGTCGCTCGGCGGCATCGCGATCGCGATCGGTGCGATGGTGGACGCCTCGATCATCATGATCGAGAACGTGCACAAGCGGCTCGAAGCGTGGCAGCTCGCGGGCCGTCCGGGCGCTCGCGATGCGGTCGTGATCGGCGCGCTGCGCGAGGTCGGGCGCCCGGTGTTCTTCGCGCTGCTCGTCATCACGGTGTCGTTCCTGCCGATCTTCACGCTCGAGGGCGTCGAGGGCCGGCTGTTCCGGCCGCTCGCGTTCACGAAGACGTACTCGATGGCGTTCGCGGCGCTGCTGGCCGTGACGCTCACGCCCGCGCTCACGATGTGGTTCGTGCGCGGCCGGATCCGCCCCGAATCCGAGCAGCCGATCGCGCGCGCGATCCAGCGCGCGTACGTCCCGGTGCTGCGCTTCGCGGTGCGCCGACGGCGCTGGGTCGTCGCCGGCGCGGTGCTGCTCGTGCTCTCGACCGTTCCCGTGTGGCTCTCGCTCGGGCGCGAGTTCATGCCGCCGCTCAACGAGGGCACGATCCTCTTCATGCCGACGGCGCCGCCCGGCATGTCCGAGACCGAATCGGCTTCGGTGCTGCAGAACATGGACCGCCGGATCCGCGAGGTGCCCGAGGTCGAGAGCGTGTTCGGCAAGATCGGCCGCGCGCGCACGGCGACCGATCCCGCGCCCCCGGGCATGGTCGAGACGACGATCCAGCTCAAGCCCGAGCGCGAGTGGCGCAAAGGCGTGACGTGGGAGGGGATCGTGTCCGAACTCGACCGGCGCGTGCGATTCCCCGGCATGCCGAACCTGTGGTGGATGCCGGTGCAGACGCGCAACGAGATGCTCTCGACCGGCGTGCGGAGCCCCGTCGCCGTGAAGGTGTACGGGGACGACGTCGCCGGGATCGAGCGCGTCGCGATCGGCGTCGAGGCCGCGCTGCGCGGCGTGCGCGGCACGCGCAGCGCCTACGCGGAGCGACTCACGGGCGGCCTGTACGTGGACGTGACGCCGCGCCGCGCCGAGGCCGCGCGCTACGGGCTCGCGGCCGGCGACGTGCTGGACGTCGTCGAGGCATCGGTCGGCGGACTGCCGGTGGCCGAGACGATCGAAGGCCGGCGGCGCGTCGGCATACGCGTGCGCTACGCGCGCGAGCGCCGCGACGACGTCGAATCGCTCAAGCGCGTGCTCGTGCCGACGCGCTCGGGCGCGCAGGTGCCGCTCTCCGAGATCGCCGACATCGCGTTCGAGCCGGGGCCGCCGATGCTCCAGAGCGAGGACGGGCAGTTGTTCGCGCTCGTGTCGGTGGACGTGGACGGCCGCTCGCTCGGCGACTACGTGCGCGACGCGCGCCGCGTCGTGTCCGAGCGCGTGCGGCTGCCGGCGGGCGTGCGGCTCGCGTGGGCGGGCCAGTTCGAGCATCTCGAGCGCGCGGAGAAGCGGCTCGCGTTCGTCGTGCCGCTCACGCTGCTGCTCGTCGCGACGCTGCTGTGGATCAACCTGCGCTCCAAGGCCGAGACCGCGCTCGTGCTGCTCGCGGTGCCGTTCTCGCTCGTCGGCGCGGTGTGGCTCGTGTGGCTCCTGAACTACAACCTGAGCGTGGCCGTGTGGGTCGGGATGATCGCGCTCGCCGGGCTCGACGCCGAGACCGGCATCCTGATGCTGCTGTACCTCAACCTCGCGCATCGCGAGCGGGTCGAGCGCGGCGCGCTGCGCGACCGTCGCGACCTGATGGAGGCGATCGTCGAGGGCGCCGCGCACCGCATCCGCCCGAAGCACATGACCGTGCTCGCGATCCTGTTCGGTTTGCTGCCCATCCTGTGGGGCCACGGGACGGGCGCGGACGTGATGAAGCGCATCGCCGCGCCAATGCTCGGCGGCGTCGTCAGCTCGTTCGTGCTCGAACTGCTCGTGTACCCCGCGATCTTCGCGTGGTGGAAGGGTCGCGGCCTGCCCGAGGCCGCACCCGCCGGCGCGCATTCACCGGTCGCCCTCGCGGCGCCGAACCCGGAGGACTCATGAAGAAGCTCCCGCTGTTGGCGCTCGCACTCGCGCTGGCCGGCTGCGCCGCGCCGTCGTCGGCCCCGAAGGAAGTCGTGCTGGAAGTGACGGACGAGGGCTTCGTACCCGCGGTCGCCGAGGTGCCGAAGGGCGGCGGCTACACGCTCGTCGTGACGCGGCGCACGGACAAGACGTGCGCGACCGAGATCGTGATGCCGGCGCTCGGCACGACGACGAACCTGCCGCTCGGCGAGACGGTGCGCATCGCGATCCCGGCGGGCGCGCCGGACACGCTCGACTACGCGTGCGCGATGGACATGATCAAGGGCCGGCTCGTCGCGAAGTAGACGAATGCGGAAACGAAGCGGGGGGCGCGGGTCGAACCCGCGCCCCCCGTACGTTGGAGGTCCTGCTAGAACCCGTATCGCGCCGCGATGGAGATGCGGTGCGAGTTGTACGGCTGCAGCGAGTCGCCGAAGTAGATCGCCGTGACGGAACCCGTCAGCGGGAACACCCGCGGCACGTTCACGCTGCTGAAGTCGATGACCTTGTACTCCTCGTACGCGTAGCGGAAGTCGAGCGACATCGTCTTGCTCACCTTCCACAGGCTGCGGAAGATCGCGTCCTGCCGCAACTGGTACGTGCTCGGCACGTCGACCGCCGTGTTCTTGTAGTTCGCGAGGTCGTACTCGCCGATATTGCGCGTCGCCTCGTAGCCGAACGTCAGCGTGAGCTTGTTCTTCTGCGCGACCCAGTCCACGGTTGCGAAGTAGTACCAGCTCTTGTCGGTGAGTTCGGCCGTCCAGCTCGTCGTGTCCGAGTTCACGACCATGGTCGCGCCCACGGATTCGCGCGACTTCTGGTTCGTGACGCCCTGGCCCAGCGTGTAGCCGCCGTTCACGCTCCACGCCTCGTTCAGGACGTACGTGCCCTCGGCGGAGACGAGGTTCTGAGTGTTGTCGAGCAGGCCGAGCTGCGTGTCCGGATATTCGTCCTTCAGATACGAGTAGTCGGCCGAGCCCATGAATTTCTCGCCCACCATGAAGCCGATCGATCCGCCCGCGTCGTCACGAGTGCGGTTCGCGACGTCGTAGCGACGGAGCCCCGGCTGCTCGATGAACGCGCCCAGCTCGTTCTTGTAGTCCTCGTCGAGGAACGTGTCGAGCTCGCGCTCGCCGTGCTTGTAGCGGGCGCCGACCTCCACGCCGTCCGCCGGACGCAGGTGCGCGTTCACGCCGTAGATCAGCTCGTCGTCCTTCTCGACTTCGCGGTGCGTCCGCTCGCGGTTCTTCTGCTCCACGAGCGCCCCGATCGAGCCGATGTGGCCGAGCGAGTAGTCGAGGTCGAGTCCGGCGGCGAGTTCGGTGTGCGACTCCGGCTTCGAGGTCTGATCCGTCGCGTTGAACGACTGGTCGTACGGCGACATGCCGACGAACGTGAGCGGATCGGTCTGGTTGTCGTAGTCGCGGTAGTTCACGCGCAGCGCGCCCTTGAGCTTCTCGCTCGCGTACGACGCGAGACGCGCGTCGGCGGTGATCACGGTCACCTTCGCGTCGAGGCTCGCGGCCGGCAGCGAGTCGTGCGCCGCGATCGCGGGATTCACGGTGAGCGGCAGGAACGTGTCGTCCTGCGAGTGCTGCGCGACGCCGGCGTTCAGCGTGAGCACGTGGTGATGCGGCAGATCCATGCCGAGCGCCACGTTCCCGCGGATGACGGTGTTGTCCGGCGGCATCGCCATCTGGCCGACGACCGAACCGGTCGCGCTGTTCGTGTAGCGCTGGGGGTTGTCCCAGCGCAGCGCCGTGATCGCGTCGTCGAACGTGGACATCCCCGCGGTCGCCTGCAGCTTCACGCGGTTCTTGTGCCAGTCGGCGGTCGCGTCCACGTCCGTCATCGTCTGGTCGATCGGCTGCGGCAGCTCGATCGCGCTCGAGAACCCAAAGATGCCCGCGTACGGAACGTTTCCGCTCCTCTGGATGCGGCGCGCCTTCACGTCCAGCTTCAGCGCTTCCGACGGACGGCCGCGCAGCCGCGCGGTCGAGTAGTCGGACTGGAGCGAGAGCGGAATGCGCGGCGAGTTGCGGAGCAGGTCGTTCATCGTGGCCGCGTACGACGTGCCCGCCGGGTACTCCTGGTTCACGCGCTGCAGCGAGTCCGGCAGGACGTAGACGCCGGGCGCCGCGAGCGTGTACGGCGAGACGGCGATCTGGCTGTAGAGGTGCGGAATCCCGGTGTACCCGAGATCCAGCCGCCAGGCGCCGCGCCGCATGTTGAAGTTGTAGTTCTGGTCGTCCTGCAGCGCGTTGACCCCGTTCAGCGACCAGCTGTACGGACCGGTCTTGTCGCGCAGCATGAACGACTCGAGGTAACCGCCCTGCGGCAGCACACGGAACTGCTGGAACAGGGCCTCCTGGCGATTCTGCGTCCACCACTGCGAGCCGAAGGTGGCTTCACCCGCGGCGAGGACGGCGTGCGCGTTCGCGGCGAGCGCGAGCGCCACGAACGTCCCGATCAGGACCTTGCGTGCGTTCGTCATGTTCGCCTCCTAGCGCAAGAAGTACTTGCCCGACGGATGATTCGACCCGTGGACCTGGGAGTGGCAGTTCGTGCACGAGCGGTTGAACAACCGGTTCCCGACGAGGTCCGGATTGTCGTAGAGCGTCGCGGGGTGACGCGTCGCGACGTGGCACCGCTGGCACAGGTACGGCTTCTTGCTCGCGAGCGACTTGTCGTTGTTCGACCCGTGCGCCTCGTGGCAGTTCAGGCAGTTCTCGCGAACCGGAGCGTGGTCCCAGAGCAGCGGGCCGCGCTTGTCGGCATGGCACGACGTGCACAGGCCGTTCACGGAATCGCCCTTGAGCATGCGCTCGGTCGTCGAACCGTGCGGGTTGTGACAGCTCGCGCAGTTCATGCTGCCTTCGCGCAGCGGCATGTGCGCCGAACGCGCGAGGCTGCCGCGCTTGTTCTTGTGGCACGACATGCACAGCTCGTTGACGTCGGCCTTCGCGATCAGCCCCTTCGCATTCTCGGCCGTCTTCGCGCCGTGAATGTTGTGGCAGCTGACGCAGCTCACGTCCTTGCGCGCGTGCGTGCTGTGCTCCCAGTAGAACTGGTCGCCACCGGAGTGGCACTCGGAGCAGGCTTCGGACACGGCCTCGGCCGACATGTTCTTGAAGTTGCGGATCGACGCGAAGCCGGGCGCCTTTTCGTCGCCGTCCGCCGCCACGTGCTGCGAGCCGGGACCGTGGCACGACTCGCACTCGACGGCAGCCGAGCCGTGCGGACCCTGCAGGTGCTTCGCCAGTACGTCCTCGTGGCATTCCTTGCACGCATCGCTTCCCGCCCGGGTGGGCGCGGGCTGCGACATCGGCGTCGTCGCGAACGTCCAGACGACGGCCGATGCTGCGAGAAGGGCCAGCACGAAGACGAAGGAACGCTTCATCGCCTCCTCCTTCTTCCCTGAATACCGAATCGCGGACTCGCGGAGCGCCTCGAAACGCCGCAAGTACCCGTGAACCGGCTCCGGAGGTGCGGGGACGCGACGCGTCCACGCGGCCAGCTTCCACTGCTCGCCGGAGTTTCGTGAGGGCCGGGGGGTGGTAGAGGTGAGCGACCGGCCTCACGCGTGCAACATACGCACGCGCCCTACGAAGTCAATGATCGGCTTTCCGCGCGCTCGCTTCAGCGGATTCGTGCGGGCGGGCAATTGACCGCTCGACGGAACGGCCGCGATGCGCTATCCACGTCGTGCATGGCTCCTGGGAATCGGACTGTCGGCGCGAGACCGAGCGGCAGAATTTTCCGTACCGCGGTCTTCGTCGCCGCCCTAGTGACGTTCTTGCCGTCGCTTGCGTGCGCATCCGGCGGCGAGGCCGTCACGCTCATGCCCGTGCTCGAGGCGCTCACCCTGATCCTGCTCGGAGCCAAGCTCGGCGGGGCGGCGTTCGAGCGGCTGCGCCTGCCCTCGGTGCTGGGCGAGTTGTGCGTCGGAGTCCTCATCGGGAATCTCGGACTCGTCGGGTTGCACGAATTCGACCGCCTGCGTCACGACCCGACGCTCGACGTGCTGGCCCAGATCGGCGTCCTGTTCCTGCTGTTCGAGGTCGGGCTGCACTCCGACGTGCGGCAGATGCTGGCCGTCGGCGCTTCGTCGCTGCTCGTCGCCGTGCTCGGCGTGATCGCTCCGATCGTGCTCGGCTTCGCCTGCTCGCGAGCGTTCTTCCCGGGGCACGACACGCTCACCCACGCGTTCGTGGGCGCGACGCTGTGCGCGACGAGCGTCGGGATCACGGCGCGGGTGCTCAAGGACCTCGGCCGCGCCGAGAGCCTCGAGGGCCGCATCATCCTCGGCGCCGCCGTCCTCGACGACGTGCTCGGCCTGATCGTGCTCGCGGTCGTCCAGGGCGTGATCGTCGCCGCCGGGAGCGGGCGCTCGTTCGAGCCGGCCGGTGCGGCGCTGATCCTCGTGAAGGCGCTCGGTTTCCTGGTCGCGGCGGTGTTCGTGGGGCAGTGGCTCGCGCGCTACTCGTTCCGTATTGCGTCCCGGCTCGCCGTGGAGGGCGTGCTGCTCGCGTTCGCGCTCGCGTTCTGCTTCCTGCTCGCCTGGCTCGCGGGCGTCGCGGGCCTCGCGCCGATCGTCGGCGCGTTCGCCGCCGGGCTCGTGCTCGACGAGGTGCACTACCGCGAACTGCGCGAGCGCGACCGCCAGCGCCGCAGCATCCCCGAGCTGATGCAGCCGATCTCGGCGTTCCTCGTGCCGGTGTTCTTCGTGCTGATGGGCATGCGCGTGGACCTGACGACGTTCGTGCGCGGCGACATCGTGGGCTTCGCGCTCGTCCTGACGCTCGCGGCGATCGCCGGCAAGCAGCTGTGCTCGCTCGGCGTGCTCGAGCGCGGCGTGGACCGTCTCGCCGTCGGGCTCGGCATGATCCCGCGCGGCGAGGTCGGGCTGATCTTCGCCGGCATCGGCGCGACGCTCACGCTGCACGGCGAGCGCGTCGTGGACGACGCCATCTATTCGGCCGTCGTCGTGATGGTCGCGCTCACGACGCTGCTCACGCCGCCGCTGCTCGTCTGGAAGCTCAGGGGCGCGCGACGGTGACACGCCGCATCGCGTGGGCCGTTGCGCTGGCCGTGACGTTCGGCGCCGCGCCGGCCGCGCGCGCGGCCGAGCCGTGGGCCGCTTGGAGCGTGCCCGACAGCGCGCTCGCCGCGGCGCTCCAGTCGGGCCGCGCGGCGCACGAGGCGACGTGGAACGCGCTGCTCGTCGCGGAGCTGCGCGCGCGGCTCTCGGGCGATCCGCGCGCCGCGGGGCTCCTCGAGCTCGCGCTGCGCGTCGCGCGCGCCGAGCCCGCGGCGCTCGGCAGCGGCATCGCGACGGACGCGATGAAGCTGCGCGCGCGCTGGTCGAAGGCCGAGATGCGCGAACGCGTGCTCGCCGCCGAGGCCGAATCGCTCGCGGTCGCGGCCGAGAACGCGCGCCGCGCCGACGACGCCGACCGGCTCTACCCGGTCGCGCTCGCGCGATACCGCGCGTGCGGCGAGCGGCGCCGCGCGGCGTGGATGCTCGGCTTCCGCGGTCGCAACGCGTTCACGGCGGGACGCGTCGCCGACGCCGACGGCATCGTGCGCGAGGCGCTCGCGGCGCGGCGCGCTCGGCGACGCGCGCATGGTCGGCGCGAGCCTCTACGCTGGGCTCGATCGCGATCGCGGCCGAGCGCTGGGCCGACGCGCTCGCGTTCGCGGGCGAAGCGTGCGAGGTGCGCACCGGCACCGGCGAATGGGCGGGGCTCGGGCAGGCGCTCAACAACCTCGCGCTCGCGCACCAGAATCTCGGCCGCCCGGACTCGGCCGCGGCCGCCTACGAGCGCGGCCTCGGCTACACGGTCGCCGCCGGGGACAGCGGGCGCACGCTCGAGCTGCTCGTCAACTACGGGACGCTGCTCGCGCACCGCGAGAACGACGCGCGCAGCGAGGCGATCCTCGCGCGCGCGCTGTCGCTCGCCCGCGCCCGCGGCGACCTGCCGAACGAGGCGCGCGCGCGCACCGGGCTCGCGCTGCGGCTCGTCGGCGCGGGCCGCTTCACCGAGGCGCGCGCGGCGCTCGAGCTGCCGGCGGGCGCCGAGGCGCGGCTCGGCGTGCGCGAGCGCACCGCGCTGTGGATCGAGCGCGGCCACGTCGAGCTCGCGCAGCAGAACGCGGCGGCCTCGCGCCCGGCGTTCGAGCGGGCGCTCGCGCTCGCGGACTCGAGCGGCGCCGTCGCCGCGCGCATCGACGCGCTCGACGACCTCGCGATCGCGGCACGGCTCGAGCGCGACCTCGCCGCGGCAGAGCGGCGCGCGCGCGCGGCGCTCGAGGCGGCCGTGGCGGCGGGCGACTCGTTCCGCGTGCGCCAGGTGTCGAGCACGCTCGGCCAGATCGCTTCCGACCGCCGCGACGGCGCGGCCGCGCTCGCGTGGTTCGGCCGTGCGGCCGGGCTCGCGCCGACGGTCGCGCCAGGCAAGCTGCCCGAGGACCTCGTGAACCTGGGCGTCGTCGCGCGCGACGCGGGGCGGCTCGACGACGCCGCACGGCGATTCGAATCCGCACGCGACGCCGCGCTCGCCGCGGGCGCCACGGATCTCGTGTGGCCGGCGCTCATCGGGCTCGCCGACGTCGCGAAGACGCGCGGCGACCTCGCGGGCGCGCTCCGCTACGGCCGCGCGGCCGCGACGTGCATCGACACGCTGCGCGCGAAGCAGGGCGAACGGCAGGCGATCGGCGTGCTCGCGCGCCGCCGCTTCGCGGTGGACCAGCTCATCGACGTGCTCGCACGCCACGACGGCGCGCACCCCGACAGCGGATTCTCGGCCGAGGCGTTCGCGTGGGCGGAGCGCGCGCGGGCGCGGGCGCTGCTCGACCTCGTCGCTTCGCGCTCGGGCGAGGCGCCGCGTCTCGTCACGCTCGAAGCGACGCGCGCAACGCTCGCGAAGGACGAGGCGCTGCTCGAATACAGCGTCGGCGACTCGAGCACCGCGCTGTGGGTGATCACGCGCCGCGGCTCCACGCTGCACGTGCTGCCGGGACGCGCGGCGCTTCAGGCGCGCGTCGGGCCGCTGCGGCGCGGGCTCGCGGATCCCGAGCGCGCGCTCGCGGGCGCGTCGCTCGACGCCGCCTTCGGCCTGTACCGGATCGCGCTCGAGCCGGCGCGCCGCTCGCTGCGCGGCGCGAAGCGGCTCGTCGTTTCGGCCGACGGGCCGCTGTCGCTCGTGCCGTTCGAGGCGCTGCTCACGGCCGAGCCCCGGCGCGGCTCCGACGGCGAAACTCGCCCGCCCGCGGCGCGCGACTGGCTCGCCTCGGCCTTCGACGTCTCGTACGCGTTCTCGGCCTCGGCGCGCGCGGCCGAGGCCGCGCGGCCGGGCGCGGCGGGGCGCGGCGTCGTCGCGGTCGGCGACGCGCGCTTCGCGGGCCGGCTTTCGGCGCTGCCGAACACCGCGCGCGAACTCGAGACGCTGCGCCGGCTCGCCGGGACGCGCCCCTTCGCGGCGCTCGCGGGCGCGGCGGCGACGCGCGACTCGGTGCGCGCGCTCCCGGCGCTCCGGACGGCCGCGCTCGTCCACTTCGCGACGCACGGCGAAGCGAACGAGATCGAGCCCGACCGCTCGGGACTGTGGCTGAGCCCCGCCGCGGGCGACAGTCTGCCCGGGTTCCTGGACGTCGCCGACGTGCGCGGACTCGCGCTCGACGCGTCGCTCGTCACGCTGTCGGCGTGCGAGACCGGGCTCGGCCGCCTCGAGCGCGGCGAGGGCGTGGTCGGGCTCACGCGCGCGTTCGTCGCGGCCGGCGCGCGCAGCGTGCTCGTGAGCCTGTGGAAGGTGGACGACCGTTCGACCGAGTTCCTGATGAGCGCCTTCTACGAGGGCCTGCTCGAAAAGGGGCTGCCGAGCGATCGCGCGCTCGCGCGCGCGCGCCGTTCGCTGCTCGCGTCACCGGGAACGCGGGCGCCGTTCCACTGGGCGGCCTTCGTGCTCGCCGGCGCTCCGGGCCCGCTCGACTGATCCGCCCGGGAACGGCGCGGCGCCCGGACGACGAGCGTCCGGGCGCCGCTCGCTCGCCTCGCGTCAGCGCTTCCCGCGCGGCTTCACGACCTCCACGTCCGGTCCCCGGCGCCGCTGTCCCGCAGGCTCGACGATCACCTTGCGCGCGGCGCTCGGGTGATGACGCCAGTGACGCTGCGGCACGTTCGTCACCGCGACGGGCACGAGCCGCGTCTCGCACGACTCGAACGGGCCCTTCCAGTGGCGCGCGCGATACCAGTGTCCGCCGCGCCAGCCGTACCACCAGCCGCCGTGACGGAAGCAGTCCCAGTCCCAGTCGTCCTGCACGACCCACACGGTCGTGCGCGGCACGAGCACCACGTGCGGTTCGCGCGCGATCACCGGCGGAGTGGAGTCGCCGATCTGGACGTTCACCGAAACGCTCGTGCCCGCGGCGGCCGCGGACGCGATCGTGAGGCCGAGCAAAGCGGCGACGAGGCGTCGCTTCATCGTGGTCTCCTTTCGGCCGGACGGGCGCGGAGGGCGCCGCCGGACACCCCGGCACGCTGCAGCCCACGTGCCACGCGGCCTCCGGCGGCGCCCAAGTCGCTGCGGCGGGGCGCGAAGAACGCGTGGCACGGCGCCGCACGCGCCGCGAAGGCGGTGCATTTCGCACGCGCCGTCGCGCAAAGCGGAGGGCGCGAGCCGCGCCTCGGGTGATTTCGCGCGAGCCGGCCCGAGCGCGAACGAGTCGCGGCGCGCGGGATGCGCGGCCAGGGCGCGGTGCGCGCGCGCCGCGCCCCGCACTCGTGACCGCGAAACCCCGCGTTCGTCCCGGTGATTTGCGCCCCTTTCTTCGAGGTCTTGTCGCGCCTCGGAGCGCGGCCCCGACCTCACCGCTCGCACGGTCGTCCGCCACGCCTGCCACCGAGGAGTTCCCATGCCCGACGCTCCCTCGCGCGCGCGCCGTCCGCGCGCGTCCGGCCCGCTCGTCGCCGCACTCGCCGCGGCGCTCGCGCTCGTTCCCACCGCACGCGCCGCGACGCCGCGCGTCCACGCGATCGTGGGCGCGCGCATCGTGCCCGCGCCCGGCGTCGTGATTCCGCGCGGCACCGTCGTGATGCGCGACGGCATCGTCGTCGCGTGCGGCGCGAACGTCGTCGTGCCCGCCGACGCGCGCGTGTGGAACGGCGACAGCCTCACGGTCTACGCCGGGCTCATCGACGCGTTCGTGACGCCGGCCGATCCGCCCGCGGCGCCGGGCCGTCCCGCCGGCGGTCCTCCCGGCCGCCCCGTGCCGGCCGATCCCAATGCGCCCGGACGCGGCGCGGCCTCGGCGCTCGCCTCGGTCGCGCCCGAGTTCCGGGTCGCTCAGAACCTGCCGCTCGCGAAGGAGCAGCTCGAGAACCTGCGCGCGGCGGGCTTCGCGCTCGCGCAGGTCGCGCCGCGCCGCGGCATCGTGCGCGGTCAGTCGGCGGTCGTCGGGCTCGGCGACGGCAGCGCGAACGCGAACGTCGTGCGCGCCGACGCGGCGCAGGTGGTCTCGATCGAACCCGTGCCCCAGGCCTACCCGGGCTCGCTCATGGGCGCGATCGCGGTGATCCGTCAGACGTTCCTCGATGCCGCGTGGTACCGCGACGCGAACGCCGCGTACGCGCGCAACGCGGCGCGCGCGCAGCGGCCGGACGCGAACGTCTCGCTTCAGGCGCTGCAGGGCGCGCTCGCGGGGACGCAGCCCGTGCTGTTCGTCGCGGACGACATGCTCGAGGTGCTGCGCGCCGGTGCGCTCGCGAAGGAGGCCGACGTCGCGCCGTGGATCGTCGGGAACGGCGACGAGTACAAGCGGCCGGGCGCGATCGCCGCGATCGGCGCGCCGCTCGTCGTGCCGGTGAACTTTCCCGAGGCGCCCGAGGTGTCGGACGCGGACCTCGCGATGGACGTGACGACGGAGCAGCTCCGCCACTGGCAGAACGCGCCCGGGAACGCGGCGGAACTCGCGAAGCGCAACGTGGTGTTCGCGCTCACGTCGAACGGGCTCAAGGACGTGAAGGGCTTCCGCGCGAACGTGGCGAAGGCGGTCGCGCGCGGACTCGATCCGGCGCGTGCGCTCGCCGCGGTGACGACCGAGCCTGCGCGCATGCTCGGGCTCGGCGAACGCGCGGGAACGATCGCGCCGGGCCGCATCGCGAACCTGACGGTGACGCGCGGCGAGCTGTTCTCGGAGCAGGGCGCCGTGCGCGAGGTGTGGGTGGACGGCAATCGCTACGAGGTCGCGAAGGACGAGACGACGCCGAAGGGCGAGTGGAGCGTGGACTGGGGTGCGGGCCCGCACGTGCTCATCGTGGCGGCGGACAAGGACACGACCGTGAAGCTCGTGCTCGGCGCCGACACGCTGCGCGCGACGAACGTGGCGCTCGACGGAAAGCGCGCGCGCTTCACTCTGACCGCGCCCGGGAAGGCGGCCGAGGACTTCGACGTCACGGTCGCGAACGACGCGATGACCGGCTCGCTCGCCGTGAAGGGGGCCGGCTCGCACGCCGTGAGCGGGCGCGCGATGAAGAAGGACGAGCGCAAGACCGCGCCGAAGGACGAACTCGTTCCGTCGCCCGCCGTGATGGGCAACACCGAGGCGTTCCGCGCGGCGGAGCCGACGCAGCAGACGGTGCTCGTGAAGAACGCCACGGTGTGGACGGCCGGGCCGAAGGGCACGATCGCGAACGCCGACGTGCTCGTGCGCGGCGGCAAGTTCGCGGCCGTCGGCGCGAACCTCGCCGCGCCCGCGGGCGCGATCGTCGTGGACGGCACCGGCAAGCACGTCGCGCCGGGCGTCATCGACGAGCACAGCCACGCCGCGGTCCTCGGCAACGTCAACGAGTGCACGAACAACGTGACGTGCGAGGTGCGCATCCAGGACGTCCTCAATTCCGAGAGCATCAACATCTACCGCCAGCTCGCGGGCGGCACGACGATCATGCACCTGCTCCACGGCTCGTGTAACGCGATCGGCGGGCAGTGCGCGGTGATCAAGAACAAGTGGGGCGGGGCGCCGGACGAGATCTTCATGGCGTCGGCGCCGCCGACGGTGAAGTTCGCGCTCGGCGAGAATCCGAAGCAGGCGAACTGGGGCGTCGAGCGCACGGGGCGCTATCCGCAGAGCCGCGCCGGCGTCGAGCAGTCCATCCGCGAGGCGTTCACGGCGGCGAAGGACTACCAGGCGCGCTGGGCCGAATACCGCGCGGGCAAGCGCGCGCTGCCGCCGCGCCGCGACCTTCAGCTCGACGCGCTCGTCGAGATCGTGACGGGCAAGCGGCTCGTGCACTGCCACTCGTACCGGCAGGACGAGATCCTCATGCTGATGCGGCTCGCCGAGGAGTTCGGATTCCGCATCAACACGTTCACGCACATCCTCGAGGGCTACAAGGTCGCCGACGAGATGGCGGCGCACGGCGCCTCGGGCATGGGCTTCACCGACTGGTGGCAGTACAAGCAGGAAGTGATCGACGCGATTCCGTGGAACGGCTGGCTGATGTGGGACCGCGGCGTGAACGTGGGCTTCAACTCCGACAGCGACGAGCTGGCGCGGCGCCTGAACACCGAGGCCGCGAAGGCGATCAAGTACGGCGGCATGCCGCCCGAGGAGGCGATCAAGACCGTGACGATCAACCCGGCGCGTTCGCTCGAGATCGACGCGCGCGTCGGCTCGCTCGAGCCGGGCAAGGACGCCGACTTCGCGATCTGGAGCGGCTCGCCGCTGTCGCCCTACTCGCGCTGCGAGCAGACGTGGATCGAAGGCCGCAAGTACTTCGACCGCGCCGAGGACCTGGCCGGCCGCGAGGCGCTGGCGAAGGAGCGCGCCGCGCTGATCGCGCGCGCGCGGGCCGCGAAGGAGAGCGGCGGCGCGGCCGCGGGCGGCGGGGGACGGCGCTGGCCACCGCGCTACCTGGACGACACGGACCAGAGCGGCAACGAGTGCGGCGAGCACCAGGGCCACTCGGCGCCGTTCCGCAGCGAAGCCGCGCGCACCGCGCAGGAGGTGTCGCGATGAGCCGCGCCGCGTTCCGCATGATCCGCGCCGCGGCACTCGCCGCGGGCGCCGTCGCCTCGCTCGCTTCGGCGGCGGCCGCCGGTCCCGAGTGGACGCCGGCGACGCCGAAGAAGTTCGCGCTCGTGCACGGCACCGTGCACACGGTGAGCGGTCCGGTGCTCGAGGACGCCACCGTGCTGATCGACGACGGGCGCATCACCGCCGTCGGCGCGAACGTGCCGGCGCCGTCCGACGCCGTCGTCCACGACTGCCGGGGCAAGCACGTCTACCCCGGGTTCGTCGCCGCCAACACCATGCTCGGCCTGATCGAGGTCGCCACCATCGAGGGCAGCAACGACACGCAGGAGACCGGCAACGTCAATCCGAACCTGCGGGCCGAGGTGATGATCAACCCCGACTCCGACCTGCTGCCGGTCGCGCGCGTGAACGGCGTGACCAGCGCCCTCGTGATCCCGGGCGGCGGCGCCATCCACGGCCTCGCCGCGCTCGTCCACCTGGACGGCTGGACGCGCGAGGACATGACCGTCCAGTCCGCGGTCGGCCTCGCCGTCGACTGGCCCAGCATGAGCCCGGCGCGCGGCTGGTGGATCCAGCAGAGCGAGGAGGAGCAGAACAAGGCGCGCGACGCCGCGATCGCCGCGATCCGCGACGCGTTCGCCGACGCGCGCGCGTACGAGCAGGCGCGCGCCGCCGAGGGGCGCGCGGGCGTTCCGGCGCACGACGCCGACGTGAAGTGGGACGCCATGCGGCGCGTGGTGCGCGGCGAGATCCCGGTGCTGCTCAAGGCCGACGCCTACGCGCAGATCCAGGCCGCGCTCGCGTTCGTGGACGAGATGCAGCTGAAGAAGGTGATCCTCGTGGGCGGCCGGGACGCGTGGCTGCTGGCCGACGAGCTCAAGGCGCGCGACATCGCCGTGATCCTGGGGGGCACGCAGGCGACGCCCGCGCGCCGCTCGGACGCGTACGACGCCGCGTTCGCGATTCCCGCGAAGACCGCGGCGGCCGGGCTGCGCTGGTGCCTGTCCGACGGCGGCGGCGGCTTCGAGGCCGCCAACGTGCGCAACCTGCCGTTCCACGCCGGGCTGGCGGCCGCGTTCGGGCTCCCGAAGGACGAGGCGCTCAAGAGCGTCACGCTCTACCCGGCGCAGGTGCTGGGCGTGGCCGACCGCGTCGGCTCGATCGAGGTGGGCAAGCTCGCCGACCTGCAGGTCACCGACGGCGACCCGCTCGAGGTGACGACGCACTGCCTGCAGGTGTTCATCGCCGGGCGGCCGATCCCGATGGAGAACCGGCAGACGCGGCTGTTCCAGAAGTACGACGCCAAGCCCCGCGGCCCCAGGGCGCGCCAGCGCTGAGGGCCAGAGCGGGCGAGTCGCCCGCCCGCTCGCCGCATCCGAAGGGCGTCCCGCACGCGCGGGGCGCC
>JBGAOA010000015.1:0-65647 GCA_044222065.1 Candidatus Eiseniibacteriota bacterium
CCGAGCTGCTGCGCTTCGGCGGCTGGCTGTTCCTGCTGACGGGCTTCGCGAACGTCGTGCTGTGGGCCGACCTGTGGGTCGTGAAGGCGCTCACCGAGCCCGCGCGCGCGAACCTCGCCGCCGGCGTCTACCGCGCGGCGGGCCTGCGCGTCCAGCTCGCGATCGGGCTCGGCCTGTGGGGCGCCTACCAGCTCGCGGCGCCGCTCGCGGGCGTCGCGCTGCAAGACGGCCGGCTCGTCGCGCCGCTGCGGATCGCGGCGTGCGTCGTTCCCGCGTACGCGCTCTACGCCGTGAACGTCGGCTTCCTGAACGGACGGCGGCGATTCGAACTCCAGGGCGGCCTCGACGTGACGTACTCGACGATCCGGCTCGCGCTCACGCTCGGCGCCGTCGCGCTCGGCCTCGGCGTCGCGGGCGCCGTCGGCGGCTTCGCGCTCGCCGCGTTCCTGATCCTCGGCATCTCCGCGCTGCTCGTGCGCCGCGAGCCGCAGCCGAAGGGCGAGTTCCGCACGACCGAGCTGCTGCGCTTCGGCGGCTGGCTGTTCCTGCTGACGGGCTTCGCGAACGTCGTGCTGTGGGCCGACCTGTGGGTCGTGAAGGCGCTCACCGAGCCCGCGCGCGCGAACCTCGCCGCCGGCGTCTACCGCGCGGCGTCGTGCTGTGGGCCGACCTGTGGGTCGTGAAGGCGCTCACCGAGCCCGCGCGCGCGAACCTCGCCGCCGGCGTCTACCGCGCGGCGCTCACGATCTCTCAACTGCTGTACCAGCTCCTGATCCCGATCGCGCTCGTGCTCTTCCCGAGCCTCTCGCACCTCGGCCGCACGCCGGATCCGGAGCACGCGCGCTCGCTCGTGCGCGGCGCGCTCCGCTACCTCGTCGCCGCGCTGCCGGTCGCCGCGGGGCTCGCCGCGGGCATGGGCACCGAACTCGTGTCGCTGCTCTACGGCGCCGCCTACCGCGACGCCGGGGCGCTCCTCGTGTGGCTCGCGCCGGCCTACGCGCTGTGGACGATCGCGTACCTGCTCGCGACCGCGCTGTCGGGCGCGGGCGAGCCGCGGCGCGGCGCGCTCGTGCTCGGCGCCGGAGCCGCGCTGCAGTTCGGCGCCTGCGCCGCGCTGTTCGCGCGCGGCGGTTCGGCGGGCGTCGCGCTCGGCGACCTCGTCGCGATGGCGGGCGCGTGCGCGTTCGCGCTCGCGCTCGCGACGCGCCGCTTCGGGGCGATCGTGCCGTGGGCGAGCGTCGCGCGCGGCGTGGCGCTCGGCGCCGGCGTGTTCCTGGCCGCCCGCGCGTGGCCCGCGCACGGCGCGCTCGTCGCGCTCAAGGCCGCGTGCCTCGGCGGCGTGGCGCTCGCCGCGCTCGTCGCGCTCGGCGAGATCCGGCTGCCGCGCCGCGCGCCCCGGACGGCCTCGTGAACGCGCTCGTGCTCACGACGTCGTATCCGCTGCGCGAAGGCGCGATCGGCGGCTCGTTCGTGCGCGACCTGCTGCGGGCGCTGCAGGCGCGCGGCTGGGACTTCGACGTCGTCACGCCGGCGGGGCCGCGGGGCCCGCGGCTCGACGAGCGCGGCATTCGCGTTCACGAAGCGCCGCACTGGGGCGCTCACTGGCGCGGCGGGCTCGCACACGGCCGCGGCGTGCCGGAGACGCTCGCGAGCGAACCGTGGAAGTGGCTCGTCGCGCCGCCGCTCGTGCGCGGTCTCGACCTCGCCGCGGCCGCCGCGGCGCGCGCCCGCACGCCCGACGTCGTGTGGAGCCACTGGCTGCTGCCGTGCGGTCTGCTCGGCGCGGCGCTCGCGCGTGCGCGCGGCGTCCCGCACGTCGCCACGGCCCACGGCGCCGACGTCCACTGGCTCGAGCGCGTCGTGCGCGTTCCCGGGGCGCGCGCGGCACTCGCCGCGGCGTGGTCGGACACGCGGCTCACGGCGCCCTCCGAGCACACCGCGCGTCGCGTCGCCGCGGCGCTCGGCGGTGCGCGCGTGGACGTGTGCCCGCTCGTCGCGAATGCGCCCGAGGCGGCGGGGGACGAAGCGCGGCGCGGGCTGCTGTTCCTCGGCCGCTTCGAGCCGATCAAGGGGCCGGACCTGCTGCTCGAGGCCTGTGCGGCGCTCGACGGCGCACCGGGGGTCGTGACGCTCGCCGGTGCCGGGAGCCTCGATCGCGCGCTGCGCGGACGGGCGGACGCGCTCGCGATCGAGACGCGCTTCCCCGGCGTGCTGCGCGATGCCGCGAAGTTCGACGCGCTGCGGAGCGCGGAGGCGCTCGTGCTGCCGAGCCGCCGGCTCGCGGGCGGGCGGAGCGAGGGCTTCCCGCACGCCTCGATGGAAGCGCTCGCCGCGGGCACGCCCGTGATCGCGCCCGCGGGCGGCGCGCTCGGCGACTGGCTCGAGCGGCACGGCGCGGGGCTCGCCTACGCGCCCGGCGGCGACGACCGCGCGCACGCCGCATCGCTCGCGGCGGCGCTGCACCGCTTCCTCGACGATGCGGGCATGCGCCGGCGCTCGCGGGACGGCGCCGCGAGCGCGGGCTGCGCGTTCCGAGCCTCGACGGCGGCGGCGCGCTGGAGCGACGCGCTCGAGGGCGCGACGTGCTGACGCGCGACGACGGCCTCGCGCTCGTGATTCCGGCGCGCGACGAAGCGCGACTGCTGCCGTCGGTGCTCGCCGCCGTTCCCGAGGGCGTCCAGCGCGTGATCGTCGTGGACGATGCGAGCCGCGACGACACGGCAGGCGTCGTGCGGGGGTGGGGCGACTCGCGCGGCCTCGTCGTGCGCAGCGACCGCCCGCTCGGCGTCGGCGCCGCGATCCGGCTCGGATACGCGCACGCGCTCGAGCACGGCGCCCGCGTCGCCGTCGTGGTCGCGGCCGACGCGCAGATGGACCTCGGCGAGGTCGGGCGCGTCGCCGCGCCGCTGCTCGCCGGACGTGCCGACTACGTGCAGGGCTGCCGCTTCGACGGTGCACGCGTGCGCGGGCTCATGCCGTGGACGCGCTTCGCCGGCAACCGCGTGCTGAGCGCGTGCACGAGCTGGGCGGCGGGGCGCCCGGTGGGGGACAGCCAGTGCGGCTTCACGGCCGCCTCGCGCGTCGCGATGCGCGTCCTCACCGAAGTGCGGATGCCTCCGGGCTACGGCTTCCCGGCGTTCGCGCGGCTCGCGGCGCACGAGGCGGGGCTGCGCGTCGCGGAGGTCCCGGTGACGGCGATCTACGGCAGCGAGGTGTCGGGCATCCGCGCGTGGCGCGATCCGCTCGGCATCGCCGTGCGCCTGCTCGCGCTCGGCGCGGCGCGGCGCTGGCGGGCCGGAGCGCGCGACGGACGGCGCGGGGACGTGCGCGCCGACGAGGTCGCATGAGGGTCCTGCTCGTCACGAAGCCGCTCGCGGCGCCCTGGAACGACAGCGGCAAGCTGCTGCCGCGCGACCTCGTCAACGCCTCGAGCGGACGACACCGATTCCACGTGCTGACGCCGCGCGGCGTCGGCGCCGAATGGCCGGCGCACGTCACCGCACACGCGCTCTACGGCGGAGCGCTCGGGTTCCGCCTCGGCCCGCTCGAGCGGCTCCGCATGCTCGCCGGCGTCTGGGGGCTGCGCGGCCGGACGGATGCGCTGCACTTCTTCTTCCAACCGCACCCGGCGGCGAGCCGCGCCGCGCGCGCGCTCGCCCGGGCGTCCGGGCGCCCTGCGATCCACACCGTCTCGAGCGCGCCCGCGAGCGGGCACGACGTGCGCACGCTCGTGTTCGCCGATCGCGTCGTCACGCTCTCGGACGACACGGCACGCAAGCTCGCGCCCGCGCTGCGCGTTCCGGCCGTCACGATCCCGCCCGGCCTCGGCGCGCTCGAGCCCGTCGAGGCGGAGCGGGTCGCGCGCGTGCGCGCGGCGCTCGGGCTCGAGGCCGGCTTCGCGCTCTATCCGGGCGACTTCGAGTTCTCGGGCGGGCACGACGTCCTGCTCGAGGCGTGGGCGTCCGATCCGTCGCTGCCGCCGCTCGTGCTCGCCGGCCGCGACAAGACGCCCGCCGCCGCGACGGCGCGGGCCGCGCTCGAGTGCGGGACGCGAGCGCGCAATCTCGGCGGCCGGGTGCGCACGCTCGGCACGGTGCCGGACATGGAAGCGCTCGTCGCCGCGAGCGCCTGCGTGCTGTTCCCGGCGCGCTCGCTCTACGGGAAGACCGACGTGCCGATCGTGCTGCTCGAGGCGTGGCGCGAGTCGCGGCCGGTCCTCACGAGCGGCATCGCGCCGCTCCGGGAACTCGTCGCGGGGCTCGACGCCGAAGTGCCGGACGCTCCGGCGGCCTGGGCGGCCGCCGTCCGTCGCACGCTCGCCGAAGCCGGGGCGCGCGGCCGGGCGGGGCGCGAACGCCTGCTGGACCGCTATACTGCCCGGCGCTCCGCCGCCGCTTACGAGTCCCTCTACGACGACCTCGAATCCGGTCTCCTCGCGACGAGGCCCCCGCTTTGAAAGACACGAAGTCCTATTACGACGACTTCAGCACGACCTACGACCGCCACCGCGACGTCGGCTACCACGCGCACCTCGACGAGCTGGAGACGGCGTGCGTGCGCCGCTGGCTGGGCGGCACGCGCGTGCTCGAACTCGGATGCGGCACCGGATTGCTGCTGTCGCGCGTCCGCGGGTTCGCTCCGAGTGTCACCGGCGTGGACCTGTCGCTCGGGATGCTCCGTCGCGCCGCCGAACGCGGTCACCCGGTCGCCCAGGGTTCGGTCACGGCGCTGCCGTACCGCGACGCTTCGTTCGACCTCGCGTACTCGTTCAAGGTGCTGCCGCACGTGGACCCGCTCGATCGGGCCGTGGACGAAGTCGCGCGCGTGCTCGTTCCGGGCGGCGTCGCGGTGCTGGAGTTCTACAACCCGATCAGCCTGCGCGGGCTGTGGAAGAAGCTGCGCTGGTGGAACGCCGCCGTCGGCGCGTCGTCGCACGACCGGCAGGTCTACACCGCGTACCACCGCCCCGAGGATGCGCGCGCGCTGGTCGCGCGGAAGCTCGAAGTGTGCGGCGAGTACGGCGTCGTGCTGCTCACGCCGCATCCGCTCGCGCATCGCGTGCCGCTCGTCGGCGCGCTGCTGCGCGCGCTCGAGCGTGCGCTCGCGGCGAGTCCGCTCGCCCGGCTCGCGGGCTTCTACGTCGTGATCGCGCGTCGTCGCGCGTCGCACGGGTCGTGAGCGGCGCGCGCGGGGACGGCGCCGGGCGCGATCGCTGGGCGCCGCTCTACGCCGGGCTCGCGTCCGGGGCGATTCTCGGACTGATCGCAGCGGTCGAGCGCACGCGGCACCTGCGCTACTTCCTGAGCGGCCCGCGCGAGGGCGTGCTGCTGTTCCTCACGATCGCAGGCTGGGTGCTGTTCGCGGGGCTCGCGCTCGGCGCGCTGGCGACGCTGCTCGCGGGCCTCGCCCGCCTCGTCGGGCGCCGCCTCCGCCTCGACCGGAACGCGCAGGCGCTCGCTCTGGGGGCGCTCCTCGGCGCCGCGTCCGCCGCCCTCGCGCTCCAGGCGCTGCGGCTCACGGTGCGCTTCGACGGCCTCCAGTCGCGCGCGCCGATGCTCGTGCTCGCCGCGGCCGCGGCCGGGGCCTTCGCGGGCATCGTGCTGCTCGCTCTTTCGCGCACGCGCCTCGGCAAGCCTCGGTGGCGGCGCGGGCTCGCGCTCGTCGTTCTGCTCCCCGCGGTCGCGGGGCTCTACCTGCTCGATGCCTACTTCGCTCCGGGCTCGAGCCTCGGGCTCCACGTCATCATGGACGCGCTCGTCACGCTGGGCGCGTTCCTGCTCGCGCTCGAGTTCGAACCGCGCTTCGCGCGCGCGCGGCCGCTGTGGCTCGCGCTCGTGCCGGCGGCCGTGCTGTTCGTGCACTGGAGCATGACCGTGGATCCGAACGTCCGCATGCTCGTGCGCGTGCGCGGGACGATCGCCGGCCGCAGCGCGGACTTCTTCGGCTGGCTGAGCGACTTCGACCGGGACGGCAGCGCGATTCCCTGGCTCGTCGCGGGGAGGGACGCGCGGCCGTTCGATCCGACGTATCCCGGCCGCATCCCGGGCGACCAGTGGCCGTCGTTCGACCCTGGAACGCAGCCGCCGGGGCCCGGCGATCCGGCGCGCGCGCCGGATCCGGGCGACGCGCGGCCCCACCTCGTGTTCGTGACGCTCGACGCGTGCCGCTGGGACGCCGTTCCCGGCGCGGCGTGGCGCAGCCCGCGGCTCGCGGGCCTCCACGCGCGCACGCCGACGCTCGATTCGCTCGTGTCGCACTCGGCCCGATTCGCCGGCGGCTACGCGCCCTCGGCCGGGACCGAGGACACGTTCCTCTCGCTCTTCAGCGGCCTCGACCTGCCCGCGGCGCTCGGCGGCGTGCCCGAGGGACGCTGGTTGTCCGAGCGCCTCGTGAGCGCCGGATACGCTTCGCGCGCGTTCATCAACGAAGCGAACTTCCTGCCTTCGCCGTGGGGCTGGCCGCTGATGGTGCGCGCTCCCGAGCACGAAGGCCGACGGCTCGCGCAGGACCTCGTCGCGTTCCTCGCCGGGCAGCCGGTCGGACGTCCCGCGGTCGCGTGGTACCACCTCATGGACCTGCACGCGGACGTGCTGAACCCGCTCTCGAAGAGCTCGTACTCGCGCACGAAGCACGTCGAGATCTACGCGCGCGCGCTCGAGCGCGTGGATCGCTCGCTCGGCGAACTGTTCTCCGAATTGCGCCGCCGGGGGCTCGATCGCCGCACGATCGTCGTGATCGCCGCGGACCACGGCGAGGAGTTCGGCGGCCACGGCCACTTCCACCACAACATCGCGGTGTACGAGCCGGCGATCCGCGTGCTGTTCTGGGCCACCGGTCCGGGGATCGAGGCCGGCCCGCGCCCCTTTGCCGCCGACGTGGCCGACGTGTACCCGACGTTCCTCGCGGCGGCCGGGGTCGATCCGGGCGCGACCTCGGGCCGCTCGCTCTGGCCCGCGTTCGCGGACACGTCGTATCGCCCGGAGCCGCGAGTGCACTACAGCTTCCTGCCGCAGCGCGGCGTCTCGCGGCGTTTCTCGCCCTACCGGCACATCGAGCGCGGTCAGGCCGCGGCGGTGGACGAGGCGCGAGGCCGCAAGGTCATCCTGCGCTTCGGTCGCGAGGTGATGGAGGTCTACGACCTCGCGCGCGATCCGCTCGAGTCGCGGAACCTCGCGCGCTGGCGACCGGCGTGGGCGGACTCGCTCGGCGCCGGACTGCTCGAGCGCGTGCTCGCGAGGCCGCTGCGACCGGGGGAATTCCGTCGCTGGTTCTGAGCGCACGCGACCGGGCCGAGCGGCCGGTGACGGTGCGAAGTCGCCGCGCTCCGATCACTCCCGCGGCGCCGCGGCCCCGCTCGCGGCGTCCGTCGCGGGCGCGGTCCACGTTCGCAATCCCGCGATTGACAGCGTCTTGGGCCCTGACGATAGTGCGCCACGATCCGTTCGACGCCCTGCGGCACTCCCTTTGCCTTCCGTGGGGGACATGACTCGCAACCACTCCCATCGCCGGCGCGGGACGCTTCTCGCCCTCGCCGCGCTCGCCGTGTTCGGCTTCGTGCTCGCCCCGGCCCGTACCGGCGACGCCGACGACGCGCCGCTTCCCGGCGCGCCGCGCGACACGGCCGACATCAGCGCGGGGGTGGAGCGCGCCGACAGTTCTTCGACCGAGATCGTTCCTGCGCCGGCGGAGCCGATCCGCGCCGGCGAGAGCCTGCGCTTTTCAGTCCAGTACGGACCGATCAAGGCGGGCACCGCCTGGCTCGAGATCCCGCAGGTCGTGGACTGGAACGGGCACCGGGCGTTCTCGCTCGTCGCGCGCGCCGAGTCGAACGGCTTCTTCAGCGCGTTCTACAAGGTGCGCAACCGGATCGAATCCGTGTGGGACGTGGACGGGCGCTTCAGCTGGCACTATCGCGAGAACCGGCGCGAGGGCGGCTATCGCGTCTCGAACGAGATCACGTTCGACCGCGACTCGCTGCAGGCGCGCTGGCCCGACGGCCAGACCTATCCGATTCCGCGCGACGTGCAGGACGCGCTGTCGTCGTTCTACTACACGCGCTGCCTCGCGCTCCCGCTCGGGCGCAGCGTGTGGTTCGACTACCACGCGAGCCGCAAGAGCGTGCCGCTGGAAGTGAAGGTGCTCGGCCGCCAGAAGATCAAGACGCCCGCGGGCACGTTCCAGTGCATCGCGATCGAGCCGTACCTGAAGGCGGGCGGCGTGTTCAAGAACAAGGGCCGGCTCGTGATCTGGCTCACCGAGGACGATCGGCGCATGCCGGTCCTGATGCGAAGCTACCTCACGATCGGCTCGATCAGCGTCGTGCTCCAGGAGGTCAAGAACGGAGGATGAGCCGCTACCGCGAAGCCGACCTGTCCCGACTGCACGTCGGAAGCGTCGAGGCGCGAGCGACGCGCGTGAACGTGTCCGAATTCGCGCGGCCGCTCGATCCGGCTGCCGCGCGCGCCCTGCTCGACGCGCTTCCCGACCAGCTCGCGGCGCGCTCGCTGCGCGCCGTCGTCGCGCACGTCGGCCGCGCCCACCGGGACGGGCGGCCCGTCGTGGCGATGTACGGCGGGCACGTCATCAAGGCCGGCGTCTCGCCCTGCCTCGTCACGCTGCTCGAGGCCGGAGTGCTCACACACCTCGCGATGAACGGTGCGGCCGCCATCCACGACGTCGAGATCGCGCGCATCGGCCGGACGTCCGAGGACGTCGAGTCGAACCTGCAGAGCGGCACGTTCGGCATGGTGGACGAGACGGGCGACTTCATGAACGCGGCGGTGAGCGAGGCGGCCGCGCGCGACGAGGGCCTGGGCGAGGCGTGGGGCCGGGCGCTCGAAGAGTCGCGCGCGCCGCACCGCGACTCGAGCCCGCTCGCGGTGGCGTGGCGGCGGCGCGTGCCCGCGACCGTTCACGTCGCGATCGGCACCGACACGATCCACCACCACCCGCGTTGCGACGGCGCGGCGCTCGGCGAAGCGACGCTGCGCGACTTCCGGATCTTCGCGGCCGCGCTTGCCGAGGCGCGCGGAGCGGTCGTCCTGAATTTCGGATCGGCGGTGTTGATGCCCGAGGTGTTCCTCAAGGCCCTCGCGGTCGCGCGCAATCTCGGCGCGAGCCTGGAGGGGCTCGTGACCGTGAACTTCGACCAGATCCAGCACTACCGGCCACGCGTGAACGTCGTCGAGCGACCGACCCGGGCTCCGGGGGCGCAGGGGTACGCGATCACCGGGCACCACGAGATCCTCGTGCCGCTGTTCGCGGCCGCCGTGCTCGCCGAGATCCGACCGCGCTGAAGGCTCCGTCGGCCCCGAAGCACGACCACCGGCGGCACGACCATTGCCACCTCCATCCGGTGCCGTTCGCGATGCAATCAGCGAATCGTTGACACTGTTCGGAGCCGCCCCATATACTTCTTGGTGCACAACGACTTCCGGCTGTGCTCGAGTCGACAGGTTCCGAGTGGAGGCGCTCCGAGACGCTGATTGCTACTGCTGCGGCATGGGTCGTCCGGTTTTTTGACCCTGCTGTTGGGTCGGGAGTCGAGAGAGACATTCCGACCGTTCGCGTCTTGGGTGTCCGGTCCGCGGAGAGCGGCCCGGCTTTCTCCCGTTCACGGGGGCCGGGCGTTCTGTCTTTTTGAGGAGCCATCGACCGAAGTGAGACGACTCGCCATTGCCGTCGCGCTGGGGCTGGCCGTTGCCGCCGCGTCCGCGTTCGCTTCCACCGCCGGAGACTCGACCGGGCTCGACTACAGCCAGGTACCCGAGTACCGCATCGTTCCCGGTGACGAGCTCGAACTGAATTTCGGCCCGAAGATCGAGAACGCCTCGGCCGACCTGATCCGAAAGGTCATCGTGCGTCCGGACGGACGCGTCAGCGTGTTCCCGATCGGCGACGTCATCGCCGGCGGCCGCACGCCGATGGAACTGCAGGCGGCGCTCGAGTCGTTGCTCGCGGCCGACCTCCGCAACCCGCGTGTCGTCGTCGAGGTCGTGAAGCTCGCCGGCAATCAGGTGCACGTCTTCGGCGTCGTGAAGAAGCCCGGCTCGTACCCGGCGGATCCCTACTTCACGCTCGCGCAGGCGATCGCGGCCGCGGGCGGCTTCGATGAAGGCGCGCAGCGCAACCAGGTGCTCGTCGTGCATCGCGACGGCGCGCGCAACGTGCGCGTCACGCGCGTGGCGCTCGGCAACGCGCTCAAGAAGGGCCGGCTCGAAGCCGACATTCGCCTCTCGCGTTTCGACATCGTCTACGTCCCGCGCAACACGATCTCGAACATGGATACGTTCCTCCGCCAGGCGCTCGGCGGTGTGTCGACGCTCGCGCAGACGTCGCTCGCGGGGTGGGAGCTGTTCAACCTCGACCGCGTGTTCGTGACCTCCGCCATCGAGCGGGTGGCGAACTAGGAGAACGCATGTCCACGTTCGATCCCCACGGCACACCCGGAACCTCCGTCGCGCGCTCGGCCACCGCGCGCGAGTTCCTCGCGGTGGTCTTCCGCCGCAAGTGGATCGTGCTCGGCCTGTTCCTCGTCACCACGGTGACCGCGCTCGCGGTGTCGTTCAGCCAGAAGCTCGTGTTCATCTCGGGCGGACAGGTGCTCGTGAAGCGCGGTGAGCCGGAGAGCAGCCTCACGCCGACGAAGCGCATCATGGGCCAGTGGGAAGAGGAGCTCGGCAGCGAGGTCCAGGTCGCGAAGAGTTATCCCGTGATCGAACTCGCGCGCGAGGTGCTCAAGGCCGAGGTCGCCGCCGGGAAGTCCGCGATCGAGATCGATCCCAGGGCGGTGGACGCCGAAGTCGTCGGCAAGACCAGCGTGCTGGCGATCGGCTACACGGACGCGAATCCGGAGGTCGCCCAGCGCGTGTGCAACGCGCTGCTCACCGCGTACATCCGGTTCCGTCAGACGGACCTGTCGATGCGCTACCCGCGCGAGTTCTTCGAGCGCGAGCTCGGTCAGGTGCGGACGGAGCTCGAACGCGTGCAGGCCAGGCGCCGCGACTACGCGCTCCGCCAGAACCTCGTGGACGTGCAGGAGGAGTCGCGCGGCATGATCGCCCGCCTCAACAGTCTGCTGCAGACGCGCAGCGAGGTCGCCGCGGACCTCGCCGAGGCGCAGGAAGTCCACCGGCGTCAGCGCGAGATGGACGCCGACTCCGAGATGGACCTGCCGACCTTCTCGCAGGCCTACAGCAACGAAGTCGCACTCGTCGAGATGAAGCGCAAGGTGATCGACGGCGAAACCCGTCTCGCCCTGCTGCGCGAACGCTTCCGCGAGGAGACGCCCGAGGTGCAGGCCGCGCTGCAATCGCTCGGCACGATGCGCGAGATGCTTCGCAAGGAAGTCGAGGCCCGTCTCAAGCTCTCGGCCTCGAAGGTGACGACGATGGAAGCGCGCGTCGCGATCTACGACCGCGACATCGCGCAGCTCACGGCCCAGCTGGAGGGGATGCCGATCAAGGCGGCCGAAGTCGAGGAGATGGACCGCCAGATCAAGCTCTATCGCGAGCGCATCGAGGAACTCGTGAAGAAGTCGGATCAGGCGCTCGTCAACGAGCAGACGTCGGCGAACGTGACGGCGATCCTGCTCGAACCCGCGGCCCCGTCGCGGCCGGCCAATCCTCGCGATCCCGTGCGCATCGCGCTCGCACCCGCCTTCAGCCTCGTCGTCGGCATCGGCCTCGCGTTCTTCATCGACGGCCTCGACCTCACCGTGCGGACGGTCGATCACGCCGAGGACGCCGCGCGCATTCCCGTACTCGCCGCCGTCACCGAACGGCGCCGCCGTTCCCGCCCGTAGCCTCGGAGCCCGAACCGCATGACCCGCATCTTCGAAGCGTTCAAGAAGGCCCAGGCCACGCATCCGCCCGCGCCCCTCGAGGCGGCCCGCTCGCATCCGGCCGCGAGCCACGGCTCCGCGGCGCCGGCGCTGCGGCCGAGCGTCCCGGCCGGCATCGTCCTGCTTCCGCGCGCGGCAACGCTCGAGGGCGACGTCCTGCGCGAGATGACCGCGCTGCGCGTCGCGATCGAAGCCGCGCTGCCGGATCGGACCACCCGTCTGCTGCTGTTCTCGAGCTCGACGCCGGGCGAAGGCGCGACGACGGTCGCGGTGCAGTTCGCGAACTCGCTCGCCGCGGATCCGCGATGCCGCGTGCTGGTCGTGGACGCGCACGCGCGCCGGCCGGCGCTCGCGCGCGAGCTCGACCGCCAGCTCCAGGGGCACCGGATCGAGGCCGCCCACGCCGCGCAGGGCTCGCTGAGCGTGCTCCCGCTCGACCGCGAGCAGCACGCGAGCGGCATCCTCTCGCCGCAGGCGCTGCGCGGGCTCCTCGACTCGGTCGCGGGCTCGTACGACTGGATCCTGCTCGACGGGCCGCCGGTGCTCGAGGCGCCCGAAGCGCCTTCGCTCGGCGCCGTCACCGACGGCGTCGTGCTCGTCGTGCGCGCCGGCCGGACGAAGCGTCCCGTGCTGGCCCGCTCCGTCGACCTCCTGCGTCAGGCGGGCGCGCGGGTGATCGGCACCGTGCTGAACCGCCGCCGCCACGAAATTCCCGGATTCATCTACCGCCGCATCTAGGCCGCGATGCCGCTCCCGTGATCCGCTTCGATCCCTCCGCGAAGCCCGTGACCTCCGCCGAGGAGCGCACGGGCTTTTCCACCTCCGGGCGTCGTGGCGCTCGCAGTCTTCGGTGCGCGCCGTGACCCGGGGAGGGGTGTTCCACAGCGTCACGCGCGGCGTCTTCTACCTCTCGATCGAGAAGGGCGCGGCGCTGCTCTCGGGCATCGCGTACTTCGTGCTGCTCCTGCGCTGGATGGGGCCGACGAAGTACGGAATGCTGTCGCTCGCGCTGTCGTTCACCGGGCTCGCCACGATGGCGACGGCGAACTTCGAGGTGTACCTCGAACGCTACGCGACCGAGTTCCACCACCGGGGCCAGTTCCGCACGCTGCGACGCGCGATGCTCCTCGTGCTGGCGCTCAAGAGCACGCTCGCGGCGATCGCCGCGGCGACGCTCACCGCGCTCGCGCCGACGCTCGCGACCCAGTTCGACATGCCCGAGCTGCGCACGGTCCTGCCGATCCTCGCCTGGACGGTGCTCACGGACGGCCTGTACATGGCCGGACGCTCCACGCTCTACGGCGTGCAACAGTTCAAGCTGCTCTCGTTCATCGCGATCGGATTCCACGTCGTCAAGACCGTGATGGTCGGTGCGATGTGGGGGCTGCACTGGGGGCTCGTCGAACTGTGCGTCGGGCTCACCGTGATCACGATCGCGCAGGCGATCCTGCAGTTCGTGATTCCGCTCGCCATGCTGCGCGACGCGCGCGACGCGACGCCGGCGTCCGACGCGCCGCCGTTCGGGCCGCGCGAGATGCTGCGCCAGCTCGTGACCTACTGCGCGCCGCTGCTCGGCGCGCGGCTCACGTTCACGTCGGGCGCGAACCTCGGCAAGGTCGTGATCGGGAAGCTCTTCACCGCCACCGAGCTCGGCTACTTCTCGTTCGCCTACCAGACGATCGAGCGCTTCGTCGAGCTCATGCAGACGCTGCCGGCATCGGCCCTGCCCGCGTTCACGCGGCTCGAGGCCGAGGGCGCGCGCGATCGCCTCGACCAGTTCGCGGTCCAGGCGCACCGCGTGATCCAGGTGCTCGCCGCGTTCACGAGCCTCGCGATCTTCGCGTTCGCGCGCGAGATCACGCTGTTCGGCGGCAGCCCGCTCTTCGAGCCCGCGATCCCGCTGCTGCGCCTGCTCGCGCTCGTGCCGTTCGTTCGCACGGCCCAGCAGCCGCTCACGATGGCGTTCCAGGCCCTTCGGCAGCCGGGCACGGTGCTGAGGCTCGAGGTGCTCAAGTTCGCGATCGAGTTCGGCTGCTACTTCGCGCTCGTGCCGGTGCTCGGCATCGGCGGTCCCGTGTGCGCGAACCTCGTCGCCGCGGTCGTCTCGTACGTCGCGGCGCTCGCGAGCCTCGCCGTGGCGCTTCCGGGCGGGGCCCGTGCGCGCGCCGCGAACGCCCTGCGCGTCGCCGTCGTGTACGTGCCGCTCGTGCTGCTCGCGTGGATCGTGTCGGCGAGCCACCTGCCGCTCGCGACGTCGGTCGCGCTGCGCGCGGCGGTCGTCGTGGCGGGCGCGGCGACCGTGTTCCTGTTCGGGCTCGTCGTGCGCGAGGACGTCGAGCGATTCGCCGACATCCCGCTCGAAAGCGCGTGGATGCGGCGCGCGCAGGCGATCGCGGTGGGCGTCGGGTACCAGCTCACGGGCGCGCGCCGCTGGGGGAGGACGTCGTGACCCGCGCGCGCGTGCTCGTCATCGTGCCGGCGCACGACGAGGAGGAGAGCCTGCCCGGAACCCTCGCCGAACTCCGCGCCCGCGCGCCCGAGGCGGACGTGCTCGTCGTGGACGACGGGTCGCGCGACCGCACGTCGGCCGTCGCGTCCGGAGCCGGCGCGCCGGTCGTCCGGCATCCGGTGAACCTGGGCGTCGGCGCCGCGCTCCAGACCGGATTCCGCTGGGCGGTCGAGCGGGGCTACGCCGTCGGCGTCCAGCTCGACGCGGACGGACAGCACGATCCCGGGGAACTCGCGGGGCTCGTCGCGCCGGTGCTCGCGGGCGAGTGCGACGTCGCGATCGGCTCGCGCTACGTGCAGCGCTCGGCGTATCGTGCGCCGATGGCCCGGCGCCTCGGCATGATCCTGTTCTCGGGTATCGTGCGGCTCGCGCTCGGGCAGCGCATCACCGACACGACCTCGGGCTACCGCGCCTACTCCCGCCCGGTGATGCAGGTCTGCCAGTGGGACTTTCCCCGCGACTTCCCGGATGCGCCGTTGCTGATCGCGCTCGGGCGCCGCGGTTTCCGGCTCAAGGAAGTGCCGTCACGCATGCGGGAACGTCACGCCGGGCGGTCGTTCTACACGCTCGGGAAGTCGCTGTACTACCCCTACAAGAATCTCGTCGCGTCGCTGATGGCCTGGCTGCAGCGGCCGGTCCGCAGACCGGAGGAGCGCCCCTGATGTTCCTGTCCCGTACCCAGGTGATCGTCGCGCTCGGCGCCGTCGCGCTGGCGTTGTACGTCCTCGACCTCGTTCGCCGCCGCCGGCTCTCGGAGGAGTTCTCGCTCCTGTGGGTCGTGACGACGTTCGTGCTGGCCGTCCTCGGCTTCTCGACGCCCGTGCTCGTGTGGGTCACCGACGCGCTCGGCATGCTCGGCGAGAGTTCGACCGTGTTCGCGTTCGGACTCGCGTTCGCGCTCGCGATGCTGCTGTACCTGTCGGTGAAGCTGTCCCGCCTCGGCCACGAGAACGTGCTGCTCACGCGCGAACTCGCGCTGCTCCGGCACGACCTCCAGCGCCTGCGGCCCGCGGGCGAGGGCCCGGGGGAGGACGCGTGA
Source organism: Candidatus Eiseniibacteriota bacterium (assembly GCA_044222065.1). Classification (GTDB taxonomy): domain Bacteria; phylum Eisenbacteria; class RBG-16-71-46; order RBG-16-71-46; family RBG-16-71-46; genus JBGAOA01. The sequence continues at coordinate 15,391 of JBGAOA010000015.1, forward strand.
ACCGTTCGATCAAGCTCGGGCTCGCGATCGCCGTCTCTGCGGTGTGCGTGTGGATCTCGATGCGCGAGGTCCGCGTCGCGGAGGTGCTCGACGCGCTGCGGCGCGCGAACTGGATGGGCTTCGTCGCCGTGATGGCGCTCACGATCTTCGGCTTCTGGGTGCGCGCGGTGCGCTGGCGGTCGCTCATCGCCTCGCCGAAGCGGCTCTCGAACGACAGCCTGTTCAGCGCCACGATCATCGGCTTCATGGCGAACAACGTGCTGCCGTTCCGGCTCGGCGAGTTCGTGCGGCCGTACGTGCTCGCGCGCCGCGAGGGCATGAGCAAGACGACGCTGCTCGCGACCATCGTCGTCGAGCGCGCCGTGGACATGCTCACGCTGCTCGGCATCCTCGGCATCGCGCTGCTCGTCCACCCGATCTCCGAGGCCACGGCGGCGGGGCGCATGGTGCGCGCCGGGGCCGGAGTGCTGCTCCTGCTGTGCGTGGCGCTCACGCTGTTCGTCGTGGCGCTCGAGAGTCAGCCGCGTTTCGCTCACGCGGCGATCGCGTTCGCGACCCGCCCGCTGCCCGAGGGGCTGCGCCGCAAGGTCGGCGAAGCGGCCCAGCACTTCCTCGAGGGGCTCGGCCTGTTCCGCGACCTGCCGCGTCTCGCGTGGGTGTTCGTGATCTCGTTCGGGATGTTCCTCGTCTACGCGCTCGCGCTCTCGATCAGCATGCGCTCACTCGGCATCGACGTGCCGTGGTACGCGGGCCTCATCATGCTCGTGATCACCGCGATCGGCATCATGGTCCCGGCCGCGCCGGGCTACATCGGCACGCTCAATCTCGCGTGCATCGCCGGGCTCGCGCTGTTCGGGATCGGCAAGGACCACGCGGTGCCGTTCTCGTGGTTCTACTTCATCAGCCAGTGGCTCCCGATCACGCTCGTCGGCCTCGTGTACCTGAACCGCGAGGGGCTGTCGCTCAAGCACCTCGGCCAGACGGAGGACGCGGGCGCGTGACGCTTCCGGCCCGCTTCGGACCGGGAGGGAGCCCCGAGTCAGCGACGGACGTGCGCGACGATCTTGCGGATCGCGGCGCACACGTCGTCCACGTCGCGATCGCTCATGCGCGGGAACAGCGGGAGCGTGATCGCGCGGCGGTAGGCGTCCTCGGCGGCCGGGAAGGCGCCCTCGCCGAGGCGGAGCGTGTCGCGGAAGTGCGGGTGGAAGTGGATCGGGATGAAGTGCACCGACGTCCCGATGTTCTCGGAGCGCAGCTCCTGGATGAACGCGGCGCGGTCGATCGAGAGCCGCTCGAGCTCGAGCGCGATCGGGTAGAGGTGCCACGCGTGGCTCGCCCCCGCGCGCGTCGAAGGCCGGCGCACCTCGGGCAGGTCCGCGAGGCCGGCCTCGTAGCGCGCGACGATCGCCGCGCGGCGGCGCTGGAACTCGTCGAAGCGTTCGAGCTGGCCGATGCCGATCGCCGCGAGCACGTCGCTCAGGTTGTACTTGAAGCCCGGCGCGACGACCTCGTAGTACCACGAGCCCGCGGCGGTGTAGCGCTTCCACGCGTCGCGGTTCATGCCGTGGAGCGACAGCACCTGCAGCCGCTCGGCCAGCGCGTCGTCATCCGTGACGGCGGCGCCGCCCTCGCCGGTCGTGAGGTTCTTCGTCGCGTAGAACGAGAACGCGGTGACGCGTCCGAGCGAGCCGACCGGGCGGCCCTTCCACGCCGCGCCGAGCGCGTGGGCCGCGTCCACGACGAGCGGAACGCCGGTGCGCTCGGACAGCGGGCCGAGCGCGTCGTAGTCGCAGGGATGGCCGGCGTAGTCGACGGTCAGGATCGCGCGGGTGCGCGGCGTGAGCGCGGCCGCGACGGCGCGCGGATCGAGGCACAGCGTGTCGGGCTCGACGTCCACGAGCACCGGCTTCGCGCCGACGTGCTCGATGACGTTCACGCACGCGACGAACGTGTAGGTCGAGGTGATGACCTCGTCGCCGGGACCCACGCCGAGCGCCGCGAGCGACAGGTGAAGCGCTCCGGTCGCGGAGTTCACCGCGAGGCCGTGACGCGCGCCGCCGATCGCCGCGATGCGCCGGCCGAGGTCCTGCGCGTGCTTGCCCGTCGTGATCCAGCCCGACTCGAGCGTCTCGAGCACGAGACGCTTCTCCGTCTCGCCGATCCACGGCACGGCGAGCGGCAGGTAGTCGGCGCGGACGGGCGTGCCGCCGCGCGAGGCGAGCGTTTCGGCGGAGGTCGGGTTCATGCGTGCGATGAGCGCGGCGCGATTGTACGGGACGCGCGCGGCCCACACCAGCGTCTCGTCACCGCCGTCCGCGACCACGGTCCGCCGGGAACGCCTCCCGGCCGGCCCGGGCGTTCGTGAGCGGAGCGCGCATGTCCCCCCGAAAGCTCCTTCGCGACACGATGCTCTTCACGGCGACGCAGTACGTCGTGCGCATGCTGATGATGCTGCGCGGCGTCATCGCCGCGCGTCTGCTGTCGCCCGCGTCCTACGGCGCCTGGAACGCGCTCCAGCTCGTCCTCGACTACGGCGCGAACGCGCCGCTCGGGACCCAGCAGGGCCTCGACCAGGCCGTGCCGGCGCGCATCGTGGACGGGCGGCCCGGGCCGCTCCGCGCGCTGCTCGCGGGCGGATTGTTCAACATCCTGGTGCTGTCGTTCGCGTACGCCGCGTACGTGCAGATGTATTTTACGCGCCGGCCCGGCGACATCCGCGACTTCTGGGGCGCCGGGGGAATCGCGCTCGCGCTCGTGTGCGTGCTGCTCATCAACGTGTCGAACTACCACACGACCGTCCTGCGCTCGCGCGGAGACATCCGCGGGGTGAGCAACTGGTTCGTCCTGCAGGGGGCGATCGGCGCGCTGCTCGGCCTCGGACTCGTGCCCTGGCTCGGCGCCTGGGGGCTGCTCGTGGGCTGGGCCGTCGCGAACCTCGTGGCGCTCGCGTACGCCCGCTGGCGCTATCCGGAGGAGCTCGCCGTCTGGCCGGCGCCGCGCGACGAGTGCGTGCAGCTCGTGCGCGCGGGGTTCCCGATCTTCCTGTACTTCTTCTCGACCATGGTCATGCGCACGATCGACCGGCTCGTCGTTCTGCGTTTCCTCGGCGCCGAGTCGCTCGGCTACTACGGCATCGCCGTCATGGTGCTCAGCCTGCTGCTCTACCTGCCGGACTCCGTGTCGTACGTGCTCTATCCGCGCCTGCTGACCGAATACCGCGCCGCGGGCGACGACCCGGCCGCGATTCGCGACCGCGTCGTGCGCGTCGTGCGTCTGGTCGCGCTGCTCATGCCCCTGCTCGGCGGCGTCGCGTTTCTGCTCGCGCGCCAGCTGCTGCTCGTGTTGCTGCCGGACTACCTCGCAGGCGCCTCGGCCGTGCGCGTGCTGTGCTTCGCCGCGGCGGCCCTCGCGCTCGCGAGCATCGGCTCGATCACGCTCATGACGCTGCGCCGCCAGGTGCAGCTCGCCGGCATCGCGCTGCTCGTCACGGTGTTCGGCGTCGCGGCGAACATCGCGGTGCTGCGCGCCGGCTTCGGGCTCCAGGGTGTCGCGTTCGCGACGCTCGGCACGTACGGCGTCTACGGCGGAATGCTGCTCTGGTACGCCGGCATCGGGCTGCGGCTGCCCGCGGCGCGGCGCTGGGAGCTGCTGCTGCGCGGGCTCGCGCCGACGGTCGTCGGCATCCTGCTCGCCTACCTCGCTCACTCGCTGACGCCGTGGTTCGGGCGCAGCGAGACGCCGCTCCGGATCGCGCGCGTGACGATCAGCGAACTCGCCTTCGTGGGCGCCTACCTGCTGCTGCTGCTGCCGCTCTGGCGCGGCGTCGGACTGCGCCGGCTCGTCTCCGAGCTGCGCGGCGGAACGGGCGCCTGACGTGCTCGACCGCCTGCTCGCGCTGCTCGCGATCCTCGCGCTCGTTCCGCCCGGCGTGCTGCCCGTACCGCTCGCGGCCGCGGCCGTGTTCGCCGCGCTCGGCTACGGGCCCGGCCGGCTGCTCGCGCGCGTGCTCGCTCCCGAGGCGGGGCGCGCGGAGCGGCTGCTGCTCGCGCTCACGCTGTCGCCGTTCGCGGTCATCGTCGTCGCGGCGGTCCTGACGTTCGCCGGGGTGCCGATCGCGCTCGGCGCCCGCGTGCTCGCCGTCGCCGGCGCGGTGTGCGCCGTGCTCGCGCTCGCGCGCGTGCCGGCGGCGGTTGCGGATCCCGACCGCCCTTCGCTCGCCCCGGCGCTCGCGTGGGCGGGCCTCACCGCGCTCTACCTCGGGCTCAACACGTACCTGCCGCGCCGGCAGGACGGCTGGTTCCACGCGGCCGTGACGCTGCAGATCGCGGGCCGCGGGCTGCCGGTCGAGGACCCGGACTTCGGCGGCCTGCCGCTGCTCTACTTCTGGGGCTACCACCTGTGGTCCGCGCTGTGGCTGCACCTCGTGCCGCACGTCGCGGTGTGGACGCCGCTCGTCGCGTTCAACGTCGCCGCGGCGCTCGCGGTCGTGCTCGCGGTCGGCGGGCTCGCCCGCAGGCTCGGCGCGGACGCGCGCGGCCAGCGCTGGGCGGTCGCGCTCGCCGTGCTCGGCTACGCGCCGCTCCTGTGGCTCCTGCTCCCGGCGCGCGCGCTCACGGGCGACGTGCGCGGCTGGGCCGAGATCAGCCGCATCGCGGGGCAGGGTGCGAGCGGCGCGCTGCACGCGCTCTCGCCGGGGACGTTGCACATCTCGATGTCGTTCTTCGGCGACAAGTACTTCTGCCTGACCCCGTTCGCGATGGGACTGCCGCTGTTCGCCGCGTCGCTGTCGGCCGAGATCGACCTGCTCCGGCGTCCGACGGTGCGGAATGCGGCGCGGCTCGCGGTGCTGACGGCGGCGACGCTGCTCACGCACTCGGTGATCGGACTCTCGCTGCTCGCGGCCGGAGCGCCCGCGGGCGCGTGGCTCGTGTGGCGCGCCGTTCGCGGCGAGCCCGGCGGGCGCCGCACGGCGATCGCGTTCGGCGCGTCGCTCGCCGCCGGCCTCGCGCTCGTCGCTCCGTACCTGATCGCCGTCGCGGGCCCCAAGGAGGACCAGATCCACTGGGGCGCCTCGCGGCTCTCGCTCCAGACCCTCGTCGCGTGCGGCTCGCTCTACCTCGCTCTCGCGGTGCCGTGGTTCCTCGGCGCGGTCCGGCGCGGCTCGCGCGCGGGAACGCTGCTCGCGCTCACGTGCGCGACGCTCGCCGCCATGGGCGCCGTCGTCCGGCTGCCCGAGCTCAACCAGAGCAAGTTCTTCAACCTGCTCTTCCTCGCGCTCGCGCCCGTCGCGGCGATGGGGGCGAGCGCGTTCGAGGACCGCTCGTCGCGCCGCCGCACGGCGCTGCGCGCGGTCGTCGCGTTCGCGCTCGTGCCGTCGTTCGCGTTCCTGATGTGGGGATTCGCGAACCAGCGCCGCCAGCTCGAGGAGAGCTTCCACTTCCCGACGCCCTCGACGCTCGCTGCGTGGGGCGAGATCGAGCGCCGCACGCCGCCGGACGCGCTCGTGATCGACCGGCTCGCCGGCAGCGACAACCAGGTCTTCGCGCGCCGCACGACCTTGTGGGCCGCGAACCTCGGGGAACGGCACTGGGGGCATCCCGAACGCGAACTCGAACCGCGCCGCCGCGCGTCGCACGCGCTCGGCGCCGGCCTCGAACCCGACTCGGCGACGACCGCCTTCTTGCGGCGGCTCGGCCGCCCTTACGTCGTCGTCCTGCGCACGCCGGACGGCGTGGATTCGCTCGGCGCGCTGCCGCGCATCGCCGCCGACCCGCGGTTCACGCCCCTCGCCGAGTCCGACGAGCTGCGGCTGTTCGAGTGGCGGCCGGACCGATGACCGGCGGCACCGCGGCGCCGCGGCCGCGCGCACTCGCGCCGCTCGCGGCCGCCGCGCTCGCGGGCCTCGCGCTGCACGTGGCGCTGTCGCTCGGCGCGCTCGCCGCGCTGCCGCAGGGCCTGCGGCTCGGGCTCGCGTTCGCGGCGTTCGTCTTCACACCCGGCACGCTGCTCGCGGCGTCTTTCGCGTCGCCTCCGGGCGGCGCGTGGCTCTCCGCCGTTCGGGCGCTCGCGTTCGGCGTGCTGTGGAACGTCGGCGTGCTCGGCGCGCTCACGCTCGCGGGGCGCAGCCTGCACGACGCCGACGTCGCGTGGCCCGTCGCGACGACCGCGCTCGCCGCCCTCGTGCTCGCGCACGTGCGGCGACGGGCGGCGCCCGAGGCCGCGCCGTCGCTCGGCGAGCGGCCGGCGGCGCTCGCGCTCGTGGCCGTGGCGGTTCTGCTCGTCGCCTGGCACGTCGGCTCGACCGGAACGCAGGTCAGCTACTACAGCGACTCGCCCGATCACATCGCGACCGTGCGGCGGATCGCCGAGAGCGGCGTGCCGTTCCCGACCGACGCGTTCTTCGCCGACGCGGGCGCCGAGGGCGGGGACCCGCGCAAGGGCTGGTGGCACGCCGAGGTCGCGCACGTCGCGCGCCTCGCGCGCGTGGACGCGACCGACGCCTGGGTCGGACTCTCCGCGTGGATCGCGCCGTTCTTCGTGCTGAACGCGGCGGCGCTCGGCTGGCTCGCGGCCGGGCCGAAGGGCGCGGCGGTGAACGCAATCGTGTTCGCGCTGTTCTGGATCGGGAACCTGACGTGGGTGCCGTTCCGCAAGGCCGTGTTCGGCACGTTCCTCACCGACCAGATCGCGCTCGCGGCCGCGATCGCCGTGCTGGACGACCTGGGGCGGCGCGCACGTGCGACGCGCGCGACGGCCGTGCTGCTGTGCGCGGCGGCCGCGGGTTCGCACGTGTACGCGGCGATCCAGTTCGCGCTGACATTCGGCGCGACCGGCGCGGCGCTCGTCCTGCGGCGCGGTCCGCGGGACGCGGCGTTCCGCCGCTTCGCGGGCACGGTCGCGCTCGCGGCGCTCGCGTGCGCGATCGTGCTCCTGCCGCGCGCGCTCACGCTCGACCGGCCCGACAACGTGATCCACACCGAACCGCAGGGCCTCATGACCCTGTGGGGCGCGCAGCGAGTCGTGATGTCCGGCGTGCTCACCGACTGGATGCAGTGGCTGTGGATCCCGATCGCGTTCGCGCTGCCCTACCTGTGGCGGCGCGCCGCGCACGATCCGGCCGCGCTGTACGCCGCCGCGGTGCCGGTCGGGGTCGCGCTCGTGATCTTCGATCCGCTCGCCGTCGGCGTGCTCGAGCCGAAGCTCGGCTACCTGCTCATGCGCATGGTGTGGATGGTCCCGGTCGCGACCGTCTTCACGCTCGCGTGGCTCGGGCTCCACGAAGCGTGGCGACGGGGCGGCGCGCGGCGCCGCATCGCGGCCGCGCTCGCCGCGCTCGCGCTGCTCGCGTGCGCGAAGAGCACGCTCCAGGACGCCGCGCTCGCACTCGCGCACCCGCGCGAACTCGTGGCCGCCGAAGCCGACCACGGGCCGCAGCGCTGGGCCGCCCCGATGGCGTGGATGCGGGCGCATCTCGCCGCGGACGCGGTCGTGCTGTCCGACCCCGCGACCTCGTACGCCGTGCCGATGATGACCGGGCGGCGGGTCGTGTGCCTGCTCGACCAGCACAGCTCGCCGAGCGACTCGCGCGCGCTCGCGCGCCTGCTCGAGGCGCGCGACGCGCTCGACCCGTACGGTTCGTGGGCGCGGCTCGCCGCGGTCGTGCGCCGCTACCGCGTGAGCACGATCGTGCTGAACGGCGACTTCTCCGAGATCCCGTCGTTCGCCTACTGGTCGCCGAGCCCGGGCTGGTTCGCGGCCGCGCGCGCGCGCCTCGACGGGGCGCCGGGGGCGTTCGAGCGGATCCACGACCGCGGCCGGTTCGTCGTCTACGGCGTCCGCGCCGGGGCGCTCGACACGCTGTCCACGCCGGTGCCCGCGCGGCCGTTCGTCACGGCGTGGGATCCCGAACGCTGGCCGCCGGGCCGGCGCGCGGGCGAGGGCATGCCGCTCGTTCTGCGTTTCAGCGTCGTGCCGCGCGTCGCCTCGCCCGGCGACACGGTGCTCGGCATCGCGGACTGGCGGGCGCCCGAGCGGCTGCCCGCGGGCTCGTACCGCGTGCCCGTGCGGTTCGACGCGCCGCTGCCCGGCGGCTTCGAGCCGCCTGCGTGGATCGCGAAGCCCGCGCGCAAGGTGTTCGAACTGACGCGCGGCGCACGCTGGCGCTTCCGCTCCGATCACCTGCCCGTCGACGGGCGGTTCGCGCCGGACCTGTGGACGCCCGACCTCGTCGTGCGCGATTCGTTCCGCGTCGCGGTGCCGCCCGACGTCGCCGACGGCCGCTACGAGGTGCAAATCCGCATGCGCCACTCGGCGATCTACCCGAACTACCGGCTGAGCGACTACTTCTCGGACGACGACTACTACAGCGGCGTGCCGGTCGGAACGTTCGACGTGCGGCGCGCGCCGGCGCGCTGATCGTCGGGCGCGAGCCACGATTCGCGCTCGAGCACGTCCGACATCGTCGTCCAGGCGTAGCGCTCGAACAGCCGCTCGAGCTTCGCGGCCACGGTGTGCAGGTTCACGTACGTGATGAACCCGTCCACGGGGTCGAGCGGCAGCCGCTTCGACTCGGGCTCGACCTCGCGCGGGTGCAGGTAGAGCGCGAACGGGCGGTGCGCGAGGATGCGGTCCAGCGACGCGCGCACGAGCGTCCACGGCAGCGCGCGCAGGTAGAAGCCGCCGCCGACGGGAACGCGCAGCGGCCCCCACTCGCACACCGCGACCGGGAACTCGACGAGCGGCGCCGACGCATCGTGGCGCGCGAGGTCGGCGGCCGACGGGCGCCAGATCCCGACTGGCGCGTCGGGCACGCCGTACATCCGAACGCGCGCGGGGAAGACGCTCGAGTCGTAGGCGTAGCCCTCTTCGGCGAGCACCTCGAGCGCCCACGCCGTGGTGCGGTCGAGGCTGAAGGTCGGTGCGCGGAAGCCGCGCACCGGGAAGTCGCCGAGCGCTCCGACGACCGCGGCGCGGAACGCGCGCAGCTGCGCTCGGAAGCTCTCGCGGTCGAGCTGCCAGAGCGGCGTGTGGTCGAAGCCGTGGCAGCCGAGCTCGTGCCCGCCCGCGATCATGCGCCGCACGAGGTCCGGGTGGCGCTCGACGACGTCGCCGAGCACGAAGAACGTGCCGCGCGCGCCGTGGCGCTCGAGCCACTCGAGGATCTGCAGCGTGCCGCGCTCGACCACGCTCTCGCCGTGCGAGTGGCGGCGGTCGGGGGGCAGCAGCTGCGAGTGGTACCAGTCCTCGATGTCGAACGAGAACGCGGCGACGTGGCGGGCGCGCATCGCGGCGTCAGCGCTCCTGCGCGCCGGCGTCGAGCGAACGCAGCGGCCGCGCCGGGACGCCCGCGACGAGCGTGCGCGCGGGGACGTCGCGCGTGACGACGGCGCCGGCGGCGACGACGGCGTGCGCGCCGACCGTGACGCCGGGCAGCACGATCGCACCGGCGCCGACGTAGCAGCCGCGCTCGAAGCGCACCGGCGCGACCGTGCCGTGGCCCTGGCCGGCCTCGATGCGGTCGAGCCGTTTCGCGTCGTCGTGCACGACGACGAGCACGCGCATCGCGAGCGTCACGCCGTCCTCGATCGTGACGAGCTCGGGGAACTGGTCATCGAGCCAGCTGTCGAGCCCGACGAAGACGCCGCGCCCGATGCGCACCCCCATCGCGCGGTAGAGCGCGAGGCGCAGCCCCGGGGGGATGCAGCCGCGCGCCCAGCCGTGGAGCAGCTTCTGCCACAGCACGCGCGCGAGCGGACGCGGCGCGATCTCGCGCTCGTAGCGGTCGCGCGCCACGCGCGCGCCGGGCGCGAGGCCGCTCACATCACCTCCGGGAAGCGGCGCTTGACCGGTTCGCCGAGGGCGGCCGCGAGCGGCAGCGGCAGTCGCTTCCACACCGCGACCGCGAACGCGAGCGTGCGCTTCTGGTCCTCGAGCGTCGGCAGCGCGCGCGCGCGGCCCAGCGCGTACTGGTAGTAGAGCGGCACCGGAATCGCACCCCATTGTTCCTTGAAGCGGAAGACGCCCGAGCCCGGCTGGCTGCGGCCGAAGTCGAACGCGCGCGAGCCGGCGGCGATCGCGCGCCGCAGCGCGGTCCAGTAGAGCACGTGCGTCGGGAAGCGATCAAAGCTCGAACGCAGCGCCGACACCCAGGGATCGGCGTCGCGCGCGCCGTGGCGCACGACGAACATGCCGCCGACGGCGCGTCCGGCGAGGCGCAGCACGAGCACGTCCGCCGCGCGGCCGAGACGCTCGAGCGCGGCGCGGAAGTACGCCGTCCCCCGCACGGGCGTGCCGAGGTCGCGCAGGTTCTCGAGCAGGACGCGGTGGAACGCGGCGACTTCGCCGGGGCCGCTCGCGAGCGCGAAGCCCGCGGACTCGCCGCGCTCGACGTGGCGCCGGAGCTTCGAGGGGAACGCGTTCCACTGCGCCTCGGCCGTGCGCTCGAGCGGCACTTCCTGCGTCACGTGCTCGGTGCTGGTCTCGAGGCCGGGCCACGCGCGGCGCTGGTCGCGCAGTTCCAGCCAGTCCAGGCGCTCGCGACGGACGCGCTCGATCGCCGGCGCGAGCAGATCGGCCGCGACGGAAGCGTCGTCGGCGAGCAGTCCGCCCGGCGCCGAGAACAGCGCGCGACCGGTCGCGAACAGCGGCAGCACGCCGCGCACGCGGCCGTCGTCCACGGCGATCGAGTACGCGGGGCGGACGTCGTGCGTCGAAGCGGTGAGGTCGCGCCACGCGAGGCGCTGGCCGAAGTGCGCGTCGGGATGCGCTCCGACGTACGCCTCCCAGCGTTCGGCGTCCGCGGGCTCGACCGGCCGCACGACGAGCACGCTCGCCTCAGGAGGCGGCCGGGGCCGCGACGCGCGCCGGCAGTTCGTACGCGCTCGCGCGCACCGGGACGCGGTCCACGTAGACGCGGTGCCACAGTTCGAGCGTGAGCAGCGTCCACAACTCGCGGCTGCGGTCGCGTCGTCCCTCGACGTGGTCCTCGACGTAGCGGCGCAGCGTGCCGGCGTCGTAGTAGCCGCGTCCGAGCGCGGTCGGCGACAGCAGCGTGTCCTGGAGCAGTTCGCGCAGCGGGCCGCGGAACCACGGCGACAACGGCACCGTGAAGCCGACCTTTGGACGGTCCACGACTTCGCGCGGCAGCAGTTCGCGCGCGAGACGCTTGAGCAGCACCTTGCCCTCGAGTCCGCGCACCTTGAACCGGTCCGGCAGCCGTGCCGCCCACTCGATGAGCGGGTGGTCGAGCAGGGGAACGCGGGCCTCGATCGAGGCCGCCATGCTCATCTTGTCCATCTTCATGAGCAGGTCGTCCGGGAGCCACAGCCGCAGGTCGGCGTCGAGCATGCGGTCGAGCGGCCGGCGCGCGCGCGACGACGCGAGCGCGTCGCGGAACGCGCGCGAGCCGACGTGGTCGAACGAACGCAGCAGGGGCGACAGCAGCTGCGCGCGCTCTTCGCCCGCGAGTCCGGCGAACCACGAGGCGAGCCGGTCGGCCTCGTCGCGGAAGCGCGCGCTGCGCGCGACGACCTGCAGCTTCCGGAAGCCGAAGGGCAGCCGGTTCACGCCGTGGGCGAGGAACGCGTCGCGCAGCGGCGCCGGCACGTGCGCGAGACGGCGCGCGAACGGGTCGACGGCGTACTTCGGGTAGCCCGCGAACAGCTCGTCGCCGCCTTCGCCGGTGAGCACGACCGTGACGGTCTCGCGCGCGAGCTGCGAAACGAGGAACGTCGGGATCGCGGCGGGCTCGGACACCGGCTCGTCCTGGTGCCACACGAGGTCCGGCAGCTGGCGGGCGAGCGTGTCCGCGCCGACCACGATCTCGCGGTGATCGGTGCGGAAGCGCTCGGCGACCTTGCGCGCGAACGGCAGCTCGCTGTACGGGCCGGGGGCGTCGAAGCCGACGGAGAAGGTCTGCACGGGCCGGTCGAGCAGCTCGCTCATCAGCGCCACGACGACGCTCGAGTCCACGCCGCCCGAGAGCAGCGCTCCGAGCGGCACCTCGCTCATGAGGCGCAGCCGCACGGACTCGCGCACGCGCTCGCGCAGCTCGGCGAGCGCGTCGTCCTCGCTCAGATCGGCCTTCGGCTCGTACGCAACGTTCCAGTACCGGCGCTCGAGCGGATCGAGCGAGTCCACGACGAGGTGGTGCGCCGGACGCAGCTTGTGGATGCCCTCGAACAGCGTCGCGGGCGCCGCCGCGTAGCGCAGCGTCAGGTGTTCGACCAGCCCGGGCAGGCGCACCGCGCGACGCACGCCCGGGAACTGGAACAGCGCCTTGATCTCGGACGCGCAGCAGAACGCGCCGTTCGCGATCGTCCAGTAGAGCGGCTTGATTCCCGCGCGGTCGCGCGCGACGAACAGTCGCCGGCGCGGGCGGTCCCAGAGCGCGAACGCGAACATGCCGCGGAAACGCTCGACGCAGCGCTCGCCCCACTGCTCGTAGGCGTGGACGATCGTCTCGGTGTCGCTGTGCGTCCGGTAGCGGTGGCCGAGGGACTCGAGCTCACGCCGTATCTCGGCGTGGTTGTAGATCTCGCCGTTGTAGGCGATCCACACCGTTCCGTCCTCGTTCGAGAGCGGCTGGTGGCCGTGCGCGACGTCCACGATCGAGAGGCGCCGGAACGCGAGGCCCACGCCGGGCTCGGCGAGGTAGCCGGCGTCGTCGGGGCCCCGGTGCTGCAGGACGTCGGCGGCGCCGCGGAGCCACGTCGGATCCGGAGCGAGTCCTTCGGGATGGAACCAGGCGGCGAATCCGCACATTAGCGACGGCCCTCGTGGCGCGCGCGCGGCGCGTGGCGCGCGTTCACGCCGCCCGCGCGAGTTCGGCCGATGGCGACTCCCGCCGGCGTTCGAGCTGCGCGACCTTGTGGCCCGCGGCGATGAACGCGAAGAACACCCAGACGACGTACTGGTAGATCGGATTGCGCAGGTACTCGATCTTCAGCTCGTTCGCGAAGAACACGACGAGCTGGACGTGGGCGATGAGCAGGTAGGCGCGCGCGTAGGACGGATGCCCGATCCAGTCGGTGTCCGGCTTCGACAGCTTCCAGAGCTTCCACATCAGGAACAGGAAGCAGCCGAGTCCGATCACGCCGAGGCAGTTCGCGACGTAGAGGAGCAGATTGTGCGGCCAGGGGTAGAAGTTGATGCCCTCGCGATTCGTGTAGAACGGCCCCCAGCCGATGATCGGGTGCTTCATCCAGCGCTCGAGGGCGAGCGGCCAGACCTGCGCGCGGGAGTCGGGCAGGTAGCCGACGAACTTCGTCTCGGCGAAGCGGTCGAAGATGCTGCCGGCCTTGGTGAAGTGCGTGACGTAGAACTCCATCCCGATCACGGCCGCGGCGCAGCCGGCGACGAGGATCGTGAACGGCACGACCTGGAGGCGGCGCCGCGTGAGGATGAGGGCGTAGACGATGCCGACGCCCAGCGCCACGAGCGCTCCACGCGTCACCGTCGCGAACAGGATGAACAGCGTGAATCCGAGCAGGCCGCCGGCGACCAGCCTGCCGATCTGGCTGCGCGCCTGATGGAACACGAACACCAGGAAGACCAGGTTCAGCGCGCAGTACTCCGACAACAGCTCGTAGTCCGAGAACGGACCTCCGACGCGCAGGTTCTGGACGACGCCCTCGGTGTCCGCCTGCCCGTACTGGATCCACCCCGGGACGATCGCTCGCCCGGGGAACAGCAGCTCGAACACGGTCGCGGAATACACCATGGTCATCGAGACCATGGCGAACGTGTGGAGGCGCCGCATGTCCGACACCGAATTCGTGTTGTTCACGATGAGGTAGAAGATCAGCACGCACATCGTGAACGCGAAGAAGTTGTTGAACGCGGGGCGGACCCACTCGGGATTCGTGACGTTGTAGAACGACACGACGTAGGCGAGGAACAACGCGACGATCGCGCCGTCGAGCGGGGTCGCGCGCGGGGGCGGCGCGGTGCGCGTCGCGAAACGCAGCAGCCAGATGACGAGCAGCAGCAGCACGAACGCCATGTTCGTCGTGCCGAAGGTCACGGTGCGCGGGAAGGGCAGCGCGAGGATCAGCACGCCGATGCCCATGACCATGCTGAGGCGCCACGCGATCCCGAAGACGATGCCGGCGGCGAGCACGGCGAGCACGCGCTTGTCGGGCAGCACGTACTGGAGGCCGAGCAGGAGCCCGAGCCCGACGATCGCCAGCGCCGCGATCACGCCGTTCAGCGGATCGCGACGATCGTGTCCCGCGCGGGGCGCGGCGGATGTCATACGAGGCCGAAGCGTTTCTTCACCAGGAACAGCAGGTTGTCCCAGCCGTCCTTCCACTTCTGGAGCTTCACTTCGCCGACGCGCGCGCCGTAGGGGATGTGCCCTTCGGCGAAGCGCAGTCCGCGCATCACGGCCTCGAGCTTGATCTCTTCGCTGAACGCCATGCCGTCCGACGTCAGGCGGATCCGCTCGAGCGCCTTCCGGCGGAACACCCACATTCCGGACTGGCTGTCGCGGATCGGCTGGAAGAACAGCACCGCCGCGGCCACGGTCAGCACCCAGTTTCCGAAGCGGTTCGAAAACGGCATCGCCTTCGGGTCCGTGAGCGGGAAGCGGCTCGCCGACAGGAACTCGAGCTTCCGATCCTCGAGCTCGTCCACGAGCCGCGCGATCTCCTCGGGCGGGTAGGTCCCGTCGCCGTCCAGCGTCACGATGACGTCGCCCGTCGCGGCGCGCAGGCCGCACTTGTAGGCCGCGCCGTACCCCGGCGTCTTCTCGGCGACGACCTTCGCTCCGAGCGAGCGCGCGACCTCCGCCGTGCGGTCGGTGCAGTTGTTGTCCACGACGACGACTTCGTCCACGAGCGCGGGCATCCGCCCGATCACGAGCCGGACTCCATCCTCCTCGTTGTAGCAGGGAATCACCACGGAGATCTTGAGATTTCGGTGCATGGAGGCTCGTTCGGGCGGGTGGGGGGACACGGGAGAGGCGCGCACGGGGGGCGAATTCCTGGAAAGTCTAGCAACCGCCTCGGTGGCGCAACAAGGACTCGCGTCCGCTTCTCGGCGCGAATCGCCCGCGGTCGTTCGAAGCCGCTGCGATTCGCGGTGGATCCCTCGAGACCGTTGCGTCCCGCACGAGGACGCGGCGCGGGCGCGCACGCACCCTCCGCCCCGCGTGGCCCGTGTGTTAGCCTTTTCGCGGTCCGTCGTCCCTCCCCAGTGCTCCGAGCGAGTCCGTGATCGATCCCAGCCGCGTCGCCGCCGTCGTACCTGCCTACAACGAAGCCGGAAAGATCGGGGACGTCGTCCGCAAGGTGCCGCGCCGCTTCGCGGCCACGGTCATCGTGGTGGACGACCATTCGAAGGACCGCACGAGCGACGAGGCCCGCGAGGCCGGCGCCGAGGTCGTCGTGCGCCACGAGGTCAATCGCGGCGTCGGCGCGGGCATCCGGACCGGGCTGCTCGAGGCGAAGCGCCGGGGCCTCGAATTCGCCGCGATCCTGTCGGGCGACGACCAGCACGAGCCGGACGAGCTGCCGCGGGTGCTGGAACCGCTGTTCGCGGGGCGCGCCGACCTCGTGCAGGGCTCGCGCTGGCTCCCGGGAGGCGGCACGCCCGGCATTCCGAATTCGCGCCGCTTCCTCACGCGGGTCTACCCATTGTTGTTCCGCGTCGCGAGCGGATACCCCTCCACCGACGGAACGAACGGGTTTCGTGCGTTCCGGCTCTCGATGCTCGACGACCCGCGCATCCGTCTCGATCAGGAGTGGCTCGATCGCTACGAACTCGAGCCCTACCTGCTCTACCAGGCGGTGCGCTGCGGCTACCGCGTGTGCGAAGCGCCCGTGACCGTGCGCTATCATTCCCGCGGCACGTCCCACATGCGCCCGATTCAGGATGGCTGGCGCATTCTCAGACCGCTCGTGTACCTGCGTCTCGGATGGAGACGCTGACCGTGAGGAGCCGTCCATGAATCTGCAGAACTGCCGCGTCCTCGTGACCGGAGGCGCCGGCTTCGTCGGCAGCAATCTCGTCCGCCGGCTGATCCGCGAGGGCGCGCGCGTCACGGTGCTGGACGACCTCTTCACGGGACGTCGCGAGAACCTGCCCGAGGACGGCTTCGAGTTCGTGCACGGCACCGTCTGCGACCTCGCGCACGTCGAGCACTGCGTCGGCAACGCCGACCTCGTGTTCCATCTCGCCGCGCGCAACATCGTCGTGTCCACCAAGGACCCGCGGAACGACTACGAGACGAACATCGGCGGCACGCTGAACGTGCTGCTCGCCGCCCGCGCGGCGGGCATGAAGCGCGTGGTCTACACGTCGTCCACGTCCGTGTACGGCAATCCGCGCTACATGCCGATCAACGAGGACGACCACCTGTCGCTGCTCTCGCCGTACGCCGTCTCGAAGCTCGGCGGAGAGAACTACTGCATGGCGTTCCACGAGTCCTATCGCCTGCCGACGAGCGCGGTGCGCTACTCGAACGTGTTCGGGCCCGGACAGGACCCGGCCAATCCTTACTGCGGCGTCGTCGCGAAGTTCATCGAGTCGCTCATGGAGGGCAAGCCTCCGCTCATCCACGGCGACGGCAACCAGACGCGCGACTTCACGTACGTGGACGACGCGGTGGCGGCCACGATCCTCGCCGGCATCTCGGACCGCGCGATCGGCGAGGTGTTCAACGTCGGCACGGGCGTCGAGACGCGCGTCAACGAACTCGCGGCCACGCTGATCCGCCTGTTCGGATTCGATTTCGCGCCGCAGCGCATCGACCGGCGCGACGTCGACAACATCCGCCGGCGCGTCGTGAACATCGAGAAGGCGCGGCGCACGCTGCGCTGGGTGCCCGAGGTGACGCTCGAAGAAGGCCTGCGCCGCACGCTCGAATGGCAGAAGGACGTGACGACCCGACGGCGCGAGGAGTCGGAGCGGGCGCGCTGAGCGGCGCTCAGTCGTGCAAGCGAGGAATCGTGCTCGTGCGCACTCGGCGCGCCATCGCGAAGTAGCGCGAGATGGTGCGCAGGATCTTCATCTTCGAGGCGCCTTCCTTGAGGTCGTAGCGCAGCACGAGCGGCGCCTCGGTGACGCGCGCGCCGCCGAGTCCGAGCTTCACGAGCAGTTCGGCCATGCACACGAAGCCCGCCTCCTCGATCATGCGGTCGCCCCACAGCCGGAACGCGCGGCGCAGCGTCGAGGCGCGATAGAGCCGGAACCCGCACGTGTAGTCGCGTGCGCCCGGGACGCGGGTGACGAGCGTCAGCAGGAAGCTCGCGCCCCGGGACAGCACCTTGCGGATCGCCGTGAGTCCCACCTCGTCTCCGCCCCGAACGTACCGAGAGGCGATGACGACGTCCGCGTTCTCCGCCTGCATCGTTTCCCACATGCGTGGAAACAGCGCCGGATCGTGCGTGTTGTCGGCGTCCATGGTCCCGATCGCATCCTCGTCCGTGCAGCGCTCGAGCGCGCCCGTGAGTCCGGTGCGCAGCCCGGCCCCGAGATTGCGGTTCACCCCGTGGGGGAGGACTTCCAGGTCCAGCCGGTCGCGGAAGCGCTCGGCCGCCGCGATCGTTCCGTCCGTGCTCCCGTCGTCCACGACGAGCACCCGCAGCCGCAGGCCGCGAGCCTCCAGGACGGGACGCAGCGCCACGTAGCGCTCCAGCAAGGCGGGCAGCGAGCGCTCTTCGTTGTAGGCCGGCAGCGCGATCCAGAGCGTGGGCACGAGGGTCTCCTTGCGTTCTTGGCGGGGTTCGGGCGCGGCATCCTAGCGGACTCGGAGCGGGCTGGCACGCCGGGCCCGCGAAAGTCGTGCGGAGGGGCGTCCGGAGCCGCGGGAGTTTTCGGCCGGAGGCCTCAAATTCCTTGATAGCCCTGTCAACGCTTTGCTAATCTCAACCGCGTTGGACGTGGCTCCACACGCTCTCACCGCGAGGAAACGCACATCGCCTCTTTGCTAACTGGGTGTACTGGTCGAACGACCAGCTCCCTCTGACCGGCAGGCAGGTCAGAGCCCGGCGCAGGCCGGATGCAGGTACCGAGGATCGACATCTTGCGTCTTCCCCCGTTGCTCGTGCTTGAGAAGTCCTCGACCCAGTTTGCGCGGAAAAGGCGAGAGCTTTAGGCCGAGGGGTTTGCTTTTCCCTCGGCTTTTCTTGCGCGGGTAGCACAACCGAGAGCGGCATCATGGAGCCCGACATCCTCGCGAACCCCAGTGACGCGATTCCGGCCATGGCCGGAACCGGCGCGAGCGAAACCCTCACCGCCGCGCCGACGCGAACCAGCACGTTCGAGTCCCGTTCCGCGTTCCGTGCGTTCGACTCGACGGTCGCCGCGCGCACGAACGGTCACACTCGGCCGCTCGGTCATCCGCACCACCTCGCGCGCAACGGACAGCCGCATCACGCGGCGATGCCCGAGTGGGCGCACGCCATCACCGGCCCCGTCGCCGCCGTGCCGAGCGCGGCCGTCGCCGAGACGCTCGCCGCGATCGACTCGCGCGACCGTGACGGCGCCTACCTGCGCTACGGCAAGCGCGTGCTCGACGTCGCCGGTGCGCTCGTCGCGCTCGTGCTGTGCTCGCCGCTGCTGCTCATCGCGGCGATGGCGATCAAGCTCGAGTCGCGCGGCCCGCTGTTCTACCGCTCGATCCGCATCGGCAAGGACGGGCGTCCGTTCACGTTCCTGAAGCTGCGCTCGATGGTGCGCGACGCCGATCGCCGCCGGCATCAGATCACTCACCTCAACGAGTGCGACGGTCCCGTGTTCAAGATCAGCCGCGACCCGCGCGTGACGCGCGTCGGACGCTTCCTGCGCACGACCAGCATCGACGAGATCCCGCAGTTCGTGAACGTGCTGCGCGGCGAGATGTCGCTCGTCGGCCCGCGGCCGCCGATCCCCGAGGAGGTCGCGCAGTACGAGCCCTGGCAGCTGCGCCGGCTCGACGTGCTGCCCGGCATCACGTGCCTCTGGCAGATCAGCGGCCGCAGCCGGATCGGGTTCCAGGAATGGATGCGCCTCGATCTCGAGTACATCCAGCACCGCTCGCTGGCGCTCGACCTGCGAATCCTCGTTCGGACCATTCCCGCCGTGCTGTCCCGGGAGGGCGCGTACTGAAATCAGCGCGGTCCATTCTCTCGTTCGCCGCACCGGACCCCGCTCACGCGCCTCCCGCCCCCGCCGCCCCGGTCTTCGGCTGGAACCTGCTCGCCGCCACCCTCGTGGCGGCGGTTCTGCGCTGCGCGCGGCTCGACCACTCGAGCCTGTGGATCGACGAATTGCAGACCTGGTACAACATCAACCGCGGCGCTCCGATGGGTCTCACCGAAGTGCTCGAGAACATTCACGGCCCGCTCTACGCGCTGCTGCTCCACGGCTGGGTGCGGCTCGCGGGGGACTCCGAGTGGGCGCTGCGCGCCCCCTCGGTGCTATTCGGCGTTCTCACCGTGCCGGCGCTCGCATGGCTCGCCTCGCGCTGGCTCGGGCGTGACGCCGCCGCGCCGGCCGCGTGGCTCGCCGCGGGCTCGCCCTTCCTCGTCTGGTACTCGCAGGAGGCGCGCAACTACTCGCTGCTCGTGCTGTGCGTCGCGCTCGCGATGGGGGCGCTCGTCGCGATGCGCGAGCGCGTGAGCGCCGGCCGGCTCGTGCTCTACGCCGGAGCGACGGCCACGGGGCTCCTCAGCAACTTCTCGTTCGTCCTGCTCGCGCCCGCGCACGTTCGTGCCTGGTTCGCCTCGGGGCCCGCGCGCGCCGCCCGGCTGCGGGCGATGGCGGTGACCGCGGCGCTCGCGCTGCTCGTCGCGCTGCCCTGGGTTCCGCGGCTCGCGAGCACGTGGGACTGGAGCCGGCTCAGGCCGCAGCGCGAGGCCGTCGAGGGGGAGACGCCGCTGCGCGGCGCGACGACGTTCCACGCCGGCGCCGTGCCCTACGCACTCCACACGTTCGCGGTCGGCTACACGCTCGGTCCGTCGCTGCGCGAACTCAAGCGCGACGCGTCCGCGGCGACGTTGCGCCGCCACGCGCCCGCGCTCGCCGCGACGGCGCTCGTGTTCGGCGCGCTCGGCCTCGCGGGCCTCGCGGAACTGCGCCGGCGCCGGCGCCTCGGCGACGCGCTGCTGTGGATCGCCGTCCCGCTCGTCGCCGTGAGCTACGCCGCGATCCAGAACTTCAAGGTCTTCCATCCGCGCTACGTGGCGGTCACGCTGCCCGCGCTGCTGCTCGTCGTCGCCGCCGGTCTCCTGCGGCTGCCGCGGCCCGCGCGCGCCGTCGCGGCGATCGCGATCGTCGGGCTTTGGAGCGTTTCGCTCGCGCAGTTCTACGGCGACCCGGCCTACGTGAAGGACGACTTCCGCGCGGCGTGCCGCGAAGTGAGCGCGCGCGCGCGGCCGGGCGAGACCGTGATCGCCGCGGGAGCGGAGGACCCGGTCATCTATTACTATGTCCACCGCTTCCACGGCAGGCTGCCCGTCAACACCTACTGGCTCGGCTTCAGCGCGCACCCCGTGCGCATGGACGCCGAGTTCGACCTCCTCACCCGGGGGGCGGCGGGCGCGTGGGTGATCGTCGGCCGCTCCGAAGACCTGGATCCCGCCGGCGCCTTCGAACGGCGCCTCGGCGAACGCTACCCGGGCGCGGAACGGATCGCGTACGCGGGAGTGAATCTCTGGCACATCCCACGGGAAGCGGGGCTGCTCCCGCGTCCCTGAAGGCGCCGGCCGAGCGGGCCCGCGCCGTTTCGATCGAGAGGAGTTCGTATGCGCGTGGTGGTGGTGGGACTCGGCTACGTCGGCTCGGTGTGTTCGGCGTGTCTGGCGAGCCGCGGGCACGACGTCGTCGGCGTGGACACGAGCGAGTGGAAGGTGGGCTGCATCCAGGACGGCCGCAGCCCGATCGTCGAGAAGGATCTCGAACGGCTGATCGCCGAGGCGCGGAAGGCCGGTTGCCTGTCCGCGACGCGCGACATCGCGCAGGCGATGCCGGGCGCCGACGTCGTGCTGCTGTGCGTCGGCACGCCGAGCGCCGAGGACGGCAGCCTCGACCTGTCCCACTGCGTGCGCGCCGCCGAAGAGATCGGGCGATCGCTGCGCACGACCGGCCGCTTCACGACCGTCGTCATGCGCAGCACGATGCTGCCCGGCAGCGTCCACGAGCAGCTCGCGCCCGCGCTCGCGCGCGCCTCGGGGCTCGAGGCCGGCCGCGACTTCGGCGTCGCGTACAACCCCGAGTTCCTGCGCGAGGGCAGCGCGGTGGACGACTTCTTCAATGCCGAGCTGACCGTCATCGGCGCCGATGATCCGAAGAGCGCCGAATCGCTGCTCGAGCTGTACCGCGGCATCGGCGGCAAGCACGTCGTGATCCCGATGCGCACGGCCGAGATGTTCAAGTACGTGAACAACGCCTGGCACGCGCTCAAGGTCGCGTTCGCGAACGAGGTCGGCCGCTGGTCGAAGCGCGAAGGCGTCGACAGCCACCTCGTGATGGAGCTGTTCTGCCACGACACGCGGCTCAACCTCGGGCGCTACTACCTGAAGCCCGGATTCGCGTTCGGCGGCTCGTGCCTGCCGAAGGACCTGCGCGCGCTCTACCACCGCGCACGCGTGCACGACCTGCAGCTGCCGGTGATCGGCTCCGCCATGCGCTCGAACGATCTCCACGTCGACGAGGCGATTCACGCGATCGAGCGGCTCAAGAAGCGGCGCGTCGGCGTGCTCGGACTGTCGTTCAAGGCCGAGACCGACGACCTGCGCGAGAGCCCGATCCTGCGTGTCGTCGGCACGCTCGTCGGCAAGGGGTACTCGCTGCTGCTGCACGACCCGAACATCGACATGGCGCGCGTGCTCGGAGCGAACCGCCGCTTCGTCGAGGAAGAGGTGCCGTACCTGCCCGAGCGCCTGCGCGCCGACCTGCGCGAAGTCGTCGAGGGCAGCGAGGTCGTCGTCGTCGCGAACCCGAGCGCGATCTACCGCGAGGTCGGCGGGATGCTGCGCGAGGGACAGGCGCTCGTGGATCTCGTGCACGCGGTGGATCGCGCGACGGTGACGCGCGGGGAGTACCATGGCCTCGCGTGGTAGCGTTCTCCACCTCTCGGAGAACCTGCCGCTCCCGTTCGACCGCCGCGTGTGGATGGAGCTGAACGCGCTGCGCGCGGCGGGCTACGACGTGTCCGCGATCTGCCCGATGGGCGAGCAGTGGACCTCGCCGTACGAGGTGATCGACGGCATCCACGTCTTCCGCTATCCGGCGCCGCCGCCGGCGAGCGGGTTCCTCTCCTACGCGTGGGAGTTCCTGTACTGCTGGCTGCACACGCTGTGGCTCGCGCTGCGCGTGCAGGCGCGGCGCGGGTTCGACGTCATCCACTCGGCGAACCCGCCCGACACGTTCTGGGCGATCGCGGCGCTGTTCAAACCGTTCGGCAAGCGGTACGTGTTCGATCATCACGACCTGTGCCCGGAGCTGTACCTGTCGCGCTTCGGCGACGAGCGTGCGAACTCGGCGCCGCACCGCGTGCTCGCCTGGCTCGAGCGCATGCAGTTCCGCACGGCCGACCTCGTGATCTCGACGAACGAGTCGTACCGCGACGTCGCGATCCGCCGCGGGGGCGTGGACCCGGCGCGCGTGTTCGTCGTGCGCAGCGGACCGAGCCGCGAGCGCTTCGCGACCGTGCGCGCCGCGGACGAGTCGCTCAAGCGCGGGCGTCGCTACCTGATCGCCTACCTCGGCGTCATGGCCCCGCAGGACGGCGTGGACCACCTGCTGCGCGCGATGCAGGTGCTCGTCCGCGACCACGGGCGCACGGACGTCGCGCTGACGCTCGTCGGCGCGGGCGACTCGTTCGAGGACCTGAAGCGCATGGCCTCGGAACTCGGACTCGACGGCGTGGCGCACTTCACCGGCCGCGTGTCCGACGCCGAGGTCGAGCGCGTGCTCGCGACGGCCGACGTGTGCGCGTGCCCCGATCCGCTGAACCCGCTCAACGACGTCAGCACCATGAACAAGATCCTCGAGTACATGGCGTGCGGGCGGCCGATCGTCGCCTACGACCTTCGCGAGCACCGCTACTCGGCCGCCGAGGGCGCGCTGTACGCGAAACCGAACGACGAAGCCGACCTGGCCGCGCAGATCCGCACGCTCCTCGACGACGCCGCGCTGCGGGATCGGCTCGGCGAGTACAACCGGCGGCGCTTCCTCGACACGATGGCGTGGGAGTACAGCCGCGACCGCCTGATCCAGGCCTACGAGACCCTGTGGAAACGAACGCGCAGCGCATCCGCCTGATCCTGGCCGAGAGCGGCCGCGCCGTCGGCGGCACGGAGCGGGTCGTGTGGGAGCTCGCGACCCGGCTCCCGCGCGTGCGCTTCGACGTGCGCGTGTGGCTCTCGGACGATCCGGGCGTGGACGAACTCGCCGACGCGCACGCCGCGCGCGAGATCGCGGTCGCGAGCGTCGCCGAGGTGGACTCGCGCTGGGACTGGCGCGGCATGCTCGGAACCTGGCGGCGCCTGAAGCGCGCGCGCCCGGACCTGCTGCACGTCCACCACGTGTGGCCGGCCGCCGACCGCTACCTCGTCACGCTCGCGGGCGCGGCCGGCGTGCCGCACGTCGTCGTGACCGAACACATCGTCGGCCCGGCGCATTCGGCCGGGCAGCGCGCGCTCAAGCGCCGCGAGCTCGAGCGCGTGGACGCCGTGACGGCCGTGAGCGGCGCGGTCGCGGATTCGCTCGAGCGCGATTACGGCGTGCCGCGCTCGCGCGTGCGCGTGATCGCGAACGGCGCCGACCTGCCGGACGAGGACGTCGAGTGGCCGATCGCGCGGCGCATCCGCGAGGACCTCGGCGCGACGGCGCTGCGGCCGCTGTGGGTGTGCGCGGCGCGGCTCGAGGACCAGAAGGGGCAGGACGTGCTGCTCGACGCGTACGCCGAGCTGCGGCGCCGCGGGCTCGCGTTCGTCGGCGTGTTCGCGGGCGACGGCGCGCGTCGCGAGGCGTTCGAGGCGCGCGCGCGCGAACTCGGGCTCGAGCCGTTCACGCGCTTCCTCGGCCAGCTCGACGACGTCGGGCCGCTGCTGCTCGCCGCCGACGCCGTCGTGATGCCGTCGCGGTGGGAAGGGCTGCCGCTCGTGCTGCTCGAGGCGCTCGCGCGCGGCCGCCCGGTCGTCGCGACGCCCGTGGGCGGGATTCCCGAGGTGCTCGAGGACGGCGTGACGGGGCGGCTCACGGCGGTCGAGGACGCTCACGCGCTCGCCGACGCGCTCGCGGCCGTCCACGCGACGCCCGACGCGGCGCTGCGCCTCGGCCGCGAGGGTGCGCGGCTCGTCGCCGAGCGCTACACCTGGGCGCGCACGACGGAGCACTTCGAATCGCTGTACGACGAGGCGCTCGGACTCGCGAGCTTCACGCCGGCGGACGCCGGCGGGAGGCGCGCGTGAGGGTCGGCGTCGTCGTGCCGTGCTACCGCCAGGAGCGCTACCTGCCGCGCACGATCGCGGCGCTCGAGCGCGCGCGCGAGGGCGTCGAATGGCGCGGCGCGCTCGTGGTCGCGGCGCCCTCGGGGAACGCGCTGCCGCCGCTGTCCGATCGCTGGCGCGTGCTCGCGCCGCCGGTCGCGCGTCCGCTCACGCCCGGCGGCGCCCGCATGCTCGGCTTCTCGGACTGCGGCGGCGACTGGGTGCTGTTCGCGGACGCCGACGTCGAAGTGGACGCCGCGTGGATGCACGAAGCGCTCGCCGTCGCCGCGCGCTCGCCCTCGCCGGAGCCGCTCGCGGGGCTGTGGGGCCGGCTCGAGGAGTGGTTCACCGACGCGCGGGGCGAGCGTCCCGGCACGCCGGATCTCTACGGCGTGGGCCGCGACGAGCGCGAGACGGCGTACACGGCAACGCTGTCGTTCTACCGCCGCGACGCGCTGACCGCGGCCGGCGGATACGACGCGCGCCTCCATTCCGAAGAGGATTTCGAGCTGGGCCTGCGGCTGCGCCGGCTCGGGTTCCGCATGCGCTCGCTCGGCCGCCGCGCCGCGAATCACTGGAGCGCGCCGCGTCCGAGCTTCGGCGAGATTGGCCGCCGTTGGAGCACGGGGCTGTGCTTCGGCATGGGCGAGGCGCTGCGCCTCTACCTCGGCCGTCCCGGGTTCGCGGCGCTGCTGCGCCGCCAGCTCCACTACCTCGTCACGCTCGCGATGTGGCTCGCCGGGCTTGCCGCCTCCGCGCTCGCGTTCGCGACCGGCGAGGCGGGGCCGCTGCGCGCGTGGACGCTCGCGCCGCTCGCGCTGTTCGCGTTCATGACGCTCAAGAAGCGCAGCCCGCGGCTCGCGCTCCACTCGCTGCTGACCTGGACCGTCAACGCCGCCGGGCTCGTCGCGGGCTTCGTCACGCTCGCGCCGCCCACCGAACCCCTGCGCCCCGGAGCGCGCCCGTGATCGTGCACGCCGCCTCGGACAACGACCTGCACCCGCCGCGCTTCGGCGGGACGCAGCGCGCGTTCGGCCTCTACCGCGGGCTCGCGCGCCGCCACGACGTGCGCGTCCTGTGCGTCGTGCCGCGCCAGAGCGAGGGGCCGCGCGAGGAAACCGTCGCGGGGGTCGCGATGTCGCGTCGCAAGACGTGGGCGACCACGATCGCGTGGTGGCTCCAGCGCTTCGGGCTCGCGCCGCTCTGGAGCGCGACGCTCGCGCACGACGCGTTCGCGGGGCGCTGGCGCGCGGCGCTGCCGGGCGCGCCCGACGTGCGCGCGGTCGAACTGCCGTTCGCCCGCACGCTCGAAGGCGAGCGGCGCGCGCTGCGCGTGTACCTGTCGCACAACGTCGAGGCCGACTTCTTCGGCGGCGCGACGCCTCCGCTGCTCGCGAAGGGCTTCTGGGCGTCGCACGTGCGCGCGCACGAGGCGAACGCGGTGCGGACCGCCGACGCGGTCGTCGCGTGCACCGACGACGATGCCGCGCGCTTCGTCGCGCTCTACGGCGTGCCGCGCGAGCGCGTGATCGTGATCTCGAACGGCTGGGACGAGACCGCGATCGGTCCGCCGTCGTCCGACGAGCGGGCCGCGGCGCGCGCCGCGCTCGGCTTCGGCGCGGGCGAGACCGTGGCGCTGTTCCTCGGCTCGGACCACGCGCACAACCGCGCGGCGCTCGCCTCGCTCGTGCGCGACGCGCTGCCGGCCTGGCGCGGCGCGGGCGTCACGCTGCTCGCCGCGGGCACGGTCACGCGTCTGTTCGACGGCCCCGCGCCCGAGGGCGTGCGCGCGCTGCCGGAGGTGCCGGACCTGCGCCCCGTGATGCACGCGGCCGATCTCGGCCTGAACAACGTGGCGTTCGGCGGCGGCAGCAACGTGAAGGTGCCGACCTACCTCGCTGCGGGACTCGCCGTCGTGACCACGCCGTTCGGCCTGCGCGGCTTCCCGGGGCTCGAGCGCCACGTGCGGATCGCGGCGCCGGCCGAGTTCCCGGCCGCGGTGCTCGAGCGCCCGCGCGGCTGGCTCGCGCGCGGCGAGGCGATGCCGCCCGAGGTCGCCTCGCTCGCGTGGGGCGAACTCGGCGAGCGGCTCGGCCGCGAACTCGAAGCGCGGCTCGCCGCACGCCGCGAGCCCGCGAGGAGGTCGGCGTGAAGATCGCGATGATCGGTCAGAAGGGCGTGCCCGCGACGTTCGGCGGCATCGAGCGCCACGTCGAGGAGATCGGCCGCCGGCTCGCCGCGCGCGGGAACGACGTGTCCGTGTACTGCCGCCTGTACTACACGCCGGCCGACGCGAACGTGCCGGGCGTGCGGCTGCTGCGCCGGCCGAGCGTGCACACGAAGCACCTCGACGCCGCGACGCACGTCGCCTACTGCTCGTTCGAATCGCTGTTCCACCGCTACGACATCGTGCACTTCCACGCGCTCGGACCGTCCGCGTTCGCGTGGCTGCCGCGCCTCGCCGGCGCGCGAACGGTCGTCACCGTGCACGGACTCGACTGGCAGCGCGAGAAGTGGGGGCAGTTCGCGCAGTGGGTGCTGCGCCAGTGCGAGGGTCCGGCGGCGCACTTCCCCGACCGCACGATCGTCGTCTCGCGCACGCTGCGCGACCACTTCCGCGAACGCCACCGCTGCGACGCGGCGTTCATTCCGAACGGCACGACGCTGCCGCAGCCGCGCCCGGCGAAGAAGCTGCTCGAGATGGGGCTCGTGCCCGGGCGCTACCTGCTGTTCGTCGGCCGGCTCGTGCCCGAGAAGGGCGTGCACTTCCTGTGCGAGGCGTTCTCGAAGCTCGACACCGATCTCACGCTCGCGATCGCGGGCGGGCTGTCGTTCTCGGACGAGTACGTGCAGACGCTCCGCCGCTACGAGGGCCCGCGCGTGAAGCTGCTCGACTACGTGTACGGCGATCCGCTCGAGGAGCTGTGGAGCAACGCCTACGCCGTCGTGCAGCCGTCCACGATGGAGGGCATGTCGCTGTCGCTGCTCGAGGCGCTGTCCTACGGCCGCTGCGTGCTCATCTCCGACATCCCCGAGAACCTCGAGGTCGCGGAGGACGTCGCGCTCACGTTCCGCTCGAAGGACGTGGCCGACCTCACCGAGAAGCTCGCGCGCCTGATCGCCGATCCGCAGCTCGTGAAGCGCTACGAAGCGCTCGCGCGCCAGCACGTCTACCAGAACTACTCGTGGGACAAGGTGACCGAGAACACCGAGATCGTTTACCGCGACGTGCTCGCGCGCAGGCGGCGGCCGTGACGCGCCCGGCCGGCTCGCCGCGGGGCGTGCGCTGATGCCGGCGCTCTCGGGGCACTTCGAGGACCTCGTCGGCCGCTACCACGGTCCCGAGGGCGACCGCTTCGCGATCGAGGAGCTGGCGCCCGTCGCGCGCCGCTTCGCGCCACCGGGTTCGCGCGCGCTCGAGATCGGCTGCGGCTACGGCCGCAACCTCGTCGCGCTCTCGAGCCTTCCGGGGGTCTCGGTCGTGGGCTGCGACCCGTGGTGGCAGGAGCTCCTGCGCGCGCGCGAAGAGCGGCGCGCGACGCTGCCCGACGAACAGGCGCGGCGCATCGCGCTCGTGCGGCAGGAGGAATTCCGGCTGCCGTTCCGCGATTCGAGCTTCGACCTCGTCGTGCTGTGGCAGGTGCTCGAGCACGTGTTCACGCCCGAGGCGAAGCGCCGGGTGATCGCCGAGGCGACGCGCGTCCTGAAGAGCGGCGGGCACGTGCTCATCGAGACGCCGAACCAGTGGTTTCCGGTGGACTACCACGACAACAAGATGCCGCTCGTCCACTGGCTGCTGCCGCGGGCCGGCCGCGAGTGGGTCACGTGGAAGGTGCGCGGCATGCGCTACCGCCCGAGCGAGTACCTGAGCTTTCGCGGCTGCGCGCGCCTGCTGCGTGGCGCGCCGGGCGTGACGCGGGTGACGAAGGCGACGCGCTTCTACTTCGCGCCCGGCTTCCGCGAGGCGTGGCGCGAACTCGCCGGCACGCAGGTCGGGCTCAAGCGCGCGATCTTCGCGGCCGTCGCGCCGGTGCACGCCGCGGCCTCGCTGTTCGGCGGCTCCGCGGACCCGCTGCTGCCTTCGGTGCGCGGCGTGTGGAAGGTCGAGAAGTCGTGAGCGGCGCCGCGGCGATTGCCGCTCGCGCGCGGGCTGTGATTTAGTGCCCGCACGTCCCACTCACGGAGGAGACCGGTGGACCGTTACGCCCTGATCCTCGCCGGCGGACGCGGCGAGCGCTTCTGGCCGTGGAGCACGCCGTCGCGTCCCAAGCAGCTGCTGCCGCTCGCCTCGGGCGGGCGCACGCTCCTGCGCGCGACGCTCGAACGTTCGAGCCGCGTCGTGCCCGCCGAACGCACCGTCATCCTGACCGCACGCGACCTCGTGGACGCGGTGAAGCGCGAGGCGCCGGGGGCGCGCGTGATCGGCGAGCCGGTCGGCCGCAACACCGCGCCCGCGATCGCGGCGGCGGCGCGGCTGTTCCTGGCCGAATCGTCCGATCCCGCATTCGTCGTGCTGCCCTCCGATCACGCGATCGACGACGAGGCGGCGTTCGCCGCCGACCTCGAGGCCGCCTTCCGGGCCGCGGGGCAGGACCGCGTGCTCGTGACGTTCGGCATACGGCCGGGCTACGCCGAGACGAACTTCGGGTACATCCGCCGCGGGGACCGCGTGCGCGATCGGCTCCACCGGGTCGCCGCGTTCACCGAGAAGCCGGATCGCGCGCGCGCCGAGGCGTGGATCGCGAGCGGCGAGTACGCGTGGAACGCGGGCATCTTCGTGTGGCGTGCGGCGGTGTTCTTCGACGCGCTCGAGGCCGGGCGTCCGGCGCTCGCGGCGCCGCTGCGCGCGCTCGCGTGGCAGGGAGGGGACGCGGGCTTCGTGGCCGCGCTCGAGCGCGTGTTCCCGTCGCTCGAAGCGGTGTCGGTGGACTACGCCGTGCTCGAGGGCGCGCCGAACACGCTCGTGCTCGAGGCGAAGTTCGACTGGGACGATCTCGGCTCGTGGAGCGCCTGGGCGCGCCGCCAGCCGCGCGACGAGCGCGGCAACGTGTGCTTCGGCGATGCGCTCGCGCTCGACAGCTCGGGCTGCGTCGTCGTCGGCGACGGCGGCACGGCCGCGGCGCTCGGGCTCACCGACACGGTGGTCGTGCACGTGAACGGCGCCACGCTCGCCTGCCCGCTCGACCGCAGCGATCAGGTGCGGCGCGTAACCGAAGCCGTGCGCGCGCGGGGGGCGTCGTGAACGCCCGCCGGAACCGCGCGGCACTCGCCGCCCTGGCGCTCGCAGCACTCGCGGGCTGCGCGTACCTGCCGCCCGTGCCGGACAGCCTCCGGCCGGCGAACGCTCCCGCGGGCGCATCCGCGTCCCCGGCCGACTCGGCGCGCGCGGCCATCCCGGTGCCGGGCGCCGTGCCGCCGCCCGCGGCGCCGGTCCCGGCGCGCACGGTGCCGAACGACAGCACGCCGGGGGCGGACGCGCGCGCCGTGCTCGAGTCGATTCCCGAGCCGCTGACGGCGGCCGAGCGCGCGATCCCGGTCCCGGTCGCCGCGCGCTCGGCGACGGCGGCGGACTCCGCGGCGCACACGGTGGCGGACACGGCCGCGGCGCCTTCGCCGGACGAGTCCGCGCCCGCGCCCGCGCCGACGCGGCCGCTCGGCGAACAGCCGGGCGACAGCGTCGCGATCGCGATGCCCGACAGCCTCGAGGCGATCCTCGCGAACGCGGGCGCCGCGCCGCGCGACACGGCGGCGGCCGCGCCGGCCCCGCCGGACCCCTGCTGGCGCGTGCAGTTCACGGCGCCCAGGGAGAAGGCGACGGCGGAACTCAAGCGCCGCGCCGCCGAATCGCTGCTGTTCGTGCCGGCGGTGATCGAGCGCGCGAGCGGCCTCTACAAGGTGCGCTCGCGCGAGTGCGCGAGCCGCGCGGTCGCGACGGCGCTGCGCGAGCGCGCGCGCGCCTCGGGCTTCGACGGCGCGTTCCTGTTCGCGGAGAAGCCGAAGTGAGCCGGCCGCTCGTCCTGTACGAGAGCCGCGCCTGGCGTTCGCTGCGTCCGCTCACGGACACGCTGCCCGTTCCGGCGCTCGCGTTCGGCGCTTCGTCGCTGGGGCAACGGCTGCGCGCGGCCCTGGACGGCGCGCTGATCGCGATCGAGGCGCGCGAGGCGCCGCTCGCGGCGTGGGGCGCGGCGGGCGCGACCGGCGCGCGGCCGGGCGCGGGCGACACGGTGTTCGTGTTCGACGCCGCGACGACGCCCGGGCCGTGGATCGCGGCCGCGCTCGAGGCACGCACGCCGACGCTGTTCGTCGGCGAGGGCGGGGCCGTCGGTGCGCGGCTGCCGTACGAGATGCTCGCGCCCGGGCTCGGCCGGGGCGCCGGATTCGAGGCCTGGCTGCTCGGACTCGGCCTGCCCGCGACGGCGTGCGAGGCGACGCTCGTCCGTTGGCCCTGGCAGATCGTCGAGTGGAACGCCGCCGCGATCGCGGCGGACCTCGCGGGCCGTCCCGCGACGCGCGAAGGAGACGTGCACGCGTCGGCCGCGCTGCTCGCGCCCGAACGCATCTCGATCGCGGCCGGCGCGCGGATCGAGCCGCTCGCGGTGCTCGATGCGCGCGAGGGCCCGATCGCGATCGGACCGAACGCGCTCGTGCGCGCGCACACGGTCGTCACCGGACCGTGCGTCGTCGGCGCCGGCACGCAGCTCCTCGGCGGCTTCGTGTCGCAGAGCACGTTCGGCCCCGAGTGCCGCATCGCCGGCGAGGTCGAGGCGTGCGTGTGGCAGGGCTACTCGAACAAGCGGCACCACGGCTTCGTCGGGCACAGCGCGATCGGCGAGTGGGTGAACCTCGGCGCGCTCACGACGACGAGCGACCTTAAGAACAACTACGGCCCGGTGCGCGTGTGGGTGGACGGAGCCGAGGTGGACAGCCGCAATCCCAAGGTCGGCTCGATCGTCGGCGCGCACGTCAAGACCGGCATCGGCACCCTGCTGCCGACCGGGGCGAGCGTCGGCGTCGGTGCGAACTTGTTCGGCGGCGGGCGGTTCGTCCCGAAGCGCGTGCCGTCGTTCGCGTGGTGGGACGGCGAGCGCGCGGTCGAGCACCGGCTGGACGCGTTCCTAGCCACGGCGCGCATCGCGTTCTCGCGCCGCGGCCGCGCGCTCGGCCCCGCGGACGAGCGCCTGCTCGCCGCGTTGCACGCCGAAACGGCCGCGGAGCGCTGAAGGGCCCGCCACGAGGGCGCTGCGACACAACGTCCCGCCGCTCCAAGAACGGCGTTGCACGGCCGATACTCCCCGAGAGAGGCCGGCACATTCTTGACCCCGCTCTCTCGGGGTTCCTAGACTGCGCTCCGCTTCGCGCGTGCGACCGGCAGGGCCGGCGCGCGAGCCGCATCCCGCTCAGGAGACGACATGCCCGAATTGCGGAAGGATCCGGTCGTGGGCCGCTGGGTCATCATTTCGACCGAGCGCAGCCGCCGCCCCACGAACTTCACCCCCGTCCACGTCGAGAAGAACCACGTGTTCTGCCCGTTCTGCCCGGGCAACGAGGACAAGACCCCGCCGGAGGTCTACGCCTACCGGCCGGGAGGCGGCGGCGTGAACGGGCCGGGCTGGCAGGTGCGTGTCGTGCCGAACAAGTTCCCGGCCTTGCAGATCGAAGGCTCGCTCGACCGCCGGGGCGAGGGGCTCTACGACAAGATGAACGGCATCGGCGCCCACGAGGTCGTGATCGAGACGCCCGAGCACGAGAAGGACCTCGCGGAGTTGTCGGTGCCGCACCTCGCCCAGGTGCTCGAAGCCTTCCGCTCGCGGTGCGTGGACCTGCACCGGGATCGCCGCTTTCGCTACGTGCTCGTGTTCAAGAATCACGGGGCGCAGGCCGGCGCGACGATGGAGCACTCGCACACGCAGCTCATCGCGACGCCGATCGTCCCGAAGATCCTGCAGGAGGAGCTCGACGGCAGCCGCCGCTACTTCGAGCTGAAGGAGCGCTGCGTGTTCTGCGACATCGTCGCGCAGGAGACCGCCGACAACAACGGCCGCCGCGTCGTCACGCTGAACGACCGCTTCATCGCGATCGAGCCGTTCGCGCCGCGCTTCCCGTTCGAGACCTGGATCCTGCCGCGCCGTCACGACGCGTCGTTCATCGCGCTCGAGGACGCGAACGAGTTCACCGACCTCGCGGCCGTGCTCAAGGACACGCTGTCGCGGCTCAACCGCGCGCTCGATCATCCGCCCTTCAACTTCGCCATCCACACGTCGCCCGTGAGCGAGGGCGATCTCGAGTACTACCACTGGCACCTCGAGATCATGCCGTCGCTGTCGCGCGTCGCCGGCTTCGAGATCGGATCGGGTTTCCACATCAATCCGACGCCGCCCGAGGACGCCGCGCAGTACCTGCGCGAGATCGCCGCCGAGGTCTGACCCGGCCGCGCGCCTTCCCGAGAACCCCGGACCGGAACGCCCCACGATGAAACCGCTTTCGATCGTCCACGTCGCGAGCGAGATGGCGCCGCTCGCCAAGGTCGGCGGGCTCGCCGACGTCGTCGGCGCGCTCGCCGTCGAACAGGCGCGGCGCGGCCACCGCGTCACCGTCGTCCTGCCGGCGTACCAGTCGGTCGCGATGCCGGCGGGCTGGATCCGCCGCGCGTTCGCGAACGGCCGCGTGCCGTGGGGACCGTGGAGCGAACCCGCGCGCTGGGATCTCGCCGAGCGCCCGGCGCGGCGCCGCACGAACGGCATCGCGCGCCCCGAAACGGGCACCGTGCTCGACGCGGGCGGCGACGCGGGCACGCTGCGCGTGCTGCTCGTCGAACACGAGGGCGACCGCCGCTTCTTCGACCGGCCCGGCCTCTACGACGACCCGCGCACGGGGGAAGGCTATCCGGACAACGCCGAGCGCTACCTGTTCTTCGCGCGCGCCGCGGTCGAGGGGCTCAAGCACTTCGGCGAGCGCTTCGACGTGCTGCACGCGCACGACCAGCAGGGCGCGTGGACGACGTGCTTCGTGCGCACGCACGACGCGTTCGAGTCGGCGTTCCTCGGGCTCGCGACCGTGTTCACGATCCACAACCTCGGCTACCAGGGCATCCACGATCCGTGGGTGCTCGGCCTCGCCGGCTTCGGCGGCGAACTGTTCTACCCGGCGAGCCCGTTCGAGTACTGGGGGCGCGTCAACACGATGAAGATCGGGCTCGCGTTCACCGACCTGATCACGACCGTGAGTCCGCGCTACGCGAAGGAGATCCAGTCGAGCGGCGAGTTCGGCTACGGCCTCGAAGGGGTGCTGAAGCACCGCACGGCCGACGTGCGCGGCATCCTGAACGGCATCGACGACGAGTACTGGGACCCGGCGCGCGACCCGTACCTGCCCGCGCACTACTCACTCGCGGATCTCTCGGGCAAGCGCGAGTGCCGCCGGGCGCTCATCGAGGAGTGCGGCTGGCCGCGCAGCCCCGACTGGCCGATCGTCGGCATCGTGTCGCGCCTCGTCGAGCAGAAGGGCTTCGACCTGATCGAGCGCGCGCAGCGCGAATTGCGCGAAGTGGACGCGCGGCTCGTCGTGCTCGGCTCGGGCCCGCCGCGCTACCAGGACCTGATCTGGCGGCTGAGCCACGAACATCCCGAGCGCGTCTACCACCGCGCCGGCTACGACGAGCGCTTCGCGCACCTGATCGAGGCCGGCAGCGACCTGTTCCTGATGCCCTCGCGCTACGAACCGTGCGGACTCAACCAGATGTACAGCCAGCGCTACGGCACGGTGCCGGTCGTGCGCGCGGTCGGCGGGCTCGCGGACACGGTCGAGGAATTCGATCCCGTGCACGGCACCGGCACCGGCTTCACGTTCGCGCGCTTCGACCACCACGAGATGCTCGGCGCTCTGCGGCGCGCGCTCGCGACGCTCAAGCAGCCCGCGTTGTGGTCGCGCCTCGTCGAGAACGGCATGAAGCGCGACTTCTCGTGGCGGCGGGCGGCCGAGGCCTACGACGCGCTCTACCTCGAGGCCCGCGCGCGCGTCGCCGAACACGGCGCCCCGTCGCTGCGCGAAGTGCGCGAGATGATGCGGGCGGGGTAGGGGCCGGCTACTTCCCGCGCACGCGTTCGACGAGCTTCGCGATCGAGCGGACGCTCTCGAAGTGCTCCGGCAGCACGTCGTCGTCCGGGATCGTGATGCCGAACTGCTCCTCGCAGAACGTCACGGTCTTGAGGATCGAGAGCGAGTCGAGCAGCCCGCGCTCGAGCAGGGATTCGTCCGGTCCGAGGTCCTTCAGGTCGCGGTCGTAGAACACGTCGTCCACGAGGAAGTCGCGGATCGCGGATTCGGTCGGCGTCAGTTCCATCGGTCGTTCCTGCGTTGCGGGTCGTCGTTGGCCGGCGCGGCGGGCCCGCGGGCGGCGTGGGCGGGGGACATTACACGGAAGCGTCGGTGAGCGCGCGGCGATCCACCTTGCCGCTGCTCGTGCGGGGCAGGTCGGTCCGGAACACGACCGTCTCGGGAACCATGTAGCGCGGCAGCGTGCCGGCGCAGTGCTGCTTCAGGTCGTCGGCGCTCGCGGTCTCGTTCGCCTTGAGCACGACGACCGCCTGCAGCCGGTTCGTGATCTCTTCGTCGGGGATCGCGACGACGACCGCTTCGCTCACCGCCGGGTGCGAGGCGAGCCGCGTCTCGATCTCGCCCAGCTCGACGCGGTAGCCGCGCGTCTTGACCTGGTGGTCGCGGCGGCCGAGGAACTCGTAGTTCCCATCGGGGCGCACGCGCACGAGGTCTCCCGTGCGGTAGGCGCGGTCGCCGATCCCGGGCGCGACCTCGACGGTCTGGAGGCTCAACGCCGTGCGCTCCGGGCGTCCCCAGTAGCCGTGCATCACCGAGGCGCCGCGGATCCACAGCTCGCCGACGCCGCCCTCGGGCACGGGCTTCAGCGCCTCGTCGAGCACGAGCCCCTCGTCGTACGGGCACGCGCGCCCGATCGGCAGCGGCGCGTCGCCCTCGGGCGGACCGTCGAGGTCGTAGTACGTGCACACGTTCGTCTCGGTCGGGCCGTAGAGGTTCGCGTAGCGCGCGTGCGGGGCGATCGCCACGAGCTCGCGCAGGTACTTGACCGGGAACACCTCGCCCGCGAACAGCAGCACGCGCAGCGCGGCGAGGTCGAGCTTCGCGAGGTTGCCGCGCGTGAGCATCAGGATCAGCGAACTCGGCGTCGCGTACCACACGCTGAGCCGGTCCTGCGCCCACTG
Source organism: Candidatus Eiseniibacteriota bacterium (assembly GCA_044222065.1). Taxonomy (GTDB): domain Bacteria; phylum Eisenbacteria; class RBG-16-71-46; order RBG-16-71-46; family RBG-16-71-46; genus JBGAOA01. The sequence goes on from JBGAOA010000015.1 coordinate 51,044, forward strand.
CTTCGCGACCGCCGCGGGGAACGACGCGATCCGCGGCGAGACGGGCCACACGCTCGCACCCGCGACGGCGGCGGCGAACAGGTCGAAGGTCGAGAGGTCGAAATGGAACGGCGCCTGGTTCGCGCAGCGGTCCTCGGGGCCGAGCCCGTAGTGGCGCGCGGCCCACTCGACGAAGCACAGCGCGTTGCGGTGCGACAGCATGACGCCCTTCGGCTCGCCCGTGGAGCCCGAGGTGTAGAGCACGTAGGCGAGGTCGTCCTCGAGCGCGCCGCCGTCCACGGCCGCGTCGCCCTCGGACTCGAGCGCGCCCCACGCGACGCCCGGGAGTCCCGCGACGCGCGGCAGGCCCTCGTCGCCCGCCGCGTCCGCGTACCACAGCGCGCGCATCGGCGCGTCGCGGCCGAACGCCTCGTCGAGCGCGGCCGCGCGATCGGCGCGCGTGACGAGGCCCGCGACGCCGCAGTCGCGCGCGATGAACGCGAGCCGCGCCGCCGGCGCCGACGGATCCACGGGCACGTACGCCGCGCCCGCCTTCATCACCCCGTAGAGCGCGACGATCGCCTCGGGCGACTTCGGCAGCCACAGCGCGACGCGGTCGCCGCGCCGCACGCCGCGCGCGGCGAGCGAGCGCGCGAAGCGGTTCGACGCGCTCTCGAGCGCCGCGTAGCTCAGCGTGCGCCCTTCCATCGCGACCGCGAGCGAATCGGGCCGCGCGTGGGCGGCGTCCGCGACGAGTTCGAAGAGCCGGCGCGCCATCGTCACAGCCCGAGGCAGCGCGCGATGATCTTGCGCTGCATCTCGGAGGTCCCCGAGTAGAGCGTGCCCGAGAGCGCGTCGCGCACCTCGCGCTCGATCGGGTACTCCTTCATGTAGCCGTAGCCGCCGTAGAGCTGCAGCGCGTCGAGCGCGGCCTTCGAGTGCATCTCGCTCACGAACAGCTTCGCGATCGCCGACTCGAGCACCGTGTTCTTGCCGCGGCCCGCGAGCCAGCCGACGCGGTAGAGCAGGAAGCGTCCGGCCTCGATCGCGACCTTCATGTCCGCGATGCGGTCGGCGATGGACTCGAACTTCGCGATCGGCTGGCCGAACTGGCGGCGCTTCTTCGCGTAGCCGATGCAGTCGTCCAGCAGCCGGTCCATCGCGCCGAGGTGGCCCGCGAAGATGCAGGCGCGCTCCCACTCCATCGCGCTGTTGAAGATGCGCATGCCCGCGCCCTCCGGGCCGAGACGCGCACCCTCGGGCACGAAGCAGTCCTCGAACACGACCTCGCCCATGGGCGAGGTGCGCAGGCCCATCTTCGGGATCGGCTTCGAGAACGTGACGCCCTTCGTTCCGCGCGGGACGAGGAACGCCGTCAGCGCCCGCGGCTTGCCGTCGCCGCGGTCGAGGTAGGCGAACGCGAGCGCGAGGTCGGCGATCGGCGAGTTCGTCGAGAAAGTCTTCTGGCCGTTCAGCACGTAGCCGCCGTCCGCCTTCACGCAGCGCGAGGTGAGCGAGAACACGTCGCTGCCCGCGCCGGGCTCCGTGATCGCGTGCGCGCCGATCGCGGCGCCCGAGACGAGCTTCGGCAGCCACTCGCGCTTCTGCGCCTCGCTGCCGTAGTGGACGAGCGGCATCTGCACGGCCCACATCTGCGCGTTGAGGCTGAACACGAGGCCGTTGTCGCGGCAGCCGCAGCCGAGCGCCTCCATCGCGATCGTCGTCGTGAGCAGGTCGAGGCCCTGGCCGCCGTACTCGGCCGGCACCGGCAGTCCGAGGACGCCGAACTCGGCGCACGCGTTCCAGCAGTCGCGCGGAAACGCGCCTTCGTGGTCGCGCGCCTCGAGCCCGTCGTTGAGCCGCTCCTTCGCGAACTCACGCACCGTCCGGTACAGCTCCCGCTGCTCGTCGCTCAACGCGAAGTCCACGGCGCCTCCGCCCCGTGGCCGTTCGATGCGGCCGCGCGGGATTGGGGATGGAACGTACGGATCCACTCGAGCGTGCGCGCCAGCACGCGGCGCTGCACGTCGAGCGTCAGGAAGCCGTGCACTTCGCCGGGCCACACTTCGACGTCGAAGCGCGCGGCGGTGGACGGCGGGATGCGGGCGAACACGGTGTCGAGCGCGACCTTGAACGTCGCGGTCTCCTGGTCCGACTCGCCGTAGAGGAACAGCGCGCGGGCGTCCGAGCGGACGAGCGCGCGGAAGTGCATCACGAAGCTGTCGGCGAGCGGCGTGTCGTTGCGCTCCTCCGAGGCCGCGCGCCCGCCGAGCGCGCGGCGCGTCACGCGCGACAGCACGATCGCCATGTGGCGCCAGCGCTCCGCGCTGCCGAGCGACTTCCAGTTGTCCGGGTTGCGCAGCGCGCGGAACAGGTGGCCGAAGTCCTTCTCGTCGGCGTGCGCGGCGACCATCGTGTGCAGCTCCATGACCGGCGCGGCCATGAACACGATGCCGTCGATCGCGGACGGCGACTCCATGAAGCCCGACAGCGCGGTGCGCGCGTCGAAGCACGAGCCGACGAGCACGAAGCGCTGTTCGTGACGTTCCTTCCGCAGCCAGCGCATCACGGCGATCGTGTCGTCGAGGTAGGGCCGGTTCGGATTCAGGAACGAGCGCGTGCCCTCGCTGTCGCCGCAGCCGTGGTAGTCGAAGCGCAGCGCCGAGAAGCCGCGCACCGCGAGTTCGCGCGCGAGCTCGACCATCATGCGGTTGCGGTGGCCGCGCGGGCGCGTGAACAGCACGACGCAGCGTCCCGCCGGGGGAGCGCCCGGGGCGGGCGGCGTGTAGATCGCGAACAGCCGGCCGTGCTCGGCCGGGATCGTGACGGCCTCCTCGGCGCGCGCGCGCTCGAGCTGCGCCGCCGACTCACGCCAGTCCACGGAGCCACTCCACGGTGCCGCGCGCGAGCGCGTCGCTCTCCCACGCGGGATTCGAGATGAAGTGCCAGCCCGGCTCCTCGCCGACGATGAGCGTGCGGATCGGCAGGCTGCGCGATTCCAGGAGCGCCGCGAGCGTCGCGTTCGGCGGCGAGAGCTTCGCGCGCGACTGGATCTGCGCGAGCAGCGTCGCGCCGCGCCACGACTCGAGCAGGCGCGACAGCTCGACCGCCTCGAAGCTGCGCACGAGCGTGCGGTGGAGCGCGTAGCCGTGCACGTCCGTCGCGCCGTCGCGTTCGACGCGCTCGAGCAGCTCCTCGACCGTCGCCTCCGGCTTCTTGCCCGCCGCGACCTGCGAGTACAGGAGGCCGCGCAACTGGCCGCGGAAGTAGTCCACCGGCCGGTGCACGGGTTCCCACAGCGCGAGTCCGGTGCGGTCGCCGCGGCGCCGGGCCGCTTCGGCGGCGACGAGCGCGCCGAGCCGCGCTCCGAGCCACACGACCTCGCTCGCGCCGCTCCTCTTCCGCGCTTCGTCGGCTGCGGACAGCGCGTCCTCGACCAGGCCCTCGAACGTCACGTCGGCGAAATCACCGGCCGAGTCGCCGTGCCCGCGGGCGTGGTAGCGCAGCACGGGCACGCCGGCCTGCGCCGCGAGCCGCGCGGTCACGACCTCGATGCCGTACAGCGTCATCTGTTCGACGCCCGCGCTGTGCACGCACACGAGCACGCGCGCCGATGGACGCTTCGCGGCGTGGTGGACGGCGTACAGCGGACGGCCCGAAGCCTCGAAAAAGAAAGGCGTTTCGGCGGCGGCGACAGGGGCGAACGGACGAACGGCGGTCGAGCCCGGGGAGACCATGCTCTCCTTCGCGCGGCGTGGGGGAGTCGGCGGGAAAAGTGCGGAAAACTCTACGGGCTCGTGCCCGGGGCGTCAACGACCGAGGGCCCGGGAAGCCGCGCCGGACGCGGGCGCGCGCGCAGACGGCACGACGCGCTCCGGCCGCGTTGCGAAACGCGCGCGGGGCGCCTCCGGAGAGGCGCCCCGCGGCGTGAGGGGAGGCGTCAGCGCGAGCGCAGCATCGCGACCTTGTTCGAGAACACGCGTCCGTTCACCGACGCGCGCACGAAGTAGAGGCCGTCCGCGACCTGCCCCGCCGCGCCACGACCGTCCCAGCGGAAGGTGTGGCGCCCGGCGGCGAACGCTCCGTGCGCCAGCGTCGTAATGCGGCGGCCGCTCAAGTCGTGGACCGAGACGTCGACCGAGGCCGCCTCGGCGAGCTCGAGCGAGAACGACGTCGAACTCGCGAACGGATTCGGCACCGCCGGCGAGATCGAGGGGAACGGCGGCATCAGCGGCGCCGGCAGTTCGACTTCGAGCGCGACGCCGTTCGCGTCCGTGAACTCGCCGCCCGTGACGCCGAACGAGCCGCCCGCGGTCTGGCCCGACCGGAGCGCGAGCCGGACGCGCGCGTGGACGTCGGGGCTCCCGGGCCGGACGGTCGAGAAGTCGTCCACCGCGAGCAGTCCCAGCGCGAGCGCGTTCGAGCCCGTTTCGTGCAGCGACATCCAGCCCGACTCGCCGACCTCGGTGCCGATCACGTCGAAGCGGTCGAGCGGCAGCGAGAGATCGAGTCGCGCCGCGCCGAGCCCGATGCCGCCGCGGAACGTCACGGGCAGCACCCAGTCCGCGCCGTCGCGTTCGAGCGCACCGAGTTCGATCGCCACCTCGGGCGCCGGGCGTCCGTGCGTCGTGTCGCCCGGAGCGCGGCGCAGGATGCGGCGCGCGCAGCACATCACGTCGTCGAGCGCGAACGTGCTGTCGTCGTCGCAGTCGTAGCGCAGCGAGTCGGGGCACTGGCGGTGCAGGCAGCGGATCATCGTGACGAGGTCCCGCACGTCGCTCCGGCCGTCGCCGTTCGCGTCGCACGGCCGGTCGGCGCAGATGCGCGCGACGGAGGGCAGCGGCACGACGGCGGCGATCTCGGGGCACTGCGGGACCGCGCGGCTCAGCGTGTCGGCGCCGAGCAGCTCGGTCGCGTGGAGCCGCGTGACGTCCGGCGCGGTCGCGCCGGGCGCGATCGTCACCGTGACGTCCAGGAACGGCAGCCCCGCCGCCGGGAACGGATTCGGAGGCATCGAGTCGTTCGCGACCGACGCCGCAGGCCGCCGCGGTCCGCTTCCGGCGGGCGTGCCGTCCGCGGAGAACATCACGAACTCGGCGCCGTCCTCCACGACGTTCCACGTCAGCGTCCAGCCGGCGGTGGCCGGAGTCGTCGCGAGCGCCGCGATCCGCAGCGCGTCGCTCGAGAGCCGCAGCCGTCCCTGGAGCCCTGCGATCGCCGCGTCGGAACGAATTCGCAGCGTGAGCTCCGCCGGCTGCTCGGGCGACACCGTCGCGTCGCACGCAGGCGGCCCGAGGAGGTGCCAGTTCGGCGACAGGCACGACTCGCCCGGAGGCGGCGGTCCGCACGCGCTGTCGCTCGCCACCGAAAACGCGGTCGCGGCGAAGTACTGCGGCGGGATCGGCGTCGAGTCCGGCGGACAGGACACGACCGCCATCGTCGCGCCGAGCACGTAGCTCCCGCTCGGAAGCGGCGGCATCACGAGCTTCTTCACGAACGAGACCGGCTCCTGCACGCACGGCCGCCCGAGGCAGCCGCCGTCGTCGACGACCATGTGGAGCACCGGCGGCGGGCAAGGCCACGTGATGCAGTAGACCGGTTCGAGCGCGAGCCGCGCGAAGCGGTAACAATCGCTCGGGAACACGCCGTCGATCACGACCACCGGCGAGTCGCTCGGGCACGGGACGCGGCCGTCGCGCGTTTCGACCGCGATGGAGTGGATGAACGGCATCGGCGGCAGCGAATCGTCACCGCAGCGGGCGGGGATGACGGTTCCCGCGTAGACGCGGGTCGTCTGTTCGCCGCCGCCCGGGAGCCGGGCCACGAGGTCGATGCCGAGCTGGACGAATCCGGCGTCGAATTCGCCGTAGGTGAGCGCGCGGTGCGATTCGAAGCACGCGTTCGCGCAGCCCGTCACGGCGAGCGGCTCGAACACGACGCGTGCGCCGCCGTCGCCGAGCTTCGAGATCGAGACGACGTGGACGCACGACTCGCACCAGCGGAATTCGAGTCGCACCGAGTCGGGCGCGCAACCGCGGACCGGATGCGCGTGCCAGCGGATCTGGAAGGCGCCGCTGTCCGGCGGAACGGGCGAGGGCAGCGAGTCGGGGGGCGAGCCGAGCGCGCGCGCTTCGGGCGCGCAACACAGCAGGACGGCCGCCGCGAACGCGGCGGCGAGACGGAGCGGAGTTCGCATACGGGCCTCGTGTCCCAGGGCAAGGGACGACGTCTGTCGACGAGCGACCCGGTCGGGTACGTGCGGAATACTCGGACGAATTCGGCGCCGAATCAAGGAATCGCGTACGGAACGCGGACCCGGCCAGGGCCCCGGCGGCCCGGTGGCCAATGCCGTCGCGAGCGGTTGCGGGCGAGTCCGCGCAGGCAGGCCACGAGCCCCGCCGCGGAAGCCGTCGCGAGCCCGAGCGAGATCCACAGGAAGAGCAGGCGCGGCCGATCGTAGAGCCGAGGGGTCTGAGCGCGGCGGAAGGCCTCGGGGCCGAGCACCCGACGGAAGGCGCTCACGATCGGAGCGGGCAGCTTGTCCCAGCGGATGCGGGCGCGGCGTTCGAAAGTGATCGGGTAGCCGCGATGCGTTTCGAACACCTGCGCGAACACGAGCGAGTCGTTCGCGATCTCGCGCGCCGTGGCGATCCGGCCGCCCGGCTCGCGCCACGCGAAGGCGCTGTCCGAGGGCGACACGACCGCCCAGCGGTCGCCGTCGCGGAATTCGACGAGCACGTGACGCCGGATCGGCGCGCCCGGGGCGCCGAACAGGTAGAGCTTGCGGGCCGGGATGCCGAGTTCCCAGAGCGCGTTCACGAGCACGCGCGACATCGTTCCGCAGGGCCCGAGGCTGATCCCTCCGGGAACGCTGTGTCCGCGGTGGCGCAGGCTCACGGCCGTCGAGACGTTGAAGAACGAGCGGCTCTCGAGGCGTTCGTACCAGTCGAGCGAGCCCGGGTCGATCACGTCGTTCGTGCGGCCGTAGATCGCGCGCGCGAGCGCGAGCACGGTGTCTTCGCGCGCCGGGCCGGGCGAGGGTTCGAGCGCGGTGCGGAGGAGCTGTCGCAGCGAAAGATTTCGCTCGACGGCCCGAGTGTAGAAGAACGCGCTCGCGATCAGGCAGGCGAGGCAGGCGAGAGCGAGCGCGGCGGAAAGGGCTCTCATGACACCGATGTCTCCAGCGGCCAGGGGACCGCCCCGACGTTACGCCCGGGGCGCCGGTCGCTCAACGCCGAACTTCGTTACTCGAGGAACTTCGCGTGCAGCGCGCGGACCGCCGCTTCGGCCCGCTCCTCCGGGACGCGGAATTCGAGCGCCGTGGGGGAGGTGCGCAGCGCGAGCATCGGCACGCCGGCGCGCTCGAGCGCCGCCTCGGCCGCGCCCGCGTCGCGCGCCGAGAGCCCGAGTCCGACGACCGACACGAACGCGACGCCGTCGAGCGCCTGGAGCTTCCACTCGCCGCCCGGACCGCGCAGCTCCTTGAAGCGCTCGCCGAGCGCGCGCGCGTCCTCGGCCGAGGCGGTCCACACGAGCACGCCGTGGGCCTCGCCCGCCTGTTCGTGCGCGACGAGCACCGCCTCGGGGAAGGCCTCGGCGACCGCGTCCACGATGCCGCGCGCCTCCCCGCGCGCGCCGGCGTTGCCCTCGGCGATGACGATGGAGACTCCGGTGCGGTGCGTCACCGCGTCCACGCGCGGTCCTTCCATGTCGTCCTCCACGATGACGGTGCCCGGCGTCTCGTCGAACGACGAGCGCACGGTGAGCGGCACGCGATGGCGCGCCGCGAGGTCCACGCAGCGGGCGTGCAGCACGCGCCCGCCGAGGTGCGCGAGCGTGCTGCACGCGCGGTACGACAATCGCGGCACGACCCGCGCCTGCGGCACGACGCGCGGGTCGGCGGAGTAGACGCCGCTCACGTCGGTGTAGATCTCGCAGCGCCCCGCCCCGTCGGGGCCGAGCGCGGCCGCGAGCGCGACCGCGGTCGTGTCCGAGCCGCCGCGGCCGAGCGTCGTGATCTCCTTCGTCTCCGGATTCACGCCCTGGAAGCCCGCCACGATCACGACGCGGCCGCGGTCGAGCTCGGTGCGGATGCGGTCCGGGCGCACGCCCGTGATGCGCGCCGCGCCGTGCGCGCCGTCGGTCAGCACGCCGCTCTGGGAGCCCGTGAACGAGATCGCGTCCACACCGAGGTCGTGCAGCGCCATCGCGAGCAGCGCCATCGAGACGCGCTCGCCGGTCGTGAGCAGCATGTCGAGTTCGCGCCGGCTCGGGTTCGGCGAAACGCGCTTCGCGAGCGCGAGCAGCTCGTCCGTCGAGTGCCCCATCGCCGACACCACGACGACCGTGTCGTGCCCGGCCGCGCGCGCGTCCGCGACGCGGCGCGCGACCGCGCGGATGCGGTCGGGTCCGTCCACCGAGGTTCCGCCGTACTTCTGGACGACGAGCGCCATGGACGGGAGTGATACACCGGCGGCCGAGCGCCCGGCCAGCGCGGCCCCCCGCGCGGTGCGTGTGCTAACGTTTCGCCCTCGCTCCGGAAGCGCCCGCACGATGACCCGCCCCCTCTTCGCATCTCTCGCACTCGCCCTGATCGCGCTCGCGGTTCCGCGCGCCTCGGACGCCGCCGCCTACGCGCTGCGCCCGTGGCTCTCGGCCGCCGCGACGTACGCCCGCTACGACATGGGCGACGTGAACCGCGACATCGACTCGTTCAACGCGTCGCTCCTGCCGGACGATCCGAAGATGGATCGGATCGAAGGCGCGGCCGGTCTCGCGCTCGCCGCCGGCATGGACTTCCCGAACCACCTCGGCGTGCGGTTCGCCTACCAGCGCTTCCCGGCCTGGTCCGAAGTCTCGATCGGCGGAGACCGTATCGAGTACAACTTCGCGGGCAATGCGTTCATCGCGGGGGCGGAGTTCCAGGTCCCGCTCGGCGAATCGCTCGATCTGTCGCTCGGCGGCGAGGCCGGGCTCGTGTCGCTCGCAGGCAAGGTCGGCATTGCGATCGCCGCGCTCGGTTCGGGTTCGATCGACGCGCACGGAAACGGACCGCTGGCGGCGGGGGTGGTGCGTCTCACGAACTGGTGGGGCGATCGCTATGCGCTCGAGTTCGCCGGCGCCGTGCGCTCCGCGCGCGTCGCGCAGGTGACGACGGACCGGGACCTGATCGTGTACAACGCCGATGGCACGAAGTACTCGGTGGACTGGTCCGGAATCGGGGTCTCGGCCGCGTTCAAAGTGGCGCTTCCGTACTGACGCCGCGCGCCCGGCGGCCTTGACGGCGCCCGCGAGCCCCCGCTAGATTCGCCGCCGCTTCACTCGTGCGGAAGTAGCTCAGACCGGTAGAGCGCCACCTTGCCAAGGTGGATGTCGCGGGTTCAAATCCCGTCTTCCGCTCCATCTTCGAGGGGCCGGCACCTGCCGGCCCTTCCTCGTTTCCGGAGGTGCGCGTGGGCGTCGGACGTCCCGGTCCCGATCGTGAAGCGGCGGCCCGCGCGGTCGCGGACCTGATCCGCGCGCTGGGCCTCGATCCCGCCGCCGACGCCGAACTCGAGGGCACGCCCGCGCGCGTCGCGAGCCTGTACGCCGAGGCGTTCGCAGGGCTCGCCGCCGATCCGGCGCCGGATCTCGTGGCGATGCCCGCCGGCGCCGCGGCCGATTCGCTCGTGATCGCGCGCGGCCTGCCGTTCCACTCCACGTGCGTGCACCACTTCGCGCCGTTCTTCGGGCACGCGACGATCGCCTACCTGCCCGGCGAATCGCTGCTCGGCATCAGCGCGCTGCCGCGGCTGCTCGTCCACTACGCGCGTCGTCCGCAGCTGCAGGAGCGGCTCGGCGTCGAGATCGCGGACCACCTCGAGCGGCTCGCGCGGCCGCGCGGCGTCGCGGTCGTGCTCGAAGCCCGCCACCTCTGCATGGAGATGCGCGGCGTGAAGAGCCCGGGCGTGATCGAGACCCGGCTCGTGCGCGGCGCGCTCGCGGAGCCGCGCTGGCAGGCCGCGCTCGCCGCGCGGTCCGCCGGCTAGCCGGACCGTCCGCCGCGGAGCCGCGCGCGTGCCCGCCGCGCCCACCCTCACCGCCCTCGTCGCGACGCGCGACCGTCCCGCGCTGCTGCGCGACGCGCTCGCCTCGGTCGCCGCGCAGTCGCGTGCGCCGCTCGAAGTGCGCATCGGCGACGACGGCGACGTGCCGCCGCTCGACGTCCTCGCCGACCTTCCCGGGCTCGAGATCACGGTCGTTCCCGCGCGCACCGGGCAGGCGGGCGCGACGCGCAACGCGGCGGCGGCCGGAGCGCGCGGCGACGTGCTCGCGTTCCTCGACGACGACGACCGCTGGCGCGAGGGCCACCTCGAACGGCTCGCGCGCGCGTTCGCCGATCCGGACGTGCGCATCGCGTTCGCCGACGTCGAGATCGTGCGCGAGCGCGTGGACGCCGGCGGCGCGCGCACGACGATCGAGACGCGCACGATCGCGCGCGAGTGGGACGACGTGTTGATGCGCAGCGACGCGTTCGTCGCGCCGAGCGCGCTCGCGATCCGGCGCGAGTTCTTCGAGGCGCTCGGCGGCTTCGATCCCGGATTCCGCTATTCCGAGGACTGGGACCTGCTGCTGCGCGCCGCGCGCACGAGCGTGCCGCGCCGCGTGCCGGGCATCGGTGCGGAAGTGCGGCTGCGCGAGTCGGGCAACAGTTCGGCGGACTTCGGGCCGGAGCGGCGCGCGTGCCTCGCGCGGCTCGCCGCGCGTCACGGGCTCGCGCCGCTCGAACCGAAGACGTTCTGGGAGGTCGCGGCCGTGGTCGCGACGGCGCCGTGAGCGCGCTCGAGCTGCTCGTCGTCGGCGCCGGGCCCGCCGGCGTCTCGGCCGCGCTGTGGGCGCGCACGTTCGGCCTCGCGTGCCGGGTCATCGAGGGCGACGCCTCGCCCGGCGGCCAGCTCCATCACGTGCACTTCCATCCCGCCGAAGTCCCGGCGTGGCTCGACGGCGACGGGCCCGAGCTCTCGCGCCGGATGGCGCGCCAGCTCGCCGAGGGCGGCGTGGACGCGCGCTACGACTGCGTCGCGGTCGGCTTCGAGCCGGCCGAGTCGGACGGTCGGCCCGCGGTCCGGCTCGCGAGCGGGGAACGCTGGGAGGCCGAGGCCGTGCTCGTCGCGAGCGGCGCGCGCCGCCGCCGGCTCGGGGTGCCGGGCGAGCGCGAGTTCGAGGGGCACGGCGTTTCGTTCTCGGCGACGCGCGACCGCGCCGCGCTCGCCGGCAAGCGCGTCGCCGTCGTGGGCGGAGGCGACGCCGCGTACGAGAACGCGCTGAAGCTCGCGGACGCAGGCTGCGCGGTGGCGCTGTTCGTGCGCGAACATCCGCGCGCGCGGCGCGAGTTCCAGCGGCGCGTCGCGGGCGAGCGGCGCATCGAGGTGCGCGAACAGTCGCGCGTGCTCGCGATCCTCGGCGACGACGCCGTGCGCGGCGTGCGCATCGCGGGGCCGTTCGGGACGCTCGAGCAGGAACTGGAGGCCGTCGTCGTGAAGGTCGGCGCGGTGCCGAACACGGAGTGGTGCCGCGGGCCGATCGAGGCCGACGCCGAAGGTTACCTGCTCACGGACGCGACCGGCGCGACGTCGGCGGCCTCGGTGTGGGCCGCGGGCGACGTCACCCGGCCGTTGCTGCCGAGCGTCGGCGTCGCGATCGGCCAGGCCGCGACCGCGGTCGCCTGCATCCGTCGCGCGCTGCGCGAAGAGCGCTGAGCCGCGCGCGTCACGGCCGCTGCACGCGCTCCGGGCGCGTGCGCGCGCCCGCGACGGTCCAGAACTCGTCGGTCGCGAGCGGCAGGCCGCTCGCGTGCGGATAGAACCGCCGCACGCGGTCGTACAGCCACTCGTAATCCTCGGAGTGGTCGAGCACCACGGCGGAGAAGCGGTCGGACGCGAGCGCGCGCTCGACGTCGACGACGAAGCGGCGCGCGACCGGGTCGCGGCAGTCGCGCAGGTCGTGCAGCGCCATTTCGTGCAGGCGGGGCGGTTTGCCGGCGCGGCGCGCGAGCCAGGGATGCGCCGTCACGTACACGTCGCCCGGGATCGCGGCGATCGCCGCGACGACGCGTTCGCCCGCGGCGCGGTCGGCGGCGGTCGGCACGTGCGGGCGCGGGTCGTAGGCGAAGAGCGCGAACTGCACGGCGAGCGCCGCGCCGCCCGCGAGCGAGAGCAGCCGACGCGGTGCGCCCGCGTCGGCGTTCACGATCGCCTCGCGCCCGAGCGTCGCTCCGAGCGCGAGGAACGGCGCGGCCGAGAGCAGCACGTTGTTCCAGCCGCCCGGGTAGAGGCGCAGCCAGAGCCCGCTCGCGAGCGGCCCCGCGAGCGCCGCGGTCCAGAAGCCGAGCGCCGTCCGCCTCGGCCCGCCGCGCCGCTCGCCGCCGGTCCCCGAGCGCAGCGCGGCGAGCGCCCCGCCGAGCGCGAGCACGAAGAGCGCGGGCAGGATCGGGAACACGTCGCGATGCAGCACCGCCGGCGCGAGCGCGCGCATCGGGTGGTGCGAGGCGGCGACCGTGTAGACGTAGAAGCGGTGCCATCCGCCCGTCGCGCGATCGAGCGCGGCCGACACCACGAGCGCCGCGGGCGCGAACCCGAGCGCGAAGCCGAGCGCGCGGCGGCGGTCCGTGAACGCGAGCCACAGGAAGAGCGGCGCGAGCGCGACGATCGCGGACTGCTTCGTGAAGAACGCGGAGGCGGCCACGAGTCCGGCCGCGACTCCGCCCGCGAGCGGCGGCAGCGGCGCGCGCAGCAGCGCGACGCTCGCGAGCAGCAGGAACGCGTACAGCGCGTCGGGGCGGCCGATGTCGAACCAGTGGCCGTGCCACGGGGCCGTCGCGGCCAGCAGCCCCGCGGCCACGAGCGCCGCGCGGGAACGTCCGGTCTCGCGGCGCGCGAGCAGGGCCACGAGCGCGAGCGTGCCGAGCGAGGCGAGCCACGACACGACGCGCAGCGCCGGCAGGCCGTCGCCGAAGACGCCTGCGAACGCGGCCGCGATCCGGAAGTACAGCGGCGGGTAGTTCAGGGCCGCGAACTCGAGCGACGGCGCCGCGTACTCCGGGAGTCCGGATCGCACGCGCGCGACCTGGTCGAGGCACCAGCCCTCCATCCACTCGAGCTCGAACGGATGGCCGGCGCGCAGCGCGACGACCGCGACGGCGCACGCGAGCGCGGCGAACGCGAGCGCCCCGAGCACGACGCCGAGCGCGTTCTCGAGCGGCGTGCCGCGCGGCGTCTCGGCCGGATCGGTGCCCATCGTCTCTCGCATGAGTCCTTCGTCGGCGCGGCGCGGCGGCGCGCCGCGTCAGCCCTGGTGCTCGGGCCGGAGCAGGTCGAGCACCGTCTTCACCGGATTGAAGATCGCGAGCGGCGCCTCGACGAACACGGTGTTCCAGCCGCGCATCGCGCCGTTCCAGAGCCCCGGGCGCTCCATCGCGAGCAGCTCGCGCCCGCCGTGCGACTTGCGCGTGAAGATCGCCGCGGCGGGATCGACGAAGCGCGCGAGGTCGTGCGGCGCGCCGTGCGCGTCGCGCAGCGCCGCGGCGAAGAACACGGGGTTGAAGTGCGTGCCGCGGCGGAACAGCGCCCGGGCGGCGGCGTCCTCGGGATCGACCTCGGCGCTCTCGACGATCTGGAGCCGCGCGCCGCCCTCGTCCTCGACCCAGAACGGCCCGCCTCCGGGTTCGCCCGTGTTCGGCACCATCGCGCACACGCGCAGCGGGCGGTCGAGCGCCGCCGCGAGCGCGGCGCGCTCCGGGACCGGATCGAGGCCCGGCGAGGGGGCGCGGCCGAAGCGCGCGGCGAGGGCCCGCGCGGGCGCGCGCGCCGCGTCGTCGCCGCGCTCGAGCGCGAGCACGGCCGCGCGCGCCGCGTCCGACAGCGCCGCCGTCTCGCCGACGAGCGCGCGCGCCCAGCGCAGCGTCTCGGGCGCGAGCCGCTCGACGGCGACGTTGTCCACGTTCTTCACGAACACGAGGTCCGCGCCGAGGTCCGCGAGGTTCTCGATCAGCGCGCCGTGCCCCGCGGGCCGGAACAGCAGCCGTCCGGAGTCGTCCCGGAACGGCTCGCCCTCGAGCGTCGCGGCGAGCGTGTCGGTCGAGGGCTTCTGTTCCGAGAACGCGACGTCGAAGCGTACGCCGAGCTTCGGCTCGAGCCGCGCGCGCACCGCGGCGAGTTCCGCCTCGAAGCCCGCGCGGTGGGCGGGCGAAACGGTGAAGTGCAGCCGGCAGCGTCCGTGGTGGTCGCGCGACAGCCATGCCGCCTCGCGCAGGTGCTCTTCGAACGCGGTGCGCACCTCGCCGTCCACGCGGTGGAACGGCAGCAGGCCCTTCGGACGCTCTCCGAAGTCGAGTCCGCCGGCTTCGAGCAGCGCGCGGACGGCGGGGCGGAAGTCGCCCGAGCGAATCAGCGCGGCGAGCGACTCGCCGCGCGCTTCGAGTTCGCGCCCGAGCGCGTCCCGGAACGCGAAGCGCTCGAGCCCGTCGGCGAAGCGCGCGAGCGCATCGCCGTCCGGGGCGTTCGCCGCACGATCGGCGGCGATCGCCGCGCGCGTCAGCGCGTGACCCTCGGCGAGCGCGGCGAGGAGCTCCTTGAACATGCGGCTCGC